>JBGVJZ010000046.1:0-15084 GCA_045129695.1 Lachnospiraceae bacterium | reverse complement strand
CGTTTGGTTTTCTTTTTGCGATTGGAATATTCCATATCTGTAAGTGTCATTTGATTCATAGGTATACCACCTTTTGTTTGATACTTACATTTTATCATATATTAACTGAAAATGCTTGAATTAATCAGCGTTTCCCTAGATTTCGAACTTACAAAACAAGAACTTAAGGAAGCTGATGCCCTCTGTCATGAAAACTGGATAGAAATACAGTACCTCACTAACAGGATTCACCTACTAGAAAATCTGCTTAAAGAAGCTGGGATTGATATTCCTTTTTAATCCCATTTTAAAAGGGCTGGCGCTCTAAACACCAGCCCATCATCGTAGACCATCAAATCAGCCCATCAAACCAAACCATCAAAAAGTTTGATTATCCTAGAATTTTTTCTAATGGGATACCCGCTTATTTTCTGTGTTTTATAGAACTTCCTTTGTATGAATATACAATACCTCTTTAACAATTCTGATATAGCTATTTGCATTATGCAAAATTTCAGTCTCTGTATTATCACTAAGCACAACCGTAGCCTGTTCACTTTCATCCAATAAAACAGTCGCTCCGTCATCATTTTCCAAAATCATAGTCGAATCATCTTCTTCAACATTCTGTTCCGGTTGTGATAATTTATTAGTCTGTTTTAAATCCTGACCTTTAAAAGAGTATACTGCATTTTTCTCATTGGTCGCTGCAACATTCTGCATCTGCATAATAGATTTCTTTTCTGCATGTCCGGAAAGAATATCTATTGCCTTTTTTACATTCAATGCAAAGAACAAAATAATAGCTACAATGAATAACAAGCCTGCCAGAACAAAGGCAATTATTGAAATTATTTGATAAATATTATTCAATTATCATTACCTCTCTTCCGTATTTTCATATGTAATAGTAATATTTCTTATATACTCTTCCTCTTTTGAGAGAATACTATTCTGCTTATTAATGGATTTTTCCTGTGTAACTGCCAAATCTTCGGTTTCTTCAAAAATATTTTCCATTAATCCCAATACCATATCCTGACTTATACCTGTAACCGCAAAGCCTTTCCGTTGCTCATTTAACAAATCACAAACTGCTTCATAAACGGTTAACTTAATATAAGGCAAATCGTCATAGTCGTATTCATCCAAATTGGTTATACACTTGTCTAATGAATTTAGAAGTTCATAGTATATTTCATATGAAGGCTCCTTTGTATTGGTAGCATTAGACACATAATTTTTATAAAAATCACAGACAATAAAATAGCTTTCACAAATACTATAATTAATATATTCATTATTACTATACGAAACTACATTTTGAAAAAATGAATATGCTTTTAGTGCTTTATCCTTTAATGTTACGTTTGTATCATTCTCATTATACAGATAAAAATATGTAATTCCTGCTTTATAATTTAATTCCGCAAAGCCTTCGTCTGATGTATTCATTTCTGACAATTTATTACCTGAAAAAGAATCATTGTAATAATTCATAAATTGTTGGCTTTCTTCATTACCAAATTTGTTATTATTAGAGTATGCTTCAAGCAATTTAATGTATGCCTCATATCGCTCGGGATATAAATCAATTGCTTCTATGTAACTGTCCACTTTCTGTTCATAGCCTGTAGAGTCACTAATATTAACTTTAATCTCGTAGTTTTCATCCTTCTGTAATGTAAACAAGTGGTCAAAAAGAAAACCTGCTATAAGCATTATTATAGACAAACCAAGAACTACAGTAAAAGCAACAATCCTTTTCTTCTGTTTATTCTTATATATATCATCAATTTCACTATAATGCTCCAATGCATACATAAGCTCATCACAATTCTGATATCTGTCCATTGGATTAAGCTGAGTGCATTTCTGAATAATGTATTCTAAACCTGATGACAATGTAGGATTCCATTGACGAATCGGATACAACTCATAAGGTGGCTCACATGGATTCTGTCCTGTAATTAAATGATATAGTGTAACACCAAGACAATAAATATCCGTTCTGGCATCTGTCTGACCCTTTCCGCCAAACTGTTCCGGTGCAGCATATCCCTTGGTTCCAAGACTTACAGTATCTTCAATATTATGCTCCTTATACTCTCTCGCAATACCAAAATCAATAACCTTAAGAGTTCCTTCAGGTTTAAGCATAACATTAGCAGGTTTCATATCCCTGTATATTATTGGCGGATTCTGCGAATGAAGATATCTCAAAACATTACATAACTGTTTTGCCCACTCAATAACTAATTCCTGAGGCTGGGCTCCACCGTTTTTAAGGATTTTATCAAGTGATTCTCCTTCTATATAATCCATAATGACATAGATAGTTCGCCCGTTATCAATGATATCAACAATTCTTGGTAACGATGGATGATCAAGTTTTTTCATCATATTAGCTTCGATTAACAGACTTTGTACTACTACTTCATTATTTTTATCATTGGCTATTTTGGTAATCTCTTTAACAGCCCATTGTTTATTAAGTCTTCTATCCATTGCAAGATATACAACGGACATACCGCCTCGACCAACTTCCTTAAGTATTTCATACTTATTATCAATTATTGTTCCTACTCGTGCCATTTACTCACCTAACTTTATATATACCGCAGTAATATTATCAGTCTCCTGACGTTCCTTATTCACTTTAATCAACGTCTCAAGCTTGGAAGTTGCCACAATATCATTAAGTACTTTCTCAGGACTGATTTCATTATATATTTCTTCCGGCGTTATCATATGTCTGAATCCATCAGAGCACAAAAGCATTGCTTCACCAATCTTAAGCTCCCCGGTATATGAATTAATCTCCAAATCTGCTGTAGCTCCAACACACTGCAAAAGAACATTACGTCTAGGGTCCACACTTGCTTCTTCGGGCGTTAATCTGCCAAGCTTTACTTCTCTTGCAACAAGTGACTGATCCTCTGTAATCTGTTCTAATTTACCTGTTAATCTATATACTCGTGAATCACCAACGTTAACAATGGCATAAGCATTATTAACCATAAGTACAGCTGAAATCGTAGTACCTAAATTAACTCCATTATCCTTGCCATAGTTGTACAGCTTTTCATTTTGATAATATAGAATTTCTTTCCACTCTTCTATGATTTTATCAAAGCCGGTTTGACTCTGTAATGCATCTGCCAACTTCTCGTCAAACCAATTTGTAAAAGCTCTAACAACTTCAGCACTTGCAAGTTCACCTTTGGACAATCCTCCCATTCCATCACAAAGAACTATTAATGCAACATCTTCATTAACAGTTTTTCCGATTCTTAATATTACACTGTCCTGGTTAGTACTTTTTTTTATTCCAATATCTGTAGCTATACCTGATATATATTTCACAGTACAACCTCCATTATATTTCAAAATTCAGTTCTTCATCTGCCAAACGTAACAATTGACCCGGCTTTATCTGTGTTGCCTCGCCCGCTTTTATTCTTACATCATCAATATATGTTCCATTAGTAGACGAATCATCCAAAGCATAATAATTATCATTATCAATTATTATTTTTAAATGCTTTCTGCTTATTGCACCATTGTCAGAAATACTGTAATCATTATCAGTACGACTTTTGCCAATACGGAATTCGTCTTTGTTAATATCAATTCGTTCCCCCGTTTTTACGCGAATAAGATATGGATAATTCTTTTTATTAAGTACATTAGCAGATAGAATTGTTGTTCCGCACTCCTCTGCCCCTAACACTGTAGTACCTGTCAAGCCACTTCTATTAACTTCACTCGCTCTAATATATTCAATAGGCATACTTCGTCTCACACCATTAGCCAATTTACCGGAGCCTAGTTTGCTTGAAAGAAGTTCAGATGACTTACGGTCAGTATTAACAGATGCTTCTTTATCATGATATTTCTTTATAAAAGTTTCAAATTCATATACAGAAAAATTAATATGTGAATTAAAGTAGTTAATATATTCTCTGACATATGTACAATCTTCCGTTTGATTAAAAACAGTATCAAATGCTAATGACTGATAAAAAGCTTTAACATTATTACTATATTCATAATTAATTATCGGAACATATAATAAAAATACTTTCTTAAGATTAGGTTCAACGAAAACATATTTCTTATCATATATAAAATAACTTGGATTTAACATAATGCTTTGAGTAGATGCAATAATATCAAAAATCTGAGTGATAATACTAACAAAGGTCTTCCGGGAAATTACTACTTTTAAAAACGCTTCCAATTGAATATAATTAGATACGTTGTATTGTATAAACTTACCCTTAATAACACATGGCGGTATTACTCCGGATATCTTGCACTGAGAGATAGCTTCCACCTCTCTCATGTTAATCATCTGAGATGACTTTATCTTGATATTTGCATATTTTGCCTTTTTCTTGTTAACCAAATTAATCTTATTCATATACCTTTACCTATCTCTTTTCTCCACAGAATGGACAGCTTGGTGTGGATGCGGCAAACTGATTGCCGCATTTTTTACAAAAAACAACTCCAACTTCATTGGTGGCTGCATTTTGACCACTCAAACCTATTCTCTGTAACGAAGTATATTTTATAAAGGATAATAATCCGAAAACTAAGCCTGCAACTGCAATAACACCAACAATACCTATAATTACATACAATAAAATATCATTGGCTCCACTGGCTGCATTGCCTGTTGTGTCCACATAGTCGTAATCAAAATATAATCCGTCCATTAATCATTTCCTCTTTTCTTAAGAATAATTACAGTAGCCAATATTCCAACAAGAACTACTGCACCTCCTATAGTACCATAGAACCATACCTTATTAGAATACCATCTTACAAAAAAGTTGGTAGAAATAACCACATTGTTCTCAAATTCAGGATATGCTCCCAAATCCTTATCATCCTTGTTATCTGTATCTGTAATATTTCCTGCCAAATCTTCTACTACAATTCTAACCTTCTGATTAGTTCCAGCTGTCATTATAAATGAACCTTCGAAAGTATTTCCATCAGGGAACTCTGTAACTTCATCCACCAAATCACCATTTACATAGATTTTTACATTCTTAATGGATGCAGCATCGAATAATGTATAGAACACTTCTACCTCGGAAGCGTTAATTGTACGTTTCTCAAGACCTGTAATAGATGAAATCTCAGGTTTAGTAGTATCTACAGTGAATTTCACATCATAAAGGTCGTATGTAATACTCTCTGACCAGTTTCCTGCCTCGTCCTTTGAAGATACATATACAGAATACATACCATCCTTATCAAAGTTAGACTTATCAATTATGTATTCATATGTATACCAATCCCCGGATATCTTACTCTGTACAGCCTTTACTGAATATTCAGGATTTTCAATAGGTGAGCCATCACGGGATATTGTAAGCTTAATAGAATCCTCATCCAGCATATTAGGATTATACTCGGTAATAGTTACATCCTCTGTAATCTCTGTTACATAGCTATTTTTCAAATCTGTAAGTGTGTCATCAAACACATATATAGAACCAAAACCATTAACAATAAAACGCTTGCTTACAGTCATACTCTTACCTGACTTATCTGTGCCTGTAAGAGTAAGTACATATATACCATCGTTTTCCTGAAGCTTGTCTATATTAAGTGTTCCAACAGCCTCTACGTTATTGCATGTAAGTGCACCAATGTATTCTTCTGTAACGTCCTTATCCGTAATAACCTCTATTTCTCCTGTGGCTTTGTTAAGGTACTTTCCTGTTTTAACAAGCTTTAATGTATAGTTGTTAAAATAATTGTCCTTAATAACAAGACTTGCAGTCGTGCCATCTGTATAGTTAATTCCATCATCAACACCATCAACAGATACCTCCGGAGTGTTTGTATCAACTACAAACACAATTGATGAAGTGTCTGAAATATTACCCGCACCGTCAATAGCATGAACCTTAACAGTATATTTTCCTTCTTCTGTAAAACTATACTGCTTGTTAGCATCCTTTACAGTAGCATCAAATTCTTCTGCTCCAATAGTTTCTGTTACACCATTTAATTCTTTAATAATGCTGATTATAATCTCTTCGTCCTTGAAATTTGATTCTATAACATTAACATCAAGGGTTGCACTATCCTGTATATATGAATCTGTTGTAATTCCATCAAGACTGACAAAAGGTGCTGTGTTATCCAAAACAAAGCTTGTACTCTGACTAACTGCTTTATTACCAGCAGCATCTACAGATTCAACAGTTATTATATATGTTCCATCCTCATTGAATACAAAATTTTGTTCAGTTGTACTGTTAAGAGCCTTAAAGCTGTCATTAACCGTATTTGTTACAACGCCATCCAATTCTCTACTTATTTTAAGAACAGTCTTTAATCCTATTTCATTGTAATGTTTTTCATCAAGCTTAACAGTAAGTGTTACAACACCTGTATTATTACTATCCTTAACCACGCCTGTTATTTCACCAAGTACAGGTGCAACTGTATCAATATATACAGTCATATTATCTGTGTTCACATTTCCTGCATTGTCAGCAACAACAGCTTTAACCGTATATGAACCTGCATTATTAATAACTGAATTAATCCAGTTATTATCAATTGATACGGTATAATTATTCTTATAGGTAGTATTATTCGGATATGACTCCTTCTTATATTCTACATCATTAACATAGATTACAATATCCTTAATACCTGCTGAAACTTCTTCATCTGCAATATTAACAGAAATATCCACCTTGGAGTTATACCATTTGTTATTATAATCCGGCTTTCTGTCCTCTTTAAGTGTTATATCCACAGGAAGCTTATCAATAACAAATAAGTTATTGGTAAATACATTTTCCCCATCCTGCTTTAACTCATTAAGCTTAATATTACCTGTATTATCAACATTATCGGTAATAACAAAGGACATATCTCCTCTGACACCATCGGAGATAGCAAAGGTTGCAATATCTCCGTTAATTACGCCTGCATACTCTTTGTCACCAATTAATGCCTTAATGGATTTAATTGATGAACTGTTATCTGAAAGCTTAAGCTTAAGTGTTACACCACTATCATAATAATTTCCTGATGGAGTAATATTACCTGTTGTGCTAATGTTATTAAACTCTGCTTCAGGTTTGATTTCATCAATGTATAAGGTTGTAATGGTTTTTTCAATGCTTTTACCTGCATTATCCACAACATATACACTTATTTCCACTTTGCCGTCTGTATTCTTAGTTATCGCACCAGTGTTAATTACTATAATGTCACTTAATGTCTTATCTGAATACGGAACTCGCTCTAATTCCTGTCCATTACCAAATACAACTACTTCCTTAATACCTGAATAATCCTCATTAAGGTCATAGGCTTTGATACTGATATCTACATTCTTAGAATAATATGTATCATCGCCATTAGGGTACTTAACGGTTCCTTCCGGCATAGTAACAGTCGATACCTCTGCATCAGGTATTCCTCCGTCAAAGGTAAGCTCATTGACACCTGCACTCATATTAAATAATTCATTAAGTGCTATGCTATTACTTCTTCCTGCTGCATCATATACATATACTGCAAATTCGCAGGTTTCATTCATAAAGTCATTAGCAGTAATTGTAAAGGTTACAGTGCAGTCGCCTGCTTCATTCTTTACAATAGAAACTTCTTCTCCGTAAATAGCTGTACCATTATATAATGCAGCGCTATAAAGATGTTCGTCCTCATCCTTAAATTCAACGGTGAAGGTTATATCATCTGTTGCATACATACCATGTGGAGTATTAATTGGAAGAATATTATCTTCTCCGTAAAGACCGGATATAACAGGTGCTGTAAAGTCCACACCGAAGTATTCTCGAAGAGTATGGTATTCTCCCGATACTATAGCATACAAATGCTGTTTATCGGAATCCTGTGGTTCATTTATATCAAAGTTCAATGATGTAACATAATCTATACCATCAAACAATGTATACAAGGTCTCATCTACAACAGATACAACTATATCCCCTGTATATGCCCATTTTCTTCCATCCTTACCGGTTACAAGGTTATATAATTCTTCCTCTTCCTTATACTGAATCTTAATAATTGCTGAATTATCAATTTCTTCACCATTAAGAACAAATGTAAAGCTTGTATCAGCTCCACTATAATCTGTGTTGCCTGCCGTTACAACTTTAATAGTATAAATCTTATTACGTTCAAGGTCTTCAAGATTAGTAATAGTATAACCATCAAAGGTTAAACCATTGCAGCTTAATGTGTAAGTTAAACCTTCTATTTCTTCATCTTTAGAATTATATGCTATAAAGCTTATAGGAAGCTCCAGTTCTGTTTCACTTGAAAGGTCAGCTTCATCAATTGAAATCTGTGTAGTCACAGTTTCTTCATAAATAACATAAATCCTATCAAGAGTGGCTGATTCTACCTTTAATTCAAATACAAAGGATGAAATTATATAATTGTCCATTGTGGCAGATACTGTTATATTGGTAGCTCCTGCACCATTTACTGTTATTACGCCTGTTGCACTGTTAATTGATGCCACAGTATCATCAGATGAAGTGTATGTATATGTAACCTGGCTTCCATCAAAATTATTATCGTCCACATCAAGCTTGGTATATCCGCTAAGAACAATTTTATCCTCATCACTGCAATCTAGGTAATCTAATAGTGCTACAGTAATTTCATTATTATCAGCTTCAATTTTATCAACATTCCCTGCATCTGAGTTAGTTAAATTTTCTGAAAGTACACCCTTAACAGATGTCTCGCCATTAGCAATATTAAGAATATAAGAAGCTGTTGAACCGGTAATTCCACAAGTGGCTGTAATTGTAACAGTTCCGGAAGTGTCATATCCTACCTCACCGTTATCTTCATCAATCCAAAAATCATCTTCATCTAAGTTTTCGCCATATGAGGTTATTGCATAGGTAACAGATTCTGAATATTCTGAAGTTAAATCTGCTGTAAACGTTGCTCCCCACATATTATACCACTCATATTTTTTACTTATTCTTAATACATTATTTGCATCAAGCTGTACATTGCCTCTATCCTCATTCTCTGATAATTCATAAGCAATAGGATTATTGATTGTAATATTAAACACAGCTGCATCATTCGAGTAAAAATCATAGCCTTCTGTCGGTTCCTCTTTGGTTGCCTTAATTTCTACTGTTCCCGGTGTAGTGTAGTCTATCACGCCACTTGTAACTGATTCCTCGTTAACTTCAACGAAATTTTCATCATTGTTATCAATAATTTCCAATTTAACATTTGTATTAAAGTCCAATTCAATGGTTGTATTATCACTATCATAATCCGCATTAACATCATATGAATTGTCAATACTATCATCTTCTGTTACACTTCCGTCTTCCGGAATGGTAAAAATACTATCATAAAAATCTACTTCTTCGGTTACAGTATACTCATTACACGTAAACTTTTTGTGAAAATTCACGTCATCATGGAATACAAGAATATCCATTGCTTCTTCGTAATTATCAATATTAAGTTCATAATGGGTAGGTTTTACAGCACCTGAAGTCTTATCTTCTTCAGATGTTTCTTCAGGATAAACGTATTCCGGTACAAGTAACGTTTCCCCCACTTTAAATGTAACGCCCTGTACAAATACACCATCAAAATCCTTAACTACAACATTAATTGTATCAGGCATTCCGTAGAAATCCACTATAACAGTATCAGTAGTTGTGGTATCGCAAGTAAAGCTTTTAGTAAAATCCTCTCCATCCTTGGATACAGTTATCTCAATAGCTTCTGTATAGCTACTGATATCTAATATATAACTATTAGGTTCAGAGGTTTCTGTATCATATCCATAATTATAAGACAAATTATTTTCATCAACCTTAAATACAACTCCCTGTACAAAATTACCTTCCCTGTCTACAACTTCTACCGTAACAGAATCCGGCAAGCCACAGGCTCAGTTACCTCTTCTGCACTAATATTACTTGGTGTTATTGGTATGCAAGTAAGACATAAAGTTAATACCAATAACAATGATAGTTTTTTAATTATTCCTCTCTTGTTCATAATTACTCCCTTCTAAGGTTTTCACTTTCTTCTATTCCTACCTCTTCTTCTAAACGTATATGTACACTCTTCCATGAGGAATCTGCATTTTGAAATACGAAATACATTATTAATCCTTCAACCTTATATTCGTAAAAAAGCACTGTATTACTGCTATAATATTCTATGGCATAAGGTTCTCCATAAAATGCTCGAATTTCATCAAGAGTTGTTTCTCCTAAGACAAATCCTATACCAAAAAAATCTTTTTGAGCTTTTGTTACTTTAGCTAATCCCCCCCCCATACCAATACAAGAATCATTTATATCTCCACCTTTTACAACTTCAATAAACTCTTCCCTTGTTTCGGGTACTTTCCATATTCCATAAGATGATTCTTCTGTATAATGAAAATATATAGTATCCAATATTCTTCCGTTCTCACCATGAATAACAGATGCGGTTGTTGGTTCTTGTGTTGGTGGTTCTGTTGGGGATACTGTGGTTGGTGCTTCTGTTGGAGCTACCGTAGTAGGCTGTGGTGCCTTGGTTGGTGCTTCCGTTGGGACTACCGTGGTTGGCTGCGGTGCCTTGGTAGTCTCGTCAGTTGCTTCTGTGGTTTCCTCATCCTCTGTTGAAGCCTGAGAAGCCTCTGTATCCATTTCTGAATTCTCTTCTGTCTTATTTGCAGTTGTTGTTTCTTTGACATGATCTTTAGTTGATGAATTTTCACTTGTATTATTATTTTCAGTTGTTACCACACTGCTGTTTTCAGTTGAATTAACTGTATTCTTTCTATTACAACTGGATATTATTGCGGCTGTTCCTGCAATGGCTCCACATAATAATACAGTTGAAACAATAATTATAATTACTTTAATATTACTCTTTTCCATTATTTTCATCCTTTCTTTACAAAAATTTAACCCTTACATATATCCATTTTTCATATTTTCTATTGCCTTTTTCTTGCGGTAATCGTCTACTTTAACAGGAATTATCACTCCGCCTGCAAGTGTTACTCCACAGATGGTTAATCCAATACCCAGTCCTTTTAATATTAATTCAGCAGCATCATGGCTTCTTTCATGTTTAATCAATGTTGGATTATCTTCAAGACAGTATACTGTTATATATGAACCTACATCATTTGAATATCTGTCACTCCTTACATCTGAAATCTCTATATCATTATATTCCTTACCATTAACTGTATATGAAACCCTTGTTTCATAATAGATTTTCGTTCTATTATTATCTACGCCCTCAAACCTGTCTACAATCTTTTTAACCTCATCTACATATGCCTGCACTTCTATGGCATTTTCATTAAATTTATCTTCAAATCTCTGAGCTGAATTTGCTGATAAAAAAGTACCAATACCAAACAAAGCCAAAATCCCGCCAAAGCTAATAAATACTATCATTAAAATTTTAGTTCCGTTCATTTCGCCACCTCATTCTACAAAAAAGTCCAAATACCATTTACTAATAAGAAGACAAAACCAACAGTTTGTGCAATTCCGAGAATCATAAAAACTACTGATATTATCATAGAAAAATTGTTTGTTCCATACCCAACTACGAGTACATCTTTTTCTTTTTTTGTAATTCTTAATTCTTTAACTACACCCTTATAATATTCTTTTCTTTTAAACTCATCATATCTTTTGTCACAACGTTCCGTATAACTTTTAACTTCTCCCTCAAAAGTATAAGTATATACTGGCGTGTAATGAATGGTTCCTGCTGCTGGTTTATTCATAGGAACCAAGCTTTTATGGTCCGGAACTCTGTCAACAATAATCTTTCTGCTACCATGCTTGTTTAAATCGTATTTTGAATGATATGCCAATGTGCATTCAATATGGGAAATTGTTCCCATAACCGAATAACAATTTTCTTTACTGTACTTTTTAATTTCCATTATGCTTATATAAAGTGACAATCCTGAAATCAAATACCAGATTAATAAATATATAATACCAAATACACCATATGGTGCATCCTTCGCATATGTGACTTTTGCAATTAAATTTGCAACTAATTCTATGTCCATATCCATATATCCTCTCATTTATTTAAATCTTTTGTTTGCTTCAAACAAAAGCTCTTGTTCTAATCTTTCATATCTATCTATTGATACACTGACAAATCTCTTAATTAACCATATATCATCTTCAATTTTTTCTAAATCTCTAATTATATCATTTAATCTATAATATATATCCTTTTTATTAGCCACTTCTAACGGAAGTGCATTCTTAATATTATTAATAGTGTTAATATAACTATGCAATTGTGCAATATTATTCGGTAGCTTATCATTTTCTTCTTTTAAAGACACCATATTAATCTTCATAATATTCTCCCTTCTTATCTTTTTCAGAGGCTATGCGTGCTGCCTCTTCAGCAGCACGCCTCTCCTCCAATACTTCATTTGCGGCTATGGAAATATCTCTGGCAACTCCATTAATTGCACTCTTAATCGAGCTTAATTTAGTACATAACGATGTTAATTTCCTATCAACACATCCTGATTCTAAGGAAGACCAATATGTATTAAGAGAACTTTTATAGCTATTAACTGTACTTTTAAAGCTATTTACGTTATCCGCCTGTATATTAAGATTATTAACTTTTGCATTTATATCATTAATATTTAATTCCATAACAACAAATCCTTTAATTATTCTACTAAAATTGTAACACTTGCTTTATATTTACCATCTGACGTAGACACAGTAATAACCGCTGAATCTGAACTAACAGCTGTAACTACACCATTGCTGTTAACAGTTGCACAAGCTGTATTATCTGAACTCCATACAAGATCAGTAAATACATATCCCTGTGGAAGAGATTCAACACCAACAGTATATTTATCTCCTACTGAAAGCACCTCTGCAAATGTTGTGAGAGAAATTACACCTGTGTCGTTATTGCCAATATCTTCACGGGATACTGTTTCATCCTCGTTAGTTGGATTTTCTAAAGTGGTATCTTCGGTAGTGGTTGGTTCTTCAGTGGTTGGTTCTTCGGTGGTTGGTTCCTCAGTGGTTGGTTCCTCGGTAATAATTATCGTTATTGTGTCAAAATAATGCTTATATCCTTCTTCACCATCTCCAAAATCAATTTTGAAAATTTCTTTAGCATCTTCTTCTCCTACTAACTCCCATTCTTTGCTCAACCCAAGCTTTCCTAACAAACAGTCACCTGTTCCAATTTCCAACGTTATTATAGGTGCATACCCACTGACAGATGATGTCAACTGTAGGTAAGGTTTTATAAAAAATTTATTATCTTCTTGCGTTATTTCTTTTCTTAGAAACAACCCTGCTTCTGCCTTAATTAACACAGCAGCTTTTAACTGAACGTCCATAATATCAAATCCAAGTGCAGCAATCGATACGGTAAACATTGGACCTGCCTGTATTTCCACACTTGCTTCTACACCAGCACCAATATCATTAGTACATGTCTTTTTTGTCTTATCTCCATCATATTCAAATTTATTGTTTGATTCCAAATCAACTTTCAAAGTAATTGAACCATTAAGTTCAATAAAAAGACCTAATCTAAGTTTAACAGATATACCTGTTGAACCAACTGGAATGTTATATGTACCTATGGTAACATCGCCTTCAAGTTTTCCCTCAAGTGTTAGTGATAATGCTGCAAGTGTATCAACTTCAACAGCATAACTATCTAGTGAAACATAAATAAATCCTGCACTAACCTTACATACTACATCTACATTTGTTTCTACTTCTAATGTTCCTTTAATTTCCCATCCGGTGGAATATTTAGCATTCACAGTTGTAATATTCAGCCGCTCACCTTCTGTTGTACCAACATGTTCTGATAACTTTTCCCTTAATTCTTCTTGATTAATGTTTTCCTCTTCATAATCTTTAAGAATTTTATCAATCTCATCCCCTTTTACTTTCCCAAAAGATTTTACGCCTGCTTTTTGCACATTACTTAGAAAACCTTCGTCAAATTCAGTTATCTTGTTTGATAAACCTATTTTGGTAGTGATTGTTTCGAAATCATTTATTGACATACTCTGCTCTTTTGAAAATGTTAATTTACCATCACTGTCAAGACCAACTTCAAGCTTTAATTTTTTACCAGCAGAAAAATCTGCCTTCTTGGTCTGTTCAGCCTCCGGTGTATCACCTTTATTCTCAAGAGTTGAGAAATTTGCTTCCGGCATAACAGAAGCCATTGTATCAGTCTCTGAATCCTCAATTACGGTTACACCTTCAACCGGTGTAAAATGCTCAGGAAGTGCCTCAACTGAAGTTACAACATCGAGCTCTTCAAACACTTCATAGAATTCAGGTTCAACAGTCTGAATATCATATGTTCCATCAGGATTAACCGTAATAGAATCCACCTTGACAGCTCTACCTGTAGGATATTCCTCAGATGGAGGTAGAATAACAACATCACCCGGTTCAAAATCAGCTGCAAAAATCTCATCCATTACCATTTTGCCTTCTTCTGAAACTTCCACCGGTTCCTCTAATGTAGATAAATCTACTACATTATCTACATAATCTATTTCACATTTTTCTTCACCATTAGCTGCTGAATATAATCCTTTTGCAGTGTCAGCAATAACTGCTGCACTGACAATATCAATACCCTGACTTAATACTTTTTCATCATAAGTTATACCTGCAAGCAAACCTGTTTTATCTGCACAATTAATAATGCTTTCTTTTACATCGTCACTTGTAGCATATTTTGAGTAATCTAATTCTGCAGCAAGAACTGAAGATGATACAACGAATCCTACCGTTGCTATATCATCCGGTTTGAATTTGTCCGTACCGGTTGATAAAACACCCCATTCATAGCATGCCTGAACATAATTAAACAATTCTGAGTTTTCATCAATATCTGTATATGCACTGGACCTATGTCAAGACTTTGGACACAAAAAGTTGAACTATTCTCTCCCTACTTAATCGCAAGGAGAGATGTTTCTTATGCTGCCAGAGCCTCATCTTCAACCTGTTGTGGTGTCTTGTAATCAAGAGCACTATGGCGCCT
>JBGVJZ010000045.1:0-2935 GCA_045129695.1 Lachnospiraceae bacterium | reverse complement strand
CCTAAATCCAATCCAAGAAACCAACGATAAGCTACATTAACTTCGATTTCTTTGATTGTCTGACGCATACTTTTAATTCCGTATAAGTATTGTATAAAAGGTATTTTAATAAGAGTAACCGGATCCATACTTGGGCGTCCGGTATCAGCAGAATATTTATCTTCAACAAGGTCGTATATGAAAGACCAGTCTATCGCCTTGTCTATAATTCTAAGAAGATGATCTTCAGGAACTAAATCATCCATGCAAAACATTTGAATTTGTTCCCTCTTTTTATCAGCATTTGATGTCATCATAAGCATATCACCTCAATGATTTTTATGTATTAATTATACCATAAAACCATTGAAAACACTAAATTTTGTGATGTTTTGAGTAGAAAAAATCAAGCCCCGAGTGTTGCGCTCTCAAGGCTTAGTTTGTCTACAGTCTGAGCCCTTTATAAGGGCTTTCTTTTATGTTATAATGTTGGACATATAATCAGAAAGAGGTTAGCCTAATTGTCTATTCAGTCAAAATTCAAAGAAAAATTATCAGAAACATTAAAAGCCGTAATACCAATACTTGCAATAGTGTTGATATTATGTTTTACCATAACACCGATTCCACCAAGCATCTTAATGACGTTCTTGTGTGGTGCAGTTCTATTGATTGTTGGAATGCTGTTTTTTAATGTGGGCGTGGAGATGTCCATGACACCAATCGGAGAACGAACCGGTTCCGTCATTACCAAATCCAAGAACATTTTTATAGTAATTTTAATAACCTTTATTATGGGATTTATCATTACAATCTCCGAACCGGATTTACAGGTATTGGCTCAACAGGTACCTTCAATACCTAATTTAACATTGATTATTGCAGTGGCAATTGGCGTCGCAATATTCTTCGTATTAGCAGTATTGAGAATGTTTTTTAAAATTCAATTGTCATATCTGTTAGTTGCATTTTATGCAATTGTTTTCGGATTAACGCCTTTTGTATCACAGGATTTTCTTTCCGTTGCATTTGATTCCGGCGGTGTAACAACAGGTCCTATGACCGTTCCTTTCATTATGGCATTCGGTATCGGTATTTCCGCGATTCGAAGCGACAGACATGCGGAGGACGACAGTTTCGGACTGGTATCAATGTGTTCCATCGGACCAATTCTTGCGGTACTTATTTTAGGAATGTTATTTAAACCTGATTCAACAGAGCATGTATCGGAATCTATTCTTATAGTAGATAATACTGTTGATTTGGGCAAATTATTTTTACATGAATTACCGGAATATATGAAGGAAATGGCAATTTCTATTTTGCCTATTGTATTCTTCTTCGGCCTCTTCCAGTTGATATTAAGGGACCTTAATAAGAGAAGTATCATTAAAATTGTAGTAGGTCTTGTATATACATATATCGGACTGGTGCTCTTCCTGACAGGCGTGAACGTGGGCTTTATGCCGGCGGGTAATTTCCTTGGGCAGACAATTGCGGGACTTTCATTTTCGTGGATTATTGTTCCGATTGGAATGATAATCGGTTACTTTATTGTTAAGGCGGAGCCTGCTGTATTCGTACTTACCAAGCAGGTTGAGGAAATGACATCCGGTGCAATTTCAGCCAAAGCAATGGGCAACAGTTTATCAATCGGTGTTTCCTTATCAGTAGGGCTTGCCATGATTAGAGTACTTACAGGAATTTCAATTCTGTACTTCCTGGTACCGGGATATTTAATAGCCCTTGTTTTAACATTTTTTGTACCTAAGATATTTACAGCTATTGCCTTCGACTCCGGTGGTGTAGCGTCAGGTCCTATGACAGCTACCTTCTTGTTACCTTTTGCAATGGGAGCCTGTGAAGCTTTGGGCGGAAATATAATTACAGATGCTTTTGGTATTGTAGCCATGGTTGCTATGACACCACTTATTACAATACAGATAATGGGATTGATATTCAGAATCAAGGAGCGCAAGCTTCACAAAATTACCGTTCCGGTGGCAGACACTTTGGCTACATCTGACGATATGGATATTATCGAATTGTAATTTTCAGAATTGAGGTAAATATGGGAAATTTGTATTTGATGACCACTATTGTGGATAGAAAAGATGTTAACAGATATATCGATTTGTTCAAAGAAAATAATATGAATGTTATGCACCTTACTTTGGGATTTGGAACAGCGGCTAACGAGATAATGGATTATCTGGGACTTGAGTCCAGAGAGAAGGCAGTTTCTTTTTCCGTTGTGGAAGAAAATTCCTGGATTGATATTAAAAAACAGCTTGAAAAGAAGCTCAAAATCGATGCTCCGGGTGGCGGAATTTCATTCATTACACCTATAAGCAGTATTGGCGGTAAGAAAGCTTTGAATTATCTTATCGAGAGTGAAAATTATCAGAAAGAGGAGGAATCCACATTGAAGAATACAGAGCGTGAACTTATTGTTGTTGTTGCTGAACAGGGATATACAGAGTTAATTATGGATGCTGCCAGAGGTGCCGGAGCTTACGGCGGAACAGTAATCCATGCAAAAGGAACCGGTCAGGCTGCTGCCGAGAAATTCTTAGGCGTAACCATTGCAGCGGAAAAAGAAATACTCTTTATTGTTACTAAGACAGAGCAAAAGAACAGCATTATGCAGGCAATCATGAAGGATGCCGGCCTCGATAGCAAAGCCAAATCCATCGTATTTTCGTTACCTGTAACTGATTCTGCAGGACTTAGATTGGTAGAAGATTAAAAAAACGGGAGTGCCCTGACGTTATGCGAGGGCACTCCTGTTTCTTATTTTAAATCTTGAAGTTATCTTTATTGCCACCGTATCCTACCGAGAGTAATCTCATCATTTTTTTCATACTTTAATATCACCGATATTATTTTTTATTATATATTTTTTATATAAGAGACTTGTTGCAATAGGGATACTTAACCCGACAATTGTGTACAC
>JBGVJZ010000044.1:0-4198 GCA_045129695.1 Lachnospiraceae bacterium | reverse complement strand
TTGATACGAATTCATTCTGAATGCCATAAAATTCCACCGCCTTAGATTGATATATACAGTATACCATATTTAGGCGAAGCTGAGGGATTTGTGTAAAATTTTCAAGGTACTACAATAGGGCTTTTGACCCCAACATCATGTAATTTAAAAAACTTAAATTCAGTACCATATTACCATTTTCGTCTTCGTACTCGTATACAGTATTCAGATATCCACCAAAACCACAGTACTGATTAAGGATATTGTAATATTGATTTTCAATGTTACCGTATATCTCCTTCAATATATTTGCGGCACTCTCATTTGGATTACTTCCGCCGACACCTGCAAACTCGCGACCCATGAACTGCTCTATTACCTTCAAATCACGTGCGTCAATATTACCGCCACGACTATCTGCCGATATATCAGTTGCACCCACAATAAAATATAAAATCTGTCTGAGATAGTAACGTCTTTCACCTATGTTGTCTGTTTCACCAAATAAATAGCATAATTCAAATAATTCACCGCTTTCATCATAAATAATTGCCTGATTTATGTCTGGAATATTGCCAACCGTTACGCCTCCCCCCTGAGTTGTATCAGATGAATTAACAGGAAACCAGAATTCACTTATCTCTGTTGTTGCTGATTCTCCATTAACAGTAAGTATAACATCCGCACATTCCGCCACAAGAGTTCCAGTCTCTACGTCTGTAAAACTTGTTTCACTATGCTCAAGACTTATGGACACAATTCCATGTTCGGACAGTCTCTTAAGTTCTTCTGCTTCCGATATCCCATTATGATTTGCATCTGTCCATACCATAAGTTTGCCAAAATCAGAATCATCCGCATTAATTATTTTATCCTGGTTGCCATCCATCTCAGCAAGAGCCTCAAAACCTGATTCAGAGATTGAGTCATCTTCAAGAATCACTCTGTCCCCAAACAACTCTCCGCCATTATCTATCGTCCCATTCCCATTACGATCATACGCAAGGAATCCATCATCCGTTCCTATCCACGCTGTTTTCTCAGCAAAACCATTATTATCCAAATCAAAATTTACACCCTCTGTAAGAGAAGTTAATTCAAAGCCCTCTGCTCCAAAGTCTATTACCAATGGGTCTTTTGGTGGCTGTGCCTGCGAAGCCTCATCATATTTCTCGGATTCCCCCTGAAGTTCTTTAATTAGCTCTTCAATTGTTTCCTCATCCTCTGATTCCAAAGCCTCCAGTAACTCGTCCACAATTTCACTTCCACCGTATGTCTCCAGTGCCAGCTCAAACTCATATACTGCGTCATTTATCTCCGCTGCATTTACTGTTTCAGGTGAAAATATAAAGCTACTACCGGTCGCACCTACCGATATCAGGAACGCCTTGCATGCTAGTGATATTGATGTAGAAAGGGAATTGGCTGTATGTGGGTTACTGTTTATCCGGTCGTGATGTGTTCCCCAAGCAGTAGCCATTGCAACATACGCTACTATTTTCTCTACATCTATTCCAACCTCAGTAGTATTAACATATCCGGGGTTAAAAATTTCGTTGAGTGAAGTTACTTTAGATGGCACAGTAAGCCCAACTGGTTCTTGAACATTTTCATCACTTGTTTCTTCTTTGTTTACATGACGTATAAAGCTATATAATATCAGACCATCATATTCTATGGTGTAATTTATTTCGTAGGTTATATGCTCTACATACCCAGTATAAACAACATCTTTATACAGATATGTTGTACCTCCTGAAATCTGATTACCACCTATCCTATATTTATATATATTAGTTGCTCTATAACGTTCAAGCTGTGCAACTCCTAGACTTCTCTTGGGTTCCACTGAATAAGAATATGGCTTCACCTCCCAAATATAAGTATATTTTCCGTCATAGAAACTTAAATCCCCTTTTCCATATCCTACCTTCTTGCTATTTTCAAAAAAAGTAACCCATAGTTCCCTTTTATCAACTCCTGGATTATTATCTCTTATATGTTTCTGAACTGCATTATGAAAACTATTCCAATAGAAACCATCAACAAAAATAGCTGTACGCCAATCACCAGCATTATTAATTGACATTGAATCAGCCATAGCTTCTACTACTTCTTCTGCCTCCGCTTGCACTCCCTTTGATATTGCTTCTACTATATCTGTATTTTCTTCAGCATGCACATATACATTGGGCATAACTGAGCCAAACAGGATTATTACAAGAAATCTTGCTAAAATTTTTTTAAACTTTTGCTTATATTCATATTCATATCCTCTTAGAAATGTATTTTTATTATTTTATACCATAATGTTTTAATTTTTCTGTATTAAACTCTTTTCGTCTTTGTAATTCCTTCATTACTCTGTCATATTCAACAGGATTATCCATTACAGACTTAAATTTATCTATCTGACGTGATTGAAGCACTTGTGAATCTTTTTTTTCTGCTTCATATTGCTCATCTGTAAGCCTCCACCAACCCATTTGAATTAAATATTTTGTATATTCATCATTCCTAACAAAATATTTTTTTTGTCTTTCACTAAACTGCTTTATATCAAACACCATTGTGTTTATTAATCCTTCGTTATACTCTCCGCCACTGTATGACTGTCCAAAATCTTTGTCCGTATATAAATTGAGTATTCCAAAACCAAAAATCTCAAAAAAATCAATACAAGATTTCAAATCATTTACTTCATCAAATATTGGCAACATTATCTGCTTTGTTACATATAATGCATATTGTAAACTTTCATTCAGTGAAGTTTCGTCATCTGACTTATATGAAAATGTATCCCACTTACTAGATTTATCTCCATAATCTTCATAAGGATTTTTCTTCTTATAAAATTCAAAATTACTATTAAGCCATTCAAAATTATATGGTATTGGTATATCTAAATCTATACAATTTCTATAAACCGTAGCCACACCTCCATATACTGAATATTCTTTGTATCCTTCTCTGGTCTTAGGGCGTGCTGCATAAGTTATCACATGCACTATCTCATCCCCTATAAGTCTTACATAATACGGATATTTTCCCTTGATTTTCTTGAATCCGTACTCCTTAAGTGCCTCTCCGTATACCTGTTTAAATGCTGTTCCTAATGTTTTCATTGTATTTATACTCCATATTATTCCCTTTTCCTATTTTATACCATACTGTTTTAATTTTTCTGTATTAAGCTCTCTACGGCGCTCTAATTCCATGATAACCCTGTCATATTCTTCCTGATTATTAATTATAGTTTTAAATTTATCTATTTGCCTTAACATTGATTCCTGCATAATTATTTTTGATTTTTCAAGTGTCTCTTCTGTATATCCTGTTTTACCAAGCTGCATTAAATATTTTTTTATCTCTATATTTTTATTAAATGCTTCTCTTTCACTTTCAACAAATTGTTCTACATTATACACCTTTACACTTAATAATCCTTCATTATAGTTACCACTGCTGTTAAATCGCCCAAAATCTTTATCAATATATATATTTAACATCGGTTCACTGTATATTTCATAAAACTTAACACATGCTTTCAAATCAGTTACATCATCTAATATTGGTAACATTACTTCTTTGGTTATTTCTAACGAATATTGCAGACTCTCAATTAATGAGACTTCATCATCTGCCTTATATGAAAATGTATACCATTTTTTAAATTTATCATCACAATTTCTATACCTATTTTTTTTCTCATAAAATTCAAGTACACTTTTAAACCAACCAAAATTATGAGTAACAGGTATATTTAACTCCAAACAATTTCTATATACTGTTGCAACTCCTCCGTATACACAATACTCCTTATATCCTTCTTTACGCATAGGACGAGTTGAGAATGTTATCACATGCACTATCTCATCCCCTATAAGTCTTACATAATACGGATATTTTCCCTTGATTTTCTTAAATCCGTACTCCTTAAGCGCCTCTCCGTATACCTGTTTAAATGCTGTTCCTAATGTTTTCATTTTCTTGTGCCCCCATAAATGTATATATTATATTTTACACACTGATAATGTTACTGTAAATCGGGAAATGTCCCGATTTTTAATTCCTACGCATAAAAAAGAGTCCGCTTGCGGACTCTCGCGCCGAGCGCGATTGCGTTAGCAACAACTTCCTTGTACGCGCGAGTGCGCATCCATAGCGGAGCGTTTTTAATCTATAGGAAATACCTTTCACACTTTAGTGTGACACGGTA
>JBGVJZ010000043.1:0-127552 GCA_045129695.1 Lachnospiraceae bacterium | reverse complement strand
CAATTACACTAAGCTCAACGATTCTCGCCAATAAAAGAGGTAAAGCGTGGCTTTCTATAGGACTTTTTGCAGCTATCAGGACAGTAACAAGTATAATTACATATTTTATTCCTAAATTTGATTTTGGTACAAGCTTTGCGGAGATTTTGTTGTCTAACTGGCTTGTATATGCTTTTGAAATATTGCTTATAATTGGCACATATTTTGGAGTTTCTGTTTTATTAAAGAAAAAAGTAAGTCTGTAATGCCACGGGGAGCCCGATTGACATTTCTTTAACAAATTGATACAATTAATTAAAGATATGTGCTTGGTTATATATAAGATTTTGGAGGCATTAAGGATGGACAGAAATGATATTTCGTTGGCTGTTATTAAGCGTCTTCCAAGATATTACAGATATCTTGAAGAATTACTTGATAATGGTGTTGATAAGATTTCCTCTAATGAGTTAAGTGTCAGAATGAATGTTACAGCATCGCAAATCAGACAGGATTTGAATAATTTTGGCGGTTTCGGACAGCAGGGGTATGGATATAATGTAGAGTATCTTCACAGAGAGATTGCCAGAATTCTGTGTATAGATATGCCGCATAGCATGGTAATTGTAGGGGCAGGAAATCTTGGCAGGGCAATTGCCAACTATGCCAACTTTGAGAAAAGAGGTTTTGTCGTAAAGGGAATGTTTGATTGTAATCCTGAGCTTATAGGTAAGGAATGCAGGGGAGCAATGGTAATGCCTATGGATGAACTGCCGGATTTTATACGTAATAATAATATAGATATTCTTGCACTGACTATTCCGAAAACAGGCGCTAATCAGGTGGCACAAATCGCTGTAGAGGCCGGAGTTAAGGGTATATGGAATTTTGCGCATATGGATTTAAATGTGCCGGATAATGTAGTTGTGGAGAATGTACATCTCTCTGAAAGTCTGATGACCTTATCATACAACCTTGGAGATAAACAGATTTAAGAATGGAGGCAGTGTTATGCCACTTACGATTGACGAAGTTAAACATAATGTAGCATATAAACACCTGCCCATAGTCATTCTGGATGAACGCTGGAACCAGTTGT
This sequence comes from Lachnospiraceae bacterium, assembly GCA_045129695.1. Lineage (GTDB taxonomy): Bacteria > Bacillota > Clostridia > Lachnospirales > Lachnospiraceae > Eshraghiella. Next base: position 126,474 of record JBGVJZ010000043.1, on the reverse strand, counting down.
TTCCTGACAGTGAGAAGACGACTGAGATACGCAATCTGGAGAAACAGCTTGGGGAGCTGCTTAAAAGACAGGGCAGAATAACTAATGACATTAAAGAGGCTAAGAAAATTAAAAGCAGGCTGATGCAGGAGATACTTGATAATGCAGACAATACTGCACTTTCAGAAGCTAAGAGACAGAAGCTTATGAGCCGTAACCAGAAGCTTATTCTTGAAGCCAAGGATAAAATAGAGAAATTTGAGCAGGAGGAAATAGAACTTCCTGAGAGAATAAGAACCTGTAATCTTGCACTGGTTATTGAGGGCGTTCAGGTGTGTTATACCAGAATACATCAGAACTATGAGGACATACAGCTTTTGGGCAAATGGATTAATGAAGTTCGTATTGAACTTAAGAAAAAAGTCCTCATAAAGCAGGATAAAGAGATTAAGAATAACGAAATCTATTCATATATGCATGATTTACTTGGCCCGGAGATGATGGAGATTTTTGATTCCAAGACCAGACCTTTGAAGACTACGACATGAAAATGATATTTCATAAACCGGGCAGATATGTCCGGTTTTTCCATTGGAGAGGTTTGCAGGAATGAAGTTTAATATATAAATTCCGTATGATTAGTAAGGAGTTCAAATATGAAATATGCACTTGATAGTACAATGGCAAAATTTGTTGACCAATATACAATTGAACAGATGAAGGTTCCGTCACTTGTGTTAATGGAGCGTGCATCCTATTCTGTGGCTTTGAAGGTTGCAGAAGTGGCGGTAAGATTTGAGCGTAAGGTACGTATTGCAGCTGTATGCGGATGTGGTAATAATGGGGCAGATGGAATTGCCACAGCACGAATTCTTACATGGCAGGGATTACCAGTGGATATTATAATTGTGGGTAATGAAGAAAATGCAAGCAAGGAGTTTGCTGAACAGAAGGAAATTGCCCTAAGGTCTGAGATGTCCTTTTGTAACCTTTCAGAGATTTCGGAATATGATATAATAGTCGACGCGATTTTCGGAACAGGACTCTCACGGAATATTGAGGGTGTATACGAAAATATAGTAAAAGCAATCAATGAAAACAATAATTATGTTGTAAGTGTGGACATACCATCCGGGATTGATGCCTCCACCGGAAGAGTACTTAACTGTGCTGTAAGGGCGGATTCTACAGTAACCTTTGGATATCATAAGACGGGAATGCTTTTGTATCCCGGCAGAAAATTTTCAGGAGAGGTAACTGTTAGTGATATAGGTCTGTGTCCACGGGCATTGAGTGAGATTAATCCGGCAAGATATTTTGTTCCTGAGGATATCGGACGTATTCCTGACAGAAAAAGCTACTCTAACAAAGGAACATATCTTAGGACATTGGTAATTGCAGGAAGCGAAGATATGAGCGGTGCAGCTTATCTGAGCGGCGCAGCGGCATACAGGTGTGGAACGGGACTGGTAGAGATATTGTCCCACAGTGCTAATTGTGAAGTGCTCAAAAGGCTTCTGCCGGAAGCAATAATAACATCATATGACAATGATAATGCAATCCATAAACTGAGAACAAGTTCTGACAGGGCGGATATCATTATTATCGGTCCGGGACTGTCACTTAAGCCTGTGGCATGTGAATTAGTGAAATATGTACTTGCAAATACAAATAAACCATTGATTATTGATGCAGATGGGCTTAATATTATATCCAATGATATTGATATATTGAAAAATCATATAGCACCTGTTATAATTACCCCGCATATCGGAGAGATGATGCGCCTTACGAGGATGGGTAAGGAGGATATTCTCCGGAATCTTCCTAAGACCGCAATGGATTTTGCAAAAGAAAATAACGTAATATGCGTAGTTAAGGATGCGGCAACTGTGGTGGCGGAGCCTTATACTGAAAGAGTGTACATTAATACCTCGGGCTGTGGGGCAATGTCCAAGGCAGGAATGGGAGATGTGCTCACAGGTGTTATTGCAGCGATGCTTGCGTTGGGACTTGAGCCGTTTTCAGCTGCAGCGATGGGCGTGTATGTTCACGGCTTTGCAGGAGAGGCAGCGGCTTATGATGTGGGTGAGCATTCATTGCTGGCATCAGATTTGTTGGATAAATTCGGAAAAATTTTAAGTCCGTGATAATTATTTGAACATAAGGAAGTGTAAATAGATGGAAGAATTTACAAGAACCTATTCGGTAATACATCTTGATTCAATTTTTCATAATATTGATGTAGTAAGGGAAAGAGTCGGAGAGCAGACTAAAATTCTCGCAATAGTTAAGGCGAATGCGTACGGTCATGGTGCCGTTTCCGTGGCAAAGGCAGTACAGGATAAGGTATACGGATTTGCGGTGGCAACCGTTAAGGAGGCAATGGAGCTTAGGAATAATGGTATAGATAATTTTATATTGCTTTTGGGTTATGCATGTAAGGCTGAATATGAGACCATGATTCGCAATAATATTACTTTTTCAATTTTAACAAAAGAAATGGCAGTGGATATTTCAGATAGTGCGGCTGCATTAAATATGATGGCAAGATGTCATTTTAAGATTAACACAGGTATGAATCGAATTGGTTTTCCGGTAACGGAGGAAGCAGTGAATGAAATAGAAGAGATATACCATATGAGCAATATGAATTGTGAAGGTATTTTTATGCATTTTTCAACTGCAGATGAGGAGGATAAAACCTTTTCCCACAAGCAGTTTGATTTATTTATGAATTTAATTAATCAGTTGGAGGCAAGAGGAATAAGCTTTGAAATTCGTCATTGTGCAAACAGTGCGGCAATTATTGATATGCCCGAATATAAGCTTGATATGGTAAGGGAAGGAATCGTGCTATATGGACTGCTGCCGTCTGACGAAGTTAGTAAGGAGCTGGATTTCAAGCCTGCAATGGAGATTAAAAGTCATGTTATTTTTGTTAAGGACTTACCGGCAGGAGAAGGAATCAGCTATGGAAGAACTTACGTGACTGACAGACCGGTTAAGGTGGCAACAATTGCAATCGGATATGCTGACGGATATCCAAGAGCTCTTTCATCAAAGGGTTATGTACTTATTCGAGGCAGAAAAGCACCGATAATAGGAAGAGTATGTATGGATCAGATGATGGTTGATGTAACTGATATACCTGATACACAGGTGGAGGATGTGGTAACAATTGCAGGAACTGACAATGGTGAAAGCATTACGATTGAAGAGCTTGCAGAAATTTCCGGCAGATTCAATTATGAATTTGTATGTGATGTATCTGAAAGAGTAGAAAGAAAATACGTCAGGTAATTTTATTTTTAAATTTGAATAAACACACGAAAATGTAGAAATAATATTTTTAAAATCTATAAAATGGAGTGTGTTTTTATCGTGACTATTAAAAGAGGAGATATCTTTTACGCAGATTTAAGGCCTGTGGTTGGTTCTGAACAGGGTGGGATTCGTCCGGTTCTGGTGGTTCAGAATGACACCGGAAACAGACACAGCCCTACAGTTATAATTGCGGCCATAACATCCAAGATGACCAAAGCCCAATTACCGACCCATGTTAAGATTGACTCAAATAAGTACGATATGATAAAAGATTCAGTTATTTTACTGGAGCAGTTAAGAACAATTGATAAAACAAGATTGAAAGACAAAGTCTGTCATCTGGATAATGAGATTATCCTTAAGGTGAACAAAGCGTTGCTTACCAGTTTGGAGATACTCCGTACATAAGAGTGGTAAGTGTATTAGTCGGAAAGGATTTTTTATGGACCAAATGTACGCAGGTATAGCGTTATTTGTGGTATTTTTGCTGGTTGATGTAATTCTGTATTCGTTTAAAACGGCAATTGAAAATGTTAATGAAAGTGAAGTTGACAAAAAAATAGAAGCGGGCAATTTAAAGGCGGTCAGGCTTAAAAAGCTTCTTAGAAATAACTCCCGGTTTGGGGATACTCTTGATATTGTGGTCTTTGTAACAAATCTGGTATCAGGAGCATACATATTAGGAGTTGTAAGAAGATTTCTCAGCAGTGAAATGAACAGCAAAAGTTCCTGGATTTCTGTAGCTATCGGAATTGTTATGCTGTCAGTGCTTATTGTTTTTGGCGTATTAATACCTAAGAAATGCGGAAAACGTGGTGGTGAAAAGACTGCTATATCGTTATGTGGTGCAGTTAATGTGATAATTATATTATTTATGCCGATAACTGTTATTGTAACATTTATTGCACACTGTTTTTTAAGAATATTTGGGGTCAATCCCAATGAAAATACAGATAATGTAACTGAAGAAGAGATAATCACAATGGTTAATGAGGGTCAGGAGCAGGGCATTCTGGAAGCAAGCGAAGCAGAGATGATTACCAATATTTTTGAACTTGGGGATAAGAATGCCGGTGATATTATGACACATCGTTCTTCAATTGTTGCATTGGATAACAATATGACACTTGAGGAGGTTATACAGAGCCAGAAAGACGGAAGTTATTCAAGATTTCCTGTGTATGAGGGTGATGTGGATAATATTGTAGGGACATTACATATAAGGGATGCACTTGTGCTTTACAGTAATATACCCAACCGTAAGAAACCTATTTCTAAGCTTAAGGGGCTTATGAGGGAGGCGTTTTTTGTACCTGAGACAAGTAATATTGATGCACTTTTAAGGGAAATGCAGGCTGAAAAGGTACATCTTGGAATTGTTGTGGATGAGTATGGTCAGACGGCGGGTTTAATCAGTATGGAAGATATTATTGAAGAGATTGTCGGAAATATTCTTGATGAATATGATGAGGAAACCGAAATTGAACTAAATGATGAAGATAATTATGTGGTCGATGGACTTACCAAATTAGAGGACCTGGATAAACTTCTGGGGGTTGAGATAAGAAGCGAGGAGTTTGATACGCTTAATGGCTTTCTTATTTCCAGGCTTAAAAGATTACCACAGGAGAATGAAACGGAAATAATTAATGCCAATGGTTTCAATTTCAGGATTCTTGAGGTTTCACAGAACGTAGTCCGTAAGGTGGAAATAGAGAAAGTGAAGGATGCTGTAGCAGAGGAAACAGAATATGATACAGATTCAGAAATTAAAGAATAATATTCCTGTTATATACGAGGAAATACGGGGCATGAAATCAATTTCCTTCGGCATTTTTGTCAAAATGGGTTCTGCCCTTGAAAATAAAGCTGACAATGGTATTTCACATGTTATTGAGCATATGCTTTTTAAAGGGACCTCTAAGCATAATGTAAAAGAGCTTGCGGATATTATGAGTGATTTTGGCGGAGGGATTAATGCCTACACTGCCAAAGAGGTAACATCATTTTATGGAAGGGTTCTTAATGAGGATGTGGAAAGTGCTTTTGAATTAATGGCAGAAATGTTGTTTGATTCTGTTTTTGATGAAAAAGAATTATCCAAGGAAAAGCGTGTTATAATTGATGAAATAGATTTATATGATGATTCAGCTGAGGATGTATGCCATGAACTTCTACAGAAGAAAATATGGCGTGATTCCCCTTATGGCTATATAATCTCCGGCAGCAGGAGTAATGTACGTTCCTTTTCGAGGAATACAATTGTAGATTGCTGGAAGAAGAATTATGTGCCGGACAATATGGTTGTTTCGGTTGCCGGAGGGATTGCTTCGGATGTGTTGTTTAAATGTCTCGAAAAATGTTTTGGTAATATAGAGTGTGCAGGCAGGAAGAATGAATATCCTTTGCCGGAATACAGAAAGAGTTTTCTATATAAGAATAAGGACACAGAGCAGGTGCACATGAATATTGCTTTTAATAATATTTCATCGGAGCACCCCGACAGATTTCCTATGTGCATTATTAATGCGGCACTGGGCGGGAATCTGAATTCCAGACTCTTTCTTAAGATAAGAGAAGAAATGGGATTAACCTATAGTATTTATTCCTATAGCAGTTCGTTTAACAAGGGAGGCCTGTTCCATATATATGCGTCAATGAATCCTAATCAGGCAGCCAGAGTTTTAGAGGGCGTGTATAATGTGGTAGGGGATTTTGTGAAAAACGGTATGAGTGATGAAGAGCTTGCAACAGTTAAGAAACAGCTTCGTACGGAAATGATATTATCCGGAGAATCTGCTACAGCCAGAATGAATTCCAATGCCAAGTCCTATATGGTGCTCGGAAGAGTTGAGCCTCTGGATGAGACACTTGATATGATTAGCAGTACCACCAAAAAGGATATTGATAAATGTCTTAAGGAATATCTGGATGTTAACAAATGCAGTCTGGCACTTATTGGAGATTTGAATGACAATAGTATTAAAACTCTCAAAAAAATCTGGAATAATAAATAGCCGTTATCGGCAGAGTGGAGGAAATAATGAGTAATTACAGAATTGAAACCAAATGTATCCAGAGCGGATACACACCAAAAAAAGGAGAGCCCAGGGTTTTACCGATTTATCAGAGCACAACCTTTAAATACGATACAAGTGAACAGATGGGTAAGTTGTTTGACCTTGAAGATACAGGCTATTTTTACACAAGATTGCAGAATCCGACCAATGATGCTGTTGCAGCGAAGATTTGTGATCTCGAAGGCGGAGTTGGTGCAATGCTTACAGCTTCAGGACAGGCTGCTAATTTCTATGCGATTTTTAATATTTGTGAGGCAGGTGACCATGTTGTGGCATGTTCTGCAATTTATGGAGGAACCTTTAACCTCTTAAATGTTACCATGAGAAAATTAGGAATTGAATGTACTTTCGTTCCTCCGGAAGCAACAAGAGAGCAGATTCAGGCTGCATTCCGTCCGAATACCAAGGTGCTTTTTGGAGAGACGATATCAAATCCTACACTTGATGTACTGGATATTGAGCTGTATGCAGACATTGCACATTCAAACGGAGTTCCTCTTGTCGTTGATAATACTTTTGCTACACCGATTAACTGCCAACCATTTAAATTCGGTGCCGATATTGTTGTTCATTCGACGACTAAATATATGGATGGACATGCAACACAGGTTGGCGGATGCATCGTTGACAGCGGTAATTTCGACTGGAAGGCCAATGCAGATAAATTCCCGGGACTTACAACTCCTGATGATTCATATCATGGAATTACATATGTTGAAAAATTCGGTAAAATGGCATATATTACCAAGGCAACGGTTCAGCTTATGAGAGATTTGGGTTCAATTCCTTCACCGCAGAACTGTTTCCTTCTCAATCTAGGACTTGAAACACTTCACCTCAGAGTTGAGCGCCATTGCGAAAACGCACGTAAGGTTGCAGAATATCTTGTTAACAATGATAAGGTAGCATGGGTTAATTATCCTGACCTTGAGGGTGATAAATACCATGCTTTACAGCAGAAGTACATGCCAAACGGAACCTGCGGAGTTGTAACCTTCGGACTCAGGGGCGGAAGAGATGTTGCCATTAAATTTATGGATAATCTTAAGTTAGGAGCAATTGTAACACATGTTGCTGATTGCAGAACTTCAGTGCTCCATCCGGCAAGTCACACACACCGTCAGCTTACTGATGAGCAGCTTAAGGAAGCAGGCGTTAATCCTGACCTTATCCGTTTTTCAGTAGGAATTGAGAATATCAATGATATTATCGAAGATATTGAACAGGCATTGCAGATAGCAACTGAATAATATGAATAAACCTAAACACCTTCGGAAACAATTATTTTAAATAAATCCGGAGGTGTTTTTTGATGGGTGAAGAATCGATTAAAGAATATGGGAGCTGTGAAAATAACGGTATTCTTGTATTAACCATAATAGGTGAGATAGAAGGACATGATAATTTGGGCAAGGAGGGCAAAACAACTAAATATGAGCATCTTCTTCCTATCCTGGCAAAGGCAGAAAATAATTCTGATATTAAGGGAATTCTATTATTGGTAAACACGCCTGGAGGGGATGTTTCAGCGGGGCTTGCGCTGGCTGAGATGATTGCAGGTATGAGTAAGCCGACGGTTTCTCTTGTAGTGGGTGACAGTCATTCAATCGGAGTACCGCTTGCGGTTGCAGCGGACTATTCATATATAGCACCAACTGCAACAGTTATAATTCATCCTGTGAGAATGAGCGGAACCGTGCTGGGGGCAAATCAGACTTACAGGCAGTTCCAGACAACACAGGACAGAATAATTAGTTTTATTGAATCCCACAGCAATTGCAACAAGAATTCCCTTGAAAAGATGATGATGGAAACTACCATGATGGCAAAGGATCTTGGAACAGTGCTCGTAGGACAGGAGGCGGTTGACGTCGGAATTATAAATGAAATCGGAGATATAAAAACTGCATATAAGAAAATATATTCTATGATATCTTAAGATAATCTGTTTGTATTTGTCTCAAAAAAATGTTATAATCTATCGTGATATGTTTTGTCAAAAAATAAGATAGGAAGAAGAGGGCTTAAGATTGACGGTTCTTAAAACAATTTTTTTGGGGTTGGTACATGGGTTAACGGAATTTCTTCCGCTCAGCAGTTCAGGACATATGTCGTTTTACTGCAAAGTTATGAAAACAGATGGAAACAGCGGAGATTTTCTGGATATACTTTTGCATATGGCAACGCTGGTTGCAGTAATAATATATTTCAGGGAAGACATAGTTAATATGTTCCGGGAATTTGGTAAAATGATGATGACGATTTTTGCCAACCTTCTGGTATTTATTTCGAAGAGAAGGGGCGATAATCGTTATACATATTTTAAAGTTGTGGATACGGCGTATAAGAAATTAATTATTATGATTATTTTGTCAATGATACCGACTACGATACTTGGAATTGTTGGACAGGAGCTTGTGTTGCTTGCAGAAAGCAGCCTGTGGTTTGTGGGAATATGTTTTATTGTCACCGCGGCACTTATGTTGCTTACAGACAGGCATGAGGATGGCACTTTAAGAATCAGGGAAGCTCCGTTCTCAAGTGGAATTTTAATGGGTATAGCACAGGGGGTGTCAATACTTCCGGGCTTATCAAGAACGGGCTCTACAATTGCCATGGGAATTTTCCTGGGATATAACAATAAGCTTGCAGTCAAATATTCATTCATTATGTCAATTCCTGCAATATTAGGCTCAATTGTGTATAAACTGATTCGTTATAAGGGAATTGGATTTGACAGAGGTTTGATACCGGGATATTTCTTTGCAATGGTTATTGCAGGAGTGTTGGGTTACTTCACCATTAAATTCATTATGAAATTTGTTCAGAAAAAAAGATACATTGGGTTCTCTGTTTACTGCCTTGCAATGGGCATAGCATCAATTATTTTTTCCATTGTATCATCAAAATAAAACAGGGGGCTGACATAAATGGCAGCAAATACTAACAAAAAAACACAGACGCGAAAGACTGCTTCACAGTCTAAATCAAAATCAACAACAGGCAGAAGTCAGACAACACGTAAATCAAATGACCGGACCAAGCCGGAAAATAAGATTTTAAGAGAAGCAATAGTGCTCATTGTAATAGCTTTTTCAATAATACTTTTTATTACGAATTTTGGTATAGGAGAGGTTGTCGGTAATGCAATAAGTTCGTTTTTCTTCGGAATGTTCGGACTTACGGCATACATATTTCCGCTTCTTCTGGCAGCAGGAACTTTGATTGGAATATCTAATTACAAGAATTCAGTAGTAAGAATTAAAATGATAGCGGCGGTTGTGCTGTTAATTCTGATATGTACATTTATACAGCTTGTAAGCGGCAACCATGCTAAGGAATGGAGCTTTGGCGATTATTATATTAATTCCGCAGCACATAAGAATGGAGGGGGATTCCTCGGCGGATTCTTATGTAAGCTTTTCTGCATGGGATTTGGAACGGTAGCTGCATTTATTCTTGATATAGTTCTTATAATAATCAGTCTGGTTGTTATAACTGAGCATTCTTTCTTATCAGGAGTTAAGAAAGGTGGTAAGAAGGTGTATGATACTGCACGCTATGATATGGAGCAGTATCGTGAAAATGCCGAAGAGAAGCGTAAAATAAGAGAAGAGGCGAAGTTAGAGCGCACTTCACGCAAGGTTAAGGGTGTTGCACTTGATACAGAGATTCCTAAGGAGGATGTATATATCTTTGAGGAGGCAGAGACTGTTAAGCCTGCCAAGCCGGCTGTCAGTGAGAATTCTGTAACTGATTCAATGGAAACATTTCATGTCAGAAATGTTATGGAGGAAACATCGCATCCTAAAAGTTATATTCCTGAGCCTGAGGCAACGGATAATTTCTCAGGGGATATTCTTCCGTTTGATGCCAACAGATATAACAGTGCCAATGATGTTACTGAATATGCAACAAGACATTATGAGGAGGAACAGAGCAGTCCTTTTGAATCATATACTGAGGAAAGTAATGAAACTGTTGACAATGACGGAGGATTTATTGATACAGATCTTGTTAAGTCTGAATTTGAGAAAGAGGAATCCTTACGACATAGCGAAAACGTAACGGAGAGTAAATATAACGGGGAGCATCCTGAAGCACCTGTTGAGGAATTTGTCAAGGTAGAGCCTAAGGTTAAACCAAAGCCACCTGCAAGATATTTCTATCCTCCCGTAAGTCTTCTTAAGCAGGGAGATAAGAATGCAACAGGTACAAGTCAGGAGGAACTGAAAATAACAGCCAATAAATTACAGCAGACACTTGCCAATTTTGGTGTTAAGGTTACGGTAACGGATGTAAGCTGCGGACCATCTGTTACAAGATATGAATTGCAGCCGGAGCAGGGTGTTAAGGTCAGCAAAATCGTATCACTTGCTGATGATATCAAGTTAAACCTTGCAGCAGCGGATATCCGTATTGAAGCACCTATTCCGGGTAAGGCAGCAGTGGGTATAGAGGTTCCTAATAAGACCAATTCAAGTGTAATGCTTGGAGATTTAATCAGGGGAAGGGATTTTAAGGCTAACCCATCCAAAATTGCTTTTGCAGCAGGTATGGATATTGCAGGACAGACAGTTCTTGCGGATATTTCCAAGATGCCGCATCTTCTTATTGCAGGTGCTACGGGTTCAGGTAAATCCGTATGTATTAATACAATTATTATGAGTATTCTTTATAGGGCAAGACCTGATGAGGTTAAACTCATCATGATTGACCCTAAGGTAGTTGAGTTGAGTGTTTATAACGGAATTCCGCATCTTATGATTCCTGTTGTAACGGATCCTAAGAAGGCGGCAGCAGCACTTGCATGGGCCGTAAATGAGATGACGGACAGATATAATAAGTTTGCTGAATTTGCTGTTCGTGACATGAAGGGCTATAATGAGAAGGTTGAGTCCGTTGCTGATATTGAGGACGGGAATAAGCCGGCAAAGCTCCCCCAGATTGTAATTATTATTGATGAGCTGGCAGACCTTATGATGGTATCCTCTAATGAGGTTGAGGATGCAATTGTAAGGCTGGCACAGCTTGCAAGAGCAGCCGGCATTCATCTGGTTATTGCAACACAGAGACCGAGTGTCAATGTTATTACAGGTCTTATTAAGGCCAATGTTCCGTCAAGAATTGCGTTTTCCGTATCTTCAGGTGTGGATTCCAGAACTATTCTTGATATGTATGGTGCAGAGAAGCTTCTAGGAAAGGGTGATATGTTATTTTATCCACAGGGATATCAGAAGCCTGCCAGAGTTCAGGGTGCTTTTGTATCGGATGAAGAGGTGTCAGCAGTTGTAGAGTTCCTTAAATCCCATACGGAGAGCGTTGAATACAGCGAGGATATTACCAATCACATAAGCAATCCGGGCTTTGAGGAGAGTAAAGCCTTTGGAGGCGACAGAGACCAGTATTTTGCAGAGGCGGGCAAATTCATTATTGAAAAAGAACGTGCATCAATAGGTATGTTACAGAGAGTATACAAAATAGGCTTTAACCGTGCCGCAAGAATTATGGATCAGCTGGCAGAGGCCGGTGTTGTAGGACAGGAGGAAGGTACGAAGCCGCGTAAGGTTCTTATGACAATGGATGAATTTAATGAATATTTACAGAATAACAATTAAGGATTATATAAAGAGAGGATTTATTTATGTTTAAGTCAGATATTGAAATCGCACAGGAAGCAAAGCTGGAGCATATTAAAGATGTTGCAGCCAAAATCGGAGTGTCAGAGGATGATTTGGAATTTTATGGAAAATATAAAGCCAAATTGTCAGATGAGCTTGAAGCAAGAATACAGAGCAATCCTGACGGAAAGCTTATTCTTGTTACAGCCATTAATCCGACACCGGCAGGAGAGGGCAAGACAACCATAAGCATTGGTCTTACACAGGCGATGAATTTACTTGGAAAGAAAACCGTTGCAGCACTCAGAGAGCCATCTCTGGGGCCTTGCTTTGGTGTTAAGGGCGGAGCCGCAGGAGGCGGATATGCACAGGTTGTTCCGATGGAGGATTTAAATCTTCATTTTACCGGAGACTTCCATGCAATTACAAGTGCCAATAATCTTCTGGCGGCAATGCTGGATAATCATATCCAGCAGGGCAATTCACTTGGCATTGATACAAGACAGGTAGTCTGGAAAAGATGCCTTGATATGAATGACAGAGCTTTAAGAAATATTGTAATCGGTCTTGGTGCCAAGGCAGATGGTGTTGTAAGAGAGGATCATTTTATAATAACTGTTGCATCTGAGATTATGGCAATCCTTTGTCTTGCAAATGATATGGCGGATTTGAAGAACAGACTTTCCAAGATTATTGTTGCATATAATTTTGCAGGAGAGCCTGTTACGGCAGGTGACTTAAAGGCAACCGGAGCAATGGCTGCACTTCTTAAGGATGCAATGAAGCCAAACATGATACAGACGCTTGAGAATACACCCGTACTTGTGCATGGCGGACCATTTGCGAATATTGCACATGGCTGTAACTCAGTAAGAGCTACCAAAATGGCATTGAAACTGGCAGATTACACAGTAACTGAGGCAGGCTTTGGTGCAGACCTCGGAGCAGAGAAATTCCTTGACATTAAATGCCGTATGGCAGGACTTGTACCTGATACAATTGTTATTGTGGCAACTGTAAGGGCACTTAAATACAACGGCGGCGTTAAGAAAGAAGATTTAAATACAGAGAATCTTGAGGCACTTAAGAAGGGTATTGTTAACCTTGATAAGCATATTGAGAATATGCAGGGCTTTGGAGTTCCTGTTGTAGTAACACTTAACGGCTTCGTAGCAGATACAGAAGCAGAACAGAACTTCATTAAAGAACATGTTGAGGCAATGGGCTGTGAATTTGCAATTGCCAATGTATGGGCAAAGGGCGGAGAAGGCGGAATTGACCTTGCTGACAAGGTTCTCAAATCGCTTGACAAATCAGAAAAGAAATTAAATTTTACTTATGAGACAGAAATGCCGCTTAAGGATAAGATAAATGCAATTGCAACCAGGATTTACGGTGCAGACGGAGTAACCTTCTCGCCGGCAGCATCAAGAGTGCTTGATAATCTTGAGAAAATGGGATTTGGCAATATGCCTGTTTGTATGGCTAAGACACAGTATTCGCTTTCAGATGACCAGACTAAGCTTGGAAGACCGGAAGGCTTTACTGTTAATGTAAGAGAAGCATATGTTAATGCGGGAGCAGGATTTGTTGTTGCAATTACAGGTTCAATTATGACTATGCCGGGACTTCCAAGGGTTCCTGCGGCAGAGAATATTGATTATGATGAGACTGCTAATAAGATTACAGGTCTTTTCTAGGAGGTAAATATGGCAGAGATTATTGATGGAAAGGTTATTTCAGCTCAGATTAAGGATGAATTAAGAGCTAAGGTTTCAGAATATAAGGCACAGGGGATTGAAATTACACTTGCTGTAATTCAGGTTGGTAATGACCCGGCATCAAGTGTATATGTCGGCAACAAGAAGAAAGCCTGTGAGAACATAGGAATACGTTCGCTTGCTTACGAACTTCCTGAGGAGACAACTGAGAAAGAACTGCTTGATATTATTGATGAATTAAATAATCGTGAAGATGTAAACGGCATTCTTGTACAGCTTCCGGTTCCAAAGCATATCGATGAGGACCGGATTATTCAGGCAATTTCGCCTCTCAAGGATGTTGATGGTTTTCATCCGCAGAGCGTTGGTGCATTAAATATCGGACAGCCGGGTTTCGTATCATGTACACCGGCAGGAGTAATTGAGCTTCTCAAGAGAAGCAATATTGAAATAGCAGGTAAGGAATGCGTTGTTGTGGGAAGAAGTAATATTGTAGGCAAGCCAATGGCAGCCCTTCTTCTTCGCGAGAACGGAACAGTTACGATTACACATTCTCGTACTAAGAATTTGGCAGAGGTTACTAAGAGAGCAGATATTCTTGTTGTTGCAATCGGTAAACCAAAATTCATTACCGGGGAGTATGTGAAGGAGGGTGCAGTTGTTATTGATGTCGGAATTCACAGAATGGGTGTATCGGAAAGCGGAAAGAGTATTCTTTGCGGAGATGTGGATTATGATGATGTATTACCGCATGTATCTGCAATTACCCCTGTTCCCGGTGGCGTTGGACCGATGACAATTGCAATGTTAATGTATAATTGCGTAAAAGCAGCAGAAATGTAAATTTCATTATTTTATATAATTTGAGAGGTGAGTTTGGTGATTCTTAAAACATTACTGGAGCAATTAGATTATGATTTAATTAATGGTGATGATAGTATTGACATTAATAATCTGGTATACGATTCAAGAAAAGTAGTACAGAACGATGTTTTTGTCTGTATTACGGGAGCTGTATCTGATGGACACAAATATATAGCTGATGTCGTGAAAAAAGGTGCAGTGGCTGTTGTTGTAGAAAAAGACACAGAGGTAACCAAAGAACTTACAAACATAACGATTATCAGACTTAGGGATACCAGACTTGCATTGGCATATATGTCAGCTGCGTATTTTGGATATCCGGCAAAAGAACTTTTTACAATAGGAATTACGGGAACCAAGGGTAAGACCACAACCACTTATATGGTAAGGGATATTCTTGAGTCCTGCAATATAAGAACCGGTTTAATAGGTACAATCCAGACGATAATCGGTGATGAGGTAATTCCGTCAGTAAACACAACACCTGAATCCTACAAGGTTCAGGAATATTTTCGCAGAATGGTTGACAGCGGTTGCCGGTGTGTGGTTATGGAGGTGTCATCTCAGGCGTTAATGCTTCATCGTACAGCGGGAATTGAATTTGACCTGGGTGTATTTACCAATCTTGAACCGGACCATATAGGACCGAATGAACATGCCTCATTTGAAGACTATGTTTCATGTAAAAGCCTTTTGTTCAGGCAATGTAAAGTTGGAATTATTAATATAGACAGTGAGCATGCTGAGGAAGTTCTTAAGAATCATACCTGCGAGGTTGAGACCTATGGATTAAGTGAAAAGGCACAGCTAAGAGGCTTTAATATCAGCTATAGCCATGACGGTGGTAATATATCTACGGAATTTGATACGGCAGGCAGTTATGATTTACATGTAAAACTCTCACTTCCGGGATTATTCTCCGTATACAACAGCTTATGTGCACTTGCAGTAATCAGACATTTTAAATTGGATGATGAAACGGTTCTTACAGCACTTTACAATGCCAAGGTTCCGGGAAGAGTTGAGCCGGTTAAGGTATCCGATGACTTTATTGTAATGATTGATTATGCACATAATGCAATGGCGTTGGAGAGCCTTCTTAGTACCCTGAAGGAATATAATCCTATAAGGATAGTTACTCTTTTTGGATGTGGTGGTAACCGCTCTAAGCTCAGACGTTTTGAGATGGGTGAGATTTCCGGTAAAATGTCGGATTTGACCATTATAACCAGTGATAACCCGAGAGATGAAGAACCTGTTGATATTATGAAGGATATTGAGACCGGAGTTTTGAAAACCAATGGTGAATATATAATGATTGAAGACAGGGCCGAGGCTGTTAAATATGCAATTACCAATGGTCAGAAGGGCGACATCATTGTTATTGCCGGAAAAGGACATGAGGACTATCAGGAGATTAAAGGCATTAAATACCATATGACTGATAGGGAACTAATTGAGAAAGCAGCGAAGGAGTAATCGTTTTAGATGAAATTTGCAGATGTCATTGTTGACATTTCAGTTGAAGAACTTGATAAAACCTTTCAATACATCATACCGGAAAAGCTTGAAAAACAGATAAGTGTCGGAGATAAGGTGTCCATACCGTTTGGTAAAAGCAGAAGAACAGGTTACGTCATTGGAATAACAGAGACACCGGCTGTTGCTATGCACAGGCTTAAAGAATTAACAGGAATTGTTAAAGACAGTATATCCATAGACAGCAAATTTATAAGGCTGGCATATTGGATGAAGAACAATTATGGTTCAACCATGAATCAGGCACTCAAAACGGTTCTTCCGGTTAAACGCAGTGTGAAAAGAACACTAAACCGTACGGTACATCTTCTTATTGCTGCTGATGAGGCAAAAATACTTGCGGATGAAACAGAACGAAGAAGGGGAACGACACAGGCGAAAGTACTTCGGGAACTGGCAGTCCAAAACAATCCGGATTATTCGGTTCTTATGAAGAAGTGTAATGCGAATGCAGCGACTCTTAAAACCCTTGAAGATAAAGGTTTAATTGAGATTTATGCAACAGAAAACATACGAAATGAACTGAATCCGGCACCGGATTTCAGAAAAGCTGTTGTTCTCAGTGACGAACAGTCAGAAATTGTAAACCGTATAACTGCCGATTGGGATAATGGAGATAACCGTACTTGTCTTATTAAGGGTGTTACAGGAAGCGGTAAAACAGAAGTATATATGGAGATAATCAGTCATGTGATTCAAAGTGGCAGGGAAGCTATTGTGCTGATTCCTGAAATTGCACTTACATATCAGACCGTTATGAGATTTTATCATAAGTTTGGAGATGAAATTTCCATTATACATTCCAGATTGTCTTACGGTGAGAAATATGACAGATTCGAACTGGCAAGACAGGGCAGAATTAAGGTGATGATTGGTCCGAGAACGGCGTTGTTTACGCCATTTTCCAAGCTTGGACTTATAATTATAGATGAAGAGCATGAGAATGCTTATCAGAGTGATACAACCCCTAAATATCACGCAAGGGAGGTTGCAATACAGATTGCAAAATTAAGTGATGCCAAGGTCGTTCTTGGTTCAGCAACACCTTCTGTTGAATCTTATTACAGGGCAGAGCAGGGGTTATATAATCTCTATGAATTGAATAACAGGGCAGGAAATGCAGGTTTTCCTAAGGTGACGGTTGTTGATTTAAGAAAGGAACTAAGAGACGGCAATCACTCCGTAATCAGCAATTTATTGGCACAGCTTATTGAAGACAGACTGGCAAAAAGAGAGCAGATAATGCTGTTTCTTAACAGAAGAGGATATAATGGATTTGTTAACTGCAGATACTGTGGTAAGGTAGTTGAATGTCCGCATTGTGCGGTGTCACTGACTCTTCACAATAATAACAGACTTATATGTCATTATTGCGGATACGAAGAAAAATATGTATCCCGATGTAAATATTGCGGTTCCGGGCAGATAGGAACTTTTAAAGCAGGAACCCAGAAGGTTGAAGAACAGGTGCGGAGGTATTTTCCGACGGCCAGAACACTTAGAATGGATCTGGATACAACCAAAGGCAAAAAAGGTCATGAAGAGATTTTACAGGAATTTCTTAAAGGAAATGCAGATATTCTTATCGGAACACAGATGATTGTTAAAGGTCATGATTTCCCGAATGTGACGCTTGTAGGTGTGCTTTTGGCAGATGCATCATTATATGTTTCTGACTATGCTGCAGCGGAGAGAACCTTTGATTTGCTGACGCAGGCTTCAGGAAGAGCAGGACGCGGGGATAAACCCGGAAATGTTGTGATTCAGACATATGACCCTGAGCATTATGCTATTGTCAGTGCCGCATGCAATGATTATGAAGCATTCTATGAAGAGGAAATGGCTTTCAGGACATTGATGGATTATCCACCGACAATGCATATGATGAGCGTTACGGTTTCTTCTGAATCGGAAGAAACGGCAGTTGCGGCTTCACATCATATTAAATCAATTACAGATACAGGCAATACCAGAATAATAGGACCTGCCAATGCGTCTATTTACAGGATTAATGACGTGTATTACAGAATAATATATTATAAAGATAAAGATAACAAACATTTGACACAAATTAAAGATATAATCGAAACGGCTTTATCAGAGAATGTTTTTAAGGGCTGTCAGGTACAATTTGATTTCAGATAGGAGAGTATAAAATGGCATTAAGAAATATCAGAACTGAGGGAGATCCGATTCTTAGAAAGATATGTAAGGAAATTCCTGAAGTTAATGACAGAATTATTGAATTAGCAGAGGATATGCTGGAAACAATGTATGAAGCAAATGGTGTCGGACTTGCGGCACCACAGGTTGGAATCCTTAAAAGAATTGTTGTTATTGATATAGGTGACGGACCTGTTATAATGATTAATCCGGAGATTATTGAGACCTCAGGAAGCCAGACAGGACAGGAGGGATGCCTTAGTATACCCGGTAAATCAGGAATTGTTACCAGACCTAATTATGTTAAAGCCAAAGCATATGATCTGGATATGAATGAGATAATTGTTGAGGGTGAAGAACTTATGGCAAGAGCAATCTGCCATGAGGTTGCACATCTTGACGGAGATTTATATATTGACCATGTTGAAGGTTCGTTAGAGGATGTAGAATACGACGAAGAGGATTAAATAATGAGAGTTATTTTTATGGGAACTCCTGACTTTGCGGTTGGGACTTTAGAGGCAATTGTTAATAAAGGACATGATGTCGTGGCAGTTTTTACACAGCCGGATAAGCGAAAAGGCAGGACAAGTGAGCTTCAGATGTCACCTGTTAAGGAAACTGCCATTAAATACAATATTCCCGTATATCAGCCACAGAAGGTCAGAGAGCCTGAATTTATAAAGATTATTTCAGAGCTTAAGCCGGAGGCTATTGTAGTTGTTGCTTTCGGTCAGATACTTCCTAAAGAGCTTCTTGAACTTCCGCCATATGGTTGTGTCAATGTTCATGCGTCCCTGCTTCCTAAATACAGAGGTGCTGCACCGATACAGTGGGCAGTTATTGACGGTGAAAAAGAGACAGGTGTTACAACCATGAAGATGGATGCAGGAATCGATACCGGCGATATGCTGATGGTCCGCAAATATACACTTGAGCCTAAAGAGACAGGCGGAAGTCTTTTTGATAAGCTTGAAAAGCTTGGTGCAGAGCTTCTTATTGAGACCTTGGATGGTCTTGAAAACGGAACAGTTACGCCAACACCACAGACAGGTGAAGCAACTCATGCCGCCAAATTAGACAAGACAACAGGACTTATTGATTTTAATAAATCAGCAGCAGAAATAGAAAGGCTTATAAGAGGTCTTAATCCATGGCCGTCAGCTTATACAAGAATCAATGGTAAAACCCTCAAAATATGGGATGCAGAGGTCGTGGATTATGATTGTGCAGAATATAAGCCGGGAACAATTTTTAAAACAGATAAGAATGCTATTTACATTAGCACCGGAGATAAAGCACTTGCAGTTAATGAATTGCAGCTTGAAGGCAAAAAAAGAATGGAGACGGAAGCATTTCTTCGGGGATATACCGTTGAAACAGGAACAATATTATGAAACAGCAGGTTAACACCAGAAATATTATATTAGATATATTACTGGAAATTAATGAGAAAAATCAGTTTACACATCTGATTCTGTCGGATGCACTTAAGAAATACCAGTATCTGTCAAGGGAAGACAGGGCATTTATCTCCTGTGTGGTAAGGGGAACAGTGGAGAGACTGATTACAATAGATTATATAATCAATAAGTTTTCAAAGGTTAATACAGAGAAAATGAAACCGGTCATACGAAATATTTTAAGAATGGCGGTTTATCAGATTGTATATATGGACAGTAATGCAGATTTTGCTGCGTGTGACGAGGCTGTAAAGCTTGCTGCCAAAAAAGGTTTTGTCTCTTTAAAGGGTTTTGTAAACGGTGTACTTAGAAACATATCGAGAAATAAGGGTAATATTGAATTTCCTGCAGACGATGGTAACGGAATAGAATATTTGTCGGTATGTTATTCAACTCCCGAATGGATTGTTGCCAAATGGATTAATGAGTTTGGCAGGGAACAGTCGGAAAGAATGTTAACAGCCCAGTTTGTAAAAAAACCATTAACAATCCGCTGTAATACTGCAAGAATCACTCCAAAGGAACTGGCGAACCGTTTGCGACAGAGGGGAATTACGGTCAATGACAATATGATTCTGCCGGAGGCACTTTCAATAACGGATTATGATTATCTTGAGAAAATACCTGAGTTTAATGAGGGATTGTTTTTTGTTCAGGATATTAGTTCAATGTTAGTGTGCCATGTTGCAAATCCTAAAAGCAACAGCTATGTAATAGATTTATGTGCTGCACCGGGAGGCAAAAGCTTGCACATAGCGGAAATGCTGGATGGTACGGGTTATGTAGAAGCAAGGGATGTATCTGAGAGCAAGGTTTTTAAGATAAGAGAGAACATAGAAAGGCTTGAGCTTGAGAACGTTGCAGCAATTGTAAAGGATGCCAGAACAACTGATGAATTATCCATCGGAAAGGCAGATATTGTAATTGCTGATTTACCATGCTCAGGGCTGGGAATACTTTGTAAGAAACCTGATATTAAATATCACACAACACCTATGGATTGTATTGAGTTGGTGAAACTGCAACGGGAGATTCTTAAGGCATCTGTGGATTATGTTAAGCCTGGAGGTGCATTGATATACAGTACATGCACCGTCAATTCGGAAGAAAATGCAGATAATGTCAATTGGTTTCTGGATAATTTTCCTTTTAAACAGGACAGTATTGATGAAATGCTTCCTGAATCACTTCGAAGTGATACAACTAAAGAGGGGTATATTCAGCTCCTTCCGGGAAGTATCGGTATAAGCGAATCAGAAGAAGGGTATGATGGATTTTTTATAGCAAGATTCATTCGTAAATAATATGAACAAAACAGATATTAAATCTATGAATTTAGAGGAGTTAACTGAATACATAATCTCAATAGGACAGCCTAAATTCAGAGCTAAACAGTTATATGAATGGATGCATGTTAAATTGGTTTCAGATGTGGATAACATGACTAACCTTCCTGCCGTAATGCGTGAATATATTAAGACTGAATGTGATTTTACGTCTTTGAAAACAGTTAATGTACAGGTTTCCAAGGAAGATGGGACTGCAAAATATCTTTTTGAACTGGAAGACGGTAATTTGATAGAAAGCGTTCTGATGAAATATCATCATGGTAATTCCGTATGTATATCCTCCCAGGCAGGCTGTAGAATGGGTTGTAAATTCTGTGCTTCAACACTTGACGGACTGGCACGCAACCTTAAGGCATCAGAAATGCTGGATCAGATTTACAGAATTCAGAGCATTACGGGCGAAAGAGTGTCCAATGTAGTAGTTATGGGTTCGGGAGAACCATTTGATAATTTTGATAATTTTCTCAAATTTCAGGAACTGCTGACTGATGCCAACGGATTAAATATAAGTGCGCGAAACCTTACGGTTTCAACCTGTGGTCTTGTGCCAAGGATTTATGAACTTGCGGATAAGAAACTGCAGCTTACACTTGCCGTATCACTTCATTCACCTACTGACATGATGAGAAGGCAGTTAATGCCGATTGCCAATAAATATTCAATAGCTGAGATAATGAAGGCATGCAGGTATTATATTGATAAAACCGGCAGAAGAGTAACTTTTGAATATAGTCTTGTAAAGGGACAAAATGATTCTCAGGAATGTGCAGTCATACTGTCAGAACTATTAAAGGGAATGAACTGCCATGTAAATCTTATTCCGGTTAACCCTATTAAAGAGAGAAATTTCAGGCAGACAGAACTGGCAGATATTAATAAATTTAAAAATAAACTTGAAAAAAATCGAATAAATGTTACTATTAGAAGAGAAATGGGCAGGGATATTGATGGTGCCTGTGGACAACTAAGAAAAAGATACAGTGACGAACGTCTAAAGGAGCAGATATGATGAAGGCATACGCTTTAACAGATGTTGGGAAATGCAGAAGCATGAATCAGGATTATGTTTTCTGTACCACGAAGCCGGTGGGTAAGTTACCCAACCTGTTTATTGTGGCAGATGGTATGGGAGGACACAAGGCAGGTGATATGGCTTCAAAATTCTCTGTTAATACTTTTATCGAACAGGTAAGTGCTGCGGAGAATAATAACCCCATCTCAATTATTTCGGATGCAATTAAATACACCAATGAGAAGCTGATGGAGCTTTCGGCTTCATCAGAGGATTACAGAGGAATGGGAACTACCTTTGTAGTTGCAACTGTCATAGGTAAGTCTGTGTATGTGGCTAATGTCGGAGACAGCAGACTATATCTGTTGGGTGAAGGCTTCAGACAGATTACAAGAGACCACTCGCTTGTGGAGGAGATGGTAAGCATTGGAACGATTGACAGAGCACAGGCAAGGACTCACTCACGTAAGAATGTTATAACCAGAGCAATGGGTGGCGGAATGGAAGTTCTTGCGGACTTCTTTGAAGTAGAACTGTCAGGTGATGAAATCGTATTTATGTGCTCTGATGGTTTGTCTAACATGATAGAAGATTCAGAGATTTCTTCCATACTTTGTGAAGATGCAGATATTATTAACAAAGCAGATAAATTGGTCAGAATTGCCAATGAAAATGGCGGTAAAGACAATATTTCCCTTATTATTATTGAACCATAGGGTATATAGGAGGTCATATGTTAAGAGAAGGAATGTTTATAGCTGAAAGATATGAAGTGCTTGAGAAAATCGGCTCAGGCGGAATGTCTGATGTATACAAAGCAAAATGTCATAAGCTTAATCGTTTTGTAGCAATAAAGGTCTTGAAACCGGAATTCGGTGAAGATAGGACTTTTGTATCAAAATTCCGTGCAGAGGCACAGTCAGCAGCAGGTCTTATGCACGCAAATATTGTTAATGTGTATGACGTAGGCGAGGAAAATGGTATTCACTATATCGTCATGGAGCTTGTGGAAGGAATAACACTCAAAAAATATATTGAGAAGAAGGGCAGACTTGGCGTACGTGAATCTGTAAGTATTGCTATACAGGTTGCACAGGGTATGGAGGCTGCACATAAGCATCATATTGTTCATAGGGACATTAAACCGCAGAATATTATTATATCCAAGGAAGGCAAGGTTAAGGTAACTGATTTTGGCATTGCAAGAGCGGCATCCTCTAATACTATTAATTCCACGGTAATGGGATCCGTTCATTATATTTCGCCTGAACAGGCAAGAGGCGGATACAGTGATGAGAAGAGTGATATATATTCTTTCGGTATTATGCTTTTTGAAATGCTTACAGGCAGAATCCCTTTTGAAGGAGATACCACAGTTGCAATAGCACTTCAGCATATTCAGGATGATATTGTATCTCCTAAAGAGTATGTAGACGATATTCCTGTAAGTGTTGAGAAAATAGTTTTGAAATGTACGCAGAAAAAAACTGAGAAGAGATATCAGAACGCAACAGACCTTATTGCGGATCTGAAACGTTCGCTGGTTACACCTGATGAGGATTTTGTTATTATTTCATCAGTAGTTGCTGCTGATGCACCAACACAGATGATTGATAATGATGAGATGGCTGAGATTACTAAAAAGGCAGCTGCACGAGCAGCAGGAATTGATTTTATCAGTCCGAGTCATGAAGGTCTTGAGAGCAGGAAACCGCAGGAGGAGACCCTTGAGGAAGATATTATTGAGGTAGATGTTACGGATGATGATGACGACAGGGATCTTGCTGCATCCAAGAAAATAGATAAGATAATTGGAATTCTTGGAATTGTAGTTGGTGCAGTGATTATTATTATTACAATTGTTGTAATAGTCAAAATAGTCAATCTGTTCCCGGGTAATAACAGTGCGTCAACCAATAATCCCGCTACTACCGAAGCAGATGATGGTTTGGTAGATGTTCCTCTTGTAATAGGATATACCTTTGAAGAGGCTAAGAAGCTTCTTAATGAGAAGGGTCTTGGAATTGATGAGGTTAGTGAATATTCAGGTACCTATGAGGCTGGAATTATTTTTCATCAGAGTGTTGAAAATGGAACAAGAGTATCTCCAAACACAACAATTATTGTAACAGTCAGCAAGGGCGCAATGACCTTTGAGCTTCCTAGTGTTGTCGGTAATACTCAGTCAGATGCAGAAGCTACACTTAAGGGCAAGGATTTAAAGGTTTCTTATGAGTATGATAAAACAGAAGATGAGAAGCTTTGGGGAACTGTTAAGAGTTCGGATCCGGCAGCCGGCACAAGTGTTAAGAGTGGTGATGTAATTACACTTACTATATATACAGGCCCGGATGTGGTTAATGCAAAAGTACCTGATGTTGAGGGAATGACGCTTGAGGAAGCAAAAGCCGAACTTGAAAAAGCCGGTTTTACAAAGTATGAATGTGAATATGAGTTCGATGATGAAGTTGAAAAAGGTAAAGTTATTAAACAGAGTGGTGCTGAAATCGGCAAGGAAGCTCCTGTTACAACACAGATTACACTTGTGATAAGCAGAGGAAAGGATGTTGAGATGGGAGTAGTTCCTACAGTAGTCGGAAATACCCTTGAGAATGCTAAGAAAGCACTGGAAGGCTTTAGTAATGTCACATTTACCGAGGAATACAATAGTACGGTAGAGGCAGGTAAAGTTATTTCAATCAGTGGTGCAACAGAAGGTGAGAAGATTGATGTAACAACAGCAATTACGATTGTTGTAAGTAAGGGTGTTGAGGCAACGACGCAAGAACCGACAACAGAGGCGCCGACAACGGAGGAACCAACAACGGAAGAACCGACAACAGAAGCTCCGACAACGGTTGCTGCTACTGTAACGTTTACAGGAGAAGTTACGAGAGATAGTGTTACAAGTATGATTCCTAATACTGCAACAAATATTAAAGTTGATATCAGAGTTATTGATTCCAATGGAGAAGATGTTAAGGTTTATACTAAAATATTTAAAGTTTATGAAGAGCTGCATGGCTTTTCCAACTTTTATCTTAGTTCCATAACAGGAATTGAGGGTTTAACAGCCGGAAATGGTAAGGCTTATGCTGCTGTGTCATTTGACGGCAGCGATACATACGAAGGTAATTCTAATGGTATTTTATATACTAATAAAGTAGATATTACCATTGTGGCCGAGTAAATAAGATTGAGGAGTCTATGCGAGGTAAAATAATTAAAGGAATTGCGGGTTTTTATTATGTGCACACTGCCGATGACAAAGTGTATGAATGTAAAGCCAAGGGCATATTCCGCAATCAGAAAATAAAACCCCTGGTAGGGGATAATGTGGAAATGGATATCATAAGCGAGGCCGGATTAACTGGCAACGTTGTTGATATCATTCCACGCAAAAACGAGTTAATCAGACCGGCGGTTGCAAATATTGACCAGACGCTGGTCGTTTTTGCGTCACTGTCACCGGAGCCGAATTTTAATCTGTTAAGCCGCTTTTTGGTAATGATGGACTGGAATGAGATTCCGACAATCATATGTTTTAATAAAGCGGATCAGGTTGATGAAGATGAGATTGCAAGACTTACCGGTATATTTGCAAAAAGCGGGGCAAAGGTAATAATAACAAGTGTTGTTACCGGTGAGGGAATCGATGAACTTCAAAAGCTTCTTCTTGGTAAAACCACAGCACTTGCAGGTCCGTCAGGCGTTGGAAAATCATCAATACTTAATGCTATTTTTCCTGATGCCAATTCAAGGACGGGAAATATCAGTGAGAAGATTAACCGCGGGAAGCATACTACAAGACATAGTGAGATTTTTAACGTGGATACAGACACATATATTATGGATACTCCGGGATTTACTTCTCTGGATTATGCTAATATAGAGGATGTTAATCTTCATTATTATTTTAATGAATTTGAGCCATACGAGGGTAAGTGCAGATTTAACGGATGTGTTCATGTGAATGAACCGGACTGCAAGGTCAAAGAAGCACTTGCATATGGAGAAATAAGTCAGATAAGATATGATATTTATCTTGAAATGTATAATGAAATGAAAGCAAAGAGGAAATACTAATGAGTAAAATACTTTCGCCATCTATTTTATCAGCAGATTTTGCTGTTTTGGGAGAACAGGTACGACAGATTGAAGAGGCAGGTGCACAGTTTGTACATCTTGATATGATGGATGGACTTTTTGTGCCGAGTATATCTTTTGGAATGCCTATTATTGAGAGCTTAAGACCGGTATCCAATCTAGTATTTGATGCCCATATGATGGTAGTTGATCCTGAGAGATATATTAAACAGGTAAGAGCTGCGGGAGCAGATTGTATTTCTGTGCATGTTGAGGCATGCAAGGATGTTAAGGCTGTTCTTATGCAGATTAGGGAGCTTGGTGCGAAACCGGGACTTGCTTTTAATCCTGAGACAAGTGTGGAGGAGCTTCGTCCTTATCTGTCAATGGTTGATGAGGTTGTATTAATGAGTGTTCATCCGGGATTTGGCGGACAGTCTTTTATTCCTGAATCGATGGATAAAATTTGTGAGCTTGCATCACTCAGAGAAGAGTTGGGACTGGATTTTCTTATTGAAGTGGATGGCGGCATTAAAATTGATAATGTTTCAGAGGTTCTTAAAGCCGGAGCAGATGTGATTGTTGCGGGCTCTGCGGTATTTGGAGAGGATATTCCTTCAAAGGTAAAAGGCTTTTTAGATATTTTTAATGGTATAGAGGAATAGAATGAGAACTTTGATTATTTCGGGCGGCAGATTTGATAAAAAATTTGCCGTTTCGTTTTTGAAAGAAAATAAATACGATTATATTATAGCGGTTGATGGCGGTGTTGCCTATGCAGAGAGGTTAGGTCTTATCCCTAATCTGATAGTGGGAGATTTTGATACTCTTACAACGGATGGTCTCTCAGAATATGAACAGCGGGGAGTTATTGTTCGCAGGTTTAATCCGGAAAAAGACGATACTGATACGGAAATTGCTGTACGGGAAGCCACAATGATTGGAAATGATACTGATATTATCTGTGCAACCGGTGGAAGAATAGACCATCTGCTTGCCAATATCCATAATATGAAGATTGCTCTTGATGCGGGTGTTAATATGAGACTTGTCGATGAAGGGAACATTATATACCTTAAGGACAGAGATTTTACGATTAACGCAAAGGAATGCAGTGGCAAATATATCTCTTTTGTTCCTTTTAGTGGTGAGGTAACAGGTATGTGTCTTTGGGGCTTTAAATATCCTCTCAATGATTATACGCTCAAACCGGGGGCTTCAAGATGTGTCAGTAATGAGATTACCGCGGATTATGGAGTTGTGAAGCTTCGAACCGGATGCCTGATTGTAATTAATTCAAGAGATGTAAGTATTTAATGATTGTATCGATTTACATAAGAGAATAAAAAGGGGATAAATTGATGTCTTACACAATGTTATGGTGTCTTCAAATTGTCTGAGCGAAGCAAGTTTTTGAAGACACCATATAATATTCTATTACACATTGAAACGGAAGAGGATTACGTCGCCGTCTTTAACCACATATTCCTTGCCCTCAATACCGACAAGTCCCTTTTCCTTGGCAGCAGCATAGGTGCCGCAGTCGAGTAAATCCTGATAGTATACAACCTCTGCTTTGATAAAACCTCTCTCAAAATCGCTGTGGATTTTGCCGGCAGCTCCCGGAGCCTTGGTGCCGTTTTTGATGGTCCATGCCCTTGTTTCTGTAGGACCTGCTGTAAGGAAGCTTATTAAGCCTAATAATTTATAGCTGGCTTTGATTAATTTATCAAGGCCTGATTCGGTTAATCCCAAATCCTCTAAAAACATCTTTTTCTCATCATCGTCAAGCTCTGAGATTTCTTCCTCAATCTGTGCACATACGACAAATACCTCGCTGCCTTCCTCAGCGGCAAATTTGCGAACACTTGCAACATGCTCATTAGAAGCGGCATCATCCGCAAGGTCGTCCTCACTTACATTGGCAGCATAGATAACCGGCTTAAAAGTAAGGAGGTCATAGGTTCCGAGTAATGCAGCTTCATCATCATCTGAAGGCTCGTAAGAACGTGCAGCTTTTCCTTCTTCGAGATGGGCTTTTAATGCCTCAAGAAGCGATAACTCCTTGGCGAGTGCTTTGTCATTGCGGGCACCTTTTGAAACCTTGGCAATTCTTCTTTCAATAATATCAATATCTGAGAAAATTAATTCCAAATTAATTGTTTCGATATCTCTTAACGGATTAATTGAACCGTCAACATGTACAATGTTAGTGTTTTCAAAGCACCTTACAACATGAACGATTGCATCTGTTTCACGAATATGTGAGAGAAACTGGTTTCCGAGACCTTCACCCTTTGAAGCACCCTTTACAAGACCGGCAATGTCTACGAATTCAATTACAGCCGGAACAATTTTAGCTGAGTCATACAATTTGGCAAGAAGTCCGAGACGCTCGTCAGGAACGGATACCACACCTACATTTGGGTCAATTGTACAAAATGGATAGTTGGCAGATTCAGCACCTGCCTTAGTTAATGAGTTAAAAAGAGTACTCTTTCCAACGTTTGGCAATCCGACAATACCTAATTTCATAGTAAAAATTCAATCCTTTCTTATGTGACTAATACCTTATAAAAGATACCACAAATAAAATTTTAATACAATAATCAATTGTTGATATTTAAACGGAATTGTAATACAATTGTTTTTGATATTAAAAATTCTTTTGTGATAAAGGAGATATAAAAATGGGTTCTATCAGATTTCCCAACCTTGGATTTGAGGTTAATGTGGGTAACCATTTTGATGTGTTTAAATTTTCTATTGCTTTTTATGGTATCATAATTGCAGTGGGAATGATATGCGGTGCAATGGTTGCGTATACTGATGCGAAGAAAACGGGTCAGAAGGTTGATGATTACATTGACTATACAATATTTGGAGTTATTGGAGCGATAATCGGAGCCAGACTCTATTATGTAATTGGAGAATGGAGCTACTATAAGGATAATCTTTTGCAGATTTTTAACATCAGGGCAGGCGGACTTGCAATTTACGGAGGTATAATCGGTGCGGTTATCATACTTGTGATATTTTGCAGGATTAAGAAGTTCAAGATGTCTAAGCTGCTTATGATGATGGACACAATTGTACTTGGACTTATTGTCGGACAGATTATAGGAAGATGGGGTAATTTCTTCAATCGTGAGGCATATGGCTGTTTTACTGATAATATTTTTGCAATGCAGATTCCGGTTAAGGATGCAACAGTGGTTAAGGATTCACTTATTGTTACGGTTCATGGTGTTGAATATGTTCAGGTACATCCTACATTTTTGTATGAAAGCTTCTTTAATCTGATTCTTTTTGTGATTTTGATGATATTCCGTAATAAGAAGAAATTCCAGGGTGAGAATCTTTGCAGATATCTTCTTGGATATGGAGTTATCCGTTTTTTCATTGAAGGAATAAGAGTGGATCAGCTGATTATTAAAGGTGTCGTGATTTCACAGGTGCTTTCAGCAGTACTTGCCATAGGAGCGCTTGCAGTAATTATCATTATGAGAACCCGACTGATTAAACAGCCGAATATTGTAATTCCGTATGAAGAAGAAGACGGCGGGAACAATACTGAAGTAATAAGTGGTGAAGAAGTGGAAAAACCACAGGAGCAGGAATAATCCACCACCATTTCCCACCTTATAACTGAATATTTAGAAGTATTTAATATAATACCTGAATTTTTGCAGAAAAGTGCGAAAATTCGGGTATTTTTGCATTTTGAAAAAATTTAAAAAATATTAAAAATTCCCTTGATATTTCCACTGAAATAGTCTAAAATTATCAATACAGTGGTGAAAAGTGTGAAAAAGTGAGACAAAGTGGAACGAAGTGGTGAATTTTAAAGTCCAAAAGATTGCAATTTAGAAAGAGGTGATAGCAGTGTTCATGAGTCAGTACAATCATACGATTGACGCCAAGGGACGTGTTATCATACCGGCTAAGTTTCGTGAAAAGTTAGGCGATTCTTTTGTAATTACCAAGGGACTTGACGGATGTCTTTACGGATATGCAGAGGCAGAGTGGAAGAATTTTGAAGAGAAATTAGCAACTCTCCCTATTACCAACAGAGATTCACGACAGTTTACAAGATTTTTCCTTGCAGGAGCTGCAGAATGTGAACTGGACAAGCAGGGACGTATACTTATTCCCTCGGTGCTCAGAGAGTTTGCGGGACTTGAGAAGGATGTGGTTCTTGTGGGCGTTGCCAGCAAGATTGAAATCTGGAGCAAGGAACGATGGGATGAGGCTAATGGAGCATATGAGGATAATATGGATGACATTGCAAAGAATCTTGAGACATTAGGATTTTCAATCTAGGGGGCGGCTATATGGAGTTCGTACACAAATCCGTACTTTTGGATGAAGTAATTGAAGGATTAAATATTAAACCGGACGGTATTTATGTTGATGGTACTTTGGGTGGTGCCGGACATTCATATCATATCTGTGAAAGACTTACAGATGGCGGCAGATTAATAGGAATTGATCAGGATGAGGATGCAATTGCCGCTGCGGGAAGAAGACTTGAGCCGTTTAAGGACAGAGTTACAATTGTCAGAGACAACTATTGCAATATTAAGCAGGTATTGAATGAGCTTAATATTAATAAGGTCGATGGAATACTTCTTGATATAGGCGTTTCATCATATCAGCTGGATACGGCACAGAGGGGTTTTACATATAAGGAAGAGGATGCTCCGCTGGACATGCGTATGGACAGGAGAATGACCATTACGGCAGAGAATATTGTAAATGATTACAGTGAGATGGAATTGTTTCGTGTTATCAGGGATTATGGAGAAGAGCAGTTCGCCAAGAATATTGCCAAGCATATTGTAATGGCAAGACAGGTAAAACGCATTACTACAACGGGTGAACTTACAGAGATAATTAAAGCAGCAATTCCAATGAAGTTCAGAGTTAATGGAGGACATCCTGCCAAGAAAACCTTTCAGGCAATAAGAATCGAGCTTAACAGAGAGCTTGAGGTCCTTGAAAATTCAATTGACGATATGATTAATCTTCTGAATGACAGAGGCAGATTATGTATTATTACCTTCCACTCATTAGAAGACAGAATAGTTAAAAACCGTTTCAGAGATAATGTTAATACCTGTACATGCCCTCCGGAATTTCCGGTTTGTGTATGCGGAAATAAGCCAAAGGGAAGTGTAATCACACGTAAACCTATAGTACCCGGACAAAAGGAACTAATGGAGAATAAGAGAGCAAAGAGCTCCAAGCTTAGAATTTTTGAAAGAATAATTAGTAAATAAAAGGAAAGTGAACAAGGATGTCAGATAAGAGATATTATAGAAGTGAATATGTGTATGGTGCTGAGGCTCCTGCAAGAAAATATAGCGAACCGGTTCGCAGGGAAGAGCCGGAGATTGTTCCAAGAAGGAAAGCACCATTAACAAAAGAAGAATTTAGAAAGCAGCAGAGAGAGGAATATGCTGCGGAGAACAGGAGAAAAGCAGCCAGATTTGGTGGTGTATATACATTATTTATTGTTAGTGCAGTTGCAATTACACTGTTTACATGCGTACAGTATATTTCAACAGTTAATCTCAAAAATGAGCAGGCTAAGGAGATTACAAAGCTTCAGGAGCAGCTTAATGAGTTGAAGGAAAATAATGACAGAAAACAACTTGCAATTGACACATCGGTGGACTTTAATTATATTTATGATATAGCAACCAATGATTTGGGAATGGTACATGCTGATTCTGACCATATAGTTACTTATGAGAGCGGAGAAAGCGAATATGTTATCCAGTATTCAGATATCCCGGCTGCTAAATAATATTTATGAAATATAGAGTAAGGTAATGACTATGACAGTTAAGAAACAGAAAAAGGACAAAAAATTCACAGTTATGATGCAGAAAAAACTCCTGTTTGTGTTCCTGGCGGTCATAGTTTTTCTTATTGCATTATCCGTTGTTTTATTCAGGATTAATTATAAGAAGAATGAAGACTATTCAAAGGCGGTATATGATAATTTTACATATGACAGCCGTACCATTCCGGCAAGACGCGGGGATATTACCGACAGGAACGGAACTGTACTGGCATACAGTACCAAGGTGTACAACCTTATTATTGATACCAAGGTGCTTTTATCTGATGCGACCTACAGAGAGCCTACGGTAAATGCAATTCTGAAATATTTTGATATTGATGAGGCGGAACTTAACAGTTATATTGATGAAAATGCTGCCAAGAAGGCAAATGGAGAGAATCCAAGTTCATATAAAAGACTTCTTACATCCCTTAGTGAAGCTGAAATAGAAGCTGTTACAGCCGAGATGGAGGAGAAGAATTCCAAGATAAACGGAATCTGGTTTGAGGAGGAATATAAGCGGATTTATCCATATAATACTCTTGCGGCAGATGTCATAGGATTTGCAAGTGAAGCCAATGGCGGAGAGCTTGGAATCGAAAGCTCCTATGAAGATTATCTTGCAGGTGTTGATGGAAGAAAATACGGCTATATTGATAACAGTGCTTATGAATCAACAATTATCGAGCAACAGAATGGAGATAAAATAGTATCAACGATAGATATTTTTACGCAGAATGTCATTGAGGAGGAGGTACAAATCTTCAATGATGCTTATGGTTCGGCAAGTACCTCGGTTATTGTTATGGATCCTGATACCGCAGAGATTCTTGCAATGTGTGATTATCCGACTTTTGATTTGAATAATCCCCGTGATATGTCATCAGTATATTCAGAGGATGAGTTGTCGGCAATGACGGAAGAGGAACGTCTTGAAGCATTGTTTGGAATATGGTCTAATTTTGGCGTTACTTCAATATATGAGCCGGGTTCGGTTTTTAAGACCTTTACGGTTGCAACAGCACTGGAGGAGGCTGTTTCTGATTCAGAGGATACCTATGAATGTGATGGCGGTGAGGTTTATAATTCCGCCAAAATCTCATGCCGTGGAGGTGACGGACATGGAGAGATAAGCCTTGGAGAGAGCCTTTGCTGGTCCTGCAATGATGCACTTATGCAGATTGGCATGAAAGAGGGAGCAGCAATGTTTTCGAGGTATATCAGAGCTTTCAAGTTTGGTGATAAGACGGAAATTGACCTGCCTTCCGAGGGAGCAGGACTTCTTGTTGACGGCGATAATATGATGGATGTTGACCTTGCAACTAATGCGTTTGGTCAGAATCTTAATGTGACAATGGTACAGATGGCATCTGCTTTTGCATCGGTTATTAATGGAGGATATTATTATAAGCCGCATGTGGTTAAAGAGATTCAGAACAGTGCCGGTGAGACGATTAAGGAAATTGAGCCTGTTCTTGTAAGCAGAACAGTTTCGGAAGAAACCTCCCGGATTATGCGTTCATATTTAAGAGGCGTTGTGGATTACGGAACAGGATATCTTTTATACAGAGAAGGCTATTCAATTGGCGGCAAGACAGGAACCGCGGAGAAACAGCCTAGAGATAAAGAAAATTATGTTGTTTCATTTATGGCGTTCGCACCTGCGGAAGATCCTGAAATAATGGTATATGTAGTGATTGATTCACCTAACTGTACGGAATATGCATCATCAACAGCAGCACAGATTGTAGCGAGTGCCATTATGGACAGGATTATGCCGTATTACGGAGTTGGGCAGGACTATGCGGAGTATGATGTTCCTTATGTACATGTTAGTACTGAGGAAGACAAGAAAAACGGCGAGCTTAAAGTATCTTCTGATGGAATTATAGCAATTAACGGTGAGAAGATTATGTTAAGACGTGATGAAACACCGGAGAATAATGAAACTGACGGAGATTCAGAGGATGCCGAGGGTTCTGATAATGCGGAAAATGCACCGGATACTGAGCCGGAGAGTCCTAATGAAGGAGTGCCGCCTGCAGAAGAAGAATCTCCTCCGGAAAGCGAAACTCCTCCAATGGAGGGGGAAGAAATTCCAATGGAGAGCGAAAGCCCTGCTTCTGAAAATGACGAGGCCGCACAGGAATAAGCAGGATAATTTTGTAATACATTATAATAAACAAATTTAAAGGTTGTTTATTATGAAAACATTGAAACTACATCGCAAAAAAATCAGAGCGTGTGCACTGATTGTTTTTGCGATTGTTCTTTTACTGACAGTAAGACTTACTTATGTGGCAATTTTTGATTCAGAGCAATTATCCATAGCTGCAAAGGCACTCCATGAAAGGGAGAGAGCAATAAAAGCTCCCCGGGGAAGAATAATCAGCAGCGACGGAACCATACTTGCGGATAATGAAACGGTATGTACAGTATCTGTTGTACACTCACAATTAGAAGAGCCTGACCGCGTTGTTGAAATCCTTTCAAAGGAATTGTCAATGACAGAAGAAAAGGTCCGTTCCTATGTGGAAAAGGTTTCCTCAAGAGAAATGGTTAAATCCAATGTTCCAAAGGAAACAGGTGACAGAATACGTGAGTATAACCTTGCCGGAGTTAAGGTGGATGAGGACAGCAAAAGAATATATCCTCATTACAGCATTGCATCCAAGGTTTTAGGCTTTACGGGGGCGGATAATCAGGGAATTGTCGGATTGGAAGTGGAATATGAGGAAGTGCTTTCGGGTACTAATGGGATGATTCTTACAATGACGGATGCTGCAGGAGTGGAACTGGCTGAGCCTGAAACGCGAATTGAGCCGGTAGCAGGAAATGATCTGTACCTAACACTTGATTATAATATTCAGTCCTATTGCACACAGGCGGCCATGAAGGCGTATGAAGCAAAACAGGCAAAAAGAGTCAGTATAATCGTTATGAATCCTCAGGACGGCAGCATTTATGCAATGGTAGATTATCCTGAGTATAATTTGAATGAACCATTTGTTCTTGATAATATTGATACAAATCTGATAGAAGAAAAAGAGCGGATGAAGCTTTTGAACCAGAAATGGAGAAATACAATAATTAATGATACATATGAGCCGGGTTCAACCTTTAAGATAATAACTGCAACGGCAGGCTTTGAATCAGGTGTTATTTCGCTGAATGACAGCTATTTCTGCAGCGGAGGAATAACAGTGGGCGGCAGAAGAATCCGATGCCACAAAACAACAGGACATGGAAGTGAGACCTTTGCCGAAACTCTTTTTAACTCCTGTAATCCGGCTTTTATAACCTGGGGGATGAGGGTAGGAACTGAGAAATTTATGTATTATATGGATATCCTCGGGCTTATGGAAAGAACAGGAATTGATTTACCGGGAGAGGCTTCCACAATAATGCACGACATAGAAGATATACATGAACTGGAACTTGCAACTATTGCTTTTGGACAGTCTTTTCAGATAACGCCATTGCAGTTACTGCGTGCCGTAAGCTGTGTCGTTAACGGAGGCACTCTGGTAACGCCGCATTTTGGTGACAGTTATATAGATGATGAAGGAAATATTAAGAAAATTGAATATTCTCTAGAAAAAAATGTTATTTCCCGGTCAACTTGTGATACAATGAAAGAGTTGCTGGAAGGAGTAGTAAGTATAGGCGGAGGCTCAAACTGTGCTATTGAGGGATATTCAATAGGCGGCAAGACTGCTACATCACAGAAGCTGCCGAGAGGCAACGGCAAATATATTGCATCCTTCATCGGATTTGCACCGGCCGACAATCCACAGGTTATAGCAATGTGTATTATTGACGAACCGGAGGGAATGTATTATGGTGGAATTATAGCAGCACCCGTTATACGCGAGGTTTTTGAAAATATATTACCTTATCTGGGTATAGAGAAAAACTCATAGAGCAGATAAGAATTCATGGAAAAGAGGATAAATTTATGGATATGCAGGGACTGAAGGTTGTTGTTGTAGGGAGTGGTGTAAGCGGAATAGGGGCGGTTACACTTTTATCCCGGACAGGAGCAGAGATATATCTATATGATGGGAATGCCGGATTAACAGTAGCAGATGTTGAGAAAAAGCTCCCGGTTTCAGATGTTGGGATTATAATAGGAGAAATGCCGCAGGAACTGGTCGATAAGGCTGATTTACTGGTTATCAGTCCAGGCGTTCCGATTGACAGCGAAATTGTATTAAGATATCAGGCTGCAGGAGTGCCGGTATGGGGTGAAATCGAACTTGCATATAATTTTGAAAAGGGAACTGTTTATGCCATAACGGGAACCAATGGTAAGACTACCACAACCTCACTTGTGGGAGAGATTATGAAGAATTTCAATCACAACACTTTTGTTGTGGGCAATATAGGTACGTCTTATACGGGAGAAGTTCTTAACACCTCTGATGATAGTGTTACAGTGGCAGAGATAAGCAGCTTCCAGCTGGAGACGATTCATGATTTTAAGCCGGTTGGAACGGCAATACTTAATATTACTCCTGATCACCTTAACAGGCATTATACAATGGAGAACTATATTGCTGTTAAGGAATCAATTACTAAGAATCAGGGAGGCAACGGCTTCTGTGTACTGAATTATGATGATGAGACTTTGAGAAAATTCGGTAATACAATTTCTAATGCTGTGTATTTTTCCAGAAAAGCCATTCCGCCAAAGGGTGCTTACCTTGATAACGGAAGAATATTTTATACGGATGGAGTTAATGACAGAATAGATTTGATGGGTGTTGAAGAAATGCACTTGTTTGGCAATCATAATTATGAAAATGTCATGGCGGCAATCTGTATGACTATTAATGCGGGCGTGCCGCCAGAGATTATTGTTGATACAATTAAATCCTTCAAAGGTGTGGAGCACAGAATTGAATATGTTCGTGAAAAGGATGGGGTTGTATACTATAATGATTCAAAGGGAACTAACCCTGATTCATCAATTAAAGCACTTGAAGCAATGTCAAGACCAACCATTCTTATTGCAGGCGGTTATGACAAGCATTCTGAATTTGATGAATTCCTTGAGGCGTTTAAGGATACGGTCAAGCTTGTAGTATTAATAGGTGCAACGGCAGGCCGCATTAAGGATACAGCCCTTTCGCATGGCTTTAATAATATTATTATGGCTGAGACGCTTAAGGAAGCAGTAGAGCTGTGTGCATCAAATGCTGTTTTTGGAGATGCTGTTTTATTATCCCCTGCATGTGCAAGCTGGGATATGTTTGATAACTATGAACAGAGGGGAAATCTGTTTAAAGAATATGTAAGTGAATTGTAGGGGTGATATAGTGGCGAACTTAAGAGTAGCCGGTGGCAACAGGGAGGCCACCACCTTGACTAAAAAGGGAAAATTTTTTGATTATACACTTTTAATTGTTGTGTTGTTCCTGATTGCATTTGGACTTGTAATGGTATACAGTA
Organism: Lachnospiraceae bacterium; assembly: GCA_045129695.1. GTDB lineage: Bacteria > Bacillota > Clostridia > Lachnospirales > Lachnospiraceae > Eshraghiella. The sequence goes on along the minus strand of JBGVJZ010000043.1, from coordinate 88,965 downwards.
CCAGCTCATACAGCGGTCTTCAGGATGCAGGTGATTCGGCGTTTTATTTTAAAAAGCAATTGAAGGCAACTGTGATTGGACTCATATTTATGTTTGCGGCAGTATTGATTAACTACAAAATATGGTACAAATTTGCATGGGTTATTTATCTTGGCTCGCTTATTTCAATACTGCTGGTACTGACACCGCTTGGAATGACACTTAATGGTGCAAGAAGATGGATTGGAATAGGCGGAATGAGTGTACAGCCTGCGGAAATTATGAAGCTGGGCTTAATAATAACACTTGCAGCATTTACCGCATACAGTGGCAGGAAAATGAAAAATGCCCGCAATAATTTTATGTTTGTAGGGCTGGGAGGTATAGCCGCACTGATGATTTTTGGTATTACCAATAACTTAAGTACAGCGATAATCATTGTAGGAATAACATACATAATGCTTATTATCGCCAATCCTAAGCCGACATGGATAATTGTGGTAACTGTAATTGCCATTGTAGGTGTAGCTGCTTTGCTGATAATATTTTTTAATACTGTGTCGGATGCCTCTGAATTTGGTTTCAGATTCAAGCGACTTCTGGCATGGCGTAATCCTGAAAATTATGCATCGAGTGTAGGTTATCAGACACTACAGGCTTTGTATGCCATTGGCTCAGGTGGTTTTTTTGGTAAGGGGCTTGGAAACAGTATTCAGAAACTTGGATTTATTCCCGAGGCACAGAATGATATGATTTTTTCTGTTGTCTGCGAGGAACTGGGCCTTTTCGGTGGAATCTGTCTCATTGTGCTGTTTGCAATTTTAATCTGGAGATTTATTGTCATTGCCAACAATGCACCTGATTTATTTGGCTCAATGCTGGTGGTAGGTGTTATGGCACATATTTCAATACAGGTAATACTTAATATTGCAGTTGTTACCAATACAATACCTAATACAGGAATTACCCTTCCGTTTATCAGCTATGGCGGTACCTCGGTATTGTTTCTGATGGTTGAGATGGGAATAGTGCTTAACGTATCAAAGCAGATAAGAGTACCGGTGCCTGTTGGAAGAGAATAGTCAATAAAAAGCTTTTCCCCGCATATAATGGTATATAGACCATTGTGCGGGGTTTTCTATGGGTTATCTTAGTATTGGAGGCAAAAAAAGACTGGAAGGAACACTTAAAATACAGGGCTCAAAAAATTCATGTCTGCCCATGATAGCGGCGGCATTGCTTACGGATGAAGAGATAACACTGAGGAATTGTCCTGATATAACAGATGTCTGGGAAATGATTAAAATTCTTAAATATCTGGGCTGCTACTGTGAGTTTGAGAATAATATTCTTAAAATAAATTGCAGAAATGCAGTGGAAAAACAGCTTCCTGCTGAATGCGGAAATCTTCGGGCATCAATTGTATATATGGGTGCCATGCTTGCCAGATTTGGAAGGGTTATTATGCCATATCCCGGTGGGTGTAATTTGGGGGAAAGACCAATTGACTACCATATTGAAGGTACAAGGCAGTTGGGTGGAGTTGTGGAAGAGGACGGCACCGTTCTTTTGGCTGCATATGACGGAAAAAGAGAATATGCTAAATATATTTTTCCGGGAAAAAGTCTTGGGGCACTGGAAAACCTTCTGTTATTAGCTGTGGCTTCAAATGGTATAACGGAATTTAATAATTGCACAAGGGAACCTGAAATAGTTGATTTTTGCGATTTTCTGATTGCGATGGGTGCAGATGTTAAGGGTGCAGGGAGTAATACGATAATTGTAAATGGAGGCAGAGAACTTCATGGTGCGGTATTTGATATCCCCGGAGACCGCATTGTAGCAGGGACATATCTTGCTGCAGTTGCAATAGCGGGAGGAAATATAAGACTTACCGGAATTAAGCCTGAGCGTCTGACAAAATTAATTATCCATCTCAGAAAAATTGGATGTCACATATTTACAGATTCAAAAACAAATGAGATAATAGGAATGTCGGATTACAGAACAAGAAGCCTGTTACCTGTGGTAACAGGACCATATCCTGAACTTGCAACGGATTTGCAGCCGCAGATGATGGCAGTGGCATGTTATTGCGTTGGTATTTCCAAAATACGTGACATTATATATCCTTATCGCTATGGAATTGTGGCAGAGCTTGAGAAAATGGGAGCTGACATCAATATGAAAGAGGATTTTGTGTATGTTACAGGAAAGGAAACGCTTATTGGAGCAGTGGTTAAGGCACCTGATTTAAGAGGAGGCGCGGCACTGGTCATTGCAGCTTTGGGAGCTTGTGGATATACACTCGTTTACGGATACCCGTATATTCAGAGGGGCTATGAAGATATTATAAGAGATTTACACTTTTTGGGAGCAGATATAGAATGGAAAGAAGACGCCGTGGAAGACGTTCCAAATTAACAGCAGTAATTATTATACTTGTCCTGCTTACAGGATTGGGAGCGGCAGGCTTTTTTATATACAAAGAATTTAAAATCACTACCATTAATATAAGTGGCAGTGATAAATATACCTATGAGGAGCTTTATCAGTACATATTTGAGAAGCGAAGTGACAGTAATATATTGCTGTTTAAATATACGGACAGCAAAAATCCAATGCCGGAGATACCTTTTATTGCAAAAGTTGATATAGAGATAACAGATTCACATACTCTTGAAGTAACGGTTTATGAGAAGAGTCTTGTTGGGTATGTGTCCTATAAGGGCAATAATATGTATTTTGATAAGGATGGTGTAATTGTTGAAAGCTCCGCTCAGGTAATCAACGGTGTACCGGAGGTTACCGGACTGGAATTTGATTATATTGTGTTACATGAAAAGCTTGAGGTTCCTGATATGCAGGTGTTTCAGACACTTCTTGACATAACGCAGTATTTGGACAAGTATTCTATTGTAATGGAAACCATTAATGTAGAAGAAGATGGTTCCATAGATATTATGATTGGTGATGTACTTGTCAAATTGGGACAAAATGACTACAATATGGGAAACCGGATTTATGAACTCAGTTGTATGATTGAAGAACTAAAGGGAATGAAGGGCACATTGCATCTGGATGAGTATACAGAAGGCACGGAGTATATTACATTTACGGAAACAGAATAAAAAAATTACAAAAAGAAAAATTAATTGTTGATATTTTGTCAGATTAATAATATTATATTATTATGTGATTTTATGAAAAATGGCAGTTTTAATGAAATAGATAGTGGTTTAAGGAGGACAAGGCTTTGTTAGAAATCAGAACTAATGAGTCAGAAGCATCAGCTAAGATTATTGTAATAGGTGTAGGTGGTGCAGGTAATAATGCGGTCAACCGTATGATTGATGAGAGTATTTGTGGAGTTGAATTTATTGGCGTTAATACTGATAAACAGGCATTGAAGCTTTGCAAGGCTTCAAGCGCAATTCAGATTGGAGAGAAGCTTACCAAGGGACTTGGTGCAGGAGCTAAGCCTGAGGTTGGTGAGAAGGCAGCAGAAGAGAGCGTAGAAGAGCTTACACAGGCTATCAAGGGAGCAGATATGGTATTTGTTACCTGTGGTATGGGTGGCGGAACCGGTACAGGTGCAGCTCCTGTTGTTGCTAAGATTGCAAGAGATATGGGTATTCTTACTGTAGGTGTTGTTACCAAGCCTTTCAAATTTGAGGCTAAGACCAGAATGACTAATGCACTTACAGGAATTGAGAAGCTTAAGGACAGTGTGGATACATTGATTATTATTCCTAATGACAAGCTTCTGGAAATCGTTGACAGAAGAACAACAATGCCGGATGCTCTTAAGAAGGCTGACGAGGTTCTTCAGCAGGCAGTTCAGGGAATTACTGACCTTATTAATGTGCCGGGACTTATTAATCTTGACTTTGCAGACGTTCAGACTGTAATGAAGGACAAGGGTATTGCTCATATCGGTATCGGTACGGCTAAGGGCGATGATAAAGCAATTGAAGCAGTTAAGATTGCAGTTGCAAGTCCGCTTCTTGAGACAACAATTGAGGGTGCATCCCATGTAATAATTAATATCAGCGGTGATATCGGACTTATGGAGGCTAATGAGGCAGCGAGCTATGTACAGGAGCTTGCAGGTGAGAATGCAACTATTATCTTCGGTGCTGTATATGATGATTCGGTTCAGGATCAGGCAACAATCACCGTAATTGCAACAGGACTTGACGGATATTCAGCTGCGGCTGCGAGTGCACTTGCGGGGTTTGGATATAAGGCACAGCCTGCACCGGCAAGAACCGTTCCTACATATCAGACAACATATGCTTCTGCGGAAGCTAAGCCAAGAACAGAGATTCCTGGACTTGCTAAACCAAAAGAGGCAAGCGTTAAAGAGAAGGAGATTAACATTCCGGGCTTCCTTCAGAGAAAGAAATAAAATACATGAATTATTTAAAACAGACTGTTACAGAATTTAATTTTGCAGCAGTCTGTTTTTATTATGTTTTTTTGCTTCAATCTGCACAATATACGAAAAAATACTTTTTGCGACAGGCTTTTTGCTGACAGAGAGCAAAACTTGTCGCATTTTAATGCTTTCTATTAATAATTAGTCATTTACTGTCTATAACTTCTTTATTTGCAAACCTTAGTTTCGACAAATATTTCACAAACTTTTTTCTATAATGTACAAGTACCGCGACAGGAGGTGTAGCTTGCATTATGTAATATATCTTGATGTGCTGTTCGTGGTTAATTTCATAATGGATTATACAGTTCTTTCCATAACTGCATGGATTCTGCAACACACCACCACTTTGCCGGCAAATGGCAGCTGTAAAGATTTTTTGATTACGTACATACGCAGGATTTCAGGTGCAGTGATTGGAGCATTATGGGCATGTGCCATGATGGGGTTTGGCCTTATCAACCCTGCGTGGAATATCGTAACTTATCTGCTGGTGGGACCTTTGATGGTACTGTTTATAGTTGGCATAAAAGATTTCAAAGCTCTTATGAAAGGTATAGGGATATTATATATTGTAACGTTTGTTCTTGGGGGACTTTTGCACGTGATTTATTACTATACCACCTTTGGATATTTTATTCACACACTGGTATCTGCAAAGGGCGATAATCCGGGTCTGTGGCTGATTGTGGCAGGAAGCATACCCGGATATGCCCTGATTAGATGGCTGGTTGTGTTTATCCAATCAGGAAAAAACACCATTGAAGCACGATATACAGTAATAATTGAAAATGATGGAATCAGAGTTAAGCTGCCTGCATTATGTGATACGGGCAACGGACTGCATGACCCGGTTTTTAATGGCGCAGTTAATATCGTAGAAGCGTCTGCTGTGATGGAACTGATTACTTCGTATGAAAAAATGTCTTTTCACCTTATTCCTTATTCGTCAATAGGAACTGAGCGTGGAATGATACCGGTGATACGCGTAAATAAACTCATAATTATAGGAAGAAAAGAAACAAAAATTGTGAATAATCCGCTGTTTGCATTATATTCGGGTAAGTTTTCTGCCAAATCAGGCTATAAGGTGATTCTGCATCCGGATGTGGTGAACGGGATTACAGATTAAAGGAGCCAGAAAAATGTATTTAAAAGTAATGATGCCACAATGTTTTCAGTTTAAAATGGTACCTACCTTCCATAGTTTTTTCATGGAAAACAAAGGTGATATTCACTATATAGGAGGAGCAGATGTGCTGCCTGCTCCGTTAGACCCCGAGGAAGAGGCGGAGGTAATAGCGGACCTTGGAACGGAATTTGACAAAAAGGCAAAGGCTATTCTTATTGAACATAATTTAAGACTGGTTGTGTACATAGCCAAAAAATTTGATAATACGGGAGTTGGGGTTGAGGATTTGATTTCCATAGGAACAATCGGACTTATCAAAGCCATTAATTCTTTTAATGTAGAGAAAAAAATAAAGCTTGCTACCTATGCCTCACGCTGCATTGAGAATGAAATTCTTATGTATTTAAGACGCAATAACAAAACACGCATGGAGGTGTCAATCGATGAGCCGTTAAATGTGGACTGGGATGGAAATGAGCTTTTGCTCTCGGATATACTTGGAACTGATGAGGATATCATTTACAGGGATATGGAAGATGAAGTAGAGAAAAAGCTTTTGAAGAAAGCAATTGAAAGGTTAAGTGACAGGGAAAGAACTATAATTGACCTGCGCTTCGGATTAAGCTCACCGGACGGAAGCGAGCTTACACAGAAGGAGGTGGCAGATTTACTGGGCATATCCCAGTCCTATATTTCGAGACTTGAAAAGAAAATTATTAAAAGGCTCAAAAAAGAAATTGTAAGATATGAGTAAAATTTATATTGCCTGAGTCCTGATAAAATAATATAATTTTATATAAGAAAATTTTGTTTGGAGGGATGGCATTGTCAAGTATTATTACAAGAGAGTCAGCGGATAAAAAGATAAGTTTGGCAGAGGATGAGTGGATAGAGCATGTTCAGGGGTTTGAAAATGTGGTCAGCTCTGCCAAAGCCTTATTAAAGCGTGCGAAGGAAAGTGTATTTATTAATGCTGATTTTCCTATTAAGGAACTTGTTGAGGAACTGGAATTTCTCGTAGATAATAATATAAGCGTATTTGTTTTTTCTTTCTACGATTTGGGAAAGGTCCCGGAGGGAGTGCGCGTATTTACTCATAATCACAAGATGAGAATTAATCACGTATGTACAAGACTTATGATTGCAATTGATGAAGAAGAAAGTCTGATTTCTAATTATAACACTGAGACAGGTGAATGGCAGGGGACAAGAACCAACAATCCTCTTTTGGCATCGGTGGTATGTGAACATATTCATAATGATATTTATCTTATGAAGTTCAGACAAAAGTATGGCAGAGAGGTTTATGAAGAGATTATGGTTAGTGATGATTTTGAGAGAAAGCGTAAAGAAAAGGGAGTATATTAATTTCGATGAATATATTTTTAATATTCATTGTTTCACGTATGCTTTCATATATGGTTTGACTGTGTAAATTATAAATAATGAAGATTACCAAAAACTTCCGTAATCATTTTTATATTTAAAATGATTAGACGGAAGTTTTTTTGTGAATCCTATCCATGTACGAATGTTACAAAAAATACATGGATTGGCAGGTACGGAATATGGCAACTTACAAGGTTGAAATTTGTGGAGTCAATACTTCGAAGCTCCCTTTACTTACGGAGACGGAAAAAGAGGAACTTATAATTAAAGTTAAAGAGGGAGATACAAACGCTAGAGAGAAATACATTAAAGGTAACTTAAGACTGGTTCTCAGCATTGTGCAGAGGTTTAACGGTAATGGAGAGAATCTTGATGATTTGTTCCAGATTGGCTGCATCGGACTTATGAAGGCAATAGATAACTTTGATTTAAGTCAGCAGGTAAAATTCTCCACATATGCCGTGCCTATGATAATCGGAGAAATCAGACGATATATCAGGGACAACAGTCAGATAAGGGTATCACGCTCGTTGAGGGATACGGCATACAAAGCAATTTATGCCAAGGAAAGACTTACCAAGGAAAAACAGAAGGAACCGACGATTAATGAAATTGCACAGGAAATAGGTATAAGCCGTGAAAATATTGTATATGCGTTGGATGCAATTCAGAATCCGGTATCTTTGTATGAACCTGTATACTCTGATGGTGGAGATACCCTGTATGTTATGGATCAGGTAAGTGACAGCAAAAATACGGAAGAAAACTGGGTAAACGATATGGCACTTAATGATGCAATAAACAGACTGCCCAAAAGAGAGAAGGATATTATAAGATTACGCTTTTTTGAAGGAAAAACGCAGATGGAAGTGGCAAAAGAAGTGCAAATTTCACAGGCTCAAGTAAGCCGTTTAGAGAAAAATGCATTAAAATCTATGAAAAATTACTTATTGTAAAGACAAAGTATTGTAATTTTTTTACAAAAATGGTATCATATTAAGGATAAAATAAATGTGTATGGTATATATATGGGAAGTAAGGTTAAAATTTCCACAATTCTTAAAATTGCAATACCGCTGATTATTCTTATTATATTGATTATTCTTAAGGCTGCCGTGTTTTCCGAAGATAAGCTTTCGCTTGCAAGATATGCAATAGTAACAATAGAGGGCTTGAATAACAGGGCCGGAGCAGAAGTATATCTGGATGATGTCGGGTTGTACAATGCACTTGCAGGAAAAAATGCATCTGAAGAAGAGAAGGATAAGTATAAAGCTTTTGTTGACAGTATCAGAATAACTCTGGATAAGAAAGAGAATTTATCTAATGATGATGTTATCAATGTTAAGGTTGAGTATGATGAGGCAATAGCAAAAGAGCTCGGAATAATAATTGAATTGGATAACAGGAATGTCAAGGTGGATAATCTTAAGGAGGGCAGTGAACTGGAACTCTTTAAGGACATTAAGCTTATAACAGGCGGCACCAGCCCTTATGTGTATGTGACCTATATTAATGAATCTGAGGATGAATATATTTCTAAACTGGAATATAAGATAGACAGAACATCGGGATTATCTATTGGAGATGAGATCACAATTACCTGCATGCTTGATGAAAAGGCGGCTGCGAAGAATGGTTATTATTCTGATGTGACAGAGAAGAAATACACCATTGTAAAGGCGGATAAATATATTGATTCTTCTGATGAACTTGATATGAAAGTGATTGAAAGTCTCAGCGAGGATAATATTAAGGTCATAATTGATGAGACAGACGATACGACCTACCGTATGGCATATAAAGTAACCGGTAATAATGAATATCTGTATCGTGATAATAATGAAAAAGCAGTTGGCTTTGAGTATTATGGTACGGTTCTTGCTAATAATATCACCGGCTTTGAGCAGAAATATGAGAATTATGTACTGGTGTTTTATAAGGGCAGCATTGCGTTGCCTACCTATACCACAGAAGAGGATCCATACGAATATATTGAAGCATATTTTTGTTTTGTGTATTATGATGCAATTCTTACCAGAGATGGAGAATTTCTTCTGGCAACCAATGAGCCTGAGAACCGATATGTATGTGGCGGTTCTTATGAAAGTGCATTGGCTGCTGTGGAAGAATCCATCGGTAAGGGGTACTCAATACAGGATTTAAAATAAATGTGAGAAAGAGGAATGAATTATGGCTTATCAGAGAAAAAAATTAAGATTAGGTGATTTGCTCTTAAGCAGAGGAATAATTACTGAAGAACAGTTGGAAAATGCACTGACAGAGCAGAAGAGAATGGGAATTAAGCTGGGTGAGGCTCTCATTAAACTTGGCTACACGAGTCAGGATCAGATTAATGCATTTATATGTGAACAGCTGGACATTGAATTTGTTAACCTGCGTAAGCTTGAACTTAACGATTTCGCTGTAAGACTTGTACCGGAAGCTACAGCGAGAAAATATATACTGCTTCCGTTTGATATTGATGACCACAATGTGCTCCGGGTAGCGATGGATAACCCGATGGATATTCTTGCGATTGATGATATTGAGATTATTACCAATATGCCGGTACAGCCATACCTTGCTAATACAAGTGATATTAATACGGCTATTGATAAGGTCTATGGAGCAGATAAGACCAATAAGATTGTTGAAGACTTTATGACGGAACAGGCTGACTATCTTAGCGGTAATGATGATGCCGGACGTAATGAGAGGGTGGATAATTCACCAATCGTTGCCTTGGTCAGAACTATTATTGAACAGGCAACCCGTCAAAGAGCTTCCGATATACATATTGAACCGTTTGAAGATTTTGTTCGTGTAAGATACAGGGTTGATGGTGTGCTTCGTCTGGCGAGTACTTATGAGATAAGCATTTTCTCAGCTATTATTGCACGTATCAAGGTTATTTCAGGAATGGATATTTCCGAGAAGCGTAAGCCGCAGGATGGACGTATTACTATTGATGTTGACGGAAGAGAGTATGATATCCGTGTAAGTAACCTTCCTACGGTATTTGGCGAGAAGGTCGTTATGCGTCTTGCTTCCAAAGAAGGATTTAAGCGTGATAAGAAGGATTTGGGACTTAATGCAGAAGATTTGGTTAAATTTGATAATATTTTGAAAAATCCGAATGGCATTATCCTTGTAACGGGACCTACAGGTAGTGGTAAGTCAACCACGCTTTATACTGCATTAAGCGAGCTTGCATGTGATGAGGTTAACATTATCACTGTAGAGGATCCGGTGGAAGCGAATATCGACGGAATTAATCAGGTGCAGGTTAATCCTAAAGCAGATCTTACATTTGCGTCTGCACTCCGTTCGATTCTGCGTCAGGATCCGGATGTTATTATGATAGGTGAGATTCGAGATGGTGAGACAGCCGGAATTGCTGTTAAAGCATCTATTACCGGACATCTTGTTGTTAGTACATTGCATACCAACTCAACCGTTGCTACGATTTCACGTCTTATTGATATGGGTGTTGAACCATATATGCTTGGAGATTCTCTTGTAGGCATTATTGCCCAGCGTCTTGTCAGAAGACTTTGCGGATGTAAGAAAATTAAAGAGGCTACTGTTGAAGAAAAGAGACATTTGGGGGTTGATCCGGACGAACCTCTTATGATTTATGAACCGGGCGGCTGCTCTGAATGTCAGAACAGTGGCTATCATGGACGAATTGGTGTGTATGAGATAATGCCAATCAGCCGTAAACTCCGCTACATGATTGCGGCAAATGCAAGTGCAGAGGAGTTGCAGAAGGAGGCTGAAGATGAAGGTATGTCAACACTTCGTGTTGCTGCTTCCAAATATGTACTGAGTGGCATGACTTCGTACGCTGAGATGATGAAGATTACATACGAGACTGAAGCATAATATAATATAAGGAGAATGGGATATGGTTACGATTGAAGAGATTTTAAGAATTGCCAAGGAGAATGATGCATCGGATGTGCATATTACGGTTGGCGTTCCACCTAAGATGAGAGTAAGGGGGGCACTTGTGGATATGGAATTCCCACGACTGCTTCCGATGGACACGGATATTCTTGTTAAGGGAATGATGAATGAAGCGCAGATTGATATTCTTAATGAGAAAGGTGAAGTTGACTTTTCTTTCTCAATGATTAATTTTGGACGATTCAGAGTTAATGCCTTTCATCAGAGAGGCTCACTTGCCGCATCACTCCGAGTAGTTAATGCAACGGTGCCAAGACCTGAATCACTCGGACTTCCGAAGGCAGTAATTGATTTGTATAAGAAGAAGAGAGGACTCGTTCTCGTAACGGGACCAACAGGTAGCGGTAAATCCACTACACTTGCTTCTCTTATTGATAAGATTAACGAAAATATGGCATCACATATTATTACACTTGAAGATCCTATCGAGTATCTGCATCAGCATAAATTATCAATGGTTAACCAGAGAGAAATGGGAACGGATTCTTATTCTTATGCGAGCGCATTAAGGGCTGCACTTCGTGAGGATCCGGATGTTATACTTGTAGGAGAGATGCGAGACCTGGAGACTATTTCTACTGCCATAACGGCGGCAGAGACCGGACATCTTGTATTTTCTACATTACATACAATTGGTGCATCCAGCACAATTGACCGTATTATTGACGTATTTCCGCCATACCAGCAGCAACAGGTTAAGGTTCAGTTGTCAATGGTATTGGAGGCTGTTATTTCGCAGCAGCTCATTCCTACGGCGGATGGCAGAAGAAGAACGGGCGCATTTGAGGTTATGTTAATGACTAATGCGATTAAGAATCTTATTCGTGAGGGTAAGACCTTCCAGATTGACTCGACTATTCAGACCAGCCGTAAGCTTGGTATGATAACCATGGACGACGCATTGGCAGAACTGGTTCTCAGAGGTGAGATTACAGCAGAATCCGCACTTGCTTATGCTCAGGACAGAAAAACGGTTAAAAGTAAAATTTCTGTTGTATAAAGTCAAAAAATGGTTGGATATATCTTGCTAAAAAGTATATAATATGTTATAATAAGTTAATTAAAACGTATGGGTGGTTGATAACTTTATGAGTACTTATGTTTACAAAGTCATAAATAGCGATGGTAAAGAGAAAAAGGGAACTATAGACAGTGAATCCAAACAGAAAGCGATGTCGCTCCTTAAGTCTCAGGGTAATACAATTATTTCAGTTGAAGAAGGCTCCGCACTTAATAAAGAGATTACAATAGGCCGTAAGAAAGTTAAGTCAAGAGATTTGAGTGTATTCTGCCGACAGTTTAACAGTCTTCTGTCTGCCGGCGTTGGCGTTGTTCCATCACTTCATATGCTGGCAGAACAGACAGAGAATAAGACAATGAAGGCGGCAATTAATAATGTTCATGATAATGTTCAGAAGGGTGAGAGCCTTGCCGGTGCCATGAAGAGGGAAGAGGTTTATCCTGATATTCTGACCAGTATGATGGCTGCCGGTGAAGCATCCGGTAATATGGAGACCTCACTCGAACGTATGTCAGAACATTTTGAGAAAGATACCAGAATCAAGGGAATGCTTAAAAAAGCAATGATTTACCCGATTGTATTATTGGCAGTTGCAGTTGTTGTTCTTGTTATAATGGTTGTTGCGGTAATTCCTTCATTCGCCAGCATGTTTGAGGACTTGGATACAGAGCTTCCTTTTCTTACAAGAGCATTGCTGAGTATGAGCGATTTTATTAAGAGTAAGTGGTTTATTCTGCTTGCGGTAATTGGCGTTATAGTGGTAGCTTATAAGATGTTCTCCAGTTCACCATCCGGTAAGAGAACGATTGCTACAGTTCAGCTTAAACTTCCGGTGTTTGGGGAACTTAAGCGAAAGACTGAATCAGCAAGATTTTCCAGAACCTTTGCAACAATGCTTGCCTCAGGTATGTCAATGGTGGAGGCTATGACCATTACATCGAGAACGATGGAGAGTTTGTTGTATAAGGAAGCGCTGGATGAGACGATTGTTCAGATACAGCGAGGGGTTTCGCTTTCGCAGCCGCTTCAGAAGAGCGGATTATTCCCGCCTCTTATAATTCACATGGTTGGTATCGGTGAGGAAACAGGTAGCCTTGAAGAGATGCTTATGAACTGTGCGAAGTATTACGATGAAGAAGTAGAACTTGCAACTCAGCAGGTTATGGCATTACTGGAACCGATGATTATTATTGTAATGGCACTTATTGTCTGTGTAATTCTCGGTGCAATTTACGGACCAATGGCAACAATGTATGATGCTCTTGGCGCTATGTAATGATTTTAATACATATTATTATGTATACCAATTCACATGTTTACCCGGCATAGTGATTTGATATAGAGTGGTAAATACCACATTCTTAAATTAATACCCCTCTGGTGGGAAGAAAAGAAGGAGAGTTTAATTATGAAGAAGTATTCACAGAAAAAGAAAAACAACAAAGGTTTCTCTCTCGTAGAGTTAATCGTAGTAGTAGCTATCATGGCTGTATTAATGGCTGTATTGGTTCCTACACTTGTAAGAAACGTTGAGAAGACAAGAGTACAGAAGGATAAGAGTGCTATTGCAGAAGTTAGACAGTCAATTATCACAGCTATGGCTCAGGAAAAGTTCCAGGATGCTAAGGCAAGCACATCAGGTGCATCAGTATCTAGTGGAAAATTTAGTATTGCTGCTTTATTTGATTCATCAGATACAACTTCTGCATCTTTAGCTACTGAAGTTGAGACTACAATTGGTGCTACAACAGTTTCTTTATCATCTTCAATGAACAAAAGCTGTACTGTTAAGATTGTAGAAATTGATACAAGAAAAGGTAAATGTACAATTCAGGTTGATGCTCAGGGTACAGAAAATGACTTCTACATCGATGTTGAAGGTGAACATACAGGATTATATACTGGTGGTGCAACAACCTAATTAAGACGATTTGGTGAGAAATTTATTTAATTAACAGGTATACATATATGCAGGCTGATATTATTCTATTATACATAATTATATTTATATTTGGCATCGTTGTTGGGAGTTTTGTGAATGTGTTGATTTACAGACTTCCCAAGAACGAAAATATAGTTGTAGTTAATTCGCATTGCATGAGTTGCGGGCACAGGCTTGGATGGTATGATTTGGTACCGCTTTTCAGCTGGGTGTTCCTTAAGGGCAGATGCAGATATTGTAAGACAAAAATATCAATTCAATATCCGTTGGTAGAGGCTATTAACGGATTCGGGTATGTGTTGGTGTTCATGGTATGTGGATTTAATATCAGCAGCATATTGTATGCATTATGTTTTTCAATGTTAGTAGCTATTTCCGTTATTGACTGGAGAACTTATGAGATACCTGTAGGACTTAATATTACTATTTTGGCACTGGGTATTATCCAGTGTATTTTGGATTACGGAAACTGGCAGCTGTATCTTATCGGTATGGTGTCGGTAAGCGGATTTCTGCTTATTCTGCTTCTTGCAACCGGCGGAAGAGGAATCGGCGGCGGAGATGTTAAGCTTATGTTTGCAGCGGGCCTGTTTATAGGGTGGAAGAAGATAATTCTTGCACTTGTAGTAGGCTGTATCATGGGTTCCGTAATTCATCTTATTCTTATGAAAGTCAGTAAGAAGGGTAGAATGCTTGCTTTTGGCCCGTATTTATCAGCGGGAATATTGCTGGCTATATTATTTGGTGAACAGATAATTAACTGGTATTTAGGTATATTTTTTAATTAGCGTTGACGAGGGTCGCAGGTAAACGGTCGTAGCGCAGTGGGAGGAATACAATGGCTTCAAGAATTTTAACTATTACAGTTGGAAAAGAGAATATTAAAATAAGTGAAGTAGAGAAAACTTCACAGACTAATGTCCGCGTGTATAATGCGGCAACAATTCCCACACCGGAAGACAGTGTGGATGAAGACGGAGCGATTACCGACTTAGATGTGGTTAGTAATGCCATTTCGGCAGCTATATCTTCAAATGGTATGAGCAGTCTTGAAGTAATTTTTAGTATACAATCAGCTAAGGTTATCAGTAAAGAGGTAATGACTCCGGTTCTTAAGGAGGCAAAACTTAAAGAATTTATCAAGACGAATTCAGCAGAATATTTTCCTGTTAATATAGATGAGTATCTTATATCTCATTATATACTTGAGACAATCAAGGAAGAAGATAATAAGCAACTCAAGGTTAATGTAGTTGCTGTTCCTAACGCAATGGTTCAGCAGTATAATGAATTGGCAATAATGCTTGGACTTACAGTTATATCCATGGATTATTCCAATAATTCAAGTTCACAGTTACTTGCGTGGCAGGTAGATGAAAGAGGAAGTGTGGTTATACAGATGGGAGATGATTCAACAACTGTCTGCATTTTCCATAACAAAGTCCCTCAGCTTATCAGAACAGTTCCTTATGGCAGAAATACCGTTGCAGGAGCAGTAATGGATAAGAGAAATGTTACATATAGTGATGCAATCTGGCTTATGACTACCAAGCCTATACTCAAGACCTCCTTTGCAGAAGGAGATTATATTACGGATTCACTTAAATATCTTGTAAATAATGTAGGCCGTGTAATTGATTATTTTGTTTCGAAGCATCCGGATGTTCCGGTTGAGACGGCATTGTTTATTTCTGAAGAGAAGGCAATTGTAGGTATTGAAACCCTTCTGCAGGAAGAATTAAATATTAATGTGGATAAACTTGAAATTCTCAATAATGTAGCTCTTGAGTACAACTTAAGTGTAGCGGTTGAGGACCTTACAAAATATATTATTAATATCGGTGCTGTTATTAATCCTGTTAACTTTATAACAGCAGAAGCGGAACTGGTTCAGAAGAAAAGCTCTTCCGGAAAACGTTTCAGAATTGCACTTATTGCTTCTGTAGGAATAGCTTTAATGCTTGTGGTTCTGCCATTGGTATTAATGCTTATACAGGTTATCAGAAGAGAAAGTACGGAGGCGGCAATTAAGGAAATTGAAGATGTCAGAGTCATTGTTAATGATTATTACGATGCCAAGGATATTAATACTGATATTGTTAATTTTGGTAATATTGCAACTAATCGTAACGACAATTTAGGCAAGCTTATTAATTTCCTTGAGAAGAATATGCCTTCTGATATTTCAATTTCTAGTATGACAATTACTAATGGTAACGTGACTGCATCATGTACCGGCAAATCCAAGGATACACTTGCTTCATTTATATCTATATTGAACGAAGAACCGGGCATCTCTAATGTATATGTGGCTTCTTTCAGTGAGAATGAGGATTATTCAGGTGCTGTTACACTTAATTACTCAGTAATATTCAGCTTTACCGACTTCGTGGATGAGAATACGAATGATACGGAAGCAGACCAGAGTGATGACAATAATGAAGAGGAGGCTGAATAATATGAAGTTAAAAGAAAGTGATAAGAATTTACTTGTTATTCTTTTTTGCGGAATACTTATATTTTGTGCATGGTTTTTTGGATTTAGAAATATCACGGCCAGCACAGAAACTATAACTGCTGAAGCGGATGAGCTTGAGAAAGAATTGAAGAGACTCAGGGATTTGGCTGCAGGTAAGGATAAATTTATTGCCGATACTGAAACATATACGAAGGATACAGAACAGCGTTTTACTAAATATGATACAGGATTTTCCCAGGACTATTCAATTAAGTTTATTGAGGAGATTCAGAATAATACAGGCACATGGATTAAGGGTGCATCTCTTACAAGTACTCAGCCAGTTTTTACATTCGGACAGATTACTTCAACTAATCCTGACAGACCGGGACAGACCGTATACAACTCTGATAAGGTAGGTTATTCAACATCTATCAGTATATCTTATCAGGGTACATATGATCAGGTTAAGGATATGATTGAATACATCAATACATATCAGTATAAATGCACAATTAACTCAATTACTACATCCTATAACTCGGACGCAGAACTTGTCAGCGGTACAATGGGAATTACATTATATGCAATTACCGGAGAAGAACGTAAATTTGAAGGTGCATCAATTTCCAATCCGTTCTTTGGAACAACAAATATTTTTGATTCACCAATTTTTGAGGCAGGTTCATCTGAGTCCAATAATGGTGAGAATATCCTTACGGATTATGATTTATATATGTCAATTCAGGCTGCCAATGCTGATATGGAAGCTATTGAGATGGCTCTTAAGGATGATCCAACCGGAACTTCAAAAATTATTGATGAGGATAACTCAAGCAAGGATGTTACAATTCGTGTAACCGGAAAGAATGGAGATTATAGAATTTCATACAAGGTTGGTAATGTTACATACCCTGTTGCTTCTTATAATGATGGTGCAGCACTGAACGTAGGAAATATGCTTTCAATGTTAGTTATTTCTTCTGAAAGAGTAAGTATTGATGATGAAAGTGCTGCTGAGGTTTCAATTATTAATGAATCTGATCAGATTTTCTATATCAAGGTTGTTAATGAGGATTCAAGCAATCCTAGATTTAAGGTTAAATACAAATCAGGCGACGTTGTTATTTATGAAGATAAGTAAGGTGATTAATTTATGAAAGCTTTTTTAAAAAAGTTAAAAAAGAATAAAGGTTTTTCACTGGTTGAAGTGTTGGTTGCGATGGCGGTTCTGGCTGTCATCAGCATCCCACTTATCAGAAGCTTTGTTCTGTCTGCCAATGTTAATAAGAATGCTAAGCGTCTCCAGAATGCTACGGATATAGCACAGGACATTTCAGAATATTTTACTGAGATAAGTCTGCATGATCTTAATGAGAAATACAAAAATAGCGCGGATATAAGGGAAAATTATCTCTTTGATTCAGATAAAGGTATTGTAGTATTTCAAAATATAGGTAATACCAAGGATAAAGACGGAGTGCCTTATTATGAGGGTGAGGACAAAGAAGACTTCTATGTCACTGTTGTATTGGATGCTAATGAGTACTCTGATGTTTCATCCGGTGGAATTAAGGATATTAATGAATTTCTTGCACCTGAACTCGGGGATTTGTTCAGTGTTGATACAGTAACGGCTTTCAGTCAGTTTACCAAATATGATGGAAGAATCAAGACGGCACTCAAGAGGGCTTATGCTGACATTCCTTCAGATATTGAATATTCCGATATTCAGAAAACAGTTGACATTAATATTGAACAGGAACAGTCAACCGTTGCAGCACCTAAAGTTCATTATACTTTTAGTGTTACAGTTACATATACATATTGTAACAAAAACGGTAATGACTATATTAAGACGGATAAATCATTGTCGTATCATTTTGTTGTAGCAGATGATATAGTTGACGGAAGTGGAGAAATACCTAGCTTCTATATATTGTATACGCCGTTTGATACCCATGATGATACTCATGAGGGACTATTTGCAAGGGATGAGATATATATAAATTTCCGCAAAGGTGAATTTGAAGAGGAATGGGAGAAACCGGTTAACCTCTACATTGTCCAGCAGGATGTGGGAACAAAATGTAGTGGACTTGACGAGTCTCTTATATATATTTACTCACATAATGACACTAAGACTCAGGCAAAGCTTAAATACCCTTCAATGGAGAAGCTTGATATATTCTCCAATGTAGACGGCTGGCAACAGAATGTTACACAGGGTTCTACTAATATGATTGAACTTCTTAAGATGGATGTTTATATCTGGTATGACAAGAAGGATGAGAATGCGATTAATGCATATCTTGATAAAGATTTTGTCCCGGATGATGTGTATACAACTATAACAACTATAAAGGAGGAGCAGTAGCCATGAATAAGTTAAAACTTAAGAAAATTAATAACAAAGGCGCTTCCCTCATAGTTGTTCTCATTGCAATAGCTTTTGTTTCAATTCTGACTGCCGTTATATTATCAGCGGCAGCCACCAATTACAGACTTAGGATTATGAATAATAATTCCAAGAAAACCTTCTATAGTGCGGAGGGTGCATTGGATGAGGTGTATGCAGGTCTTGGTGAGGTAACAAGTAATACAATGGAGACGGCATACCTTGAAGTTGCGCAGCAGCTTACAAAGGCAATAGTTGTCGGTGGAGATACTTATACAATTAAGATTGATAATGATGATGCGAATAAGCAGCTTAAAGAAAAGTATTTTACCGCCTTACAGGATATTATCCAGCTGGAGGAAAGCAATAATACATTGGAGGCGTATCTTTCAAGTTTTTTAAGTGAACCGACACTTGCATATGTATCTTCTTACGGAGATATCGATTATGATAAGGATGCATGTTCAATTATAATTGAAGATGTAATTGTTCAGTATAAGCAGAAGGAAGAGAATGGTGATTATTATTCTACGGTAGCTGTTGATATTGAATTTAGTTATCCTAATAAGGAATTCGATTTCATTAGTAATACAAGAAGTACACTTGAGACCTTTTTGGAGTACAGTATCATTGCTATGAATGGAGTTGATGTCGGACGTGACGGATTACCATCCAAAGGTTTTTTTGCAGGTGGAGTTTTTGCAGGTAATGGTGGAGCTTCAGGCGGAATTAACATAACCAACAGTAGTACTCTTACAGTAGGTAACGATACGCTTACTTCCAATATTGTATCAGCGGGGGACATTAATGTAGGTGCTGAGGGCACACTTTCTTTTGATAAAGGTAAATTGTGGTGCATTAATCTTAATGCAGGTTCAGATTCACAGAGCCGTGCAACCATCAATCTTGGCAGTGAAGGCCAGGTGTTTGTCGCGGATGATTTGAACCTTGAGGGTAATACAAGCAATGTTACTATAAGTTCAGAATATACCGGATACAGCTATGCAGGCACAGCTGACACCGGAATGAGTAGTGCTATTGTAATTAACGGAAGAGGAAGTACACTTAATGGAGTGGGACTTAGGAAACTGGTTCTTGCCGGAAGAGCATATGTTAATTTTGAAACAGCTGGAACGGATAACTATATGACCGCTGATTCAGTTTCATTAAGAGGAGCACAGCAGATATATCTTGTTCCTATTTACTATATGTCACCTAAAGCAGGAACAGGCGTTGAACCGACCAATCCTACAGAAACATCTAATATTCTTGATTACGACATTGATTTAACCGATTTCTTTGCATATGAGCTTTTGGATGCATCACAGCCTTATACTATTCACACTGTAGAGGGGCTTGCTTATCTGTATCTGAATTTCTCATCAAAGGAAGCTAAACAGAAATACATTAACTGTATTCTCAGTGAAACTTATTTACAGAGTAATATTACCAACAAGGGTAGCAGATGGAGTGCTGACAGAGCTGAATTATATCAGCATATTAATAAATGTCTTGTTTCATTTGTGCTTACTGGTGCGATTGACATGGATTATGCTCCGGATGCAAAGGTGTACTCAGCCGGTAATATGTATACAGTTGGAAGTGCAATGACTGATGATACCCAGACTCCTAACATTGTTGACGTAATTAAACTTTGCGAAGATAAGAAAAACCGCTATACGATTCTCCAGTCCTTTTTATATGATATAGGATCAAAGGATAATGATATGGCAGTATCACAGTGGCCACAGAAGATTACAATCGCTGGTAATGAGTATGATACAGGAGACGTATCAATTCTTACGGCTTACGACAGAGTAGTTGATACTGAGGCACTTTCAAACTTAGAGAACGATTATGTTAATGTGAGAGATGACAATACAATTGCAGCGGTAATCGTTGAGGGTACATACCAGATACCGGATTATGTAGTTGGAGGCGTTGTTCTCGGATATAATTCGGATATAATTGTAAGAAAGGATTTTGAAGGTTTAATTATCACAAATGGTAAGGTTAGTGTGTATAGTGGTACTCAGACTGCAAATATTACCAATGGTATCAGGGATGTTGCCAGCCGAGTTCTCGATGAAGATGTAAGACTTTCAAAATATTTCTATGCATACCAGATGGCAACAGATAACTTCTATCAGTCTTCGATAGTAGATGTTACAGATATGTTAAGCTTTAATAACTGGAGAAAGAATTATGCAGAATAATAATAGAAAATCAAATGCCGGTTTCTCCCTTGTTGAACTTCTTGTTGTAGTTGCCATTATGGCAGTTCTTATGAGCATAACGGCGGTAACATGGTATACTGTAAGTAGTGCTAATGTTAATAAAGCTGCAAGTTTTATTGAAGAAGTTATGCTTGAAGGCAAGAACCGGGCTATGACGACCTCAGCTAAAAGTTGGGATGTTGTTATTACAAATGATAATGTAAAACTGATTAAGACTTATTCTGACAATAGTACAGAAGTAATTGTATCAGAAAAACTTCCAAGCAATGTTGATATTAAGCTTATTCAGAATGGTTCTTTAATAGAATATGATTTGGGAACAGATCCTGTAGTCTATGACAGTATTATTATATCATATAAATTACTGTCAGGCGAAGTTAAGAAGGTATCCGCAACCACAAGTAGTACGACAGTTACACTTTATGAAGGTAAGGATATCAATTATGGAGATATAGTGTGCTATTATGAGGATGAAAGATCCGAAACAATTCGATTATATTATTCTACGGGAAAGCACATAAGGCAGTAACCATTATATTTACACAGAGGCTATGATTATGAAAAAATATTTAAGAAAATTAAAACAGAATAAAGGTATGTCACTTATGGAAGTGGTAGTTTCCGTTGCTGTCAGTTTTCTGGTTTTTCTTGGAGCTATTTCTTTCATAGCTACAAGTACCGGTTTTTTTAACAGACAGAATGAT
This sequence comes from Lachnospiraceae bacterium, assembly GCA_045129695.1. GTDB lineage: Bacteria > Bacillota > Clostridia > Lachnospirales > Lachnospiraceae > Eshraghiella. The sequence goes on along the minus strand of JBGVJZ010000043.1, from coordinate 67,292 downwards.
ACTATTGACCTACAGAACGAGTTAATGGAAACATCTAATAAGATTAATGATTCCCTTATGGAAGCAACTGCATTTGAGATTTATAATACCACGGACGGCGGATTGTATGTGTTAACGGGTGAGACTGATACCGCAGGTGAGAATTTCCTTACAGGAAAAGGAACTGCCAGAAGAATCGAATGGAGTAAGGAGAAGAGTATAGTACATATACTTGATACTCCAGACGCATCTCTTTCTGATGATGAAAGAGCAGGCTATCTTATTGGTGAGCATGTAACAAATGTTCAGATAACATTTTTGGATGAATGTCAGGTTATACAGACAGATGGCTCGATAAAATATACTCAGCCGCTTATGCTTAAGGTGCATATAGAGGTGTCAAATGGAGAAGAAGTACGTAATGATACCAAAACAGTTACCTTGAGAAATAATCTGGACGAAATCGAACTCTATGGAGTATTATATATTAAAGATGCTGATGGTTTGTTATATAAAAAATAGGGTGCAATGTGTAAATGTTTAGAAAGCAGGTGGAATTGTGAAAAAGAAAAAAGTAACAGCAAAAAAACTTATGCCGGCAATATTTACTGTGGCTGTATGTGCATGTACGGTTGCGGGGCTTGGTGCTGCAAGTTATCTTGAGGGTAAACCATACAAATTAGTCAATGATAATGGTGAATCCTATGTTTCAGTGTACAACAAAGCAGATATTATCAGCAACATCTATGATAAGGACGGTAAGCTTGTAATTCTTGAAATTGTTCCTTATGAGAATGCAGGTATCTTAGAGATGCTTACAGGTTCAGACAGGGTCAGAAATATTCTTGAGATTAATAAGGCTTCTTTATATCAGGAATTTAAGTCCACAGAGGTTGACTATGGTGATGTATCGACTGTTACTGTAGGTGGAGATGTTGCATCTTATCATCCATTTACAATTGATTATAATGAGCTTAATGGTGAATACACAGTAAATTATTCAAATACTTTTTTGAATAAACTGGTTGATTCATTAAATGATACCACATTGTATAATTATCTTGCTGAAAATATTGAGGTCAGAACTGTAGTGGCAGGTGAATTGACAGAAGAGGATCTTGAAGATGTTAGTATGATATATCTTTCAAGCTATGTTGAGAATGAAGAAATTATTAACTTCAATCGCTACATCAATGGTGATATTGGAACTAACAGAGTTAATATGGTAAATGATTCAGAGGGTATAGGTGCTTTCCTGAAGAATGGAAACAGCTATACTGAAATTTCAATGGGTGAAGCAGCATCTGCCTGGTATGATTCTTATGTTAAAGATGATAATGGAAATTATATCAGCAGTGACATGAGCTGGGATATGGTTGAAAATATCATTGAATATGTATATGCCGGTAATGAATATACAGATGGACAGCCGATTCCGTGTGTTGTTAATTATGGTACACCGGTAAATACAACTGCTAATGTTTATAAACTGGCAAATCTTCTTCTTAAAACATCAGTAGATGAGGATGCGGAATTTGAAGGAGTATCTACTTATTACAGGAATGTTCTGGCTGACATTAAAGATGGTGTTTATAATTATAATGGTACGGAATATTCTGATTGGGGTGATACGGATGTTCCATTATTCAACATTACTTGTACCAAGACTGACGATTATCTGTTCAATTATGTATATAAGACGGATAATTCAACAGACAGCCTCTTCTTTTTAATGGGTTCACCTTTTAATTTTGAAGAGACCATTACAGACAATGGTTCAGCTGCATTGAGAGATGTAACTGTTCCGGGAGAAAATTATACAACCACAGATATTATCAGATATCTGCTGGATGGATATGGAGAAGAGCCATCTTCAGACAGAGCATTAAGCAGAGCAGAAGCAGACGAGGACAGAGTATACAGAGTATTGGAAATCCAGCCGTCAATCGGATTTATGTATAAGTATACTGATGGTGATACAGAAACATATAAGAGAATCAAAGATTTAGGTACTGCACTTGGTATTGATTCATATTCCAAACTGACCAGTGAAGCTCAGTATAAAAATTTGATTAATAATAACAATAGAATTGAGTTCAAGCATGTGTCAACATATGAATTCAATGGATTGAACGAGGACTTAGTTGCAACATATGATATTATTATCATTGGTGCCGATACCGGCAATATGCAGGTTGATACTAACGGCAAACCTATATACAATGATGTGGAACTGGATGGATATGTATACCTCGCATATGGTGATTTGGTTAAATCTGATACGAATCTTTTAGGATTTCTTCCATCAGATTTCCAGAGTATTGATGATTATGTTAATGGAGTGAATAATAAGAAAATAAACTGGAATTCCTTTTCTCGAGATTATGGAACCTCTTGTACTGAGGAGTGGAAGGGACAGAAAATACTATACAGTATTACGAATGCTAATGCGTGGACACCTATGCTTCGTAATGAGCTTAGCAGTGCTAATTACTGGGTATTTAATAAGTATGCTTCATATTCAACCTGGGCTGATTATTATGACGACCCGGTTGGTAACAGCAGAACTACACCTAATGATATTACAGAGAAGAAAATGAATGAATTAATAGAGTTTGTTGATATTGACAGACCTGTTATTCTGGTGGATGCTTTATATGACTGTACTACTGCAGAAGATAGTATTGTATATCCGACATCACATATGTATGAATTTATAAGCACTAAGAAATCAATGCCTAATATTATTCCTGAAAGAGATGTAAGCGCTAAATTATTATCGGTAGTTCATGATAATGAACTGAAAATTATTTCATACAGCATGCAGTATCAGAAGGATGGGGCTGTATATGATGCACCTGAAATTGCTTATGATAGTGCCGGATTACTTTTGGACTCTTGTATAGTTGAAAATGTTGAGGAGTTTAATTATACCGTTAAATTCAAGGCTGAAAAAGGCAAGAGATACTTTGTAAAAGCGATAATAGATAAGAATACTGACGGAAGATTTAAGAGTGACGCAACTATAGATGATTTCAACGAAGTGTATTATGCAAAGATTGTTGAGGCAAAAGATACTGAGGTGGTTGAGAAACTTAATATTAAGCTTGCAGAGAATTACAATGGTATGTTTGCATGGAAGATTCTTATTGAAGAGCTTGACAGCCGTAATCTGGCAGTCGATGCGGTAAGTGAACAGGGTTACACTGTTGTAAGGGGTGGAACCAAGCATGTTAAAGCGCTTCAGCTGATTCCTTCAGTTGATGGAACCCTGATTGATATGTCCACAGACCAAAAAACCAATAGTAAGACCGGAACTTCAAATCCACAGTTTGCCAAATTATTACGTCAGGCAACCCAGAAGATTAATTATGATGTAGATATTGACTCAATGACGGTTGATGATTTCGAAAGTCAATTCTCATCAAGTAAGAAATATATAAAGGGTGAGAGCTATAACACAGATGCCAACTATTTAATTGCAAATGGATATAATATGCTTATCTTCGGATTTGCCGACAGCTATGGCGGTCAGGACGTGTCTGATGATTATGGTGCATTAAGCTGTATTATGGATTTTGCAGAAAATGGTAACAGTGTATTAATGGCACATGACGTTTTAACCTTCTATGCATCAGGTAATTTTGGTATTGGTTACTCAACAAGTAAAAATGGATCAACTACAACTGCTACCCTTTCTCAGTCTACTACAAAAAATGGTTCCTTCAGCATATCCATGAAGATGAGGGATATGATTGGCATGGATGTATATAGTTTAACTACACTGCCAAATCTTGATCCTGAAACACTTGAAGCTGCCAATGTTCCAAAGAAAGCTGACGGAACATATATTTCAGAGATTCAGGGATTTACTAACTGGCATATGTACAGATATCTTAATAAGTACAATTATGTTAATGAGAGAACATACGGACCTGGAACTCTGAGACCTTGGATAAATGCTTCTTTGCCAAGCTCTACTGATGTTATGGATACAGCAATAGTTAATGAGGTTAACAGAGGACAGATTTCCATGTATCCTTTCAATACAACCTCTAGTACAGGAACACTTGGTATCTCTATAACACATGCACAGTATTTCAGAGTTGACTTAGAGGATGATGAACTGGTTGTATGGTATACTCTGGGTGATGATGACAGCAACTATACTGATATCTATTCTGCTTATGGTAAGGATGCGGCAAATAATTATTATATCTACTCAAAGGGTAATATAACTTACACCGGTGCAGGTCACAACAATATGAATACAATAAGTGAGTTGAAGCTCTTCGTTAATACAACAATCAGAGCAGCTATGGCAGGTAACTTCACACCAAGCATTACAATTACCAATGGTGCTTCAACATATGATCCAAAGACCTTTGTAGTATTCCCAAGTGTACTGGATAAGGATATTGTAGTTCAGTTTGAAGCCTTTGATGAGGATCTTGCTACAAGAGAAGTAGTTCAGGATACATACCCTGGAGATGAAGATGCAATTAGAGAGCATATCGGAAGATTCCAGTCAGGTGCAATTTATTATGTGGATCCTGATACAGGTGAACAGAAGGTACTTATTGAGTATAACAGAACAACAGGACCATACCTCTTAAATGGTGAGCCAACTGAGTTTAAGATTTATAATCCATATGAGGGTCAGCCTGCATCAAGTTGGAATAGTCTTGCTGCAAGTGAGACTGATCCGAAAAAGAGGAATATGTATGATTGTTATATGCAGTACATTAATGGCGGAATAGTTGACCTTTTGGTTGAGTCTTCTGACTATGCCGGTGCAACAGGTTACAGCTATGTTCAGGTTGTACAGCAGGAATTATTCCCTCTTGATTAATTAAAGAACTATTTATAATTATTTTAGGGAGCTGTCCGTCAGGGCAGCTCCCATATCTTAAAATCTTAATTCGGATAAATCTTTTTTCAGATTATTCCATATTTCTAATATAATAAGGAGGTTGTGCTATGACAGGTAGGACAAATTGTGCACTTTTAACCGGTACGCAGGTAAGAGTGATTGACGTGGAGGCGGATGTGGCACCGGGTATTCCATGTTTTGAGGTCACAGGCAATTTAAGCAGTATTGTTAAGGAAGCAAGAGACAGAGTAAGGGCAGCAATTAAGAATTCGGGTATTAAATTACAACCCTCAAGAATTACAGTTAATATGGCTCCTTCAGGAATACGTAAAAACGGATCACATTTTGATTTGGCGATAGCAATGGCAGTTATGGGTGCGGAAGGAATTATTAGCAATAAGCGGCTGAAAAATGTAGTATTTATTGGCGAACTGGGTCTGGATGGCAAAATTAATCCTATAAAGGCAGTACTTCCTATTGTTTCAGGTTGTATTGGACAAGCTATTGCAAAGTGTATTATTCCAAAAGTAAATATGGGAGAAGTAAGATACGTCAGAGGAATTGAAATCATAGGGGTAGAAAGCCTCAGAGAATGTATTGATTATATCGAAGGGGTTACTGAGCTTAAACCAATAGAACCTGAAAAATTCGTGCAAAGTTTAGTTACATATAACATTGATTATATGGATATCAGGGGGCAGAAAAATCTGAAGAGAGCAATGTTAATTGCGGCAGGTGGAATGCATAATATTCTGATGATTGGACCTCCTGGTGCCGGTAAAACAATGGCTGCGTCAAGGCTTGTAACAATTATGCCACCACCGGATTTAAAACAATGTACTGAAATATCAAACATTTATAGTATTGCAGGACTTCTGAATTCTGACAAAAGCTTTATAACAAACAGACCATTCAGAAATCCACATTATTCAATAACGGCTGCAGCAATGGCAGGGGGCGGATACAATCCTGTTCCGGGGGAGGTGAGCCTCTCCGGTCATGGTGTATTGTTTTTGGATGAGTTCAATCTGTTTAAACCGGAAGTGCTCGAACTTTTGAGGACTCCGCTTGAGGAGGGCGTAATAAGAATAAATCGTAGAAGCGGAGTGTATGAATTTCCTGCGAATTTTATGCTTGTTGCAGCGATTAATCCCTGTTTGTGCGGTTATTACCCGGATAGAAGTAAATGTAATTGCAGTGAATCTGATATAAAAAGACATATGGGAAAAATAAGCCGTCCGCTTATGGATAGAATTGATATGTGTGTTCGTGCACCCAAGGTACTGTATGATGATATGGAAAATACGGCTGTAGATATGGAATATTCAAGTGAAGTAATGCAGCAAAAGGTTCAGAAAATATATAATATTCAACAGGAAAGATTCAAGGAATGTACTTTCAATCTTAATTCTCAAATTCCAATTAAAGAAATTTCTAAATATTGTGAAATGGAAAAAGAAGCAAAATCCCTCATAAAAGATATATATAATAAATATGATTTAACAGCCAGGTCATATCATAAGCTGATAAAGGTTGCAAGAACCATTGCCGATGCAGAAGAACATGATTTAATAACCGTAGAGGATATTTGTGAAGCTGCGTCATATAAAACAAAGGAGGCAGAAATTGACAGATAGGGAAATTTGGTTTTGGATTAATAATATAGAAGGAATCGGTAATATCAAAATAAGAAGAATGCTGGAATTTTTTGAAAGTCCTCGACATATTTATAATGCAGGAGAGGACGAGCTGATTCAGGTTCAGGGTTTAAATCTGAATGATATATCTAAAATAACCGATTTTTCAATTAAAGATAATGCACGCAGAAAGTACGAGCAATGTATGAAAAAGGGAATTAATTGTGTTTTTCCTTTTGAAGAGGAATATCCTGAAAGGCTTAAAGAATTATATGATAAGCCTTTTATACTATATTATAGAGGGAAAATTCCTGACCAAAGCACTCCGGCAGTGTCAATTATCGGTTCACGTAAATGCTCGGAGTACGGAAGATTCATTGCAGGGGAACTTGGAAGGATTCTGGGGGAAGCCGGTGTAAATATAATAAGCGGACTGGCATTGGGAATCGATTCAGAGGCACATAAAGGATGTGTACTTGCAGGCGGAAGAACCTATGGTGTATTAGCCGGCTCAGTAGAGAGATGCTATCCCGCATCCAATTATAATCTGTATATGGATATTCTGGGAAATGGAGGAATTATTTCGGAATTTCCACCGGGGACACCAACCGTTCCGGGACTTTTTCCTGTAAGAAACCGTATTGTCAGCGGACTGGCAGACATGGTTATTGTAGTAGAGGCCGGCACAAAAAGCGGTTCGTTAATCACGGTGGCACATGCTTTGGAACAGAATAGGACTGTGTATGCTGTTCCCGGAAGAATTGGTGATAAATTCAGCGAGGGATGTAACCGACTGATTGAGGAAGGTGCCGGAATAATTACATCATTTGATACAATTATACATGAATTAGGTCTGACAGTATCAAATGTTAAAAAATATGAAAAAAAAGATAATGGACTTGCAAGGGAGGAAAAAATGTTGTATAGTTTGTTACTGGACTTTATACCCAAAAGTCTTGACAGTATTATTGAGAAGAGCAATATGCCTTTTAATGCTGTGTTGGTTGGACTTATGGGGCTTGAGTTAAAAGGATATATTAAAGAAATAAGTAAAAATTTCTATGTTAGGATTAGATAGTGGAGGTTATTCATGGCAAAATATCTGGTAATCGTGGAGTCACCTGCTAAAGTTAAGACAATTAAGAAATTTCTGGGGGCTAATTATGAGGTGGCGGCATCAAACGGACATGTAAGAGATTTACCTAAGAGTACATTGGGAATCGACGTTGATGGGGATTTTGAGCCCAAATATATTACAATCAGAGGGAAAGGAGATGTCTTGTCCAATCTTAAGCGACTTGTTAAGAAAGCGGACAAAGTGTATCTCGCAACTGACCCGGACCGGGAAGGAGAGGCAATTTCATGGCATCTGGCAACAGCACTGAAATTGACTGATGAACAGATTAACAGGATAAGCTTTAACGAAATTACCAAAAATGCCGTAAAACAATCAATAAAAGAACCTCGTAATATTAATATGGATCTTGTAGATGCACAGCAGTCGAGACGAATTCTTGACAGAATGGTGGGTTACAAGATAAGTCCGCTTCTATGGGCTAAGGTTAAGCGCGGCCTTTCAGCAGGAAGAGTACAGTCTGTTGCACTTAGGATTATATGTGACAGAGAAGAAGAGATTAATGCCTTTATTCCACATGAGTACTGGACTTTGGATGCAGTTCTTAATGTAAAGGGCGAGAAGAAGAGTATTACTGCTAAATTCCTTGGAACCGAAAGCGACAAAATAGAGATTACCAATGAAAAACAGATTAATGATATTATTTCAGAACTTAAGGATGCAGAGTTTAAGGTAACTGATGTTAAATACGGAGAACGTAATAAGAAGGCTCCTATGCCTTTTACCACCAGTACTTTACAGCAGGAGGCATCTAAGACACTTAATTTCTCAACGCAGAAGACTATGCGAATCGCACAGCAGCTATATGAGGGTGTTGATATTAAAGGACACGGAACTGTTGGTATAATAACATATCTCCGTACGGATTCCACAAGAATTTCTGAAGAGGCTGACAGGCTTGCGAGGGAATTTATAAAGGACACTTATGGTGACAGCTTTTATATGTCTGCTGAAGAGACCAAAAAGACCGGTAAGAAAATTCAGGATGCACATGAAGCGATAAGACCTACGGATATTACATTGCTCCCATCGGATATTAAGGATTCACTTTCCAGAGATCAGTTCCGCCTGTATCAACTCATCTGGAAACGTTTTACTGCCAGCAGAATGGCAAATGCAGTATATGAGACCACTAATGTTAAAATAAGTGCAGGTAATTATCGCTTTGGAGTAGCTGCTTCCAGAATTAAGTTTGAAGGTTATATGGCAGTCTATATGTCGGATGAGGATGAGAAATCAGACACAATAATGCTGAATTCACTTAGCAGTGATTCGGTGCTAAGTATGGATAAGTTTGACAGCAAACAGCATTTTACACAGCCGCCGGCACATTATACAGAGGCATCGTTAGTAAAGGCACTTGAGGAATTAGGAATAGGAAGACCTTCAACATATGCTCCTACAATTGGAACAATTGTTGCAAGAAGATATGTAATTAAAGAGCAGAAAAATCTTTTTGTTACTGAGCTTGGTGAAGCTGTTAACAAAATTATGCTTCACTCATTTCCGTCAATAGTAGACGTGAATTTTACGGCTAATCTTGAGTCACTGCTTGATATGGTTGAAGAGGGAAATGTTAACTGGAAAACCGTAGTAAGCAATTTCTATCCTGATTTGGATGAAGCTGTTAAAACCGCTGAAAAAGAGCTTGAAAATATTAAAATAGAAGATGAAGTTTCGGATGTTATATGTGAGAATTGCGGACGTAATATGGTAGTTAAATATGGTCCGCATGGTAAATTCCTTGCATGTCCGGGATTCCCGGAATGTCGTAATACCAAGCCTTATTTAGAAAAGGCAGGTGTGCCGTGTCCGGTATGTGGAAGTGAGGTTGTAATTCTTAAGACCAAGAAGGGCAGAAGATATTTCGGATGTGAGAATCAGGAATGCGATTTTATGTCATGGAACAAACCGGCACTTGAGAAATGTCCTGAATGTGGACAATATATGGTAGAGAAGGGTAACAGACTTTTGTGTTCTAATGAACAGTGTGGTTATGTTAAAAATAAATAATTGTAAAACTGGTTGAACTTACTTTTTTTGTGTGATAGAATTTATTCATAGTATATGTGTTGTTTATTGAAGGGCAGGTTATTATGAGTAGTGTTGAATTACTTGATAAGACTCGTAAGATCAACAAGCTGTTACACAATAACAACTCCCACAAGGTAGTTTTCAATGATATTTGTAATGTAATGAGTGAGATTCTTAATTCCAATGTACTGGTTATCAGTAAGAAGGGTAAGGTCCTGGGTGTAAGCAGTATAAATGGAGTTGAAGAAATTACTGAACTGATAGAGGATAAAGTTGGCGGGTTTGTTGATAAGTTGTTTAACGAGAGACTGTTAAATGTCCTATCCACCAAGGAGAATGTGAATTTGATTACATTGGGATTTGGAGAAGGATATTCTGACAAATACCAGGCGATAATAGCACCGATTGATATAGCAGGAGAGAGGCTTGGAACATTATTTATGTATAAGGTTGATTGTCAATATGATATTGATGATATAATTTTATGCGAGTATGGAACAACTGTTGTAGGGCTTGAGATGATGCGTTCTGTTAATGAGGAGAATGCAGAAGAAGACAGAAAAGTTCATATAGTGCAGTCTGCGATAAGCACCTTGTCATATTCTGAATTAGAAGCGATTGTTCATATTTTCAGGGAGTTAGAAGGTAGTGAAGGCGTTCTTGTGGCAAGCAGAATTGCAGACAGAGTGGGTATTACCCGCTCTGTTATTGTTAATGCACTCAGGAAATTTGAAAGTGCAGGAGTCATTGAATCCAGATCTTCAGGGATGAAGGGTACATATATCAAGGTACTCAATGATGTGGTTTTTGACGAATTAGATAAAATTAATTTAAAATAATGTGTGAAAGGAATCGCCATATCTGCTTGATAGGGCGGTTCTCTTTGTTTTTAAATATTCTGATATAAAATGATTTTTAACAAAATATTGTATATATTTTGTTAAAAAAACACAATATAGAGCACTTTTTACTTTACTTTTTGGTTTAAATATATATAATAGTAAGTATGGGTTATTATGTGAAATTTTGCATGGATGCAGTGAACGAAAGGAGATAATATATATGATTAATTCAGGAGCATTTGCGTATGTGGATCTTTTAAAATCGTCTGCGGATTATGCCGTTACACGTAATGAAGTTCTCAGTAGTAATATTGCCAATGTTGATACTCCTAACTATAAAAGGCAGGATGTAAGTTTTGAATCAGTGCTTTCTGCAGCTGTTGCCAAAGCAGGATCATCATCACAGTCACTTACAAGTATTGTACGTAATATTGACTATAGTCATATGACACCAACAATCTATACCGATAATTCAAGTCTTTCATACAGAATAGACGGGAATAATGTAGATATCGATACTGAAGAAGTTGAGCTTGCTTCCAATCAGTTGTATGCCCAGGGGGTTTTGGACAGCATTTCACAGAACTTTAACCGCATTAAGAGTGTATTGGCTACATCTTAACTGCAGTCTTTAAATATGAAAGGATGAAGAATTTATGGCTATTTTTTCGGGAATGAATATTAATGCTTCGGGAATGACAGCACAGAGACTTCGTATAGATGTTATTTCAGAGAATATTGCTAATGCAGATACAACAAGAACTAAGACAGGAGGAGCCTATGTTCGTAAGAATGTGGTTTTGACTGAGAAAATTACACCTACACATTCCTTTGGTGAGGTTTTGAACAGAACGATCGGAGGAGTGAGTACGGGAGTTAAAGCTACTGCAATTGTTAATGATACAGATACTGATATGAATCTTGTGTATGATCCGTCACATCCTGATGCAGATGAGAATGGTTATGTTACATATCCTAATGTTAATGTTGTAACAGAGATGACAGATCTGATTGATGCTACAAGATCATTTGAAGCTAATGCAACAGCTTTTGAAGCAAGCAAGAATATTGCTTCACGTGGACTTCAGCTGATGGAAGGCTGATTATAAAAATATTTGGAAACGGAGTAAAATATGAGTGACATAACATCTATGATTAATATTACGTCCGGCGCGATTGATAGTATTGTGAATAATCCTGTTGCGGGAACAAGGACAAACAGTTCAGGCGACAGTGCCACTTTTGACGGAATATATAATGCAGCAATCAATATGGTATCAAGTACTAATAATTATTTGCAGGAAGCTCAGAAGGCAGAAGTTGCTTTTGCTACAGGAGAACTTACAAACCCTCATGAGCTTGCGGTGATTGAACAGAAGGCGAATCTTTCACTTCAGTATACCGTGGCAATTAAGAATCAGTTACTTTCTGCTTACAGAGAGATAATGTCAATGCAGATATAAGAGATAGTTTTGGGAGTACATAATGCAGGACAGATTAAAGAATACCTTAAATCGAATAAAAGAATTTTGGAATAAATTTAATAAAACACAGAAAGTTTTGTTTATTTCAATCTTTGTAGTGATAATTGTTACGATAATTATTCTTGCAATTGTTTTTTCAAGAGAGAAGACAGTGGTGTTAAGAGAATGTGAGACCGCTTCTGAGGCAACTGAGGTAAGGACACTCCTCGAGGATGGGGGAATAAGCTGTAAGATTAGCTCAGATTATGTTGTGACTGTTGATGAAGAAGTGTATACGGAGGCAAAGCTTATTCTTGGCTCTAATAATATCTCGGCAGATGGTTATTCACTTGAAGATGCAGTTGATGGAGGATTTACTTCAACGGCAGCCGATCAGGAAAGAAAATACAAGGCTTATCTTGAATCTAAGTTTGCGGATGACCTTGAACTTATTGACGGAGTTAAGAAAGCAAGAGTTACTGTTAGTTTTCCTGATTCGGACAATACTATTTTCTCAGAGAATGAGGATGCTTCAATTACTGCTGAATTAACACTTACTAAGGAACTGTCGGCTGATCAGGCAGAGGCAATTGGTCTTATGCTTGCCAATTTTGTGGGCAATAACAATACCAATAAGGTTGTTGTTATGGACAGTAATGCCAATCTGCTATATTATGGCGGAAGCACTAATGGTTCTTCCATGAGTACGGCTAGTCAGAAAGTTCAGACACAATTTGAAAATGCAATTGTTGCAAAGGCAGAACAGCTGCTTCTTGGAACCAAGCTGTTTAGCGAGGTAATTGTTTCGCCTAATTTGGCGGTTGATTTCGATAATGTGGAAATTGTTGATCATGTATATAATGCTCCGGATGGAACAGAAGAAGGCCTTCCGAGTCACAGCTATGTTGTTAATTCAGAAGGTTCACTTGCGGATGCAAGCGGTATAGCAGGAACGGAGTCTAATGATGATGACACTACATACCAGTTCCAGAATGCGGACGGAAGCACTTCAATATATTCGGTTTCTGAATATGACTGGTTACAGAATGAGACGGTAACAACCACAACCAAGGCATCCGGTACTATTAAATATGATGAGTCCAGTGTTTCGATTGTGGCAATGAAATATAATATTCTTCATGAAGAGGACGCAAAGAACTTAGGTCTCCTTGAAGAGCTTACATGGGAACAGTTTAAAGCGACTAATGGTGAAGCTGTTCCGGTCGAGGTGGATGAGAATTTTGCCAGAGTAGTATCACAGGGTACCGGTATCAGTCAGGATTCTATTTCGATCCTGGGATATGAGAAATATATATTCTATGACAAAGAAGCCTCCACTACTTCACCTTTCTTTGTACTTCAGATTGTATTGGCAGTACTTATTGCAGCACTTCTTGTATTTATTATTATCAGAAGTACGAGACCTGTTGCGGTTGATGAGACAGAGCCTGAATTAAGCGTGGAGGATATGCTGGCGGCTACGAGAGATAACAAGGTTGAGGATATTGATATTCAGGAGAAGTCCGATACCAGAATAGCAATTGAGAAATTCGTTGATGAGAATCCTGAGGCGGTTGCAATTTTACTTCGTAACTGGCTGAATGAGGGATGGCAGTAAAATAATCTTTGATTTACTAAGGAGCAGATAGTATGGCAAAGTCAAAATCGGGTATGGATGGTGTAGAGAAGAGTGCAGTCCTGTTAATTGCACTTGGGCCGGAAAAATCCTCCAAAATATTTAAACATTTAAAAGAAGATGAGATAGAACAGCTCACTCTTGAGATTGCTAATACGGGAAGTGTATCCCCTCAGTTAAAGGAGGAGGTTCTTGGTGAATTCTATGAGGTATGTCTTGCACAGCAATATATTGCAGAGGGCGGTATATCTTATGCGAAGGAGCTGCTTGAAAAAGCACTTGGAGAAGATAAAGCGAAGGATGTAATCAGTAAACTTACGGCAAGCTTACAGGTAAGACCTTTTGAATTTATTCGTAAGACGGATCCGGCACAGCTTCTGAATTTTATTCAGGATGAGCATCCACAGACAATTGCACTTATTTTATCATATTTGCCGGCGTCCCAGGCATCGCAGGTTGTGTCAGCACTTCCGCCTGAGAAACAGGCTGATGTTGCAAAGCGTATTGCCACTATGGACAGAACATCACCTGATATTATTAAAGAGGTTGAAAACGTTCTGGAACGTAAGCTTGCATCACTTGTTAATCAGGATTACACTATTATTGGCGGTGTTGATGCCATTGTTGAAATCCTTAATACAGTTGACAGAGGAACAGAGAGACATATTCTCGAAACTCTTGAAATTGAAGATCCGGAGCTTGCTGATGAGATCAGAAGGAAAATGTTCGTATTCGAGGATATTCTTACTCTTGATGACAGAGCAATTCAGCGTGTGCTTAGGGATGTTGATAATAATGATCTTGCTGTTGCACTTAAGAATGCTAATGAAGAGGTTCAGAATGTTATCTTTAATAACCTTTCAAAACGTCTTGCTGCAATGATTAAAGAGGATATGGATTTTATGGGCCCTGTACGTCTTAAAGATGTTGAAGAAGCACAGCAGAAGATTGTTAATATTGTACGTAAGCTTGAAGATTCCTCAGAAATTGTTATTTCCAGAGGCGGAGGTGACGAGATAATTGTCTAATCTTTTGAAATATAACAGCTTTGTCATTCAGAATCAGGATAAGTTTGTAATTGATTCCAATAAAATGGCAGATGAGATAATTGAACAATACAGACAGCTTCATGTCAATGCAGAGTTCGGCCTTATGCCTGATGCGGATGGTTTTGTCTGCGGGCTTGAGGCGGCTACTGTTGAACAGCTTGTAATGGATGAAGATGTTGAGCCGGTACAGGAGATGCATCCGGAATTCAAGCCGATTGATATGACTGAGTTACACAGACAGGAAGAAGAGATAATCAATCAGGCGAAGACGGAGGCTGAGTTAATCAAAGCAAAAGCCCAGAGTGAGGGTTATGAGCAGGGGCTGGCAGAGGGCAGAGCTGCAGCAGAAAAACAGCTTGAAGTTCAGAAGAGGCAACTTGAGCAGGAATATTCTGAGAGACTTAAAGCTCTTGAAGCGGAATATGCCAAAATGCGTAGTGATATAGAGCCTGAGCTGGTAAATACATTGCTTGAAGTGTTTGCTAAGGTTACTAATACATTGGCTGATGGCAAGAGGGACACTGTCCTTTTCCTAATTAACGGCGTTCTCAGGAACACGGAGGTCAGTAAGGAATATGTCATCAGAGTTTCAGAGGATGATTATAATTATTTGATTTCCAACAAGGATTTGATTCATAACGGAATAGCCAAAGATATCAAGGTTGATATTTGTATTGATGCCCAGCTTAAAAGAAATCAGTGTATTATTGAGACGGATTCGGGTGTTTTTGATTGCAGTCTTGATATCCAGCTTGAGAATCTGATTAATGATATCCGTTTATTAAGCTGCCTGGGAGATTAATCCTATTGTAAGGAGCATTTCAATTGGATACTTCAAAATATTTGAATTTAACAAATAAAACATATTACAAAAAAATGGGTAAAGTGGCCAAGGTTGTGGGTCTTACGATTGAATCAATCGGACCTGAAGCAAGACTTAATGATCTTTGTCATATTTTATTAAAGGATGAGCCTGGCAGGTATATTAATGCAGAGGTAGTTGGATTCAGAGACAAAAGAATTATTCTTATGCCTTTTGAAAATGTTGATGGAATAGGACCGGGCTGCATAGTTGAGAATACCAACCAGTCGTTATGTGTTAAGGTTTCGGATGCACTTCTTGGTAAGAGTGTGGATGGTTTAGGAGTTCCGTTGGACGGAAGTTTAATTAGAACTTTCAAAGAATATCCTGTTGAGGCACCTCCGCCTGACCCTATGCGAAGAAAGATAATAGATGAGATACTTCCATTGGGTGTTAAAGCGGTTGACGGACTGCTTACTATAGGTAAAGGGCAGCGTATCGGAATTTTTGCAGGTTCCGGTGTCGGTAAAAGTACCTTAATGGGCATGTTTGCCAGAAATACCAAGGCTGACATTAATGTAATCGCATTGATTGGCGAGCGAGGCAGAGAGGTAAGGGAATTTATTGAAAGAGACCTTGGAGAAGAGGGAATGAAGCGAAGTGTTGTAGTTGTTGCAACCTCTGACAAGCCGGCTCTTATTCGTAATAAAGCAGCCAAGACTGCTACAGCAATAGCTGAATATTTCAGGGATCAGGGCAAGGATGTTCTGCTTATGATGGATTCGTTGACACGTTTTTCCATGGCACAGCGGGAGATTGGCCTTGCGTCCGGTGAACCTCCTGTTACACGTGGTTATCCGCCGAGTATGTACAGTGAGATGCCAAAGCTCCTTGAGAGAGCAGGGAATGCTGAGCATGGCTCGATAACCGGTCTGTATACCGTTTTGGTTGATGGTGATGATTTCAATGAACCTATAACAGACACAGCCAGAAGTATTCTTGACGGGCACATTATTCTCTCAAGAAAAATTGCCCACAAAAACCATTATCCGGCAATTGATATACTCCAGAGTATTTCAAGATGTATGAGCCAGATTGCCGATAAGCATCAAAAAGAACTTGCCGGTAAACTGAAAAATGTAATGGCTACATATAGTGAATCAGAAGATTTGATTAATATTGGTGCCTATAAGGCCGGTAGTAATAAAACCATAGATTTTGCAATAAGCAAAATTGAAAAAGTCAATGAATTTCTTGTTCAGACAACTGACGAGAAATATGATTTTCAATCTGAGATTGCAGCACTTGAAGCTGTTTTTGAAGATTGATTTAAGGTGATATTATGGCAAAATTTATATACAGAATGCAAAATATTCTGGATATTAAGTATAAAATGGAAGCTCAGGCGAAGTCTTCTTATGCTTCGGCACAGCTAAGGCTTAATGAAGAAGAGAGCAAACTGGAAACTATGTTTGCAGAGAAACGCTACCTTGAGGATGAATATCGCAGATTGGCGAGTGGTGCCATTAATGTTAAGGAGCTTATAGAGGGTAAGAGGGCAATTGACTATCAGAGAAATGCTATCAAGAGACAGCTTGTTGAAGTTAAGGTTGCACAGAAGAACCTTGATGCTGCAAGAGCGAGACTTAATGAAGTTATGAAGGATAGAAAGACTCATGAAAAGCTTCGTGAAAATGCATTTGATGAATTCCTTATGGAACTAAGTGCCGAGGAGAAAAAAGAGATTGACGAGCTTGTCAGTTATAAGTACGGCCCCGTAGAAGAGCTGTAGTAAGGAGATGAGAACTCATGGCTAAGAAAAATGAAGATATATTTATTAATGATGATTTGAATGATGACAAAGACACTAAGAAAAGTAGTAAAATGGTAACTTCATTGATTGCTGTTTTCATTGTTCTTATCTGGATTGCTATTTTTGCTTTATTAATCAAACTGGATGTTGGAGGCTTTGGCAGCTCGGTTTTGTATCCTGTTTTGAAAGATGTTCCGGTGCTTAACCTTATTTTACCGGATAAAGCCGGTTCCGCCAGTTCTAATACAGGAGATACATATACAACACTTCAGGAAGCTATAGAGAGAATTAATGAGCTTGAAAATGAACTTGCGATTTACAAACAGAATGCCAACGATAATGCGGAGACGATATCTACATTAACGGCAGAGGTATCAAGACTTCAGGTTTATGAAGATAATCAGGCTTATTTTGAGACTATTAAGAAAAAATTTGACGAAGAGGTCATTTATGCAGAGAATGCTCCCGATATAACAGAATATAAGGCATGGTACGAAGAAATATATCCTGAAAATGCCGACTTTATATATCGTCAGGTAGCGGAACAGCTTGCGATGGATGCAGTAGTGCAGAGTCTGGCTGATTATTATGCCAGTATGAAACCGGCTGCCGCCGCAGCAATTTTTGAAGAGATGACAGGTGACTTGGAGAAGGTTGCCAATATTCTTTCATGTATGAAGAAGGATGATGCAGGTGCAATTCTTGCTGCCATGGACAGTACACTTGCAGCTAAGCTCACGCTTCTTATATATCCGGTTGAGGAATAATCAGCAATGCTGTTTATTTATATATAATTTAAGAAAGGAGGAGTTAAATGACTACAGGAAATGTTTCGACTGCAGACATCTCTAAAATAATGATGAATGTCAAGATGCAGAGTAATGTTATTTCCACTGGGGCACAAGCTGCCGGCAGCTTTCAGAGTCTGTTCAGTGATAAGAGTTCCTTTGAAACGGATTTAAAGCCTGCACAGCTTAATAATGAGAGTATTCAGACAGCAGCTGATAGAAATGCAACAGGTAAAGCTAAGGATATCACCAAGGTTAAGAATTCATCAACTGTTGATGATAATACCTGTAATGAGCTTAAGAAGGATATCAAAGACGTTCTTAAGGAAGAATTGGGATTAACGGATGAAGAACTGGAAAATGCAATGGCAGAGCTTGGTTTTACTTATGCCGACTTACTTGTACCGCAGAATATTTCAAATCTCATTGCAATGGTCAATAATATTGAACCGGCAGCAATGCTTACCGATGCAGAACTTACTGCACAGTTAGCAAATATACTGAATTCAATTTCAGAGCTGGTCAGCCTGTTTGCTGAGAATAATCAGATTAGTGAGCAGGATGTTGAAGCTGTACTTGAAGATTTTTTGAATTCTGCAGCTGATAAGAATTCATTGGATGATATTCAGACAGCTACAATTATTACTGACAGTGAGACCGGTAAAGAAATTAAGATTACAGTGGAAAATGGCAGAACAGAGGATGTCAGGACTGAATTTACAGGCAGACCTGAAAATGTGTCAGTGCAGGAGATGGCGGATGATAATGCACAGAATGATGCCAAAGCAGGAGATTCCGAGACGGGAAGCGACACATCGCAGAATTTTGCAGGAAATCTGGTTAATAATCTGGCTGAAAGTATTTCAGGCGCCATTGAGGCAGGAAGTGATTTCTCACAGGTGTATCAGGTTAATTCAACTGATGTAATTAATCAGATGATCGATTCCATCAAATTGAATGCAACAGCTGATACAACACAGATGGAGATTCAGCTTACACCGGAGAATCTTGGTAAGATTAACCTTACTGTTGCAGCTAAGGATGGCGTAATTACCGCATCAATTATAACCGCTAATGAGACTGTTAAGGCAATTGTTGAGAGTCAGCTGGTTCAGCTTAAGGAGACTATGAATAATCAGGGGCTTAAGGTTGAAGATGTTGAGGTTACGGTTGCTAATCAGGCGTTTGACCAGAATGCAGAGAATTCAGGTGGTGATAACGGAGCACAGAGTAGAAATACCCACAGAAGATTCAGAAGTGTTGAAGAAATTTCCCGGAATGATACTGAACCTGAGGATTCCATTGTTAATCAGATGATGGAAGCAGATGGCAACAGTGTTAATCTGAGGGCTTAATTTTCAGGAAAGGAGACAGACAATGGCGATTTCAGCACAAGTAGTAGATGGCAAGGTTGTGGCAAATTACACAGCTGATAAGAAAGAGACAACAGGAAGCGATTCATTGAATAAAGATGCATTTTTGAAGATTCTTGTAGCGGAGATGCAATATCAGGATCCATTAGAGCCGTCATCAAATACGGAATGGGTAACACAGATGGCATCATTTTCGCAGATTGAAGAACTTCAGGGAATGTCAGATTCTATTGCAGAACAGAGTGCAACCAATCTTGTTGGCAAGAGAGTTATTATTGCAGCATCAGAAAATACTACCGGCGAGACTAATTATGTTACAGGAACGGTTGAATGTATTGAGAAACAGAGTGATGGAATATTCCTTTCAATTGAAGGACTTTTGTATTCACTTGATGACTTATATGCTGTAGTAGATGAGGCTTATTATGAAGGGCTTATGGCAGAAAAGGGAGCAGCAGTACCGGCAGATGAAGAATAACAGCTTTAATAGTGCTGTGGAAAGGAAGAGAATCATATGAATCTTAACAGAAGCGGATTCACTTCCATTGAACAGGTTACAGGGAAGTATCTTCCTAATACACCCAAGAACAACCTGAACAGCAGTCAGGTTTCTTTTGAAGACATTTTAAAACAACAGGTTCTTGAAAAAGAACAGACTTTGGAACTGAAATTTTCAAAACATGCAGTTCAAAGGCTTAATGACAGAAATATTTCTTTATCCGAAGCACAGTTAGAGAGACTTCAGAACGGAGCCAGACTCAGCAGTGAGAAGGGAATCAGGGAATCATTGGTTGTAATGGATGATTATGCATTCATTGTCAACACACAGAATAATACGGTAATAACTGCCATGGAGCAGGCCGTGCAGGGAGAGAATATTTATACTAACATTGATGGAGCAGTATTTGTATAGTTGGACCTTAATGGAAACTATTTTGTCTTTGAATGACGGATGAGACAAACATCAAGTTAATAATATTCCCATGAATAATTTAAAGGAGGTCATTTAATTATGATGAGATCACTTTATTCTGGTGTAGCAGGACTTAAATCACACCAGACAAAGATGGACGTTATAGGTAACAATATTGCCAATGTTAATACAATTGGTTATAAATCACAGTCAGTAACATTCAGTGATGTTTTATATCAGACTACACAGAGTGCTTCAGGTCCTAACCTTGAGACCGGTGCCGGTGGTACCAATGCGAAACAGATTGGTCTTGGCTCAACTGTTTCTGCAATCTCTACAAAGGTTTCGGAAAGCGGTGGTTCACAGGCTACTAATAATCCGTTTGATATTATGATTAACGGAGACTCAATGTTTATTGTTAACAATAATGGCGTTAATTATTTTACCAAGGCAGGTAATTTTTCTGTTGATACCAACGGAACACTTGTTACATCACAGGGTTATGCAGTAATGGGCTGGGATGCTGATGAAGAGGGTAATGTTATTAAATCCAATGTTCAGGCAATATGTTTATATTCACCTGAGAATCAGTATGCTTCACCTGTTGCAACAACTGCAACAACTGTATCAGGTAATATTAATAAAGAGGATGAGAGCTTTAGTTCAGCAGCAGGAACAATTTCAACTAATATTACTTTTTATGATTCCTTGGGCTATAAATATCAGGCAACAATTGATATTGCACAAACTGCTGATTATGAATATGAACTTTCAGTATCATCAGTTACATGTGACGGCAAGAAACTGGAACTTACAGATGATGAGTTGAATTCACTTATTGATGATAATGTAATTACATTTAATGATGCGACCGGTGCGATTGACACCGGCAGCTTACTTACACTTAAGGCTACATCTCTGGGAATTGCTTCATTGTCTTCAGATGTAACAATAGATTTCTCACAGCTTACATGTATGGGTACCGATACAGCACTTATTCCTGAAAGAGGAGATATAACAGGTGCAAATGCAGGACGTACAGTTGGTAATCTTTCCGGTGTAAGTATACAGAAGGATGGTAAAATTGTTGCTACATATGATAATGGAGACCAGAGAGTTATTGCGCAGATTGCGGTTGCCAACTTTACCAACCTTTCAGGTCTTGAAAAGGCAGGAGATAATCTCTTTGCTGCAACGCTTAACTCCGGTGAATTTGATGGAATTGGTGATGACATAACAGCTGATGGCGGATATTTTACAACAGGCGTTGTTGAGATGTCCAATGTTGATTTGGCTGCTGAATTTACTGATATGATTACAACACAGAGAGGATATCAGGCAAATTCAAGAATTATCACAGTTTCTGATACAATGCTTGAAGAACTTATTAATCTTAAACGATAATATGTATGTCCACCTGATATAGAACATATCGGGTGGACAGCAATAAATATTGTCTGCTAAGGAGGTTACGGAATGATAGAAGTTACAAAAATTAACGGAGTAAAGTTCTCTATAAATCCCGACTTGATTGAAGTTGTTGAAACAACTCCGGATACTGTAATTACACTTACCACAGGTAAAAAATTAATAGTAAAAGAAAGTAGACAAGAGATAAAAAATTTAGTATTATCGTATAAGAGGGAAATTTTTGCCGAATTATTACGAATTGAGTAATTTTATGTCATTATATTTTTACAGAAAAGGATGCCTATTTTAGGTAGAATGGTGTTGATAAGATGGATCTTGCGACTCTCATAGGCTTAATATTGTGTTTTGGCCTTGTTATTTTTGGTATTACAGTTGAAGATGGTTTTGGAGTTTTGCAGAATTTCGTAGATCTTCCATCAATTTTGATTACATTTGGTGGAGCTTTTTGCTCTACTCTTGCGTCTTTTAAGATGAATGACTTCTTAACAGGTATCAAGGGTTTTTCGATTGCACTTAAACAACAGAAATTCGAGCAGACTGAAATTATTAAGAAAATTATTGAGCTTTCCAATGTTGCCCGTAAGGAAGGCTTGTTGGCGTTAGAAGAGGCTGCAGAGAGCCTTGATGACCAGTTTATGAAGAAGGGAATCTTACTTATTGTCGATGGTACGGAACCGGATTTGGTCAGAGCCATTCTTGAAACAGAACTTGAATGTGTTGAACAGCGACATAAGAAAGTTACAACATTTTGGGATACTTTAGCAGCAATGGGTCCTGCCTGGGGTATGATTGGTACTCTTATCGGACTTGTTAATATGTTGCAAAAGATGGATGACCCTAACTCAATCGGACCTTCCATGGCGGTTGCTCTTATTACCACCTTCTATGGTTCGATGCTTGCCAACTGGATAGCAACTCCGATTGCGAATAAGTTAAGGTCTAATAATGGTGAGGAAATTACTTTGAAAGAAGTTATGATAGAGGGACTTTTGTCAATTCAGGCAGGAGAGAATCCTCGAGTAATTGAGGAGAAACTTAAGTCTTTCCTTGCACCTGCTGAGAGAAACAGATATTCTGAAGGTGCTGAAGGCGGAGGTGAGGATTTGAATGGCTAGAAGAAAACATGAAGATGAGCCTGTTAATACAGGCAGTTGGATGAATACCTTTGCGGATTTGATGAACTTACTTTTGTGTTTCTTCGTATTGCTTTTCTCAATGTCCTCAATTAATGAGGAAAAATGGCAGGAGGTTGTTGCATCTTTTTCTAACAGCTTTAGTGTGCTTGACGGCGGTTCGACAGGTATTGATGATGGAGTGCTGATAGCAACAGGTGCCAGTCAGTTGACACAGTTAAGTGAGTATTACAATAATCTCGGACTTAACTCTGAAGGCGAGAAAGACGACATTGAAAGTGCTATATCCAAGCTTGAACAGGCTGAATATGAAGAATCCGAACAGATGGGTGAATTCATTGAGGAGATGCTTGAACAGAAAGGTATTAACGATGCTGTCGAGGTAAAGGTAACACAACATTATGTATGTCTTAATATGAAAGGTGCGTTGCTTTTTAAATCGGCTTCTGCAGATTTAACAGATGATGCGAGAGATATTCTTGATCATGTCGGGGATATACTTAAGGTTTATGAGGATAATCTTATAGAAATTGAAGGACATACGGACAATGTTCCGATCGTTCATGAATTATATACTACCAATGATGTTTTGTCAGATTACAGAGCATTATCGGTTTTTAACTTCCTTGTAGAGGAGGAAGGTGTTAGTGCTACAAATCTCAAGCATTCAGGACGTGGTGAGTATGATCCGATTGCTTCTAATGATACTGCTGAGGGAAGGGCACAGAACAGAAGAGTAGAAATTAAAATTTATAACAGTTATAGCAGTTATGACTAAGCATAAGGGGTGAACATTATGAAAAAAGGCCTGATTAATGCAATTATACTTGCATTAGTATTGATTAACCTTATTTTGAGCATTGTTACGGTGTTTGTATTTATACCGGCGATGAACAAGACATCTAATCTTGTGGATAAGATATGCACAATTGTAGATTTAGATGTGGGAAAGGATTCAAGCGAGCATGTGGTGGATATTACCAAGCTGTCCAACATAACAGTAACATTTGGTGATGAAACTGAAAGCACCATAAGCCTTGCAAAGGATGAGGATGGAAAGACTCATTATATCAGAGTCGGAGTGATTCTCAGTCTTGATACAACCCATCCGGATTACAAGGAAAAATCCAAATCTGTTGAGACGGCAATGGGACTTATTTCAAGCAGCATTATTGATGTAGTCAGCGAATATAAGCTTTCAGATGTGGATAAGGATAAAATGGAGCAGGAAGCACTTAAAGAGCTGCAGAATCTTTTTGGCTCAGAGTTCATTTATTCCGTAGACTTCAATCAGTTTACAATACAATAAAATTTAACTAAAATATAAGTAATGAAAGAAGGTGAGAGAAGATGGGCGAGGTACTTTCGCAAAGTGAGATAGATAACCTGTTAAAGGCACTTAGCAGTGGTGAACTTGACGTAGAAGAAATGAAAAATACAGAAGAGAAAACTGTTAAGAACTATGATTTTGCCAGACCGGCCAAGTTCTCTAAAGAGCATCTTCGAACACTAGAAATAATTTTTGAACACTATGGACGTTTGTTATCTACAAATCTTCCGGCATATTTCAGAAGGCCGGTACAGATTGAGGTGATGAACTCAGAAGCAGTTACATATTCGGAATTTTCTAATGCGTTGTCAAATCCGGTATTGTTAGGTGTTATAGATTTTGAACCGCTCGAAGGAAGTATTGTTCTTGAGCTTGCATCCAACATTGGATTTACAATTATTGACAGACTGCTTGGCGGTATTGGGCAGCCATTGGAAAAAGGCAGGGAGTTCTCTGAAATAGAGCTTACTATTCTTGAAAGAGTATTTAATACATTTGTTAATCTTTTGAGGGAGCCTTGGCAGAACGTAGTAAATATTGTTCCGCGACTAGAGCGAATAGAGACTAATTCACAGTTTGCCCAGATTATTTCTCCAAGTGAGATGATAGCTATTATTACAATCAATATCAAAATTGGTGATGTTGAAGGCCTTATGAACATTTGTCTTCCTTACGTTGTTTTAGAACCGGTTATGGATAAGCTTAATACTAAGTATTGGTTCTCAACGATGCAGGATAAAGATTTAAATACCTATGAAGAGGCGATTGCCTCATTAATTGCGAAAGCACAGATTCCTGTCAAAGCAGTATTGGGTAGCAGCTCAATTTCAGTTAATGATTTTGTAAATCTTAATGTAGGAGATGTTATTCGCCTTGACAAGAAAAAGGATGAAGAGCTGGATATATTTGTTGGTAATTTACGTAAATTTACCGCGTTGCCGGGCTCATTTAATGATAAATATGCAGTCAGATTGACACAAGTTTTGAGAGGAGATGAATAAAGATGGATGGAATGTTATCACAAGAGGAGATTAATGCGCTATTAGCCAGTGCCAATATGGACAGCGATTCTGATTCTTCATCAGTATCAGTAGATATAGATGATAGTGAGACTCTTACTGATGAACAGAAAGATGCCATTGGAGAAATCTCCAACATCAGCATGGGTACAGCAGCAACTACGTTAAGCACGTTGCTTAATCAGTCAGTTAATATTACAACTCCTAAAGTTACATATATGTATTGGGATGAGTTGTCAGAGTCCTATGACAGACCATGTGTATTCTTACAGATTAAGTATACATGCGGACTTGACGGAAATAACGTTCTTGTATTAAAAGAAGATGATGTAAAGATTATTACAGATCTTATGATGGGGGGAGAGGGTGTTATATCACCTGACCCAATTGGAGAATTGCATTTAAGTGCTATTGGTGAAGCAATGAATCAGATGATGGGTTCAGCTGCTACATCAATGTCTTCAATGCTTGGTAAAAAGATTGATATCAGCCCTCCTGTTGCCAATCTGGTTAATTTGAATGAACAGTATGATGAAAGTGCATTGCCACAGTTCTTAACAAAGAAATTTGTTAAGGTTTCTTTCAGGATGACAATTGGAAGTCTGATTGATAGCGAAATTATGCAATTGTATCCATTTGATTTTGCCAGAGATTTATATCGTACTTTTACAGAAGGTAATCTCATGGGTATGGAGGCTACATCAGAGCCTGAACCTACACCTGCATATACTGCACCGGCGCCAACGCCTGCACCATCACCGGCGCCAACGCCTGCGCCATCACCGGCACCAACGCCTGCACCGGCTCCGGCTATGCAACAGGAACAGATGCCACAGTATGGACAACCGATGCCTCAGATGCCACAGTATGGACAGCCAATGCCGGGATATGGAATGCCGCCTATGGGCTATATGCAGCCTATGTATGGAATGCCGGGATATGGAATGCCACCACAGGAGAATGTTAATGTACAGCCGGCATCATTTCAGGCATTTTCGGGAAATGCTGCTGCGGCAGGACATGAGAATATCAATTTAATTATGGATGTTCCTTTAGAGGTAACAGTTGAGTTAGGAAGAACCAGCAAGTCGATTAAGGATATTCTTGAATTTGCACCTGGTACTATTGTTGAGCTCAATAAAATTGCCGGAGAACCTATTGATGTTCTTGTAAACGGTAAATATGTTGCCAAAGGTGAAGTAGTGGTTATTGAAGAGAGTTTTGGTATTAAAATTACTGAAATAATAAAATAAAAAAAGTGCTATGAAAAATTCTAAATTCATTGTATAATGTAATAAGAAAACAAGCTTTGCGTGAAGGAGAAATTAGAGTATGGCGAAGAATATTTTGATTTGTGACGATGCAGCGTTCATGAGAATGATGATTAAAGACATTCTTACTAAGAACGGATATACTGTTATTGGAGAGGCCGAGAATGGCTTGAGAGCTGTAGAGAAGTATAACGAACTTAATCCTGATTTAGTATTAATGGATATTACAATGCCTGAGATGGATGGTATTCAGGCCCTTAAGAAGATTAAAGAGAACGATTCAAGTGCTGCTGTTATTATGTGTTCAGCAATGGGACAGCAGGCAATGGTAATTGAATCCATTCAGTCAGGTGCTAAGGATTTCATTGTTAAACCGTTTCAGGCAGACAGAGTGCTTGAAGCTGTTAGAAAAGTAGTTGGTTAATATGGTTTTGGCCTCGATTTCCAGTGACCCGATTGTGCAGTTTATTACTGTTACGTTAATATTTGCATTTGTACTTGCGATTACATATTTTACAACAAGGTGGATAGGATCTTATCAGAAGAAACAGATGAGCTATGGCAATATTAAAGTTATTGAGAGTTTCAGACTGTCGGGAAATAAGATCCTTGAAGTTGTAAAGACGGGGGATAAATGTTTCCTGATTGCAGTTTGTAAGGATACAGTAACATTGCTTGGAGAAATTGATGAGAGTACATTGGAATTGAAAAAGGATAATAATCCCGAATCATTTGGTACGGTATTTAGCAGATTCAAACTACAACATAAGGATGATACAGATAATGAACAAGAGAAAGAAAATTCTTTCGAAAATAACTAAGATTGTTTCAATGTGTTTATTGGTAATCGTATTTGCGGTAATTCTTCCATCACATGCTCATGCCGGTGAGCTTACAGAGGATACTACCACAGTTGCAGAGACGGATGCTGATGACACATTAACAATTGGTATTTCAGCCGGAGATGGAAGTGACTTGGCAAGCGTATTGCAGATACTGTTGGTATTAACTGTAATTGCCCTGGCACCTTCCATTCTTATTATGCTTACATCTTTTACAAGAATTATAATTGTGATGCATTTTACAAGAGCGGCGCTTGGAACACAGTCGGCACCACCTAATCAGGTGCTTGTCGGACTTTCTCTGTTTTTAACGTTTTTTATTATGGCTCCGACTTTTTCAAAGGTATATACACAGGCAATCCAGCCGCTTTCCAATAATGAAATTTCGGCAGAGGAAGCTTATGAAAAAGGAATCGAACCGATAAGGGAGTTCATGTTTGAACAGACCAATACAAAGGACATCAAGATGTTTCTTGAGATTGCTGACATACAGGAAGTATCGGATTATGACGATATTCCGACTCATGTATTAATTCCCAGTTTCATTGTCAGTGAGTTGAGAACAGCTTTTATAATTGGATTTTTGATTTATATTCCATTTATAGTAATAGATATGGTGGTGTCATCAGCACTTATGTCAATGGGTATGATGATGTTGCCGCCTACCACGATTTCCATGCCATTTAAAATTTTGCTGTTTGTTATGGCAGATGGATGGAATTTAATAATTGGTAATTTGGTTAAAACCTTTTACTGACAAAGTTAATATTAGAATTTTAGCGGAAGGAGTTGAGCAATTATGACAGAACAACAGGTTATTGATGTTACAAGAGAAGCTGTATTTCTTATAATTGAGTGTTCAGCTCCTTTATTACTTATTTCGCTGATAGTTGGTTTGATAATCAGTATTTTTCAGACGATTACATCTATTCAGGAGCAGACACTTACATTTGTTCCTAAAATTGTTGCGGTGTTTTTTGGAGTTATGATATTTGGCTCGTGGATAGTAGGTAAGATTACCGGATTTATGAGTGAGTTGTGGTCTAATTTCAATAATTATATCAAGTGACTTATTTTAATTAAGTGTAGGTAGCAGGATGTTTAGTTATGAAATAGCGTTGGAGTATTGGGAAGTGTTTTTGCTTATATTGGTACGTATTGCGAGTTTCACCAGTACGGCACCTTTTTTTAATATGTCAAATACTCCTCAGAAAATTAAATTAGGATTGGCTGTTTTTGTTTCAATACTGATTTTTACTGTTGTTCCGGAGAGAGAAGTGGTATACGATGGAATTTTTGAGTATGCAATGCTTCTTATTAAGGAAAGTGTAGTTGGACTTTTGTTAGGATGGGTTTGCAATATATGTATTCAGACCATTACATTTGCGGGTCATATTATGGATTTGGAAATAGGATTATCAATGGCGACAACTTACGATCCGACTCTTATGCAGCAGGTAAGTATTTCCGGTAATTTTTATTATCATGTGACATTCCTTTTGCTGATGGTTTCAGGCATGTATCAGTTCCTGATTTCAGCTATTGTGGATTCATATACAATTGTGCCGTTAGGTTCGTTTTCGGTTAACCTGTCGCTCTATGATTCAGTACTGAGTGTAGCCGCTGAATATTTTATAATCGGATTTAGAATTGCTCTGCCAATATTTGTTGTTTCAATGCTTGCCAATGCAATACTTGGTATTCTTACAAAAGTGGCTCCGCAGCTTAATATGTTTGCTGTAGGTATTCAGATAAAGCTTTTGGTTGGACTCGCAGTTATGCTTATTACCGCATCATTGCTTCCATATATCTCTACATATATTTTGAATATGATGGAGACAGCCGTTAAGACAATTGCAGGAGGACTGGTATGATAGAATATAATCTGCAGTTCTTTGCAAAGGATGGTCCGGGTGGAGAGAAAACAGAACCTGCCACTACCAAGAAATTAAAAGAAGCAAGAGAAAAGGGACAGGTTGCCAAGAGTCAGGATTTGAGCGGTGCGATATTACTGCTTGCGTATTTTATCCTTTTGAAGATTTATATAAGCTATTTGGGAGAAAGGCTTATTGAAATTTATGGAAAATATTTTAGACGAATTGGTGATTTGAGCAGCACCTCATCACAATTGGATTCATTGGATGTATATTTTGGTAATATTTTCAGAACAGCGGTCCTGGATTTGCTGATTATGATTCTCCCGTTTCTGCTGCTTGGAGTGGTAGTAGGATTTATTGCAGATATAATACAGGTTAAGTGGAAGCCGACACTTAAGACGCTTGAGCCCAAGCCGGATAAATTTAATCCCATTAACGGCATAAAGCGAATGTTTTCAGCGAAAACATTAATTAAGCTGTTGAAAAGTATTGTTATTATTGCCGTATGTGCTATTGTGGCTTATAATAAGATTAAAGACGAAATAGGCTTTTTGTTTAATATATATGATATCAATCTCAATTCGGTTATAGCTAAGACCGGAGATATAATTATTGATTTAGGAATAAATATTTGTATTATTTATTTAGTTGTCGGTGTTGCGGACTATATCTTCGAAAGATTTAAATTTAATGAAGATATGAAGATGACCAAACAAGAGGTAAAGGATGAATGGAAGAACACCGAAGGTAATCCTGAAATAAAAAGTAAGCAGAGGAGAAGAATGCAGGAGGCGTCAAGAAGACGTATGATGCAGGCAATTCCTGAAGCGGATGTTGTTATTACTAACCCCACACATTTTGCTGTAGCGCTTCAATATGAACCTGATTCAGGTAAGGCACCGGTTGTAGTTGCCAAGGGTGAGGATTATCTTGCCCGGAAGATTAAAGAGGTTGCAAGAGACAATGATGTTGAAATCGTTGAGAATAAGCCTCTTGCACGAATGCTTTACTACAATGTAGAGCTTGGAATGGAAATTCCATCCGAATTATACCAGGCGGTTGCCGAGGTTCTTGCTTTTGTATGGAGACTTAAGAATAAGATATAATTCGGATAATACAATAAATTTTGCAGAAGGAGGAAACAGGATATGAAATTCAAAAAAACGGATTTGTTTGTCGGTGTATATCTTATGGCCGCAATTATTTTCCTTTTTATACCTGTTCCGTCCGTGCTTCTTGACGTAATGCTTGCAATTAATATATCAATTGCAATGATTATTCTTTTTACGGCATTATATGCCAAGGATGTACTGGAGATGCAGTCATTTCCGACAATGCTTTTATTTACAACTATTTTTAGGATTTCACTTAATGTTTCGTCAACGAAACTCATTCTTAAAAATGGTGATGCCGGTAAGGTTGTAGAGACTTTCGGCAGCTTTGTAGGCGGTAATAATCTTGTAATTGGTTTTATTGTATTTATTATTCTTCTGATTGTTCAGTTCATTGTTATTAACAAGGGTTCTGAGCGAGTATCAGAAGTAACGGCAAGATTTACACTTGATGCCATGCCTGGTAAGCAGATGGCTATTGATGCCGATTTGAATACAGGAGCAATAACTGACAAAGAAGCAATTGAGAGAAGAAATAAAATTCAGCAGGAAGCATCATTCTTTGGAGCAATGGATGGTGCTACCAAGTATGTAAAGGGAGATGCCACAGCAGGACTTATTATTACTGTAATTAACCTTATCGGTGGTTTGATAATGGGTATTGTGTATATGGGAATGGATGCGATGGAGGCTTTAAGCCGATTTGCCCTTCTTACCATAGGTGACGGTCTGGTAAGCCAGATTCCTTCACTCCTTATATCACTTTCAACCGGTATTATTGTAACTAAGGCTTCTAAAGAAGTTGAATTGCCGGACGAGCTTGTTACAGAACTCTTTTCAACACCTAAGGTGCTTAAAATTGTCGGGGTAATTATGGCGATACTTGGTATTGTTGCTTTGCCTTGGTATGTTTTTGTTCCGCTGGGAATTGGTTTTTTTGGACTGGCTATGGTTATGGAAAAGGGTGCTGGAATTTCTGCTGTTGAGGCAGAGGCAGAAGCAGAAGATGTAAGTGCGCAGGAAATTCGTAAGCCTGAGAATGTTGTATCACTTCTTCAGGTTGACCCTATTGAACTTGAATTTGGTTATGGAATCATACCATTGGCGGATGTTAATCAGGGCGGCGATTTATTAGACCGAGTTGTTATGATTCGCAGGCAGGTGGCACTTGAACTTGGTACAGTTGTACCGATTATCCGTCTGCGTGATAATATTCAGTTAAATCCTAACCAGTACATAATTAAGATTAAAGGTATTCAGGTTAGTGAAGGAGAGATACTTTTTGATCATTATATGGCGATGAACCCGGGTTTTGTTGAGGAAGAGATTACAGGTATTCCTACTTTTGAACCATCCTTCCACCTTCCTGCAATCTGGATTACCGAGAACCAGAGAGAACGTGCCGAATCACTTGGCTATACGGTTGTTGATCCTCCTTCAATTATTGCGACACATTTGACAGAGGTGATTAAAGCCCACATTGCCGAACTCCTTACACGTCAGGATGTACAGAATCTTATTAACAATATCAAAGAAAATCATCCTACACTCGTGGAGGAACTTGTTCCCAAACTTATGGGTGTTGGTGATATACAGAAGGTATTGCAGAATCTTTTGGAAGAGGGAATTTCCATCAGAGATTTGCTTACAATTTTTGAAACACTTGCAGACCATGCGGCAACTACAAGAGATCCGGATATTTTAACAGAGTATGTGAGACAGAGTCTTAGAAGAGCTATATCCAATAAGTTCTTTACTCCGATTGATACAACCAGTGTTGTAACACTTGACCCTACGTTGGAGCAGGAGATTATGGGTGCTGTTAAGCAGACAGAGCAGGGAGGATATATTAATCTTCCGCCTGACAGAGTAAAGAAAATTATGAATTCTGTTGAAACTGAGGTTAATAAGCTTGAGGAGATGGGCAAAATACCAATTGTAATTACATCACCGATTGTACGTGCATATTTCAAAAAGCTTACGGTGGATTATTTTAAAGATTTAATAGTTATTTCATACAATGAAGTTGAAAATAATGTAGAATTACAGTCAGTTGGGATGGTGACGGCATAAAATGATAGTTAAGAAATATACAGGAAGCAATGAAACAGAAGCGGTTATGAAGGCTAAGGATGACTTGGGTTCAAATGCAGTGGTTTTGAATGTTAAGACAATGAAACACAGGGGCTTTGCAAGAATTTTTAAAAAGGATTTTGTAGAGATTACTGCAGCACTTGAAGAAAAGGAGTTTGCACAGACTGTCAGCAGTAAAAAGCCGTCATTTGATGCAGTTGCCGGTGATGCCTTGGCAAATGCCGTAAAGCATGACTCCAAACCTGTGGATAAAGTTTCTTCACGCAAAACAGAGGTTATTGAGGAAAAACTGGACAGTATTCATAACATGATTCGCAATCAGATGAAGGAAGAGGAAAAGACTGTTACAGAAGATAGAAATAAACCTGTTAACAGTGTTAATTACAAATCATTAAAGCTTATTTATAATAAACTTCTTGAGAATGAGGTTGATGAAAAATATGCTAATGCCATCGTTAATGATATTGAAAGCTCACTGAAGAAGGAATCTAACCTTGACAGCATTCTGGCATCTGTTTACCAGAAAATAGTGCTTAAGCTTGGAGAACCTGCCGGAATTGAGGATAATGACCGTAAAAAAGTGGTTTTCTTTATTGGACCGACAGGCGTTGGCAAGACCACAACCATTGCCAAGCTTGCTTCAGATTTTAAACTTAACCATAATAAAACCATTGCCATGATAACTGCGGATACTTATAGAATCGCAGCAGTGGAGCAGCTTAACACTTATGCAAATATTCTGGATGTTCCGGTAAATGTTGTATATGCACCATCTGAGATTGTTTCAAATATTAAATCGCTTATGCATCATGATATGGTTTTTATTGATACTGCAGGGCGTTCGCATAAGAATGTAGAACAGAGAGAAGAAATTATTGAGATGATTAAACTTGTCAAACAGGCAGGACTTGATGTAGATATTGAGATTTTTCTTGTTCTCAGTGTTACTACTAAATATAAGGATTTGGTTGCAATTGTTAATGCCTTTAAGGAACTGGATGACAAAAAACTTTTATTTACTAAGCTGGACGAGACCGGTGCATTAGGCAATATTTTGAATATAAGATGGTACACGGATGCACCTTTATCTTATGCAACATACGGACAAAATGTTCCGGATGATATTGAAAGAGTTGATGTACAGAAGCTTGCTAAGCATTTACTGGGTGGAGAAAGCTGATTTTAAGTGAACACATGAAACCAAATGGATTTGGAGGGACAATATGGACCAGGCGGCAAAATTACGTGCGATGATTAAACAGCAGAATCAGGTTAATATAAAAGGTGGTAATTCCAGAGTTATTGCCGTCACAAGCGGCAAGGGCGGCGTTGGTAAATCCAGTCTGTCTATAAATCTGGCTCTGCAGTTCAGAAAACAGGGTAAGAGAGTTATAATTTTAGATGCTGATTTCGGACTTGCAAATATTGAAGTAATGTTTGGTGTAATACCTAAATATACTTTAGCAGACTTAATGTTCAATGGAAGAGATATTAAGGAGATAATAAGCGAAGGCCCTAATGGTGTTCAGTTTATTTCCGGTGGTTCAGGAATTGCCAAGCTTGATAACCTTGATAAAGAACAAATCAAAAAAATATTAAGTAAGTTAAATGAATTGGAAGATTTTGCGGATGTTATTATTGTGGATACAGGAGCCGGCATAGCACCAAGTGTTCTGGAGTTTGTTGTTGCAAGTCCTGAGGTGTTACTTGTTACTACTCCGGAGCCTACGTCTATTACTGACTCATATGCATTATTAAAGGCTTTGGCGATGCATCCTGCATACGATAGGGATGTTACCAGAGTCAGGCTTGTAACCAATAAGGTAGAGAATGTAGCTGAGAGCCATAGTATTTATGAGAAGCTGTGTTCAGTAGTTGACAGATTCTTAGATGTTAAGCTTGAATATCTTGGAGCAGTTCCGCAGGATCCTTTTATTACTAAAGCTATCATGAAACAGAAACCGGTATCTCTTGCATATCCGAATGCCAATGCATCAAAGGCGTTTCAGGCTATGGAAGCAAAGCTTGATGGCAGCGAACAGCCTGTTCCACAGACACGTAGGGGTGTTGCAGGTTTCTTCAGCAATATTTTCGGGCATAACAGAAAATAGTTTAATATGGAGGTATTATGGGAAATAGATTATTAGCAGCCGGCGACAAGATTGAATTTCGTGATGAGATTTCGAAAGAGGATTTAAGTCTTGGAATTAAACCTAAGATTTATGTTAGCCAGATATTTGATTTTACGGATGAGGGTTATATTAATGTTGCAATGCCTATTTCAAAAGGGAAGCTGGTTCCGCTTGAAAGAGGAAAGCAGTATGATGTTTTCTTTTATACCTCAAAGGGAATTTATCAGTGCAGGGCTAAAATAATGAATCGCATTAAGAGTGATAATCTGTATTCGCTTGAAATATTACTCACAACAGAATTGCAGAAATTTCAGAGAAGACAGTATTTCAGACTGGAAAAAACATTGCCTATATATTATGCAGAACTTTCTGAAGAGGATTATCTGCTTATTTTGGAAACACACCAGTTTCCTGAAGGTATGAAAAACATTAACTTGTTCAGTCAGGCAAATACGTTGGATATAAGCGGCGGTGGAATGCGTTTTGTCGGACGAACCCAGATAGCACAGGGCAAAAAAATTCTTGTTATGTTTGATATAGATGAGCATGGTAAGATTATCAAATACAGACTTCCGGCAACTGTAATTTTATCATTTGGAGTGCGTGGAAAAGCCGGCACGTTTGAGCACAGGATTGAGTTCGAGAATATTACCAAAGAGTACAGGGAATTATTAATAAGGTATATTTTTGAAGAAGAGAGAAAAAAGAGACGTATTGATGTATAACAATAATATCTTAATGCTTTTCTGTTTTAGCATTTGATTTTTTGCATGAAAGGGACAAAATGGGAAGAAAATTTTTGGTTATTGATGACTCTGCACTTATGAGAAGGGTTATATCTGATATAATCAAGGAGAATAGTGAATATGAAGTATTGGACATTGCATGTAATGGACTTGAGGGACTGAATATGATCCTTAAATGTCCCGGATATTACGACTTGATTCTTCTGGATATTAACATGCCGAAGATGAATGGTCTGGAGATGTTGGAGGAGCTTTCACACAGACGATTGAAGGAGACTGTCGTCGTGGTGAGTACAGTCGCTAAGGAAGGTGCAAAGGAGGCTATCAGGGCATTGGAGTTAGGTGCCGTTGACTTTCTTACCAAGCCCGAGAATTTTTTTGTGGTTAAGGGAGAGGACTTCAGGGATAACCTGCTTGAACTTATTGAAATGGCATGCAGCACTGATTTTGGCAGGGGCAGAATAATGGATTTGTCTGATGTCAGAACCGAATCAGGTGTTCATACCAATATGACCTGCCGGGAACCGGCCAATAAGACAGATTTTACATTTCCTGTCAGGGACAAGTCTTTTTCAGAAGCAGGAACAGTGAAGACGGGCTCCAAACTGGTGGCACTTGCCTGTTCAACCGGAGGACCAAAATCTCTTCAGCAGGTTATTCCATATCTTCCGGCAGAACTCGATGCTCCGGTTGTTTTGGTACAGCATATGCCAAAGGGATTTACGGCATCTCTTGCAGCCAGACTGGATTCAATCAGTCCGGTAAGGGTACATGAGGCACAGAATGGCGAGCTTATTGAAAAAGGACATGTATATATTGCACCGGGTGGAATGCATATTAAGGTGGAGAAAAACGGCTCAAAATACTATATCCGGTATGAGGATATTCCACCGATTGATGGGCTTAAGCCATGTGCCAATATAATGTACAGGTCACTGATTTCATCGGATTTTGATGAAATTACCTGTGTTGTTCTAACCGGAATGGGAGCAGACGGAACGGCAGGTATAAGAGAACTTAAGGAATCAGGACATAATATTCACGTTATAGGGCAGGATGAAGATTCCTGCGTAGTGTATGGAATGCCAAGGGCAATTGCTCAGGCAGGACTTACTGATGAGGTAGTACCTCTTAACAAAATTGCAGAAAGAATTATTAAGAACGTGGGGGTATCGTAAATGGACGTTAGCCAGTATCTAGAAATATTTGTCGAGGAGACAAGAGAACACTTACAAAATCTGAATGAACACTTACTTATTCTGGAGAAAGAGCCGGAGAATAAGGATACTATCAATGAAATATTCAGAGCTGCACATTCTTTGAAGGGAATGGCAGGAACAATGGGTTATAAGAGGATGCAGAATCTTACCCATAATATGGAGAATGTATTTTCAGAAATCAGAAATGACAAGATGAGTGTTACATCTGAGCTCGTAGATACATTATTCCAGTGTCTTGATGCATTAGAGACATATTTGGATAATATTGTAAATTCACAGGATGAGGGAACAGATGATAATGAGCCTATTATCAAGCTGCTGAACGATTTCTTGAATGGTCAGAGCAGTGCACCGGCAGCGAAGGCAGAAGCACCGGCAGCGAAGGCAGAAGCACCGGCGGCAAGCATATCAGACAGCTTTGCGGGAATTACATATGCAGATTTTGAGAAGCATGCAATTGTTGAGGCATGCAATAAGGGATTAAATGTATATGGCGTTGTAGTACATATTGACCCAAATTGTATTTTGAAGGCAGCAAGAGCATTCCTTGTATTCAAGAATCTTGAAGAAATCGGAGAGATTATTAAATCAATTCCTTCAACACAGGATATTGAAGATGAGAAATTTGATCTGGATTTCAGAATGTTTGTTATTACCAAAGAATCACTCGATAAGGTTCTTTCAGTAGTTAAGAATGTATCTGAGATTAAGGATGCTTATGGTGAGCAGATTGTTTTGAAAGAAGATGGTGCGGATGTAGTGGAAGAAGCACCTAAGAGTACAGAGGTTGCAGCTAAGGCAGTGGTTAAGGAGGATAGTAAGGCTCCTTCCAAGGCACAGCCTAAGTCAGCTAAGCCTGTTGCTAACCGTTCAGTACGTGTTGATATTGAGAAACTTGATGTTCTTATGAATCTTGTCAGCGAGCTTATTATTGCAAAGAATGGTCTTGTATCATCAGCAAGCGGTTCCAACTTTACAGAGGGCGGACAGGGTTTTAATGAACAGATTGAATATCTTGAAAGAGTTACAACTAACCTTCATGAATCCGTTATGAATGTCCGAATGGTTCCTATTGAGACTGTTGTAAACAGATTCCCAAGAATGATTCGTGATCTGAGCAAGAAGCTTGGCAAGAAAATGGAATTATACATGACAGGTGAGGATACAGAGCTTGACAGAACCGTTATTGATGAAATCGGCGACCCGTTGATGCATTTGCTTCGTAATTCGGCAGATCATGGTCTCGAATCAGCAGATGTACGTATTGCAAGAGGCAAGGATGAGGTTGGTTCAATTTTCCTTGATGCATATCAGGATGGTAATAACGTAGTTATTGAAGTAAGAGATGATGGTAACGGTATTGATGTTGAGAAAGTTCGTAATAAAGCGATTGCTAAGGGAACCATTACTCCTGAACAGGCTGAGACAATGACAGATAAGGATGTTATTGATCTTCTCTTTAAGCCTAGTTTTTCAACAGCTGAGAAGATTTCAGACGTTTCAGGAAGAGGCGTTGGTCTTGATGTCGTTAAGTCTAAGATTGAAGCACTTGGCGGTGATGTTGAATGTCATAGCGTGTTGGGTGAAGGAAGTACATTTACCATAAGACTTCCGTTGACACTTGCTATTATTCAGGCATTAATGGTACAGCTTGGCGAAGAACAGTATGCGATTTCTCTTGGCTCTATCCAGACAGTTGAGGATGTAGAAGTTTCGGATATTAAGTATGTACATGGCAAAGAGGTTATTAATCTCAGAGGCACAGTTATTCCATTAATCCGTTTAGGAGAACTTTTAGAGGTTCCAAATACTAAAAAGGATGAAGAAAGTCTCACCGTTGTAATTATCAAGAAGGGTGAAAAACAGGCAGGTCTTGTTGTAGACAGCCTCATCGGACAGATGGAAATTGTAATTAAGTCTCTTGGAAAATATATTCATATCAATAAGATGATTAGTGGCGCAACTATTCTTGGTGATGGTGATGTAGCATTAATTATTGATGCGAATGCAATATTATAGTGAGGAGGGATTACGAATGGAAGCATTAACAACAACACAGCAGAATACACAGGCTGGCGAAACAGCTAAGCAGTATATAGTAACCAATATTGGCGGAGAACAGTATGGAATTAATATCGTTTATGTTGATAATATTGTTCGTATGCAGAAGATAACCAGAGTTCCGAAGGCTCAGAAGTTTTTTACAGGAGTAATTAATCTTCGTGGTGAGATACTTCCTGTTATGAGTCTTAGAAAAAAATTCGAGCTTGAAGAAGATGATTATACCAATAATACACGAATTATTATTGTAAAGCTTGAACAGCAGGGTATGGTAGGATTAATAGTTGATTCGGTTAAAGAGGTTGTTACACTTAATGAATCAGATATTGAGAAGACAAACCTTTCTATTACAGAAGGTGGTCAGGCTTACGTTAATGCAGTAGGTAAATTAGGAAATAACCTTATTTCTTTATTGAACCTTCATGCAGTTATCATTGAGAAAGAAACTGCATAACACAGATTGGAGCTAAAATGTCAAATATAAAATTAGATGGATTAGATGATACACAATATGATGTATTAAGAGAGATTGGAAACATAGGTGCAGGAAATGCAACAACCGCATTAGCGCAGTTAATAAATACAAAGATTGACATGAGTGTTCCTAAGGTTTCACTTGTTCCATTTAATGAATTATCCGGTACAATTGGATCAGAGGAAACTGTTGTAGTGGGTATCTTGCTTGGATTAGAAGGAGATGTTAAGGGTATGATGATGTTTCTTCTACAGGAACGTTCAGCACATAATCTTGTTAACATCCTGATGTGCAATCCCAGAGAAAAAGATACACCATTTAATGAAATAGAATTATCTGCACTGAATGAAATCGGAAATATTATTGCAGGCTCATATCTCTCTGCATTAGCAGGACTTACTAACCTTACAATAATAGCCTCAGTACCAAGTATTTCAATAGATATGGCAGGAGCGTTGCTAAGTGTTCCTGCGATAGAATATGGAAAAATAGGTGACAAGGTACTGTTAATCCAGACTCAGATTGGAGAAGATGATTTAGTAAACGGATATTTTCTTATGGTGCCTGAATTGGAGTCGTATGACATGATTCTTGCATCATTAGGTATTTAGAAACCTGTTTTTGATTGGATGGAACACAAATGGAAAATATGATTAAAGTTGGGATGGCGGACTTAAAGGTGTGTAAAGCACCTGACGCACTTACCACTTTGGGACTGGGGTCCTGTATCGGAGCCTGTATATATGATCCCGCAACGAAAGTTGCGGGAATGGTTCATTTTATGCTGCCGGACAGTACCAGAATTAAGAATAATCAGAATATTGCCAAATTTGGAGATACCGGTATCGCCGAGACCATAAAGCTAATGGAACAGTTAGGTGCCAAGAAGAGCAGGATGGTTGCCAAAATTGCAGGTGGAGCCAGAATGTTCAATATGAGTGCAGCAACACTTCCCAATATGAATGTTGGTGATAATAATATTGAATCGGCACGTAAGGTGTTAAAAGAATTTGGAATACGCATCATTGCAGAAGATGTCGGACTTAATTATGGTAGAACTATTGAGTTTTATGCAGAAGACGGAAGTCTTAAGATTAAATCTGTCGGTAAAGAACCAAAAACAATATAGGTTTTGAAAGAGGAAGCTTAATCTTGAAAGGTTTGGTGCAGGTATATATGGATAGATGGTATAGGCTGCTTCCTGCAGGAATTTCATTATTTGCAGGATTAGTGGTTAGTATATTGATGTTGGTAAACAGAGTTAATTCACTAAAGGCATTAGTGTTTATATTTGTTTTTTTGCTTGGTTTCTATATTCTTGGTCTGATATTCAGAGCTGTTATTGTCAGATTTGAGACTAAAACAGAGGAAACTGTGGTTGAAACACCAACGGAGGACATATCTACAGAATCTGAAGAAAATTAGAGGTAATTTGTAATGGATGAGAAAGCCAGAGCAAAATTATGGGATTCGTATTTTGAGAATAAAACATCACAGATAAGAGAGCAGATTATTGTTGAATATGCTCCCTTGGTTAAGCTTGTGGCAGGAAGACTCAGCATGTATCTGGGTTACAATGTGGAATATGAGGATTTGGTAAGTTACGGAATTTTTGGATTGATAGATGCAATTGATAAATTTGATTTAGCCAAAAATGTTAAGTTTGAAACATACGCCAGTCTGAGAATCAGAGGTGCAATTCTTGACCAGATCCGTAAAATGGACTGGATTCCGCGTTCAGTCAGACAAAAGCAGAAATTAATTGATTCTGCCAATGCAAAGATAGAGACAATGTATGGCAGACCGGCAACGGATGAAGAGATTGCAGAGGAATTGGAAGTGTCTGTTGATGATTACTATGCATGGCAGGGGCAGACCAATATAACCAATCTTGTTTCACTGGATGAATTTGTTGAGCAGGGTAGTGAAATGAGAATGGATCCTGCAGGTAATTCTCATTTTGAGCAGCCTGAAAGAGCTGTTGAGAAAGAAGAACTTACAAAGATGATTGGGGAAGCATTAGAGCAGCTTACTGATAAGGAAAGACAGGTAGTTATGCTATACTATTTTGAGGAAATGACTCTTAAAGAAATAAGTTGCGTATTAGAGGTTTCTGAATCAAGAGTTTCTCAATTGCATACAAAGTCCCTTGTTAAACTTAAAAAGAAATTAGGAGCTTATATGAACGTTTTCGCAGAGTAGGAGGCCTCACAATGAGTAGAAATGGATATTTTCAAGTAGGACAAAAAGTTGATGGAATATATTTGACTGTTATACCGCCACAGGGAGACGGTACACCTGTAACAGTTGAGGAACTGGTTGCATATCTTGACAAGAAGAGAGTTGAGTATTCTAATGTGGCACAGATAAAGAATGCATATTCTGAAGCTGTTAATACATTAAAGCCTGTTAAATTCTCTGATGCAACTTTAAATCCTTTTAACGGTTGGATTGAATGTCAGGCAGACAAGGAAGGTAGTGAACTGAAGGCACGTATATACCCGCCATCAATTGGTATGCCTGATGTAAGCAGTAAAGAAGTTGAAAACGAGATTAATCGTTTAAAAGTTAAATTTGGAATTAAGAAAGATGTTATTATAAATTTATTAAAAGAAAAAAGATATTTAGAGACAACGGTTATTGCTACCGGAACTAAGCCGGTTGAAGGAAGAGATGCTGAGATTAAATATTATTTTTCAACACAACATGTTAATAAGCCTAAGATGAATGAGGATGGAACCGTTGATTTTCATCAGCTGGATTTAATCAGCTCCGTAAAAGCGGGAGAAGTTGTAGCTGAAATTATTCCGGAGGATAAAGGAACTCCGGGAATGAACATTTATGGTGTTCCTATTTTACCCCGTAAAGTTGCACGTAAGATTTTCAGATACAGCAGAAATTTACAGGTATCGGATGATGGGAAGAAGCTAATAACATTGGTAACGGGGCATGTAACATTACAGGATGATAAGGTTTTTGTATCCAACGAATATGAGGTGCCGTCAGATATTGATAACAGTACCGGAAATATTGATTTTGATGGGGATATTAAGATTACTGGAAATGTCTTGTCAGGTTTCAAGGTTAAAGCATCCGGTGATATTATTGTTAATGGTGTTGTTGAAGGTGCAGAGCTTATAGCAGGAGGCGATATTGTACTTTCAAGAGGAATTCATGGTATGGGTAATGGCGTTCTTAGTGCAGGGGGCGATGTTATTGCCAGTTTTATTGAAAATGCCACTGTAAAGGCAGGTGGTAATATTGATACTACTGCAATTCTTCACAGTAATGTTATAGCCCGAGGAATGATTGATGTTCATGGCAAGAAAGGTTCTCTTACAGGCGGAACGGTTCGTGCAGGCTCCAAAATAGTAGCCAGAATTATTGGCTCTGAAATGGGTACAAGTACGACTGTAAGTGTTGGAACGGATCCGGAATTAATTGTTAAAATTGATGAGCTTAAGCAGGTAATTCTCGATGGAAGACAAGAGAGGGAAAAGCTTATGCAGGTTATTAATCGTCTAAAAAAGAAGCTTGCACTTAATGGAAAACTTTCACAGCAGCAATATGATTTGTTAACACAGACCGTTAATAATGCTAAAAGCCTTGATGCAAAACTGGAGGAATCCAGAAATGAATATAGAAAACAAGCCGGAATGGTTTGTGAGGATTCAAATGCAAGAATACAGATTGTTGGAAGTATTTATCCGGGCACAAGAATTGAAATTGGTGATGTAAACTACTATATCAGGGATAAAAATGACCACTGTCAGTATTTGAAACGCGGTGTGGATATTGTAAGAGAGGTTTTATAATCATTTCGAAGGAGCGTGAGATTTTTGAGACCAATTGAGGTTAGCAGTTATATCGGCAGAACACAGGATATCAGTCAGTTTAAACAAGCTGAGGATACTAAGCCTACGGTTCAGCAACAATCTTTTGCACAGAGCTTCGAAAAACAGATTGATTCAC
Source organism: Lachnospiraceae bacterium (assembly GCA_045129695.1). Taxonomy (GTDB): domain Bacteria; phylum Bacillota; class Clostridia; order Lachnospirales; family Lachnospiraceae; genus Eshraghiella. Next base: position 24,240 of record JBGVJZ010000043.1, on the reverse strand, counting down.
GCATGGAGCAGGTCAATCGTAAGGATGATTCTGAATTTGAATCACCGCTTAATGAAAATGGAAAAGGCGGTAGCGAATATCAGGATAGGAAACGCAAGAAGAGGGAAAAAGAAGAAGCGGATGGCAAAGTTACAATAAAAAGCAGGGCTAACTTTGATATCCGTATATAGGGAGCATAATAATGACAACCGTAGAGATAATTTTATTAGTTGTGGGAGTAATTGTTTTTATAGCAAGTTTTGTTTTTTCGGCAAAATTGGATGATGCTGATGCTGAGAGAAAGGCAGAACTTTCAGACAGGCAGAAGGAAGCCATCGAAAGACAGATTAGAGATGTGTTTGATGAGCAGGTAAGTGAAGTTAAAGAGAGAACAGAAATTGCTTTGGACAGACTTTCTAATGTGAAGATGAATGAGATGAATGAATATTCAGAAACTATTCTTGGAGAGATTAATCGTAATCACAACGAAGTAATGTTTCTCTATGATATGCTTAATGAGAAGAAAAAAGAAGTTAACAATACAGTCAGAGATGTAATCGCCGTAAAAAAAGAGCTTAATGAAACTATTAAAGCTTCCAACACGGATACAGAAGATGCTCATGATGTAGGTTTTATGGCGGGAGAGCAGCTTATAAAGCAGGAAAAAGCTAATAAGAGAACCAGGACATCCAAGGTTAAGAAGTCTGCTGAAACAGAAGATTTACTGTCTAATAGTTTTAATGACGAGAATGTAAAGCCTGCAAGAAGAAAACGTAAGACTGCAGCAAAGACCGCTGAACAGACTGATAAGCTTGTGGAAGAGACTTTAGAAAAATTCTCGGATAATATTGAGACTCAGTCAGTGAACAATAATAACGAAAGAATTCTTAAGCTTAATTCAGAAGGCAAAAGTGTGGTTGAAATTGCTAAAGAGCTCGGTCTTGGAATTGGTGAAGTTAAGCTGGTTATAGATTTATTCAGAGGTGGTAAGTAATGAAGTTGAAATATTATTTAAGGGGCCTCGGAATAGGGATTTTTGTTACTACTTTAATTTTAATAATTTCCTATAATATTTGTGGCAGAATGTCTGATGATGAAATAATCAGGAGAGCAAAGGCACTTGGTATGGTAATGTCCACAGAGGAAGAAGATGAGTTGTTTAATAAACCAACTGATGGCGATGTGACTAAAGAGAATCATACAGAGGACTCTACTCCTGCTACAATACCGGAAGAGACAACCTCTGAAGAGAATGCGACGGAGACCATCACGGAGCCTGAGTCGGAAACGGTAACTGCTGAGCCTGAACCAACTATTCCGGTAAAAAAACTTACTTTTAATATTGAGCAGGGAACAAGTTCACAGGCTGTATCACAGATATTAGTTGATGGCGGAATTATAGAAGATGCCAAGGATTTTAATAATTATATGGTTCGTTCAGGTTATACCGAAATTATCCAGAGAGGAACATATACATTAAATTCTTCCATGAGTTATGAAGAGATTGCAAAAGCGCTTATCAGAATGGAAGAAAATACTTGATTTAATATTTCATATGTGTTATAATGTCAGTCGGTGCGTTGGTATCGACTGATTTTATTATACTGACAAGCCTAAAATAACCACGTCTGTGGATTCCCGTCTGGTGCCTTTGCTCAAGGTTGACGGATTGATAAGCAGGCGGAAGATATTAACCAATGGAGGTATTAAAATGAGCGTTATTTCAATGAAACAGTTACTTGAAGCAGGTGTTCACTTCGGACATCAGACAAGAAGATGGAATCCTAAGATGGCAGAGTACATCTATACCGAGAGAAATGGTATCTACATCATCGACTTACAGAAATCTGTAGGCAAGGTTGATGAAGCTTACAATGCAATTTACGATATTGCTGCTAACGGTGGAAATATCCTTTTCGTAGGAACTAAGAAACAGGCACAGGATGCTGTTAAGACAGAGGCTGAGCGTTGTGGAATGTACTACGTTAACGAGAGATGGTTAGGTGGAATGCTCACTAACTTCAAGACAATCCAGAGCAGAATTCAGAGATTAAAAGACATCGAGAGAATGGAAGAGGATGGAACCTTTGATGTTCTTCCTAAGAAAGAGGTTGTTAACCTTAAGAAAGAACAGGAGAAGCTTGAGAAGAACCTTGGCGGTATCAAAGAAATGAAGAGAATACCGGATGCCATCTTCGTAGTAGATCCTAAGAAGGAAAGCATTTGTGTTCAGGAAGCACATATACTTGGTATTCCATTAATCGGTATTGCAGATACAAACTGTGATCCTGAAGAACTTGATTATGTAATTCCTGGTAATGATGATGCTATCAGAGCAGTTAAATTAATCGTTGCTAAGATGGCAGATGCTGTTATCGAAGCTAACCAGGGTGAAACTGCTGAGACATTTGAAGATGTTGTAGCAGAAGAAGCAGCTGCTGAGGAAGTAGCAGAAGAGGCTTAATTAGCATAATTAATTTATTTTAGGAGGATTAATAATATGGCAGCTATTACAGCAGCAATGGTAAAAGAATTAAGAGAAATGACAGGTGCCGGAATGATGGACTGCAAGAAAGCTCTTGGACAGACAGACGGCGATATGGACAAGGCTGTTGAGTATTTAAGAGAGAATGGTCTTGCTAAGGCAGCTAAGAAAGCCGGAAGAATTGCAGCTGAAGGTCTTGTTAAGGCTGTTGTTTCAGATGATGATAAGAGTGCAGCAATCGTTGAAGTTAACAGTGAGACAGACTTCGTTGCTAAGAATGCAGATTTCGGTGCTTATGTTGAGGAAGTTGCAGCTCAGGCACTTGCTACAAAGGCAACCAACATGGACGAGTTCATGCAGGAAGCTTGGATTGCAGATACAGCTTCAACTGTAGAGGCAGTTTTAACAGCTAAGATTGCAGTTATCGGTGAGAACCTTAAGATTAGAAGATTTGACAAGGTAACAGCAGAAGATGGCTGTGTTGTTTCATACATCCATGGCGGTGGAAAGATTGGTGTTCTTGTATCAGCTACAACATCAGTTGTTAGTGATGACGTTAAGGAAGCTCTCAGGAATGTAGCTATGCAGGTTGCAGCACTTAATCCTAAGTATACAAGCCGTGATGAAGTAGATCAGGAATATATTGCTTCTGAGAAGGAAGTTCTTACAGCTCAGGCTAAGCTTGAGAAACCGGATGCTAATGATAAGATTATCGATGGTATGGTTATGGGACGTATCAACAAAGAGCTTAAAGAAATCTGCCTTCTTGATCAGGTTTATGTTAAGGCAGAGGATGGCAAGCAGTCAGTTGCTAACTACATTAAAGAGGTTAGCAAGAAGGTTGGTGCTGATATTACAGTTAAAGGCTTTATCCGTTTTGAAACCGGTGAAGGTCTTGAGAAGAAGAATGAAGACTTTGCAGCTGAAGTTGCAGCTCAGATGGGAATGTAATCCCTTTTGTAAAATAAGATTAAAAATGCTGAAAACACGCGTGTTTTCAGCATTTTTGCGTTTGGGGGATAAAGGGAACAAAGGCTTGACTAATATCTTGGAATTACACAAGACTATAGGAAATGAAACCTATGGTCTTTTTTTATTCGCCAATGTACCCACCGGTGTCCTCTTTCTTGCCATTTTTATGGAAAAGCACAGGGATGAGAGTATGCCAAGATGCAAGGAATATGACAGGGTCGAAAATCAAGCTATCCTCACCTCAAACGCCGTAGTCTGCGGCGGAATGCTTGCGGTCATAAATGCGGCATGTCGTACCCATACCTGCAAGCCCGGAACAAGGGCGTTGAAGGTTATTGGCCTTCCGTTTCTGTTCAATATAATTGCATTCATAGGAACATTGAATCTTATGATGGAGGAAAGGTTGTTGTTGCTTATGATTGTGAAGCTGCGGTTCTGTCTGTCGACATCCACGATTCTGCCTATTGCAATGTTGTCGGGAAGAGGTCTTCCTATAATGCGGATTACCATAGCAGAAGCCTGTGGAGGAATGCTCCTTGTCATAGCAGAAGATATGGTTGCGTTGATTGCCATACCGGTTCTTAAGTCGGAAACGGGTATTCTGTTGCCGCTTTCATTGAATATACGGGTATTTCTGTCCACAACAAGTCTTACGGTCCGTTCAGTTCTTGTGCAGTTTACGCAGTCTGAATATGATACTGTAATAAAAGTTGTACCTCTGTCAGAAGAGATGTTATCAATAACACCATTTGTAATATTGATTGTTGAATTTTCAGAAAAGAAATTATCCATGGTTCACCTCTTGATGCTTTATAATAATATATTCCGGAATGCTTGACAATGGGAAAAAATAGCGTTATTTTGCATATAAGAATATCTATCAATCTAAAAGGAGACAGGAAAATGAACGCAAATGTAGCAATTCAGGTTTTGCCCCATGTCGATACCGATGAAGAGGTGATTCGCATAGTGGATGAAGTTATTGATTATATTAAGAGTACGGGCTGTACATATTATGTAGGGCCATGTGAGACAGCAATTGAAGGAGAGTATGAGGAATTAATGGAAATTGTTAAGAATTGCCAGTATATTGCCATTAAGGCAGGATGTCCGAAGGTGGCTTCTTATGTTAAGATTTCATTCAGTCCTGAAAATGGTGTACTAACTATTGATGAAAAGGTTACAAAACATCATCTAACATAATAAAATTTATATAATTTTCATATAGTAAAATCTTGTGAAAAATTCATGTATATGGTAGAATTAAATATACTTGTGTAGTTAGGAGCAGGGTTACCAATGGAGAGAAGAACTACATTTAAAATAATATATGTGTTTTTTTCAGGTGACGTATGTTTGTAGGGATATATTTATAAGGACAGCTTAAGGTTGTTGTTATATTTATATCCTTTGTTTGGTTTGATTTAAAGGGTGGCAGTATGATTACAGAAGACAGAAGTCAGATTAAAGTGGTTGCGAAAAATGAATATTTCAGTGTTGAAGCTGTGTATGGCATGATACCGCTTGAGGTGAGGCTTCATATGCAGAGAGTTGCCGGATATTGTGATGTTATTGCACGAGTTATAGAGAGAGACCCTGCTTTTATTAACAGCATTGAACGAGAATTTTATCCGTATGCCAAGATGGTTTTTAAGTATCATGATATAGGATATGCTTTTATTGATGAAGATAAAACAATGCAGGAGAAAATAATTTGGGACCATGTTTTTCTTGCGGACAAAGCTTTTGATAAAATTGTTTATAAGAGACTGAACCCTCAGCTTGAGAAACACGCAAGGGATTGTGCAAGATTTCATCATGAGCATTATGATGGAAGCGGATATCCTGACGGACTTAAGGGGGAGGAAATCCCTCTGGTAGCAAGAATTTGTGCTATTGCGGATTATTATGACCGTCTTGTTGTAGAGAAGCCATATGATATATATGAGAGAAACACAGAAATTATGGAGGCTGTAAGGGCTGAGTCAGGGAAGAAGTTCCAGCCAAAGCTTGTAGAGATTTTTATGAATTCTGATGAGAAATTAAAAAGTCTGAATTTACAATATGGTATGAACCGGCTTTATTAAAATAAATATAGCAGCGTGACGAAGCACGAAAGGAGTAAAATGGATAAATTAGATTTTAAATCCATTATCTGGCGAATTAAATATTGGTTAAAAGAAGTCAAGTTAGGTATTAAAAGCGTTTTCAGAAAAAACAGCGTTAAGAAGATAAAGAACTTATGTCTGGTGATTTTGGGCATTTTGTTTATCATAGCAATTTTCTACCATAACATGGGAAGATTTACCGTTACTGTTGATTTAGGAGCACAGAAGAAGGGCTTATACTTGTATAAGACAAGGGACTTTGAAGAGGCAAGGACCAAGCTTTATGCTTCAGCACTGGAGGAATGTGATAATATTAATATTAATGATTTACCGCTTGATGTTGATGATTATGATGGTAATCATTATGGTGACAATTATCTTGCATATTCCTTTTATCTGCGTAATGAGGGAATTGAAACGCTGGATTACGAGTACAGTCTTAACATCGGTGATGCGACTAAGAATGTTGAATCCGCAGTATGGGTAATGTTATTTAAGAATGGTGAATTTGAGCTTTTTGCCAAGATTAGGGATGATGGAACACTGGAAAGACAGTATACATATGATTTGTATCCGATTTTAGAACAGGCAACGGACGAGAGTATGTATGTATATGAAATCAGTGATTCAGATACAGGGCTGTTGAGCAGAGAAGATGTCGACAGACTTGGTATTGAGGATTATAACGGACTGCTTGAGTTAAGAGCACATGGTTTTATGTCAGATGAACTTATTAGCAAGGGAATTGTAAGGGAAATGGAACCTGGTGAATATGACAAATATACTGTTGTTGCATGGCTTGAAGGTGAAGATCCTGAGTGTATAGATGATATCAAGGGCGGCTACATTGAGATGAATATGAGATTTGATGTAATTGAGCAGGAAGAAGAGTAGGGAGGAAAAGAAAATGTCAAAGACTACTAAAAAGTCAATAAATAAGAAACGGAAAATTCTTTTAGGTGTTTCTGTGGTTATTTTCAATGTGCTTTTCCTGACTACTGCGGCATATGCATGGTTTTCATTAACTAATGCTCCGTCAGTGCACAATATGGTGCTGAAAGCCGGAACAAGCGGTGAACTTTTGATTTCCAATGAAAGAGATGGAGAATATTCTGACAGTATAACACTTGAATTTGATGAAGAGTGTTGTTTGCGACCCCTTACAACAATTAATGGAACTACATTTTACAGACCAATATATGGTGCCGATGGGGTTGTTGAAAAAGTGTCTGATACGGCGATTACAAACAGTGAAATTGAAACAATGATTAACGCCGTAGAATCAGAAGGCGGATGGCTTATTAAGAAAACATTCTATCTTAAGTCAAGTGTCAGTGATTTGAAGAAGATAGATGTCAGATTAATGGCACCTATTCCTAACAGGGAGAAAGGAACTGTAATTACTAATGCATTTGAAGATACCAGTGCTGCAGAGGCAATAAGAATCAGCTTTACACATAATGGAGTTACAGCAGTTGTTGAGCCTCTTGCTGATGTGGTTACTAAGGAAGCGGATACTAATCAGGCAAAGATGGCAGGCTGGGATAATATGAGTGTAATAAAGCAAAATTCCAGCAATAATTTCTCAGCAGATGGCGGCAGAACATATAATCAGAGTGTTTCGGATAAACTGTTTGACATTCCAACGAATGAACCGGCAGAGGTTACAATGTACATCTGGCTTGAAGGTGCAGACAGGGATTGCGTTAATGCAATAATGGGAAATACAATTAATGTTGAATTAAGATTTTTCAGTGAAGAAATCAAATAATAAAATACACCGGAAGGCAGGATGATAACATGAATGCATTTTTTAATTATTTTTATGAATTTGTATGTGCAATCGGTAGAAATATTTGGGCAATTATTAAAGGATTCTTTTTAGGAATTGTTGAGTTGTTCAATATTCCTTTCTACTATAAGATTCTTAACAGCTACAAGGCTGATTTTGGAGTGTGGGGCTGGATTTTATGTGTTTTCGCACACATTCTTTTAAGTATTGTTGTTGCTGCACTTATTTTTATTCTCTACAGAGCAATTAAGAGATTTGTTACTTTTAAACAGCCAATTAAAGAGAATGAGGAACTCAAGGACGAGATAACAAAACTCAAACATGAGATGTATAAACTTTGTTATGAAAGAGATAAAATTCTTGCAATGCAGGTTACAAGTCTTGGACTTGAGGTTCAGGAAGAACTTCTGGATGTTGATGTTAACGAAGAAGAGAAAAATGATAGTGATGAACCTCTTAAGGTTGTGGTTGAGACGGCTGTTACAGACCCTAATGCAAGATTTAACAGTCTGTTAAGAATTGATAATTTCTATAAGTCGGATAAATATATCAGACCTGATTATAATGATGATATTACTCTTGAAGATTTCTGTAAAGATTTCAGAAACTTTGCGGCATCAAGACTGGGATTATATTATGACCTTGATTTAATTAAATTTTTCGTGGCTGCACTTGGTGCAACTAAGATGATTATTCTTCAGGGTATTTCCGGTACAGGTAAGACATCCCTTGCATATGCATTCGGACAGTACATAAACAGACCATCTATGATTTGTCCTGTACAGCCTGCATGGCGTGACAGAACAGAACTGTTTGGTTATTTTAATGAATTCACGAAGAAATTCAATGAGACAGATTTCCTTAAAGCTATTTATGAGGCTGGTTACTATGAAGATATGCAGTTAGTTGTATTGGACGAGATGAATATCGCACGAGTTGAGTATTATTTTGCAGAAATGCTTTCAGTACTAGAAATGCCTCGAATCGATGAGAGAAGAATAACAATTGTTCCTTCGGTATGGGATAATGATCCTGATAAATTAACTGACGGAAAGCTGTTTATATCTCCTAATGTATGGTATATCGGAACAATTAACAATGACGATTCTACATTCGCAGTTGCTGATAAGGTATACGACCGAGCAATTCAGCTTGATTTGGATTCCAAGGCTGCCAGATTTGATGCACCATTAAGAGATTCAATTAATGTAAGATTTGACCACATTAATGATATGTTTGAGAAAGCCAAAGAAAAATATCCTATATCTGAGGTTAATAAAGCTAAGCTTGAGGAGCTTGACTCATACATTATAAAGCATTTCAGAATTACATTTGGTAACCGTATTTTGAAGCAGATTAATGAATACGTTCCATGCTATGTTGATTGTGGCGGAACAGAAATTGACGGAATTGACTTTATGATTGAGAAGAAGATTTTAAGAAAATTCTCTTCACTCAATCTTGGATATATCAGAGATGAGATTGATGGTTTTATTGCATATATTAATGATTTATTTGGTTATGAAAATATGAATATGTGTAAGGAATATTTATTAAGACTTAAGAAATTAGTATAAAATACACACTAAGAAGGATGTGAGTTTGTGGATAATATAACTCATGAGATTTATGAGCTGTACCATGAGGATTTTTTACAGAAAATCAGAGATGACAGATTTTATAAGTATTATTATAACCTGCTTGAAACCGGAATGATGTATTCCAAGTTCAGGAACAGAAAATTAATAAAAGATGTAGACGTAGAATGGGTTGATGCCATTGAGAAAGCGCTTTCTCACATCCATTTTGTTACTGATAATCCCAGAACATTTATTGAGGAGCATAGGGAGATTGTAAATATTGCGTCAGCGAAGAAATTTACATCAGAATCTATTAAGCATCTGTCGCAACATTCAGAGATGATAGACAGAGTTCATGATGATGGTTCTGTTGAGCCGAACAGAGTACTGGATGTTCAGAAAGAAGAGAGCTATAACACGTATGAAAACAGATTTATAAATACTCTTATCAAAGAACTTCAGCGTTTCGTTAATGAGAGAACGGATGTAATTTTTGAGCGCAGCAAGGACGAGGATGGTGTGCTTCTTGAACTGGATGCCAATATTGACAACTATTCAGAGGTAATTACATATAAGATGGAGATGCGAATCAGAGAGAAACAGACGGATTTGTCTTCTGATGAAGATAATCTTAATATCTTTAACCGTCTTACCAAGATTCACAAGGATGTTAACGCTCTTGCATGCAGTAAATATGCACTTGATATGATGGGATATCCTCTGGTAAAGCATCCTGTTGTTAAGACAAATGCAATTGCGAAGAACGTACATTATAAGGAGTGCTATGATTTGTGGAATTTCATACACTCATATGATCGTGTTGGTTACATAGTTAAAATTGTTGAACAGGACCCGGTTATTGATAAGAAATTTGAAGATGATATTTATAATTCGTTGCTTATGAATTTCGTAATCTTAAGAGAGCATATGTTCTTTAAGGATGCAATTAATATCTCAAGAGGACTTCGTAAGAAAGAAGTAAGCGTCCATCTTATAAAGCAGTTTATGCAGGAAATTGTTAATGAATACGATATGCCTGAGTCAGAGTTAAAGCAGCTTCTTCTGGTTGAATTTACCAAGGCAAGTAAAGAGAAAGAAGAAGTTATGCAGAGGGCTAACGAAATTCTTAAGTTAATGCGAGAGAAGCGTGGCAAGAACATTAAGTTCAGTGAGGATAAGTGGGATGATTTCGCACAGGCTTCCGGCGATAAGAATACACAGCAGGAAGAAGAAAAAGCACCTGCTAAGATGTCCAAACGCGAGAAGAATCGTATTAAGAAACAGCGTGATATGCAGCGTCGAAAAGAAGTTAAAGAGAATGAGCATATGCTTGAAGAACAGAGAAGACTTAAACGTCTTGAGGAGCAGCGTAAGCTTGAGTTAGAGAAGCAGGAACAGGCTGCAAGGGAAGCTGCAGAACATGAGACTAAGAAGAAATCGATTTTTGATATATTCAGGAAGAAGCATTGAAAAAGAAAGTTATAAGAAATATTAAAATTATAATTGATGTAGTGGGAATTCTCGCCATTATATTCCTGATTTATTTATTTGTTACTACATATCGCGGAAATGTACCGAATATATTCGGATATCATTTTTTACGGGTAGTAAGTTCAAGTATGGAACCGGTTATATCGGAAGGTGATTGCATTATCAGTAAATCAACGGATACCGATAAGATTAAAAAGGGTGATATAATCACTTTTTTTTCAGAGGACCCGGCTATATACAATTATCTTAATACTCACAGAGTTGAGGGGATAATAGATAATCCTGATGGAACAAGAGAGTTTATTACTAAGGGGGATGCCAATAAGGAGCAGGACTTATACAGCGTCAGGGAAGAGAAAATACTTGGCGTATATGTGGGGGATGTTTTTCTTGGTAAAGCCATTTCCAAAGGCTTTGAACTCCTGTCTGACAGAAAGGTATATTTTGCAGTAGTAATTCTGCCGATACTTGTCTGTCTTAGCATCAGTATAATTGATGTTTTTAAAATATTTTTTGGTGATGAAGAAACGGAAACATAGAGAAAGGTAAGCTGCTATGGCAAATAAATTCGATAAAATCAAAAAAGTTTTTAATATTAAAAATACCATGACATTAATTGCACCTGTAATAATGCTTATTCTGCTTATTACAGCCACAGGGGCGTGGTTTGTGTTATCAAGAAATGCAGGTGTTAATTTGTTCAGTGGTAAGGTATCCCAGTGGGATCTTGTTGTATCGGATACTCCGGGAGGTGAACCGATTTCAGATGGAGATACACTTACAATAGGTTTTGCGGAATTTACAAATGTAACATCTAAGGTTATGGCACCGGGAACTTATGGTACGATAGATTTTTATATCAGAACAACAACGAGTGTTACCACCGATTACGCAGTATTTATTGATAAATCCGGTCTTAAGTTCAATGCATATTCTGAAGATGCAGGTACTGATGCTAAGATTCAGGAAGAGCTTGCTGCCAATAGTGAAATGCTTCAGAAGCATATCAGATTCTATATGGATGAAGATTTTACCAAAGAAGTTAATATGACTGAACCGTTAACAGGAAGTATCGCACCGAATTCAGAGGACAAAGTAACTATTTACTGGTATTGGTTGTATGACGGAACGGGTAATGTGCCTTCTGAACTTACGGATGAAGCTGATATTCAGCAGTTCCTGACACAGTGGGATATGGATGATTGTTTTATCAGTGATAATCAGGATAAGCTTGAGGGTAATATTGATATTCATGTTACTGCTTCACAGCAGAAACCAAAAGAGCGTTAGAGAGTGTTTTTATGAAAGATGTTTTTGGCAAAATTAAGATTTACTCAAAATTGCATATTAGAAAACTCCAAAGTGCTATAGTTGCAGCACTGATTTTTGGTGTCATTATGTCTGTAACAGTAATTGCTAAATTCATTACACAGGAAGATATAAGCGGAACTGTTTTTGACAGAAATGTTGCAACTTATTATATGGAAATATTTGGAGATGATGAGATTACAAAGCTTTCTGAGCGTATTCTTGTGGATGAAATGAATCCGGGAGAAATACGAGAGGTTGATTTCTATATATCAAATGGCAACTTTGAAAGAGTATCCCAGGTGGATATGATTTATGAGATAGAGGTGATTCATACCATGAATATGCCTCTGAAATATGAATTGTATGATTCTGACGGAAATCTTCTGACAGGAGAGCGTATGGAAGAAACTACAGAAATTTATGAAAATGTGGGAACCAGAAGTGTGTATACCATGACAGCAGAATCAGATAAGATGATTCTGCACATTAATAAGCTTAATCCTGAGGATGTTGTTTCTGATAAATATACATTAAAGGTTATATGGGAGGATGACAATGAATCTTCGGACTTCAAATATGTTAAAGAAATTGATTTTCTCTATGTAAATGTATATGCATATCAAAGCAAGCCTGTTGAAGAATAACATGAGGTGAAAGTAACAGTGATGTACGATAATAACAGCAACAACAGAATATCGGGATATAAGAAAGCCGGCAAAACAGCATTAAGAATTGTTGCGGTATTATTTGTGTGCGTAAGTGCGTTCTTTGCCATGGATTTACATAAGGTTATAGCGAGATACTTTATGAGGGATGATGCCAATGAAGTGGTTAATGCAAACAGCTTTTATTTTACAAGTGATCATTTAAGTCCTGTTGCATATGATGGTTCAATTGCGGAATATGTTATGTCCGGATGGGATGGTAAGTCCAAGAAGAGCTTTGGATTTAATATAAGAAATTATGACAATCCTTTATTGTTTAATAATGAGGAACAGAATGTTAAGTATGAGATGGAATATGAAATACTTAATGGAGATGATGAATATGTAGATATTCATATTTATAGATTAGCAGATGGTAATGAAACGGAAGAATTAAGCGGAATATTATATGGCGAGAATAATGCATATTCTGCCAATGAATATAAACTGTCTTTTACCAGCAAAAATCAGGATGTGGTTATTAATCATGATGTGTCAGTACTTCTGACTGTCAGAACAGTTGAAGCTCCGTATTATGCTGAATTAAAGACCAAGATAACACTGCAGTATACGCAGTTTAAGAATTTTATTGCTTATCAGGGTGTCAGTACGGATGAAGATAATGAAAAGGTTGTATCCTTAATCTATGACATCAATACAGCTAACCAGATAGATACTTCTGAAATGGAGAATACGGATATTGCCATTGCAACACAGACTGTACATATTACATGGGACAATTCAATGTTGGAGTTTCATGAGTTTGACAGAAAGGTAGATGAAGTTTTTGCTATTAAAACTTTGGATGAGGTGTTACAGGAATATGGTGATGCCAGTAAGTGTAAGAATACAATTATTATTGATGAAACCAATAATATAGGACATATATATTTTGATGCACTTGCATATTCTGCATATGAGATTATTTTTCATAAGAGAATAGAAACCTGGGCTGATGAATCAGTATGGAAGAATGAAAGCGGAACGTGGTTGTGGGAACTTAGTCCGGCACCACTTGAGGATGGTACAATAATATTTGCAGAGGCTGTAGAGCGTACTACATCAGAGTAATGTACTTACAACGGAGGATTTTATGACAAGAAAATTAATCGAAAAGAAGGATGTTATTTTTAATTTTTTGAAAAAACATAAGTCTTTTTCAATTGTAGTGGCAATAGGTATTATTCTTATAATACTTCCACTTGTTTTCAATAAAATAAATGCCGGTGAAGATGATATTGACTTACAGTTAAAGAATTCTTCATTGGAAAATTCCGAGACTAATCCATATATCATTGACAGTGTTGATGATTTTATTGTGTTGCAGGAATATTCCAAGACACATGACTGTTACGGAATGTATTTTGCAGTTGGAGATACTCTTAAAAATAACCGTCTTACCTATAATCCTAATGAGGATGAGGAGGATGAAGAGGGCTCAGAGGCTGATGGTATTACATATAACCTTAACCTTGTAGGAACAATTATTTTAGAGGATGGTCTTACAAAGGCTGAATTTGTTGGTATTGGTCAGAATGTTGCCAAGCCATTTAGAGGGAATATTCTCTTTAATGGTATTACCATAAGGCTTGATACACCGTTATTCTGTTTTGTAGGTTCAGGTGCATCAATTGAAGAGGTGCATCTCTTTGGTGATGTTACTGCTGACAAATTTAATACGATTGTTACTAATAATGCACCAATCGGAATGCTTGCAGGTATGGCAATTCTTGATTCTACAGAGTTACCACTTGATATATCCAATGTCAGTGTCAGCCATAATTCAACAATTGTTGGTAGTGGAAAATCTGTTGGTGGTATTGTGGGAATGGTATGGGCAAATCCCTATAACAAAACTATAAATTATCAGTATGACCCAGCGGTTACAGCAACGACTATCAATGCTAATACGGATAGATTTGTAATTAATCTTAATACAGTTACAATTCCTGATGCTGCTAATTTCTATACTGAGGGATTTAATAAAAACTGGACATATTGGAACAATTCAAATACACAGATTAATGCTGTTGGAATGCCACACAATGATACCCCGGGATATACGGGTGGTATTATTGGTGATGTTGCAAGCTGTAATCATAATTATTATGTTGATGTAAATTTTACTGCATTGCAAAGGGACCCTCAGACAGGTAACGTTACGGAGAACGGTGCAACTCTTGTAAAGGGGTATCTTGATAATGATAAATTCGGAACCGGTGGTGTTATTGGACACATCGGTGGCAAGGTGTGCGTAAAATTTGACTGTGATATTGATGTAACAGGACTTGAGAAGGCGGATGCTTATTCGACATTTAGGGGTTCTGTAATTGGCTCTATGAGCAGATATGCAGTATGTTATATAACAGAGGGACATGAAGTACTACCATCTACCAATGGAGATTTAGATACTCTTAATGAGACAGAGGGTGATGGTTCAGGTGTTTCAGGAACTATTTTTAAAGAGACCGAGGAAAGTTTCTTTAGTGAGCAAATTGAAATTAGTGGTGACGGAACACAGGGTAATCCATATGTATTAGCTGATACAGAAGATATGGAGAGATTATCCGTATTGTTATCTACATGCGGAAGATATGGAGTATGGTACAATACTGCTACAAGTAACTGGGAATCATGGTTTAATGTTCCGACTGACCTTACAGGTGGAACAATGACCACAACAGATATTGTTAATTATGTTAGAAAAGCATATTTTAGCATAGAGAATGATATTGACCTTTCTGAAAGAAATGTTGTTCGAATTAACAGAGAGAATTCTGCTGCATTTGCAGGTTCAATTATAGGCAAACATGGAAGTTATAAAAATGGTAATGAGTATCCTACGATTACACTTAATGCAACGGAATATCAGTCATATGTTGCTTTGATTCCTTATGCTGTAGGAAGAGTGGTTGATGGAGCACCGGTGGCTTGTGAATATAAGAATTTTAATATTGACGGAACTGTTGAAGGTAGATCAGAAGTATTTGGTCTTATTTATTCCTTGTCAATGGATAATAATTTGTACTCTGATTATTATTTTGAAAATATGAATATTAAGCTTCAAATGAAACAAAAGTCTGCTAACAATAGTGTCATGTCAGGCTTTGTTGGTGTTGCTAATTATCAGAACGTTACTAAGAATCTTAGTGAAGGATTACAGCTTAGTTTCAAGGATATTAATTTTAATGGTGACATGACTACAAATAGTAGCGGAAGTAGTTATGGAGGAGCCTTAGCCGGCACAATTACAATTCCTGCAAATGATATGACAAATCCGGAAAATGTTAATCAATTTAAGATTACAGTTGATGGCTATGATTTTACCGGAAATATTAAAAGCACCTCTACAGCAGGACATAGAGTTAGTGCAATGTTTTATAGTATATCAGCTCATGTAAATAGCTATAAAGCATATAATGTGGCGGGAAGAAGCGCTAGTTTTGGAAAGAGTGCTTTAGTAGATGTTAAAAATGTAAACATCCACGATGCAAACTTGACTAATGGTGATGGTAATGGTGAATTAGGTGGAATGTTAGGTTATAGCTTTGCATGGACTAACAGTACATTTAATAGTATAACTTTTGAAGATGTGACTATAGATTTTGTCGGCGGATATGGTGGAGCATTTATATATGCTCATAGCGGCTCAATGGATATTGATGGACTTAATTATAATAATGTAAATATTATCAGAAGCCGTACAGGAACTAACTGGCAGTGGAATTCAGCATTGTTTCACTCTAATACAGGTATTGTTACTATTAAAAATCATACTGTTAATAATAGTAAATTCCTCTTATATGGTGTTAAAGGTGAAGTCAGTGAAAATGCATCTAATATAGGAAGTAAAAACGACACAACAAGAATGGATAATAATGGAGTTTTTAGTATTGAGGGAAATAATCCTGGCGGAGAAAAGTATTCTGCAATTAACTCCTATGAGAGCCCTTGGATATATACTGATGTGGCCACACAGACCAGGGATTACAAAAATAATTCATATAAAGGAACCCGTATGTGGTATAACATTATGACCAATATGGAGGGTAATACCATAAGCGGAACGGGAACTAATGAGGACCCATTTATAATTGATACTGAAGCTGAGATGGTATTATTATCAAGTATCTTTAGCAGACATTCCGTAGGAAACAGTATGGAATATTTTACTGATATTGATGATATATTCACTGCAGAGGAATTGGCTTCAATGCCGTTTACCCAGAAAAATGCATTAAGAACAGATAGGATTCTTACAGGTGTATATGTATTTGCAAAGGATATGGATTTTTCAGAGTATTCGTTCTATCCTCTTAATAATCCAACAGGGGATTATTATGGCTTTGATGCATATGAATATTCAGGAAAAGCAAGTCTTACGGATGATGAGTTAAAGAATTATTGTGCTGCTGCAATCAGTGTTCTTAATAGTGGAAGTACCGTGAGCGGAATGAGCTTAGAGGCTGTTAACAATCATAAGCCTGAAATGTATTTTAGAGGTGATGGAGTTGCAGGGCTCAATGTGGATGCAAATGGTGTGGAGAAAACACCTGAACAGTCGGCCGCAGTAACAGGGGATGGATGGAATAAACCAAGTTCTAATTATGGTATACACCGTGATATGCAGGCCGGATTATTTTCTTCTATTACAGGTACCGCAAGTGCTGTAGGCGGATATAGGAGAGGTTCAGATGTTGTAATTAACAACATTAAGCTTTCCGGAGTTTCGGAGAAAAATAATAGCTATGCAAATACCCATGGCGGAGCTTTTCTTGTAACAGGAAACGGATATTGGCCGGCAATTTACTATGCAACAGTTGATATTAGTAATATTGATTTTGGAGAGGCATTTATTAGCCAACGTCAGGCAACAGAATCAGGCTCAACATATGCCAGTGGTCTTTTGGTGGATACAATTGCAGCCGGTAATGTTAATATTACGGGAGTTAAAGTACTTGAAAATGCTGATGGCACCGCTAATGTCAGAGCTGATGCTTTAATTGGATACCAGTATGGTAATACCACAAGAGTAATATTCAGAGATATAGATTTAAATGCAGTAATTGACCAGGGAACTCTTTCTAAAACGCAGGAAGAGGTCGACGGAGTGATGGTTGATGTTGTTACAGTTAACACTTCTGAAAAAGAAGGTGCATGGAGAACTGTAGGAACGGATCCATATAATGAATATGGTTATGGCTTTAAATATGGATATTATTATTTCTATTTGTATCAGGGTGCAGCAATTTACTACTATGATGTGGGTACTGATATTGTTACACCGGGTAGAATTAATACTGCGACCGGCTTGCAGACGATACAGAATAGGATTCTTCTTAATTCAGTTCAGAAATATGCCTATAAGGTTATCAATGTGGATGTTAATCCAATTAATAATAATATTACTGAAGGCTCAGGAACAGAAGCAGACCCATATATCATCAGTAACGTTGGACAGCTTTTGGCTCTTGCCAATTACATTAAGTATGAAGGCGATATCATCGGCTATGAAGATTGGTGGGTAGGAGATATTGATGGTTCCGGTTATGATGAACATGACCCAACTACATGGGCTGATAATAAAAATATTATCTATGCCAATAGGGATGATGATTCAACTACCAAAAACAGACTTAATGCTGTAAGACATTTGGCAAGCTCATATTATAAAATCACGGCAGATATTGATTTTACTGACCCGGGAAGTCCATTTGCTGATATGGCTACTAACTTTAACGGAATTGGTACTGAAAGCTACCCGTTTAGTGGCGGATTTATTGGAGAAGAAAAAGCAGATGGCAGCAATCCTATTATCTATATTGGTAATAGTGTTGACAGCTATCAGAAAACCTTTGGACTTATTAGATATGGTAAAGGTTTTGAGGTGTCCAATCTGGATTTTGAGAACGGATGGAAATACCTTGAAAATATTGATGAGACTACAGGTGAATATTCATATACTAGGACTAGTGATAGAAATACTTTGCTTATTTCTAATAGTGATACCAATGCAGGTATGGTTGCATCTTATATTTTAGGTGGAGATAACATAATTAAGGATGTTAACGTTGATGTGGATGTACAGCTTGAGGGTAATGGAAGTACGAGCTTAAGACTTGGTGGTTATGTAGGATATATGAAGGCCGGAAGTCTTAAGGTATCAGAGATTGATGAAGACACTTTTGCTGATTTTAGAGTGGGTGTAGGAGACTCTATGAGCAATCCTATATATAATGCCACCTATAATCCGTATGTATGTGCACTTGTAGGCGATGTGGACACAGGCTACATTATGTATGATGATGAGACGGATACCATATCAACAGATATTCTTCGTATTGATGCCGAAAGAGTTGTAGAGGCGGATGGCTCCTGCAAAGTATCTGATATGAAGTATTACAATAAATATGGTATTGGATTGTGCAATACCGCTGACCCTGTTAATCAGGTGTACCTTGACAATATCGTTGACACTGTTGGAAGAATTGAAATTGTATACAATGGTGCCAATTCTACAGAAGCAGCTAAGAATACTAATGGAATGCTTATTGCAAATCTCGAGAATGAAGACCATGTTTATCTGTACTCATTGGCACTTGCTTCCGGTGCATTAAGTGCAGTTGAAGGACAGGGATACTATAATAGCTTATCATCATGTAAAAAAGATGAGGCAGAATGGGCGGATTGGCTTGCTAATGAGAATGCAGGCAAAGCAACTGATGCACAGATTAAGCTTACTGATGATTGGAACTTCCCGGCAATATTTAAATATTTTGATTTTTCTGCATTGGATAACAGTTATAAATCTGTTTATTATGGAAATAGTAGTATGCTTAATATGGCAAATACAGGGTATCAGAATGCCGTAAGGCGTACTAATTGGACACTTACAGGTCCGGATGTGTATGATATGAGCAAGTTTGGTGACGATTTCAAAGGAATTGGATTAACTGATGCAGCCGGATATAGTAATGTTGATTGGTCTAATGCCAGATTTGTAACTATGTGTGCCAACTTTGATGGTAACGGAAGAACCATTTATCTTGTAATGGAGAAGTATGGAGTTGCGGGGTTGTTTCCATATCTTAATACGGAGCATGATAACAATAGTCCATATTATATTAAGAATTTTATTCTTGAAGGACATATTACCCAGACAAGAGATGATACTGCGAATAATGTGTATACAAGAGCAGCAGGAGTATGCGGATACTTAAGACGTGGATGGTATACCTTTGATGGTATTACTTTACAGAATCTTGATATTGTTAATTTGCAGGGTGGGAATACTGTATATACATCAGGAATTGTAACTGAAAGTTTGTATGGAACAGCCAGATTTTATAATATTAATATTGGTGATCCTGATTCAAATGATCCGGCTAATGTATTAATTTCTTCACCAAACGGAAATTCCGGTGTTGCAGGTGGTTTGTTGACAAGCGGTTCAAGAATAACTGCTGAAAATATTAATATTACCAATACTACCATTTCTGCTGGTAGTACAGTAGGAGGTATTGTAGGTAGTCTTGGAAATAACAATGGTGCTTCCAATATGAACCAGATTACCGTTACGGATTGTACTTTGGAAACCAGAACTAATGCAAGTCTTGGTGGTGTTGTTGGTAACATGTATGGTAATAATAATACTCATATTATTTCTATTCATGATGTAAAAGTTATGGACAACAATCTTATTGCACCGGACGGGGCTAATAAGGTTGGTAAAGTAGTGGGCTCACATACCGGTACTTACTATAATAAGAAAGAAATTCTTAAAATTTATGACACTGACAGTAAAGCTTTTACCGGTCCTACAACAGATATGGTACTTAACTGTTATGTAACAAGTCAGTATGAAGATTGTGATTATTTCTATTACAATGATTTTAAGGATTTGGAATATGCGGAAGCTCTTTATGACATCCTTAGAGAGGATGCAGAGGGGAACCTTTTTAGAGATGCGGATGGTAAGGTTATAAGAGAAGATGAAAATGGTAATGCTTTAGTTCGTTATGCAGAGTGTATAGAGACCGATTTGTTTATGGCGCCGGATACAGATAATGACGGAAAGGGAGAAAAGCTTGATTTGATCCCTTCAACACCTGAGATGGATAATACCATTGTTAGATGGTCAAGTGACAGCGGTACACTTGAAAATGTACTTAACAGTGTATTGTCATCCCTTACTAACGGAACCGGTCTTATTAATGAGGATACTAACAATAATAATATAACTATTAGTGTTGAGTCCTTACAGATTAACAATGGTGTTATCTCAGCCAGACCTGCAGGTGAAGAAAGTATTTTCATTACTCAGAGAGAGGGAAAATACCTTATTACCAACAATAATAAGTATGATTCTATAGAAAGAGATGATCAAAAGACCGGAGCACATATACCGGGAACCTTTTCCCTTGTACATGTTACCTATTCAATTGGTAACGGAACATATGAAGAGACAATTACAATTCCTGTATTTATAAGCAACATGGTTAATGTAGATATATATTCTAAGCTGGTTATCGGTCAGGAATATGATGTGGATATTATGCGTGCAATTCAGCGTACTGCACAGGATATTCAGGTAACAACAAAAAATAGTACATATACTGTATACACAGAATTTATGTATAGCTCTAACAGAATTGACTTTGATGAAGAATTGTATATGAATAAGGGCTTCAGATTGTATGATGCTCCGGAGCCATATATTGCTTTTGGAACGAAGCTAACACTTATTGATTTAACCTTTGAGGATGATCCTAAGGTATATTATTATGAGGTTAATAAATCAGATACATTTATTCCACTTGCATGGTTTAAGGATGAAAATGGGGTAAATTATAAAGAAAGAAATATCAACATTCTTGATGAAAGTCTCAACGGACTTCCGTCAACCCGTTCATACACCACGATGTATGTTAACCAGAGAACCTTCAAAAAGTATGACAGAGGTATTGAGAAATATCTGTTAATTGTTGATTGTTCGGGAGTTGCCCAGGTTGGTAATGAAACCAGCTTTTCACCGATTGTTATGGATGGTGTTGAAACCGGTCAGGATGATATTGTTAACAAAGAAGTTTTCTATATTAAGTACAGAACTTATAACACGCTTTCTACATATAATGGTAGAACAGTACAGTTTGTTGATGACTCCGTTGTTACAGAAGGTGAGATTAATAAGGATAAACAGCTTAGTGTTGAAGTTGAATTTACTGATGAAGCAACTGATTTCTATTGGAGTGATATTAAGCCTTATGATTATATTAATCAGAATAAATATCTGGAAGTAGTTGCATACCTAAAGAATGAAAATGGCGATAAGATAATGCTGCCTTCTGGTACAAGGATTAAATGTAATGATGCAGATGCAATTTATGAAGGTATAAAAAATACATCAGCAATTTTCTATTATAAGGATGTAATTGAAGATGATAAATATGCAATGCTTGAGCAGACACAAAATACTACAACAAAGGTTTCGTTCTCGCTTGATTTTACCTACGCTAAGATGGAGAAACTTCCGAGTGGCAATTATACCGTATGCTTTGAGCTGGTTAGAAATTTTAATCCTGATTACCCAATGGGAGATGATTTATTGGATACAATTGAAAGTGATGTAATTGAAGTAACCGCAAATGCAGAATATGGTTTTAGATTGGAAACATACGGGAAGGATTCACTTGCATTTAATATTGCTGATGTACCGGAGGGTACGGCTTCAGTTGTTAATTTTGATGTACTTATGAATTCAACTTTGCCTGATTCGCTGGCTCAAAATAAACAGATAAGAATTGTATTCACCCTTTATAAGAAGGATAAGGATACAGGTGTTTATATACCATATTTAAATACCTCTGACAAGGAACTTGAGGATATAAGTCTTGGAATTACACATAATGGAAGTACTATTACGAAGGTGCTTAATACCGGAGATATGGAATTTACAATGAGCGGAATTGCCGGAAAGGACAGCGAACCTGTCAAACTTAATGCCGTAATGAATATACCGTATGAGGCGGATATTAATAATTATAAATTACAGGCAGAAATGTATGTGGATAGTGATAGAAGAGCCAATGATTTCTTTATTGTAAATATTTCAGATATTAAACACTGAAACTAAAAAGGAAGCGAATAATATGATAACAGAGATTGTAACAGCAGCAGTTGCAGTAGCTGCATCAAGCGGAATTACATATGGCATATGCAGAAAATGCATGAAAAATAAGCCGGAGGAGAAAGCTGATGTAAAAACTGAAGAAGAATTAAGTGAATTAGAGCGGGTTGCATACTATGATATGGTTACCGGGCTTCCTAATATGACTAAATTTTCCGTTGACAGTAAGGCTGTAATAGAAAATAGTCCTGAGTCACGTTTTGGAATGATTGTTTTTGAGGTAGATAATCTGAGTAAAATAAGAACCATGTATGGACTTGCAGAATGTGACAGAGTAAGAAGTGCAGTAGCTGAGAAGCTTAGGGAATGTCTTGCAGAGGATTACTGTTATGGAAGAGTTCATGAGAATATTTTTGCAATTTTTGCAAAATATGAGACTGTAGATGAATTAACTGCGATAGTAGACATGCTTACACAGATGCTCTCAGATTATTCCAAAAATACAAATCTGGAATTGTCCTTCGGCATATTTAAAATGACAGATACTGATATGAGTATTGCTGATGCGGTTGGACAGGCAGAGCTTGCCAAGAGAACTGTTGAAACATCTAAAAAAGGACTTAATTATGCGTTTTTCACTCCAAAGTTGGAGGTTAGACTTATTGAGGATAAACAAATGGGTAAAGAAATGGACAATGCTTTGGAACATAATCAGTTCATTATGTTCCTGCAGCCTATTGTCAATCTTCGAAGTCATAAAATTATTGGGGCAGAGGCTCTGGTAAGATGGGACCATCCGGTTAAAGGAATTATGTCTCCTTTCCAGTTTATACCTTTGTTTGAGGCTAATAATTTTATTATCAAGCTGGACCATTATGTATGGCATGAAGCGTTCAAAACAATTCGTCACTGGATTGATAATAAGAAGGAGCCGATACCTATTTCCATAAATGTTTCACCGATTCATTTTGAACACCCAAGGTTTGTGGAAACGCTCTGTACTTATGCGGAACAGTTCCGTATTCCTAAGAAATTTATACAGTTAGAGCTTCCGGAGCGTGTGTTTTCCGGTTCAGGAAATAATATATGGGAAATAACCAATGAATTAAAGAAACAAGGGTTTATTATTTGTATTGATAACTTCGGAAGTTTTCACTCACCAATTAATGCATTAAGAGAATCAGCGGTATCAATAGTGAAGATGGATAGAAAATTTATTAATGATAATATGCACTCTAAGGATGGTCTTACATTGGTACGATATCTTCAGGCGATGGCGAAGGAGTTAGGAATGCAGGTAATAGCAGAGGGTGTAGAAACAATTGAGCAGGCTAATGAGTTAAGTGGTATGGGTTGTGACTGTGCACAGGGCTTCTTCTTTGCAAAGCCAATGTCATTGCGTGAATTTGATGAGTTTCATAGGGCAATTCTCAAAAATCAGTACATACCTTCAGCTATATATCCGACATTTGAAGAAGCAGAAAATGATTTACTTCCTTAACATACACAGGATGTAAGTGAAAAGATTGTGCAAATGATAAAGATAGGTAGGGGGAATAAATTCGATTTCTGTACAAGATGAGGAAAGTGAAGTTTTATGTCATATTTTCTATGAGTAATTTACAGGTAAAATAATAGAAACTGCATAGACCTTTTTTGTAAATAAGATTTGTATTTGTTAGGAAAAACTAT
>JBGVJZ010000042.1:0-32231 GCA_045129695.1 Lachnospiraceae bacterium | reverse complement strand
GTTAATTATCTTGAACAAAAAGGAATAAAAGATTATTTTGGATATCAGGGAACAATGATTGCTTATTTTATTGAAGCCATTTGTTCTAATCCGAATGTAAATAATCATTCCTGCTATAATGAGCAGGGAGCCGGCTTCGCTGCAGTTGGTTATGCAAAGACTAAGCAGTGCTGCGGAGTAGCATATGCCACAAGTGGTCCCGGCGCACTTAACCTTATATCAGCAATTGCAGATGCATATTACGATTCAGTTCCGGTTATTTTCATCACAGGACAGCTTAATACAACTGAGTATACTGAAATTACTGAATTAAGGCAGCAGGGCTTTCAACAGACTGACGTTGTAGGAATAACCGGACCGATTACCAAGTATTCGGTAATGATTGATGATGTATCCAAGGTTTTTGATGAACTTGAAAAAGCATGGAATATTGCCAATTCAGGCCGCAAGGGTCCGGTAGTTTTGGATATTCCGATGAATATACAGAAATCCAAAATGCCGGATAGCTGTAACAAAATGCAACAAAAAATTAAAAATAATGAAACTGATTTTTCATTTGTTGATGATATATTTAGGTTGCTTGATGCGGCACAAAGACCTATACTTATGCTTGGTAATGCAATATCAAGGTCGGATAAGAGAGTGATTTGCAGGCTTGTTGACAAGTTAAATATACCTGTTATGACAAGTATGCCGGGTATAGATTTGATTGACAGTGATGACAGAAGAAATCTTGGTTACCTGGGTGCGGCGTACGGATTCAGGGCAGCCAACATTGTTGCATACAAGAAGGCAGATTTGATTCTGTCACTTGGTTCAAGCATGTGCAGAAGACAGACCGGTAATCCGGATAAGTTTGCTGTGAATGCAGATATAATTCGCGTGGATTTGGATGAAATCGAATTAAAGAGAAAAGTCCATGGTGATGAGACTTCTTATGTGGCAGATGTTAATGAGCTTATTCCTTATATCGTAGAATCAGATTATACTGCACCGGACAGAGAAGAATGGATTAATATCTGTAATGTCTGTAAAACCAGAACGGAGGATTTTAATGCTTCCTGTGAGGAGCGAATTCCTAATGCATGGGTGAGACGAATCGGTGAGCTTGCAACAACTGACAGCACTTTTGCAATTGATGTAGGACAGCATCAGATATGGTCTGCACAGTCACTTCCATCCATTGGTAACCGCAGAATAATTTTCTCAGGTGGACATGGTGCGATGGGCTTCTCACTGCCGGCTGCGATTGGAGCTTATTATGCCGGAAGAAATAAGACCTTCTGTATAGCCGGAGACGGAGCTTTCCAGATGAATATCCAGGAACTGCAGTGGGTTGTAAGAGAGCAGGTACCGGTAACAATTTTTGTCATGAATAATAATGTTCTCGGGCTTATCCGGCAGCAGCAGGATGATTTCTTCGGAAGCCGTTACTATGGTTCGTCAACAGAGGGCGGGTTTGATTCACCTTCATTTGTTGACATAGGCAGGGCATATGGCATAGATTCATACAGGGTTACTAATATTAATGAGTTGGATGCTTTGAAGAATACAATTAATGAGATGAAGCCGGTTCTGGTGGAGGTTGCATTGCCTGTTGATACCAAAGCATATCCAAAGACTTATTTTGGACAGGAAATGTATCATCAGAAGCCATATATTTCTGATGAACTTATGGAAGAATTGCTTTTATTGTAAGCAATTCACATTCAAGAGGGAAAAAATATGAAAAAGATTATTACCTATGGAACCTTTGATTTGTTTCATAGGGGACATTACAATATTTTAAAAAGAGCAAGGGAATTAGGGGACTACCTTATTGTCGGTGTTACCAGTGAAAGCTATGATATTGAGAGAGGTAAGCTTAATGTAAGGGACGGTCTTGTGACAAGAATTGAAAATGTTATGAAGACCGGTTTTGCAGATGAGATTATTATTGAAGAATATCAGGGGCAGAAGGTTAATGATATTATTAAATATCAGGTGGATGCACTGGTTATCGGCTCGGACTGGAAGGGCAAATTCGATTACCTTAATAATTACTGCGATGTAATTTACCTTGAACGTACCAAGAATATTTCAAGTACCCAGATTAGAGAGAATAATGATGTACCTAACAGAATAGGAATTGCAACAGATGAGTTGGATGACCACGGAACAATACTTGAGTCAAAGTATGTGAGTGGTGTGCATTTTGAGAATGTATTTTCCAGGGATGAGTCGCTTGCAAAAAAATTCTATGAGAAATATGACCTGAATGGACATTTTTCTAATTATTCACAATTTCTTGGTGATGCGGAAATTGTATATGTAAATACCCGTTATGAAGACAGGTATGATTTGGTTCTTGAAGCTGTTAAAAATAAAAAGTCGGTTATCTGTAATGCCCCGATAACAAGGGAGCAGGACAAACTTTCCGAACTTTTTAAGCTGGCCAAGAAGAACAAAACAGTTATATGTGAGGATGTTATCACTGTTTATTTAAGAGCATTTACGCAGCTTGTATGGCTTATTAATTCAAGTCTCATAGGAAATGTTATAAGTGTTAAATGTTCAATCAGTTCACAGGCATTTGGCAAGGATTTGCAGGATGTTTTGATGTATCCGTTCTGTGCTATTATTAAACTCCTTGGCAAAAATTACACAGATATAACCTGCTCAGTGGTACATAACTTTGCAGGCGAAGCCATGTATCATATGATAAATGTTAATTATGACAACGCCATTGCAACAATTGAAGTGGGTGATAAGGTAAATGTCGATGATAATATGGAAATTATAGGTGACAAAGGCAAAATAAGTATTCCTGATGACTGGTGGAATACCGGATATTTTGAGACCAGGCTTATTGATAATAATACACCAAAAAGATACAGCTTTAATTTTGATGGAAACGGTTTCCGATATTTATTGCAGGAGCTTATGATTATGAAAAAAGATCACAGATATGAGAGTACAAGGATTTTCAATGAGGAATCGTTGAAGATTGTTGAGATGATTAATGCAGTAGTGGATTGAGGAAAAACTATGTCAAATAACAGTAAGAAAAAAAGAACAGTCAAAAGAATAGGAATGATAACCGGAATTTTCGCAGGGTTTATGATTCTGTCAATTTTGGTTTTGGTACTGGTTATTGTGCATTATTACAAAAAAGTTAATTATGTGCCATTAAATGAGAATTACACAATTCTTGCAGAGACAAGCTCGTTTGCGGATGATGTGACTAATCCTGACGAGACAACGCCTGAGGATTCTTCGGATATTGTAATTAATGAGTATAAGCAGGCTGTTGAGGAGGTGCTGGCCAGAAGAGGAAGTGTGGACAAGCTTCCTGAGCTTAATGAGGTATATAATATCCTTCTTGTCGGTACAGACGAGAGAATTCCGCAGAATGGCGGAAGGTCGGATGTAATGCTTTTAGTGTCAATCAATAAGAAAACCAAACAGATTGTTGGTACGTCTTTTCTTAGAGATTTATATGTGAAAATACCGGATAAAGGGTTTGACAAGATGAATGCCTCTTTTGCATATGGTGGTATTGAACTGCTGCTTGATACATTGGAGTATAATTTTTCACTTAAGGTTGACAGATACATAGCCGTTAATTTTAAATCATTTATTGATATAGTGGATATTCTCGGAGGTTTGGATATCAGTGTTCAGGAGGAGGAGCTGTACTGGCTTAATCAGTATATTCATGCCAGTAATCTTATTGTAGGCTGTGATGAGGATGCGGATTATTTAACATTTGCAAATGGTTCACCACAGCATCTTAACGGTCGCCAGTCGCTTGCTTATGCGAGACTTCGTTATGTAGGTAATGGTGATTTTACAAGAACCGAACGCCAGAGAACTGTTGTAACAGAGATTTTTGAGAAATTCAAAAAGACTGACCCTGATACAGTAATTGAGCTTTTGGATACGATCCTGCCGCAGGTAACCACAAATATCCCGACGGATGAATTTTTGGAATTAATCTGTCTGCTGCCGGAATTGTCCTCTTATGAAATTGTATCGTCTGCAATTCCGAATAAGCAGGTTGGGTATGGTTCGATTACAATTGGGGGAATATCAAGTCTTTCAATTGATATGGACGCTTATGTGCAATATTTGTATGATGTTGTTTATTCCGGAAAGGAAATTGAAGAGGAATAATTCTAAGGAGAAGAACCAATCTTCTCCTTTTTCATATAATATATTAACAGGTAATTAAGGGGTCTGATTATGCGAATTTGTGAATTAAGGAACAAAGAAGTGATAAATTCGGCAGATTGCAAAATACTTGGATGTGTTTCAGATATTGATATTGATTTGTGCAACGGAAGAGTACTGGCAATAATTGTTCCCGGACCCGGCAAAGTGCTTGGCTTTCTGTGTCGGGAAAGTGAATATATAATTCCTTTTGAATGTATTACCAAAATAGGACCGGATATAATACTTGTAAATGTATGTGTTGAAAAGGTTTTATGCAAAATCATATAGAAAAATAGTTGACGTATTTTTTATAAAACTCTATAATTGTTGTATATAGCCTTATGGCGAGACAGGGAGAGAAAATTATGAGATGTCCGTTTTGTGGAGAAGAAAATACAAAGGTTATTGATTCAAGACCGGCAGAGGATAACAATTCAATTCGCAGAAGAAGACAGTGTGATGAATGTGGTAAAAGGTTTACTACATACGAGAAGGTTGAAACGGTTCCGTTGATTGTCATTAAAAGAGATAATAACAGGGAGCCGTATGACCGCAATAAGATACAGGATGGAATTATTCGTTCATGTCATAAAAGACCGGTTTCAGTTAACACCATTACGAAAATTGTTGATGATATTGAGACCAGAATATTTAATCTTGATGAGAAGGAAATTCCAACTACTATAATCGGAGATTTGGTTATGGATAAGCTCAAGGATTTGGACGCAGTTGCCTATGTAAGATTTGCATCCGTATATCGTGAGTTTAAAGACGTTAATACTTTCATGAATGAGTTAAAGAAATTTCTTGAATAGTTTTAATAGAGCTTTCTGCCCCGGTTGCCCGGGGCTTTTGTTGCGTTGTAATACAGATGTGTCGCATTATAATACAGATGAACGGAGGCAGTATGTTTCGCAAATTTTATCCAGACAGATATGTGGATTCCACCTATGAAATAGATTTTAATAAACTGTATAATTCCGGTATAAGGGGATTAATTTTTGATATCGATAATACCCTTGTGGAGCATGGGGTGCCCGCCAATAACAGGGCGATAGAATTGTTTGACAAATTGAGGGCAATTGGCTTTGATACCTGCCTGATTTCCAATAACAAGGAGCCGAGAGTCAAACCTTTTGCAGAGGCAGTACATTCCCAATATGTATTTAAAGCCAATAAGCCTTCAAAAAAGAATTATAGAAAAGCAATGGAATTGATGGGGACTGATGAGAGCAATACCTGCTTTGTGGGTGACCAGCTTTTTACGGATGTGTATGGTGCCAACAGGTGCGGTATAATGTCAATTCTTGTTAAGCCGATTCATCCAAAGGAAGAGATTCAGATTGTATTAAAGCGCAAGCTGGAAAGAATTGTTTTATATTTTTACAGGAGAAAGGTGAAAAAAGAAAATGAATGCTAAGACAAAACTATGCTGTTTATTGGGAAATCCGGTGGAACATTCAATTTCGCCGCTGATTCATAATACACTGGCTGAAAAATTGAATATTAATCTTGCATATACCGCATTTAAGGTTGAGGCTGATAATATTAAAGCTGCAATTGAGGGGGCGGAGGCACTTGGCATACTTGGAATGAATGTTACAGTGCCGCATAAATGTGCAGTTATTCCATATCTTGATGAGATAGATGATCTTGCAGACAAAATTGGAGCAGTTAATACAATTGTAACCACTGAGAATGGTTATAAGGGCTATAATACTGATATTATCGGTCTTGGAAGACAGCTTTGTGAAGAGGGTATAATGATTAAAGGCAGAGAGGTCATTATACTTGGAGCAGGAGGCGCTTCAAAAGCGATTACTTTTCTGTGTGCACAGGAGGGTGCAGCAAAAGTGTATCTGTTAAACAGAAGTATTGATAAGGCTGCGGGGCTTGCAAAAGAGGTTAACCGATATTTTAATGATATTGTTGTACCGATGGAGCTTAAGGATTATGACAAGCTTCCGAAGGGCAAATATCCTGTTATACAGACCACAAGTGTCGGATTGTATCCTAATGTAGATAATGCACCTATTGAGGAGGATGAATTCTATGATTTGGTTGAAGCCGGTGTAGATATTATTTTTAATCCGGCAGAGACAAGATTTATGCAATTGTGCAGGAAGCATGGTGCACCTGCATATAACGGACTGAAAATGCTTTTATATCAGGGAGTTGCTGCTTTTGAGCTGTGGAATGGAGTAAAGGTATCGGATGAGACTGCAAAAGAGCTGCTGGCTCTTATGGAAAAGGAGATGCAGGTTAATGGGTAATATTATTCTCATTGGATTTATGGGTTGCGGCAAATCAAGTATCGGCAAATATATGTCCAAAAGGCGCAGATACAGGCTTATTGATACGGATTCATATATTGAAGAAAAACAAGGCCGTGAGATTGGAGAGATTTTCTCTTCTGATGGTGAGGAGACTTTTCGTCAGATGGAAACGGACTGTCTTAGGGAACTTATTGAAATGACGGACAGTGAGCTTGTGGTGGCGGTCGGCGGAGGGCTTCCGATGCGTGAGGTTAACAGGGAGCTCTTACAAAAGCTTGGAACAATTGTATATCTCCGTACATCAATTGATACGCTGGAGGAAAGACTTAAGGGAGATACCAAAAGACCGCTTTTACAGGGCGGAGAGCTTAGAGCCAAAATAGAAAATCTTTTTGCTCAAAGGGAAAATACATATGTAGAGCTTGCAGATATTATCGTAGATACGGATAATTGCAGCTATGCAGAGGTGTTTAACAGAATCAGGGAGGCATTAGTATGAAAATTTTAGTAATAAACGGACCAAATCTTAATTTCTTAGGAATAAGAGAGAAAACAATTTATGGGGCACAGGATTATGATTATCTTGTTAATATGATTAATGACTATGCTGCAAAGAAGAATTTTGAGGTTGAGTGTTATCAGAGCAATCATGAGGGTGCAATTATTGACAAAATTCAACAGGCATATTTTGAAAAGGTTGATGGAATAGTAATTAATCCGGGAGCATACACTCATTACAGTTATGCAATAAGGGATGCGCTCGCTTCAGTAACAATCTGCCCTAAGATTGAGATTCATATCTCCAATGTCAATGAAAGGGAAGAATTCAGACATGTGTCGGTTACATTACCTGCCTGCGATGGTCAGATTGTAGGAGAGGGGCTTAGGGGTTATCTTATGGCTATTGATATGATTCTTAAGGAAAAAGAGGACAAATAATATGTTGAATTTTCTGGAAAAAAATAAATCTGATGCAATTATTGTTTCTGACCCGTTCAATATGAGACATATAAGTGGGTTTGCCGGTGGAGAAGGCTATGTATATATTTCTGCAAAACGTAAGGTAATTATCACCGATTCAAGATATACCGAAGCTGCCTTGAAGGAGGCAGGAGCTGGTTTTGATGTAATACAAAGTACTGTAACAAAGAATGATATTGAAATAATTAAGGAACTTGCATATGCAGATAATGTAAAGGTAATAGGTTATGAGGATTTGTTTCTGACATGCAATCTTTTTAATAAAATCAGAGCATGCTGTGGTTTTGATGCAATGCAGCCGTTAGGTGAAGCAGTTAATGAATTAAGAATAATTAAGACTGAGGATGAGCTTAATAAACTTAGAATGGCTGAGGCAATTGGTGATAAAGCTTTTACAGAGATACTTAATTTCATAAAGCCGGGTGTGACAGAGCTTCAGATTGCAGCTGAATTGGAATACTCAATGAAAAAGAATGGTGCAGAACATCTTTCTTTTGACACAATTGTTGCATCGGGTAAGAATTCCTCACTTCCTCATGCAGTACCAACCAATAAACCTGTAGAGACAGGTGATTTTGTAACAATGGATTTTGGCTGCACCTATGACGGATATTGTTCCGATATGACAAGAACGATTGTTGTGGGTAAAGCAAGTGACAAACAGATAGATATTTATGAAACTGTTCTTAAGGCTCAGCTTGAGGCTATGAAGGTTATCCGTTCGGGAGTTGTTGGTAAGGAAGTCCATAAGGTTGCAGCTGATGTTATTGCGGCAAAAGGCTATGGTGAATATTTCGGACATGGACTTGGGCATAGTGTAGGTCTGTATATCCATGAGAATCCAAGATTTTCTCCGTCTGAAAACAGACAGATTATGGCAAATACAATCGAAACTGTGGAGCCCG
This sequence comes from Lachnospiraceae bacterium, assembly GCA_045129695.1. Lineage (GTDB taxonomy): Bacteria > Bacillota > Clostridia > Lachnospirales > Lachnospiraceae > Eshraghiella. The sequence goes on along the minus strand of JBGVJZ010000042.1, from coordinate 23,875 downwards.
GAATCTATATTCCGGATTTCGGAGGTGTAAGAATTGAGGATATGATTGTGATTAAAGAGGAAGGTTTTGAGAATTTTACCCATTCTCCTAAAGAATTAATTGAAATAAATTAAAGGATTTATTTAAAATTTGCAGAATAATAAAGTAGTATCAAAAAATTCGGGGTGCTTTTATGAACATCAGACAGACTCAGGAAGAGTGGGAATTACAGAATTTAAGCCCCTATGCCTCTCATAGTGCTAATTCTCTGGGAAGGGATTTACCGGAAGAGGAATGTGATATAAGAACCATATATCAGAGGGACAGGGACAGGATTATCCATTGTAAATCTTTTAGAAGACTTAAACATAAGACACAGGTCTTTTTGTCTCCGGAAGGAGATCATTACAGAACCAGACTTACACATACTCTGGAGGTTGCCCAGATTGGAAGAACTATTGCGAGAGCGCTAAGGCTTAATGAGGATTTGACGGAAGCTATTGCATTGGGACATGATTTGGGACATACTCCGTTTGGACATGCAGGTGAGAGGGTTCTTAATGAAGTATGCCCTTATGGATTCAGACATTATGAGCAGAGTATAAGGGTTGTGGAATTCCTTGAAAAGGATGGAAAAGGACTTAATCTCTCCAAGGAGGTCAGAGATGGAATCCTTAACCATCGTACGAGCGGAACTCCGGCAACACTTGAGGGTAAAATAATCCGTCTGGCAGATAAGATTGCCTATATTAACCACGATATTGATGATGCGATAAGGGGAAGAATACTTAGTGAGGAGGATTTGCCGGCAGAATATACGGATATTCTTGGGCATACAACTAAGGAGAGACTTAATACACTTATTCACGATATTATCCGGGAGAGTCTTGGCAAGTCTGATATATATCAGTCACAGAGTGTTAATTATGCCATGAGTGGGATTCGCGGATATATGTTTGAGAGCGTATATACTAATCCTCTGGCTAAGAGTGAAGAGATTAAAGCACATAAGATGCTTAAAGAGATGTATGAATATTTTATAAATAATTTCAATGAGATTCCAAAGAATTTCAGAGAAATTGAAAATTTACATAATCAGAGCAGGGAGCTGGTCGTATGTGATTATATTGCAGGTATGAGCGACCAGTATGCAGTTAATAATTTTAAGAGAATTTTCATACCTGTGTCCTGGAAGAACTAGAAAGCAGAGGTAATATTTTGTATTTACCGGATGAAATTGTTGAAGAAGTAAGGTCCAGAAATGATATTGTTGACGTTATTTCTTCCTATGTAAAGCTACAAAAAAAAGGCAGTTCATATTTTGGACTATGTCCTTTTCATAATGAGAAATCACCATCTTTTTCAGTTTCGGGACATAAGCAGATGTTTTATTGTTTTGGCTGTGGTGAAGGTGGAAATGTGTTTTCATTTCTGATGAAATACGACAGCCTTACTTTTATGGAGGCAGTAAAGACACTTGCCGACAGGGCGGGTATTGAGCTTCCGGAATATCAGGCTTCTGTTGAGGAACGTAAAAAGGCAGACCTTAAGAATCAGATTTATGATATTAACAGGGAAGCCGCAAAGTACTATCATTATCTGCTTGGAACGGATAATGGCAGCAATGCCAGAGCATACTTTGAAAAAAGAGAACTAAAAAATGAGACGGTTACAGGCTTCGGCCTTGGCGTATCGGATATGCATTTGGATGCGTTGTACAGATACATTAAGCAGAAGGGTTATTCTGATGAGATTTTGAAACAGACCGGATTATTTGTATATGATGAGAAGGGTGTGCATGACCGGTTCAGGAACAGAGTTATGTTTCCTATAATTAATATTAATAATAAGGTCATTGGTTTTGGCGGCCGGGTAATGGGTGATGGACAACCTAAGTATCTGAACTCGCCGGAAACACCGGTTTTTGATAAGGGCAGGAATTTATATGGTCTTAATGTTGCCAAAAATTCCCGTAAGAATAACCTGATTATTTGTGAAGGATATATGGATGTAATATCCATGCATCAGGCAGGGTTTAATCAGGCAGTGGCTTCACTTGGAACTGCACTGACACCGGGTCAGGCAATGCTGATGAAGCGTATTACCAAGGATGTTCTGGTATGCTATGACAGTGACGGACCCGGAGTGAAGGCGGCATTAAGGGCAATTGGTATATTCAGGGAAGCAGGGATGAGATGTAAGGTAATTAACATGCAGCCATATAAGGATGCCGATGAATTTATCAAAAAAGAAGGTGCCGATGCGTTTAACCAGAGAATAGAAAATGCTGAAAACAGCTTTCTGTTTGAGATAAGAATCATGGAGCAGAGCTATGACATAAAGGATCCTGATGGAAAGACAGCCTTTTTCAATGCAGTTGCTGCAAAGCTTGTGGAATTTTCTGAGGAGCTTGAACGAAATAATTATATTGAAGCAGTTGCTTCAAAATATTTTATTCCACAGGACAGTCTTAAGAAACTGGTGGGAAGAGTGGCGGCCGCCGGTGTTGTAAGGATGAAGCCTAAGGAAAATAATACCAATCGCCTTAATAAGGAACAGGATACAGGAGTTAAACAGGCACAAAGGATGCTTTTAACATGGATTTCTGATGATCCTGTAATTTATAACAGAATTAAACAGCATATTGCATCAGATAATTTTACGGAACCGATTTACAGAAAAGTTGCTGAATTGCTGTTTGGACAAATAGAGAATAACGATTTTCATCCGGAGATGATTCTTAATTCATTTGAGGGTGATGAGGAACATAGCATTGTTGCCAAAATACTAAATACCAATATTTTAGATGATGATGCTGCCCAGAAGGACAGAGAGCATGCAATTAATGATGCTGTAAAGCTCATTCTGGATGAGAGTTATAAACAGAAAAGCCGAAGTGCAACTTCTCTTGCAGAACTGCAGGATATTATGAAAAAACAGTCGGCACTTAGAAATTTGCATATTTCACTAAATTAAGGATACAATAAGATTAACTATGGAAGGATGGACATGTTAATGGAAGAGAACATGGAAAAGTTTACAGAATTATTGAAAGACCTTCTTACACTTGCTAAGAAAAAGAAAAATGTATTGGAATACCATGAGGTAACCGATATGTTTGGTTCAATGTTGGAAGATCCGGAGAAAATGGATAAAATATTTGAATTTCTTGAGGCTAACAATATCGATATTTTAAGAACAACCGATAATGATGAGCCGGATGAAGAAATTATTCTGGATGAAGAAGACGAGGTCGATGTTGAGAATATCGACTTGTCTGTTCCTGATGGAGTAAGTATCGAAGATCCTGTGCGAATGTATCTTAAAGAAATCGGCAAGGTGCCACTTTTATCGGCAGAAGAGGAAATTGAGCTTGCCAAGAGAATGGAACTGGGAGATGAAAGTGCGAAAAAACGTCTTGCAGAAGCGAATCTTCGTCTTGTTGTCAGTATTGCCAAAAGGTATGTGGGCAGAGGTATGCTTTTCCTTGATTTGATTCAGGAGGGAAATCTCGGTCTTATTAAAGCTGTCGAGAAATTTGATTATCGTAAAGGATACAAATTCTCTACTTATGCAACATGGTGGATTCGTCAGGCGATTACCAGAGCAATTGCAGACCAGGCAAGGACTATTCGTATTCCTGTTCATATGGTTGAGACAATTAATAAATTAATCAGAGTTTCAAGACAGCTTTTACAGGAGCTTGGCAGAGAACCATCTCCACAAGAGATTGCTGACGAGATGGATATGCCCGTTGAAAGAGTAAGAGAGATACTGAAGATTTCCCAGGAGCCTGTGTCTCTTGAAACACCTATCGGTGAGGAAGAAGACAGCCATCTTGGAGATTTTATACAGGATGATAATGTACCTGTACCTGCAGAGGCTGCAGCCTTTACTCTGCTTAAAGAGCAGCTTGAAGAGGTTTTGGGAACACTTACCGAAAGAGAGCAGAAGGTACTTAAATTAAGATTCGGTCTTGATGATGGAAGAGCAAGAACTCTTGAAGAGGTAGGAAAGGTATTTTGTGTTACTAGAGAGCGTATCAGACAGATTGAGGCAAAGGCACTTCGTAAATTGAGACACCCAAGCCGCAGTCGTAAATTAAAGGATTTTCTGGACTAATGAACTTATCAAAGAGACTTACTGCCGTGGCAAGTCTGATTACAGTGGGCAACAGCGTTGCCGATATAGGAACGGACCACGGATACATACCAATTTATATGGCACAAAACGGACTGACTAAGAAAGCATTTGCAATGGACGTTAATGAAGGACCATTGGAAAGGGCCGGAGATAATATCAGAAAATATTGTGTTGAGGATATTGTTACTACAAGGCTGTCAGACGGTCTTGCGGGACTTAATGAAGGTGAGGCAGATTCAATTGTAATTGCCGGAATGGGCGGACTGCTCACTATCCGAATTATTGAAGCGCATATGTCGGTTGCGAGGTCTGCCAGGGAGCTTATATTGTCACCACATTCAGATGTTAATCTGGTCAGAAAATTTCTTGCAGATAATAATTTTTGCATTTGTGACGAGATTATGGTATTGGAGGACGGTAAATTTTATTTTATAATCAAGGTTACTGTCGGGGATATGACAATAGCTTCGGAGGAAGAGGCATTATTTGGTAAGATACTTTTAACACGTAAAGACAGTACATTATTATTGTATCTTCGGCAAGAGGAGAATAAAAGGTTAAAGATTCTTGATAAAATGTGTGTATCAGGAAGTCAGAATGAAGCAAGGATTGCTGAACTTAACAAAGAGCTTGAAGTAATCAGGGAGGCAATTAACAAATATGATAGCAATAGAAATAGTTGAATTACTTGAAAAATTATGTCCTAAGGAATATGCCTGTGAATGGGATAATCCGGGAATGCACATTGGACACAATAATAATGAAATACATAAAATACTCGTTGCCGTTGATGCAGATGATGAAGTGGTGGAATTCGCAGTTAATAATCAAGTTGATATGATAGTTACACATCATCCTCTGCTGTTCAGAGGAATTAAGCAGATTAATGATAACAGCTTCATTGGCAGAAGGGTTATGAAGCTTATTGAAAACGGAATTAACTGTTACTGTATGCATACTAATTTTGATGCTGTCGGAGGAATGGCGACATCAGCAGCGGACAGGCTGGAATTAACTGACTGTAAGGTTCTTTCAGAGGTTAAGGACGGGGAAGGTATTGGAAGATGCGGAAGGCTTCCAAAGGAATTAACCATAAGAGAGCTTTGTGAATTAGTCAAAGATAAATTTAATCTTCAAAAGGTTGTTTTATATGGAGATGAGAATTTAATTGTGAATAATGTTGCAATATGTCCTGGATCCGGCAAGGATGAAATTTCAAGTTCAATAAAGCTTGGTGCTGAGGTACTTATAACAGGTGATATGACATATCATTATGGTGTGGATAGTGTTGCACAGGGTCTTTGTATAATTGATGCAGGGCATTATGGAATTGAACATATTTTTATTGGTATTGTGACAGAATATCTGAATAAACAGCTTGATAATAAGGTTTCTGTTATACCGATGGAGATTAATAATCCACAAAAATTTATTTAAAACGGGGTGATTGGATGGCTGATAAAATATTGTTATCGGAGCTTGCAAAAAAAGCACAGCCGGAATATGATGCAGATATTGTTCTTGCTCAAAGTAATAGTAAATTGATGGAGTTACATAAAGAAGTTCCTATGGACTCTGAGATTACATGGGTTACAACCAATGATTCAGCAGGTTCACTTGCATATAAACGTAGTGCGACCATAATTATGCTGAAAGCAATTTATGATTTGATTCCAAGAGAGAAGCTTGAGAAGGTCAAGGTGGATTTTTCATTAAGCAAGGGATATTACTGTGTTATTAAAGGTGATGTTACAGTTGATGAGGCTCTTATTAAATCCATTGATAAGAGAATGAGAGAAATTGTTGCAGACAATATTCCTATTCTTAAAAGAACGGTCAGCACTTCAGAAGCTATTGACAGATTCCGTAAGCATGGGATGATTGATAAAGTTGAGCTTTTTAAATACAGAAGAAGTTCTCAGGTGAATTTGTATTCAGTTGATGGTTTTGAAGACTATTATTATGGATATATGGTGCCATCTACAGGCTACATTAAATATTTTGAATTATATGCTTATGATGAGGGATTTGTAATTCAGTTCCCTGTTAAGGAATATCCGGATGTCGTTCCGCCGTTTGAGCCACAGAATAAATTATTCAAGGTGCTTAAGGAAACCTCAGCATGGGGTGAAATGTTAGGTGTTGATACAGTTGGGGAGTTGAATAATGTTATTTCACGTGGTAAAATTAATGAGCTGATTCTGGTTCAGGAAGCATTACAGGAGAAGAAACTGGCAGAGATAGCAGAAACAATTGCTCAGGACAGAACCAAGAAGTTTATTATGATTGCGGGTCCGTCATCTTCCGGTAAGACTACAACATCTTACAGACTTGCAATACAGCTTCGTGCACATGGACTGATTCCACACCAGATTTCTCTGGACAATTATTTTGTTGACAGACATCTGACACCATTGGATGAGAATGACAATTATAATTTTGAATGTCTGGAAGCACTTGATATTGAAGGCTTTAACAGGGATATGACTGATTTATTGAATCTTAAAACTGTTGAGCTTCCTACTTTCAATTTTAAAACCGGCAAGAGAGAATATAATGGAAGTTATATGACTCTTGGAGAAAACGATGTGCTTGTAATTGAGGGTATACACGGACTTAACGACCGGTTATCATATACGCTTCCTAAAGAGAGCAAATACAAAATATATCTTAGTGCATTAACACAGCTTAATGTAGATGAGCATAACAGAATTCCTACAACAGATACAAGACTGTTGAGAAGAATGGTGAGGGATTCAAGAACAAGAGGTTCATCAGCACAGAAAACCATTGCCATGTGGGAGTCTGTGAGAAGAGGAGAGGAGCTTAATATCTTTCCTTTTCAGGAGGATGCGGATGTAGTATTTAATTCAGCCTCAATTTATGAATTAGCTGTTTTAAAACAGTTCGCAGAACCTTTATTGTTTAATATTAAGCAGGATGAACCTGAGTATCAGGAAGCCAAGAGACTGCTTAAGTTCCTTGATTATTTTCTGGGAGTTACAACTGATATTATACCAATTAATTCCATTGTCAGGGAGTTTGTTGGTGGAAGTTGTTTTGAATAATGTATATGATTTGCTAAGCAAATTTTCTACTTGTGTCGCCCCCAATGCGAAGCATTTATAGATGGGCGACACTCTCGTAACGAAGAATTTTTCAGTAAGCCGAATGATCGCGGCTCCCAATCGGGAGGTGAGGAAAGTCCGGGCTTCACAGGGCAGGATGCCGGATAACGTCCGGTGGAGGTGACTCCAAGGCTAGTGCAACAGAAATATACCGCCACTTATGTGGTAAGGTTGGAAGGGCAGTGTAAGAGACTACCGCCTCTGTGGTAACACAGGGGGCATATGTAAACCCCATCCGAAGCAAGACCAAATAGAAGCGTACGTGGCCCGCCAGCTTCAGGTAGGTCGCTTGAGCCTGTCGGTAACGACAGGACTAGATAGATGATCATTCACGACATAACCCGGCTTACAGGCTTACTGAAAATCTTTTTTATCTTTTTTCAATGTTTTTATTTCGAAATTATATTCTGAAATCCATCAATTAATCTGTTAAAGCGTCTTGCAGAAGGGATGGATATGGTTCTTAAAATTGAATTTGTTCCGAAGCATAAGATATAACTTTTTTGAAAGGTATTAACACCATGATTCATATTGCAATCTGTGATGATGACAAACGAATATTAGAGGATATTACTGCTAAGGTGCAGGCATCCTTCAATAAGCATGAAGTGGCTGCTGAATATTTATCGTATAATGACCCGAGGGAATTAATTGAATATCTTCACAGTAAATCTATGGACATTCTTTTTCTTGACATTGATATGCCATATTTTAGTGGAATGGACATTGCAGGCTTTGTTAATGAACAGGGAATGAAGACCATGCTCATATTCGTTACCAGTTATGATGCCTTGGTGTATCAAACCTTTGCCTATAGGCCATTTGGATTTATCAGGAAAACTCATATTGAGGATGAACTGGATGAGTTGGTCAGAAGAATTAAACAGGAATTAATTCATCGTAAGCAGGAGTTGGTAATACAAAAAGGACAGGAGCTTTCCAAAATACTTATTTCAGAAATAGTATATATAGAATCGGAAGGAAATTATGTTAATATATATTTGCAGAATGAATATATAAGAATCAGAGATACTCTGTCAAATATAGAAAAAGAGTTAGTGGGAAAAGACTTTATCAGATGTCACAAAGGATATCTGATTAATGGTGACTATGTTATCAGATTAAGAGCTTCCGAGGCAGAACTAAAATACAGTGACGGATCCAAGGTTATTCCTATTGGAAGAAGCTATGAAAAAGAGGTTCGCAGGAAAATTTTAGAATCAATAAGAGAATAATGGGTGAATTACATGCCGTTTTTAATAGCTGCACTTTGTATCGCAATAATTGTTTTGCTGTTTTTATTTATAAGACAGAAAATACATAATAAAGAACTGCAAAAAGAATATGATGAACTTGATTCCATGCTTACACATACGGTTTCAGATAATCTGGATATGGAAAAGAAGCTTGCTGATATCCGGAATAATTATAATATTCAGCAGGAAATGGCTGAGGAAATTCAGAGAATCCAGACACAAATGAGACTCCTTAAGCATGATATGAAGAATCATACAATGGTTATGCTGTCCTATTTTGAAGAAAATAAAATAGACGAGGCAAAAAACTATGCCGGTGAGATTCTCGATAAATTAAATAGGATGTATACATATGTAAATATCGGCAATTCTCTGTTGAATTACATTATTAATAACAAGCTCTCCCAAGCGAAGGAAGCAGGCATAGAAATTAAAGCAGAGGTGGAAAATCTGTCATTTGATTATATGGATGCGGTGGATTTTTCGGCATTGTTTAATAATGTTCTTGATAATGCTATTAAAGGTGCACTTAATTCAGAGGAGAAGAAGCTTGAAATTAAGATTTTATCTTTGAAAGGAATGGATACAATTACTGTTAAGAACAGTATTGATGGATCTGTGTTGGAGAATAATCCTGATTTTATATCTACTAAGGATGAACCGGGACATGGATATGGTATTGCACAAATTAAGAACATCACACAGAAATATAAGGGTGATATTGATATATATGAGAAAAATAATATGTTTATAGTTAGTATTGTACTGGGGTAAGTTGTTTGTCACAGTATCAATGCTGTTTATCCCACATGCGTTGACGTGTGGGATTTTTTTAACTATATTTTGCTTGAGGTGAGAAGACGAATGATTGTTATGAAAAATATTTGCAAAAAATTTGGTGATAAAAAAGTGTTGGATGATATTTCTTTTCATATTGCACCCGGAGAATCCGTTGGAATTATAGGACTTAACGGAGCAGGAAAGACTACAATGTTAAATGTTATTTCAGGAGTGCTTAAACCGGATTCGGGTTTTATCAGGGTGAATGGTGCTAAACAGCTGATTATCAAGCATGAAGCTCTTAAAGAGACTTCCTATATATCAGGAACCAAGTCCCAGTTATGGGATGATTTGAGCATTAAAAGCTCATATGAAAATGCATTAAAAATGTATGGAATTAATGAAAGTGAGTATAGGCTTATTTATGATGAGCTGGATGACATTCTTGATGTTAAAACATTGTTAAATTCAACGCCAAAAAGTTTGTCCCTTGGAGAGCGAATGCGCTGCGAGCTTATGTATGCCCTTATTACTAAGCCGAAGCTATTAATGCTTGATGAAGCATTGATTGGACTTGATGTTTCCATTAAACATAGGGTTGTAGAATATTTTGAGACTAACAGGAAGAAATATACGCTTATATATACCAGTCATAATCTGACAGAGGTTGAACGCATTTGTGAAAGAATTTTCTTGCTCGATAAAGGCCGGATTATATATGACGGAAATATAAAAAGTATGATTAAGGAATTTTCACCAATGCACAGACTGGAGTTAGAAATTGAAGAAACTCTTCCTGATTTTGAGGATATACCAATTAGTAAATATAAAATAGAAGATAATAATCTCACAATAGAATACGACAAACAGATAATTGATACAGCCCACATACTTAAACACATAATGAAAAAGAATAAAATAAATGATGTCAGATTATTTGAACCGGATTTAGAGGATACCATTAAAAAAATCTACGAAAGGAAGTTTTAACATGGATAATATAATTGAAGTTAAAAATATAAAAAAATATTACAAAATAGCCAAACACAAGAAGGGATTTTTAGCTTCTGTGAGAAATCTTTTCAACAGACAGTATGAGATACGAAAGGCAGTGGATGACATCAGCTTTTCTATAGAAAAAGGTGAGATAGTGGGCTTTATCGGACCAAACGGAGCGGGTAAAAGTACCACTATTAAAATGCTGTCAGGAATACTATATCCTGATAAAGGGGATTTAATCAGTAACGGATATATTCCTCACAAAGAGAGAAAACAATATGTCAGAAATATTGGAGTTGTTTTTGGGCAGAAAACACAGCTTAATTGGGATTTGCCATTAATTGAAAGCTTTGAACTGATGAAGTACATATATAAAATTCCTAATGAAATATATGAAAATAATCTTCAGAAATTTATCAAGCTTCTCGACATGGAGGAATTTATCAATCAGCCGGTAAGACAGCTATCATTGGGACAGAGAATGAGAGGGGATATAGTGGCAGCACTTTTGCACTCTCCGGAGATTGTATTCTTAGATGAACCTACAATCGGGCTTGATGTTGTCGCCAAGGAAAAGATAAGAGAATTTATAAGATATATGAATGTAACAGAGAAGACCACAATTATTTTTACCACGCATGATATGCAGGATATTGAAAAGGTATGCGACAGACTTATAATAATTGACTCCGGTAAGAAAATTTATGATGGAAGCGTGTCAGAAATCAAAAATAAATATGTTGACACCAAAACTGTAGAAATTCTTCTGGATAATGGCGAGAAAGTCACCAAAACTTTTAATGTTAATGAAACCAGAATGAATGAAGCTATGGAGAATCTTTTTTCAGAATATGACATTAAGGATATTTCTATCTGTGAGCCGGAAATTGATGAAATTATTCGTGGCATATATGAGGGAAAACTACAGCTTAATGATTCTGCTTCGAAGGAGGATTAGTTATGAGAACATACTTAGAATTTGCCATTAAAAAATTTCAGAATAAAATGACATATCGTTTGGAATTTTTTATGGGAATTATTAATACTGTAATGACCATAGTTGTGTATTTGTGTATTTATAAGGCGTTGTATGCCGGAGCAGAGGAAATAGATGGCATAAGCTTCAGTATGGTGGCAACCAGTTTTGTTATTTCATTGGGATTGTCCAATGCCTTTGGGTTTAACGAGATGTTTTTACAGGACAGGGTTCATAGTGGAAGTATTACCAATGAATTTCTAAAGCCGGTAAATTTTGTTTTTAGAATGTTGTCAGAAAATGTGGGAGAGGGAATTTTTAAGATAGTATTTAATTTTGTGCCGGCAGTTATTTTTACCTTGCTGTATACGAAACTATGTCCGCCTAAGAGTGTGTTACATTTGTTATTAATGCTTGTCAGCGTTGTACTGGGATATTTGATTTTGTGGTTAATAAGCTTCGTTATCCAGACTTGGTGTTTCTGGTTATTTAGTGTATGGGGAATAATTACCATTAAAAATGTGTTTGTAAATATTCTTTCAGGTGCTTTGATACCATTGTGGTTTATGCCACCGGTACTTCAGAAGATAATTTCCTTTACGCCATTCCAGTCTATTTATTTTACTCCTGTGCAGATATATCTGGGTAATGTGGAAGGCATGGAGCTGCTTACAAGTGTTGGCGTTCAGCTTTTATGGATTGCAGTTCTTAGCTTAATTGCCAATGCATTCTGGAAAAAAGGCGTCAAAAAATTAGTGATTCAGGGAGGCTGATAAAATGGGTGAAATTAAAACAATGCTTCAATCTCTTAGAATGAGTTTTCATACCAGACTTCAGTATAGAGTGGATACATTTGTGGCTACACTTGCAGTATTTGTCAGGGAAGCAACCAATATAATCGTTATCTATCTTGCACTGCTTAAATTTGATAAAATAAATAACTGGAATGTTAATGAGATGCTGTTTTTGTTCAGCATACTTTATCTTACATATGCATTTGTAGTGTCTATTTTTGCCGACCTTAGAGATTTTTCCTGTATGATAAGAGAGGGACGTTTTGACAGGCTTATGTTAAGACCAAGGGGGCTTTTATTCCAGCTTATTTTAAATAACGCGGATTTGATGGCTTCTGCCGGGCATGGAACACTTGGAATTGTACTTTTCGTGGTGTCCGCCGGCAGGGTGGGAATACAGTGGGATTTTGTAACCATAATGTATTATGTTGCAGCCATTATAGGCGGAGTTCTGATTCAGGGTGGCATGTTTATTTTCTTTTCGGCTTTGAGCTTTTATTTTGTGGAAACCAACAGCATTAGAGAGATTTTCTACTGGAATATGAGAAAATTTGCGGGATATCCGATTAGTATTTACAATAAGCTTATTAAGGCATTGATGATTTATGTTGTACCGTTTGCTTTTGTAAATTATTTTCCGGCACAGTATTTGCTGCGAAAAGAAGATATGGTAAATTATAACGAAGCATATATGTTTATCGCACCTTTGGTGGGAGTGGTAATTTATATGCTGGCTTATGTGTTCTGGAGAGTGAGTGTGAAGAGATATAAAAGTACCGGAAATTAGGTGCATTTATTTAAAATAAGTGGAATATAAAGAGTTTATTTGTTATAATGAAAAAAGATAATTTAGTCATCTATATCAGAATAAAACTTTATATACGGAGGTAGGTATTTGTGAGAGATAACATTATATTCATTGGAGAAGATAATAAAACAAACAGTGATTTGTATCAATTGCTAAATTGGAGGTTTAATGTTTTTTTTCATGATCAGATGAAGAATGTTTCGTTTCATGCAATAAAAATGCATCCACCAACACTTGTTGTTGCCAGTATGGTTGGCAATAGTATTAATTATTATGAATTGTTTGAATATTTAAAAAATGAATGTCCGGATATTCCGGTAATTACGGTAGGAAATGAAACAGAAAGTGATAAGTATTCAGAATTTTATGAGACAGGCAGGTTTCATAGAGTCTTAAGCCCTGTTGCAGAAAGACATGTATTGGAAATATGTATGGATGTAGTTGCGGGCAGAGAATATAATGAGAATAAATACAGAGTTTTCAAAAATGGTGACAAACCACATATTCTTATTGTGGATGATAATGCTGTTTTATTGCGTAATATAAAGAGTATTTTAGATAATAAATATTCTGTAGCAGTAGCGGCGTCAGGATTTCAGGCATTTATTTCAATAGGTAAGAAAACACCGGATTTAATTCTGCTTGATTATGAAATGCCTGAGATGAACGGTAAAGAGGTTATGGAAAAACTTCAGACAGATGAAGAACTGAAAGAAATTCCGATTGTGTTTCTGACAAGTATGGATTCCAGAGAGATAGTAATGGAATTATTAGCTTTAAAACCGGCGGGATACTTCCTGAAACCGGCAGATTCGGAGTCTTTAATTCAGAAGATTGAAGGAATTTTGGGAAGGTAGGCGATGATGTGTATAAAACCCAAATTGCATGTGTCATTATAATTGTTCTGATTGGCATGTTTTATTTTTCATCGTTGAATCAGCACAACAAAGCGTCAAAATGGTTTTCTGCATTGTTGTGCTGTACTTTTCTGCAGTTGCTGTTTGATATTTTCTCAGTATATACAGTTAACCACTTAAATACGGTATCAGCAGTTCTAAACAGAATTGTACATATATTTTATATGGGACTTATGCTGTCCATATTCTATATTGTGTATAAATATCTGGAAAGCATAATTGAGGAAGAAATAGGAGATACAATTAAAAGACATAATTTTTCCTTAATTACATTAATTATTACAATTTTGGGAGTTATATTCTTACCTCTTAAATATATTGAAACTCCCAACGGAAATTATTCCTATGGTCCGGCTGCTTTTATGACATATATTGGTGGAACTGTTTATGTAGTCTTAATTATAAAATTAATTGTTCAATATGGTAAAAATATTCCTAAGAAAAAGCGAAATGCAATCAGAATAGCTTTGCTCAGCGAAATACCGGTTGCAATTTATCAGATTCTGATACCGGAAGCACTTATTACATGTCTTGGCATGGTGTTACTTAATCTGGGTATTTATTTAACAACAGAGAATCCGGATGTTTTATTGGCAGAACAATTAGAAAAAGAAAAAAAGCGTGCAGATGAGGCTAATAAAGCCAAAACTAATTTCTTGGCGAATATGTCACATGAAATAAGAACTCCTATAACAGCAGTATTGGGAATGAATGAACTTATTTTAAGGGAATCCAAAGAGGATACTGTAAAACAATACGCTAAGGATGTTGAAAAATCAGCTAACTCTTTGCTTAGCATTATTAATGACATTCTCGATATTACCAAAATAGAAGCCGGAAAGCTGAGTGTCATTTTTATAGAATATGATTTTGCAGGTGTAATAAAAGATGTTATAAATATGATTTCTTTTAAGGCGAGAATAAAAGGGCTGGAATTCAAGGTAATAATTGATGAAAATATTCCGCATAAGCTCATAGGTGATGATATACGTCTTAGACAAATTCTCGTGAATCTATTGAATAATGCCGTGAAATATACACATAAAGGAATGGTTACTTTAGAGATTACGCTTAAGCAGTCAGAAGAGGAGAATACATCAAAGCTGCATTTTAGCATTAAAGATACAGGCATCGGAATTAAAGAAGAGGATTTGCAGAAATTATGCACACCTTTTGAAAGAATTGAAGAGAAGCGAAATCGTAATATAGAAGGAACAGGACTGGGAATGAGTATTACAAAACAGCTTCTTGGTTTATTGAAAAGCGAATTGAAGGTATCCAGTGTTTATGGTGAAGGATCAGAATTTTCTTTTGAATTATGTCAGAAAATTGCAGATGCAACACCAATAGGCAAATTAGGAGAGGATATTAATACTTTAAATATCGAACATGAATATTTGCATGCTTTTGAAGCTCCGGATGCCCAAATACTTGTCGTTGATGATAATGAAATGAATAGGAGAGTATTTAAGGGTTTGTTGAAGTCGACCAAAATTCAGATTGACGAGGCACAGAATGGAAAAGAATGTCTGGAGATGGTTTCTCACAAGGCATATGACATTATATTCCTTGACCACATGATGCCTGAGATGGATGGCTTGGAGGCATTCCGAATTATGAAAAACATGGAGGATTATCCTTCCCAAAATACACCTGTGGTTATACTGACGGCAAATGCCATTGTTGGTGCAAAGGAGAAATATTTAAAGGAAGGTTTTGATGCTTTTCTGGAGAAGCCTATTGATTATAAAAAGCTTGAGGCTTTGATTGAAGAATTATTGGATAAATCTTTATTATGTCAGGTGAAAGCTTCATCAGATAAATCAACTGACAGCAAATCAGAGCTTCCGTTGGTGGAAGGTCTTGATTGGAAATATGCCCGCATGCATTTTAATGATGAACAGATAATGCTTGATACAGTAGCTTTTTTTGTATCTGCAATTGAATATGATGCCGGGGAATTGGAAGAGTATTATGCTGAAATATCAACGGATGAAGGCAGGAAAAAATATTGTACCAAAATTCACAGTATGAAGAATTCAGCAGCCACAATAGGTATAATTACGTTAGCCGGTATGGCAAAGGTTCTCGAAGATTCAGCGAGAAATAATAATGTCGCTGTTTTGGAATCAATGACACCAATATTTTTGGAATGCTGGAGAGCATATAGAGATAAGCTCTCGATGTTTTCAAATAATTCTGACAGTCAAGATAAGAAATCTGCCGATAAATTTCAGCAGGAGATTACTGAAATATTACAGAAAATCAAAATTTCAGCAGAGGATATGGATATTGATGAATTGGATTCATTGTGGAGTCAGCTGGAGAGATTTCAGTTCAAGGATGAACAGCAGGAAGCCGTTGAGAATATTCATAAAGCAATATTGAATTTTGATGTGGAATATTTGCAGAATGAGGACAATTTAAAGATTTATTGAGGTTAAATGTTTGGGCGATAACTCGATAAAATATTCCCCTTAAGTGAGAACTGCAAGTAAATTGGCAACAATCTACCATTGGACATTTGTGCGAGAAATTTAACTTTGCAGGGAAAAGCTGTTTGCAGACGCCGGCACTTAGGCGCTGTTTTTTAGCACCTTAGTGCTGCTGCGTATGCAACCAAGTGAAAACGTGCTTTTTCAGTAAATTTAAATTCCAATTTTAATATTTTTCTTCGCAATATCTGCATCTGTAAATATGTTTTTCTGGGTCTGTTAAATAGAATACCTGGTCAAGCTCCTGTTCAATCTGAGTAATGCATCTTGGATTCTTGCAGGAGATTACGTTGGTTACCTGCTTTGGCAAATCAAGCTTTTTCTTCTCAAAGATTTCACCATTTTTGATAATGTTAACAGTTATATTTGTATCAATTAATCCAAGAATGTCAAGGTCTACCACCCCAAGTCCGCCATCAATTTTGATGATGTCTTTTCTTCCCATTTCGTTACTGCGTGCATTTTTGATAATGGCAACGCAGCAATCCAGCTCGCCTAAGCCGAGATAGCGGTAGATATCCATGCTCTTGCCGGCTTCAATATGATCTATTACAATGCCGTTTTCAATTTTTCCAACATTTAACATACTACATAACCTCCAAAAGCTTAAGGATTAATGCCATTCTGACATATACTCCGTACTGTGCCTGTTTAAAATATGCTGCTCGAGGGTCTTCATCCACTTCAACGGCAATTTCATTAACTCGTGGGAGAGGGTGAAGAACCAGCATGTCCTCTTTGGCGAGTGTCATTTTGGCGTTATCAAGAATATAGAAATCTTTCATTCTCATATATTCTTCTTCATTAAAGAAACGTTCTCTCTGAACTCTTGTCATATATAAAATATCAAGCTCAGGCATGATATCCTCCAGACGTTCAACCTCAATAAATTCATGACCGCCGGCTTTCAGGACATCCTCTCTGATATAGTCAGGAACACGAAGTTCCTTGGGTGAGATAAGAACAAATTTAATATTCTGATATCTGACTAACGAATTAATAAGGGAGTGTACGGTTCTTCCAAACTTCAAGTCACCGCATAAACCAATGGTCAGGTTATCAAAACGGCCTTTAAGGGATTTGATAGTCATTAAATCGGTTAGTGTCTGGGTCGGATGCTGATGACCGCCATCTCCGGCGTTAATAACAGGAATTCCTGAATGCATTGACGCAACAAGAGGAGCACCCTCCTTAGGATGACGCATAGCACAAATATCAGCATAGCAGGATATAACACGAATTGTATCAGAGACACTTTCACCTTTTGCAGCTGAGCTTGAGTCTGCTGAGGAGAAACCAAGAACTGAGCCGCCAAGATTTAGCATAGCGGCCTCAAAGCTAAGTCTTGTACGTGTGCTTGGTTCATAGAAAAGTGTTGCAAGCTTCTTACCCCTGCAACATTCAGAATATTTGGCTGGATTATTTGCAATATCATTTGCCAAAGATAAAAGCTCATCCAGTTCTGTGACTGACAAATCAAGCGGACTGAGTAAATGCTTCATATAAACCTCCATATAATATGCCATGTATATGGCATTTTCCTTATTTTAATCGTGTAAGTAGTAAAAATCAACCTTTTTATTGACAAAAAACAAAAAGAAGAATATAATTGCGAATTAAGGTATGGTAGAATATACCGAGGATTAATTTTCAGGAGGGAAAATCAGTGAAAAATTTAAAGAAAATTGTTGCGTCAGTGAGCGTTACCGCATTAGGGGTAGCTGCATTAGCAGGTTGTACAAGAGCACCTAAGGCATCTTCAATGTTTGATGTTATGAAGAATGCTTCGGAGTTGGATAAATACAGCTATGAGATATCCTGTTCATATGAGATGGAAGGAGAATCTTTTGATTTAACTATTTTTGGAGAATGTGATGGCAAGGCTGCATCAGTTAGTTTTAAGGCAGATGTTGACGGTGTTAAGTACGAAGTTGAAGATGCACTTATTGCTACTGATAGTGCTTTATATGTAAATATTAAATCAGTTTCAGCATTGGCAGGTGCTGCAGATTTTGATTTAAGTGCTTATGGAATTACCGGTGACTGGGTTTCTATAGACTTTGGCGAGGCTGCTGTGGCAGAAACAGACATGGATTCAGATTTGTTTTTAGATGCATTAGATAAGGCTTATGATGATGTGATTGAAGAAAAAGACGGCAAGTATGAAATAAGAATTTCTTCTGATGAGGATTTACAGAAATTTATTGATGCTACTATTGTTCTTTTAAATGACAATGGTGAAGAATGGTCAGAGGAAATAGCAGATGTTTATAATCAGTTTGATTATGAAACTATTGTAAGAGATATGATTACAGATATATTTACAGATGTTAATAAACAGCTTGATGCCGGTATGACTGACAGTGAAATTGATGAGATAATTGATGAAGCTATGGCTGATACAGATTTCTCAGAATTTGAGATTGATGCTTCTGAATGCGAAGAGATGCTCGCGGAGCTTGCAGACGGACTTGAAGAGTCTAAGGAAGACATTACCTTTGAGGACAGTGGTCTGGATAAGATTACAATCACAACATCACAGAAGGACAACGACTATATTTTTAAAGCACAGATGGTTGGTATGTCAGACGGTCAGCAATGCTCATTTGTTGTAAGTACTACAATTACAAAGGATGCTTCAGTTTCTGTAAGTGTTCCTGATAAGAATGTACAGAGTGTTTCGGAAGTTATTTGTGCACTGCTCAATGAATTTGGTGTTACTGCAGATAATATTGATGAGTATCTGGAAGGTGTTGAAGATATGAGTGGCAGCCTTTATAATGATTATGACTATGATTATGACTATGATGATGAATATGATTATTAAATAGGGTTGTGGTACGTTGATTAACTGTAGCGCTTGGGGACAATGCTTTAGGGCATTGTCCCTTTTTTATAAGATTAAACTTTATTTGCAACAATGAGTTTTCTATGATATTATAAGTGTGGTTTTTATAAATTTTGTTTTAGGAGATATACCGTGGAACGCAGGAAAAAAGATTACAAGGACAGAATACATTTTATAGATACTGTCAGAGGCGTAATTATAATAGGTGTTGTAGCATATCATACTATATTTGATTTATGCTATATTTACAATATTCCTATAGATGGATTTCTGTTTCATCCGTTTGTGAATTTTATCAGAGATTTTGGAGCAGGAATGTTAATATTTATATCAGGAATTGCATGTCATTTATCTCATTCTAATCTTAGGCGTGGTATACAATGTCTGATAATTTCGCTTTGTTTTTCTCTTTTTACATGGTTTTTTATGCGGAATGATTTTATTTTCTTTGGTGTTTTGCATTTGTTTTCTGTTTGTATGCTTATGTATGCATTACTTAGAAAATTTATTGATAAAATTCCGGGGTTTGTGGCACCTTTATTGTTTGTAATATTTTTATTTGTTTTTGGGTTACCAAACGGATATCTGGGATTTTTCGGAAATCACATGATTGAGCTTCCGGAGTTTGAGGGTAATGTATTTTTATATTGTCTTGGTCTGCCTTGGAAGAGTGATATATATTCTGCGGATTATTTCCCGGTGTTTCCATGGATTTTATTGTTTTTATGTGGAAATATCCTCGGAAAATATTTTAAAGAGGGAAGAATTCCGAAGTTTTTCTATAAGAATATCTGTCCACCGATTACTTTTATCGGGACAAAGACCATTTTCATATATGTTCTGCATCAGCCGGTAGTATATGGAATTCTATATCTTATTTTTAATATAATTAATAAATAATCTGATTGGAACTATAACAATGACACTATATGAGACAATAGAAAAAAATGCCGTGGAAAAACCCGATGACATATGTTGTAAATATTTTAATTATACCATGACGTATAATGAACTGCTTTTAAGAATCAGACATGTGGCGGGCGCATTAATCAGAGCAGGTTTTCGCAAGGGTGACAGAATTGGAATAAGTCTTCCTAATTCACCTGATTTGCTGGCTGTATTTTATGCGGTTAATCAGATGGGGGGAGTATGTGTAATGTTTAATCCCAAATCACCTTCGGAGGAGCTTGCCAGACAGCTTCGCATGACAGATTGTAAATGTCTGTTTTTCTCAAGAATTGCAATTGATTGTGTATATGGGCTTGAGGGCTTTGAAAATCTGACATTTATTTGTGTACCAATTATGTCACATTTCCCTATTCACATTAAAGCTGTTTTGACCAAAAGAGTTTTATGTCAGAAAAATCTGACTCAATTTAAGAAAAAATTTAAAAAAGCATATGGATTGTCAGAGTTTATTGGCGGAGAACCTGTTTTGGACAAGGAAACAGATGATTTGAGTGATGCAGTAATTATTTTTAGCGGAGGAACCAACGGAACATTTAAGGCTGTAGTGCATTCATCGGCATCCTTTGAACAGTCGGCAATAAATTGCCTTGAAACAGAAAAGCCTCTTCCTAAGGTTGTTTCTATGCTTGCTATTCTGCCGGCATTTCATATTTTTGGATTGACAGTTGCAATACATCTTCCGCTTTATGCAGGCGGCATGGTAGTAATGGTGCCTGTATTTAATCTTGGAATTGTAATAGACATCATTAAGAAGGATTGTCCGGCATATTTTCCGGGAGTACCTACAATTTTTGAAAGACTGTTGGTGCATCCGGGATTTTCAAAGCTTGCAGCCAAGGGTAAATTAAATTTTAATTTATTTAAGCATGGTTTTGTAGGCGGGGACAACCTTACTGATGATGTAAGAGATGATTTTAACCGGATTATTCGTGAGAATGGCGGGAATGGATATATATCAATGGGCTATGGAATGAGTGAGTGCTGTCCGATTTGTGTAAACAACAGAACCACAGGTTATAAGGAATCGGTTGGAATTCCGTTTGATGATATGCAGATTAGAATAATGGATGAAAACAGTGATACAGAGATTTTAAACGGAGATACAGGAGAAATTGCAATTGCCTCCGGACATTTAATGAGCTATGGATTTGATGAGGAGGGTAGTGTAACCAGACCGTTTGTGGATGCGGAAGGTGTAAAATGGCTTAGAACGGGAGATGTTGGATATATCAAAGATGGTATCGTATATTATAAATGCAGACAACGCAGAATAATTAAGGTGTCCGGAAATACGGTTTTTGCATCTTCAATAGAGAAAATCCTTCATGATAATCTTGATATAGCAAAGGCTGCTTATGTAGTGCCTGTTCCACATTCGACCAGGGGTTATGGAGCATTTGCATTTGTTGTGACCAATAAAGAGATTAATGATGATGAATTGCTTACAGCGGTTCGCAATGTGTGTAAGAATCGTATGATTCCTTATGCGATTCCGATTGGAGCGGCACACATCAGCGACAAGGATATCCCTTATACGGCAATTGGTAAGGTTGCATGGGGATTACTTGAGAAAAAAGCAAAAAAATTAATAAAATAATTTTATATAAAATGAGCATACTAAATACAGCTGAATTACAGCAAAATTTTTTGGAGGTGTAATATGACTGATTTAGGATGTTGCGTTGACTATTGTAAACATAATGAAGAAAAAAAATGCTGCAGAGGCGATATTCAGGTTGGCGGAAGCCATGCTACTGAGCCTGAGAACACATTCTGTGCGTCTTTTGACGAAAGAATGAGTGACAGTGTTACGAATGCCTGCTGTACGCCTAACCAGAAACTTGAAATCCGCTGTGAGGCTGAGAATTGTGTATATAATGAAGACAGAAACTGCACAGCCAAGCATGTGGATGTAGGTCATTCAATGGCACAGGGTAAAACAGAATGCTCAACCTTTAAAATGAAAAAGTAATTACAGATGGGACTGCTGCAAAATGAAAATTTTGTTTCAGTCCCATTTTTTATGCATTTGAATCTGCTGTTTTATAAAATAATACTTGAAAAAAAATAGTTTTACTGTAAAATTATACTTGGAATATTTTTGATATAATTTTAGAGAGGAAATATATAAAATGATTTGTGCCAATAACGTAACACTTAGAATCGGAAAGAAAGCATTGTTTGAGGATGTTAATATTAAGTTTTCACCGGGAAACTGCTATGGACTTATCGGAGCCAACGGAGCAGGTAAATCTACATTCCTCAAAATTCTTTCAGGTCAGTTGGAACCAAGTAAAGGTGATGTAACAATGTCACCGGGAGAGAGGCTTTCATTCCTGGAGCAGGACCACTTTAAATATGATTCTTATATGGTTTTAGATACAGTTATTATGGGTAATGAAAGACTTTACCAGATAATGAAGGAAAAAGATGCAATCTATGCCAAGGAGGATTTCTCTGAGGAAGACGGAATCCGTGCAAGCGAGTTAGAGGGCGAATTTGCAGAGATGAACGGTTGGGAAGCAGAATCTGATGCTGCAATGCTTCTTAACGGTCTTGGTATTGTTCCGGATCTTCATTACAAGATGATGTCAGAATTGAACGGTAGTGAGAAGGTTAAGGTTCTCCTTGCAAAAGCATTGTTTGGTAATCCTGATATTCTTCTGTTGGACGAGCCGACCAACCATTTGGATTTAGATGCTATTGCGTGGCTTGAAGAATTTCTTATTAATTTTGAAAATACGGTTATTGTAGTATCACATGACCGCTATTTCTTAAATAAGGTATGTACACAGATTGCTGATATTGACTATGCCAAGATTCAGTTGTATGCAGGAAACTATGACTTCTGGTATGAATCCAGTCAGTTAATGATTAAGCAGATGAAGGAAGCCAATAAGAAGAAGGAAGAGAAGATTAAGGAATTACAGGAATTTATTCAGAGATTCTCTGCTAATGCTTCCAAGTCCAAACAGGCTACTTCAAGAAAGAGAGCACTTGAGAAAATCGAGCTTGATGATATCAGACCATCAAGCAGAAAATACCCATATATTGATTTCAGACCTTTCCGTGAGATTGGTAATGAGGTGCTTACTGTTGAGGGAATAAGCAAAACAGTTGACGGAGTTAAGGTTCTTGATAACATTTCATTCATCGTTAATCATGATGATAAGATAGCTTTTGTAGGTGCAGATGAGCTTGCAAAGACAACTTTATTTAAGATTCTTGCAGGTGAAATTGAACCTGATGAGGGAACCTATAAATGGGGTATTACTACATCACAGGCATATTTTCCAAAGGATAATACAGCTGAATTTGATTGTGAGGATACAATTGTTGACTGGCTTATGCAGTTTTCACCTGAAAAGGATGTTACTTATGTAAGAGGTTTCCTTGGAAGAATGCTTTTTGCAGGTGATGACGGAGTTAAGAAGGTTAAGGTTCTTTCCGGTGGCGAGAAGGTAAGATGTCTTCTTTCCAAGATGATGATTATGGGCTCTAATGTACTTATTCTTGATGAGCCTACCAATCACCTTGATATGGAATCAATTACTGCACTTAATAACGGACTTATTAAGTTCCCGGGCGTTGCTCTTTTTGCGTGCCATGACCATCAGTTTGTACAGACAACAGCTAATCGAATCATGGAATTCGTAAATGGTAAATTAATCGATAAGATTACTACTTATGACGAGTATCTTGAGAGTGATGAAATGGCTCGTAAGAGACAGGTGTTGACAACATTTAGCGACGAGGAACAGGAAGACTAATTTATATTTAAGG
>JBGVJZ010000041.1:0-6569 GCA_045129695.1 Lachnospiraceae bacterium | reverse complement strand
CATCAAAATTAGGAAATTCCTCTGTTGCCAGTTCGCTTGCTGAGTATACGGAGGCTCCGGCTTCATTAACAATAACATACTGGACATTCTCAGGAATCTCGCTGATGAGCTCAGCAATAATCGCTTCGGATTCTCTTGAAGCGGTTCCGTTTCCACAGGAAATAAGAGAAATGTTATATTTTTTAATTAATTTTTTAAGTATTGCTTTTGATTCTTCGACCTTATTCTGAGGTGCGGTAGGATATATAACTACTGTGTCAAGAACCTTTCCGGTAGAATCAACGACTGCGAGCTTACAGCCGGTACGGAAAGCAGGATCCCAGCCAAGAACGGTTCGGCCTGCAACAGGAGGCTGCATAAGGAGCTGTTCAAGATTTTTGCCGAAAACTGTTATGGCACCATCTTCTGCTTCTTCAGTAAGCTGATTGCGCAACTCTCTTTCGATAGAAGGTGCAATAAGGCGGGAATAGCTGTCAGCAATAGCGGATTTGAGGGTTGGAGTTGTATTAGGATTGTCTTTAATAATCACCTGTTTCTCAAGGTAAAGTAAAATTTTATCGACAGGGGCTTCGATTTTCACGGTAAGAATTTTTTCTTTCTCACCACGATTGATTGCCAGAGTCCTGTAGCCCGTCATTTTATTCAAAGGACTCGTAAAATTATAATACATCTCATATACGGAATGAGCCTCAGAATCTTTGGCTGTGGAGATGATATTGCCTTCTTTAAAAGTCATATTGCGGATATCTATACGGTATTTGGCTTCATCGGAAATCTCCTCTGCAATGATATCTATTGCACCCTGAATTGCAGTTGCTGAGTCCGGTACATCTTTGCTCTCATCAATATATAGAATTGCTTCTTCTTCAAGTGTTTTGGAGGTCATGGCAAGTCGTATAATGGCAGCAAGACCTTCAAGACCGCGTTCCTTGGCAATGGTGGCTCTTGTGCGTTTCTTCTGTTTATAAGGACGGTAGAGGTCTTCTACTACTACCAATGTCCCGGCGGCCTCAATTTGTTTCTTAAGTTCAGAAGTTAATTTTCCCTGTTCCTCAATGGATGAGAGAACCGTTTGTTTTCTGTCCTCAAGATTTCTAAGGTATGTAAGACGCTCTCCAAGCTTACGGAGCTGTTCATCATTCAATGCTCCTGTTGCCTCTTTACGATAGCGGGAAATAAAAGGAATTGTATTGCCCTCATCAATTAATTTTACAGCCGCTTCAATCTGCCATTTCTGTACATTAAGTTCTTCTGTAATTTTTAAAATAATATCCACTTTTTATGTCCTTTCATAAAACCATCCGGTTATCACGAAATAAACCGGATGGAAAAATTAATATTTAGTTAAAATATCTATTGCGTTGTTACTTATGATTGTGTTGCAATGCTCTGAAAGAAATCCGTGTATTCCTGATGAAAGCTGTTCCATAGTTCCGAATTCTGAGCATATATTGCAGGCGTGATAAAAATCATTATCCTTGTCAACCTTGGTGGTTAAAGTGAGGTAATATATTCCTGTATCCGTATGCTTGTGAAAGGAACTGCTGCCTTGAAAGGAGCTGCCTATTTCTCTTGCGGCACCCGCAGCCAAATCCCATGTCTTAAAGGAATACAGGCGGGTTATTTCAGATAATTCCTGTTCAATGGTTGCTGTATCTACGGAATTGGCAGATGTACCTGATAAGGTTTCTGAAATAGGAACAAAAGTACCACTGTCAGGGGGAGGAAGAGTATCTCCACCTCCTTCTTTTGTAGAAAAGGCATCAAATAAATCGTCAATCTCTTCTGCAAAATCAGCATCTATGTCATCTTCCGCCGGAGCAAAACGGGAAAATCTGGTATCCAGTTCCTCGGGATCCTCAACCTTAGTAATGATTAGAACAATACAATCAGGAGAAACGGGAATGGCCTCAATCATAAGAGGAACCTCTTCTGCTTCAAACCCAAATTGGTGGGACGCCTGTTCAATCATGTCATGAAAAAGTGTTTTAGCTTTTTCAGTGCCATACGCAAGTTCACTGATCTTAATTTCTCTGGAAATCAGGTCAGAGCGGTTAAGGGTGCATCGAATCTGATTATCGCTAATTTTTTCAATTTTCATAAAATCACATCCCATCTGTAATAAATTTAACTCATAGAGTTATTATTAGTATACAGCATAGAAATTAGTAATGCAAATATTGATAATTAAATTTTGATGGAAGAATTGTTAAAAATTTATAAATTGCATAAAAATGCTTGAATTATTTTAAGAGATTAATTATTATCAGAATACAGGATACATTTTTGATTTAAGCACCGGGAGGATTGGTGTTGTTTCAAAAAGGTGAAATAGTATGTAACAGATATCGCATTATTACCCTTCTCGGACAGGGTGCTTATAGTGAAGTATATCTCGCAGAGCATATTAATCTTAAAGTTTTTCGTGCAGTAAAATGCATCAACAGACATTTGGATTCTTATGGTATAGCTATCAGAGAAGCCAATGTTCTTAAGAATCTCAGACATCCTGCCATTCCAATAATATACGATATAGAAGAGAATGAGGATTGCGTATGTATTATCGAGGAATATGTGGAAGGAATGTCACTTAATTCATTAATATCAACTCATAAACGAATTTCCTTAAGAAGAATAATTCAGCTGGTTTTGCAAATTTGCGATGTGGTGGGATATTTACATGATAATAATATTTTTCATGCAGATATTAAGCCTGAAAATATTTTGTACAGTAAAGGCAGAATTTATTTAATTGATTATGGAAATGCAAGAATGACGGAAGAGATGGTTAATCTTAATATTGGAACCAGAGGCTATGCACCACCGGAACTATATACACACAGCTCAATGGAGGCTGCCGGAGATATATATTCAATTGGAGTTGTAATGCTTATGCTGGTTACTCATAGTAAGAATGTGGATACAATCAGCCGGATTCCATCGAAGGAATACAGAAGTATAGTGAGTGCCTGTATTTTACATTCCAAGGAAGAGCGGATAAGAAATATTAAGGAGCTAACCATACGTCTTAACAAAATATTAAAGAAAAAACCTAAATCAGATAATGTATCCTTAAGTATCTGTTTTGTTGGAGCATATCACCGCTGTGGAGTTACTCATTGCGCCCTGATGGCAGGAGAGTATCTGCGCAAGCAAGGGAAGGACTCAATTGTCTACGAAAAAAATGACAGTGGGCATTTTCAGCAGCTTATATATCAAAGCAACAGGGTAAGATTTAACAGTGGCGTGTTTAAATTGGATAATCAGCGGATTGTTCCTCAATATTACGGATGCGTAAATATGGAAGACGGTCCATATACAGAGAGAAAAATCTTTGATTATGGCGTTTTGTCAGAAGCTGATATTGATGAAGTAATTAATTGTGATGTAGTCTGCATTGTGACAAACGGCAGGACTTATGAGCTTAATAAGCTTTATGAGTTGTATACAGATCCATATTATGAGGATGTTTTTAAACACAATAAATTATTTACGGTACTGAATCTGACGGATGTCAGGTCTTATAAGCGTATTATAAGGGATAAAAGGTTTATTAATCCGGTGCGAATGGGCTACTTTCCGGGAATTATTAAATAGCATTGGGAGAAAGTGTATTTGTATAAGCCATATAATATTAAAAATCACACAAATAGTATAATTGGAGTAATAGGTACGGGACATGGAGCAGGAACCACACACTTCTGCTTTATGCTGGCGGTATTTATGGGTGTTGTCAAAGGCCATAGGGTTGCTGTTGTAGAGCAGAATGAGTCGGGCTGTTTTGGGCAGGCTGTTATTATACTGGATAACTTTACTAATAGTAAAATAAATAAAATATCAAAATATATTTCAATCTATAAAAAGTCCGATGATTACGAGCTGACAGAGATTATATCAATGGGCTTTGATTATGTAATAATTGACTATGGGTGTAATTATGATACAAATAAAAGTTCTTTTCTAATGTGTCCTGAAAAAATTGTAATAGGCAGTTTGTCGTGGTGGAAAATTCATCTTGTGATACAGTTTATCATAAAAAACGGACAGGAAAAATCCTTCCGTCATTGGATTTTCCTGACAGGCTCACCGGTCATGGAGGGAATAAAATATATTAAAAAGGAGTTTGATATTAACATATTAATTATTCCATATGAACCGGATCCTTTTTGCTTAAGTGACAGAAGCTTAAAATTTTTTCAATATCTGGCAGAACGATTACTATAATCGTGGAATTAGTCTGTATATCACATAACCGGACCTTCTTTATCATAATTATGTACTGCATTAGGAGAAATAATATGGAAGAATTAAGAAAGACAGAATTAAGTAATGAATTGGTTGAATTTGAAAAGCAGGGAGTTAAATTTTCTGTAGGCGGTTTGCCAATTGAATCTAAGGAAGGGCTTGTTGATTTGCTGCTTTCAGATGATAGTTGCACATATATGCGCAATTATGTTTTTCAGGGAGAGAAAATTGTCGAAATTAATTTTGACAAAATTAAAATAAAATAAGAGATAAGTTCCAATTTTATGCAAAAACCGGCGTTTATTGAAAATAAGCGTCGGTTTTGTTGCGTGAAGTACAAGGAGTATTTTATAATATCAAAAACGACAGTGGAGTGACCTTGGTGGAGAACGAAAGAGAATTTGATGATGATACAATAGAAGATATTGATTACGATATGTATTATGCAGATAATCAGAATAACGGTCATGTGAAGAAGGCACCTATTCCTTTTATAATTACAGGTATTCTTGTATTAACCGGTATTCTGGTGCTTGCTGCGGTTATTATTGAGCGAAATACGCCAAGTAAGGAATATGTGAATCTTTATAGCTATTATGAAATAAATAATGAACAGCTGATTACTGTTTATGATGGTGAAATTTGGGGAACTGTACCCTATATTGAAGGTGTTGCATATTTAAGCTGTGATTTTGTAAGAGATGAATTTACTGACAGATTTTATTATGATGATAGTCTGAAAAGTGTTTTATATACAACAGATACAGAGATATATGAGATACCACTGAATTCAGATATATACTATATATCCGGTAATCAATATGAGGAGGAATATGTAATAGCGGTTGAGGAGAATGAGACCATATATATTGCGGTCGATTTTCTGACAGATAAGGCTGCTTTTACTTATGAATTACAGGATAACCCTAATCGTCTGAATGTATATTCTGACGGATTGGAAATAGATGAGCTGTATTTTGTAAAGGATGCAAAAATAAGAACAGAAGCATCAATTAAGGCTCCAATCATAGGTGACGCATTTGGTGACACCAATTGGTATAGAACTGATGAAGAAGCTTCAAAGGGATGGGTCAGTGTGGCGAATCTTGATGGAAGGAAAGGTTTTATCAGACAGAAGGATTTAGACGATGATTCTGGGATTAAAGTATTTCAGTCAGATTTTCATGCTCCGGAATATACCACATGTAAAAAAGATTATGATATAGTGTTGGTCTGGCATGCAATTTATGATATAAATGCCAATGCTAATATTGCGGGACTTCTTGAGAATACGCAGGGTGTAAATACGGTATCGCCTACATGGTATAAGGTGGCCGGTGAAACAGGCGAGATTACCTCTATGGCAGATGAAGAATATGTGGAGTATATACATAGCCTTGGTATGGAGATTTGGCCTCTTATAAGTGATTTTGCGTCTGTGGAGAATGAAGGATTCTCTATTACGGAATTGTTTTTAAATGCTGATAACCGTCGAAGACTTATAGATAATATAATCAAAGAGGCTGATGATTTCGGATTTGATGGAATAAATATTGATTTTGAACATATTTCCGCAGCTGCGTCTGACGGATACACACAGTTTATCAGGGAATTATCCATTAAATGCAGGGAGCGACAGATTGTTCTGTCCATAGATAATTATGTTCCTATGTCACATAATCTTCATTATAACAGAACTGCCCAGGGAGAATGTGCGGATTACATTATTGTGATGGGATATGATGAACATTACAGAGGCGGTGGAGAAGCCGGTTCCGTAGCATCAATTAATTTTGTTGAAAACGGTATTCTGAATACACTTAAAGAGGTACCTTCAGATAAGGTAATTAACGCACTTCCTTTTTATACAAGATTATGGGAAGAGTATGTGAATGATGATGGGACAACAGAATTAAATGCCACGAGCTATTCCATGGATAAGGCCATGGATAAGGTTAATGAGCTGGGGCTTGATATGCAGTGGGATTCTGAAGTACAGCAGTATGTTGCCAAGGGTGAGGTCGACGGAGTTTACTACAGTATATGGCTTGAAGAAGAGGAATCCATTGCTGCCAAGATGGAGGTCGTCAGAGAGAACAATCTTGCGGGAATTGCAGCATGGAGCCTTGGAATGGAAAAGGAAGCGGTGTGGGATGTAATTAATAAGTAAGACTATATATTAATTTAGGCGTTTGCGAAA
This sequence comes from Lachnospiraceae bacterium, assembly GCA_045129695.1. GTDB lineage: Bacteria > Bacillota > Clostridia > Lachnospirales > Lachnospiraceae > Eshraghiella. Next base: position 124 of record JBGVJZ010000041.1, on the reverse strand, counting down.
CTCACTCTATGAGTTAGCAATCTTAAGGCAAAAAATAAGTAGAAATTGTACTAAAAACAGATTTCAAGAAAAAAATAAGTATAGTCAGATTTTAGGCGCACTTTAATAAGCCATAGTCTTTATG
>JBGVJZ010000040.1:0-45580 GCA_045129695.1 Lachnospiraceae bacterium | reverse complement strand
CAGAAATTGAATTATAGTATACAAAACATATTATTTTTTATTATCCCGCAGCTGTTTAAAAAAACTCTGCATCATCTCTCTGCACTCATCCGCCAGAACACCCTTCGTTACCTCGACCTGATGATTGAACTGCTCCATTTGTAAAATATTAATTACAGAACCGGCACAGCCTGCCTTGGCATTCATCGTTCCCATCACAACTTTTGGAATTCTTGCCTGCACAATTGCTCCTGCACACATCTGACAAGGTTCCAGCGTAACATATAATGTGCAATCCTCCAAACGCCAGTCCCCAATGACCTTACTGGCTTTGCGGATAGCCATAATCTCTGCATGTGCCAGAGTGCTTTTATCCGTGTTGCGACGATTGTAGCCCTTGGCAATTATCCTGCCTTCATGCACAATTACGCAGCCAATCGGATCCTCATCAATTCTTGCCGCACGCCTTGCCAGCTTAATTGCCTCATACATATATTTCTCATCTTCGGTAAAATTCTTGCGGTTCATATAATTATTACTCCAAAATATCTTTGAATTATAGTATAATACATATGGAGTTTTTAATTCAACCTCTAAAAAATATAATGGAGAATGACTTTATGCGCTTTAGATACGAAACAGAACGATTATCCTTACAGGTTTTAAACGAAAATAATGCTGAACATTCTTTGGAATTCTATTCTTCCGGAAGTTATCTTTTCAATCAGGTCGAACCTGCTAAGCCAATGGACTTCTATACAATGAACTATCAGCGTGCCCTGCTTCGAAGTGAATACCAGTCATTTCTCGACGGAAGCTATATCCGCTATTATTTCTACAGACTTAACGACCCCGACAGAATTATCGGCACAGCTTCTTTCAGTCATATTGATAAGGGAGTATACCGCTCCTGTATTATAGGTTATAAGCTTCTACCCGAATTTCATAAACAGGGTTATGCACTTGAAGCACTTGCAACACTTATTTCAGCTATTTTTGCCGAGGACCATTTACACAGAATTGAAGCATTTGTTCTTCCTGATAATATTGCTTCTATCAACCTTCTTACAAGACTTGGTTTTGAATGTGAGGGAACTGCCCGCTCAATAATTCGCCTTAATAACGGATATGTTGACCATTTAAGATATGTACTGATTAATCCGATGGACTAATCAGTAATCTCCCTGTACCAATATCCAAACTGATTAAGACGCATATCACTACGCATACTGAATTTAAAACGGTTAAAGCCATACATACTTGCCAGATTGCGTTCCCTTCTGCTATAAATACCCGGCACTCCTATAAAATATCCCGTTCCGTCATCAGTTCGCATTTTACCCGCAATTAAATGACGAAAATTAAAATAACCATGATTTACAAAACTGTTATTTCTCAAATGCCAGTTAGTATTTGGCATTTTGTCAATATCATCGGGATTAATTTCTATAACATCATACAATTCATCATCAGCAAAGATGAATAACCGCTCTCTGCGGTCACTGATTAAATCCCACATTTTTGCCAATTCTTCAGAACTATCCGTTTCATTATTTATATTGTTATCTTCATGCAGCTCAGGCATATCCGGCATTTCAGGTACATCCGACATTTCAGGTACATCCGGAGTTTCAGGCATATACGGCTCCATCTGTTCTGCTACCCTGAACTCTACAATTGAAGGCTCAGCTATTTTTTCCGGGGCAAATCCCAAATCATCCCACTCACTCGCAAACATATAGCTTTTGCTATTGCCGGAAATCATATAAATTCCTCTTATATCATTAAAGTTTTTAGCGCTGCCTTCAATATTTAAAGCAGAACCGTTGTATGTAAAACCTTCCGCTCTGTCACCAAAGGTCATTTCCCCTAATTTGATTCCGCAAATATTATCGTCCTCACGATAAAACAAATATACGCCCCATATAGAAAAGCTCTCAGTAACGGCATTCTGCATATTAATACTCATTTTTATATTGTCATTCCTTATTTCTAAACGTGCAAAACCTACATTGCGGTTTTTCAATCCATTATTATAGGAATAAATATATGCTACCAATCTGTTATACTCCATAAAAAAACTCCTTCCTACTTTATCAGGTCAATACCCATTAAAATATATGGAAGGAGTTATACTTTTATGAATGTAATTCTTCATAAATTATATTGGAAAGTGTTGCAAATTCATCCAGCGTAAGTGCTTCACCTCGAATTGAAGCACCACGTCCAAGCTTTTCAATCGAACGTGTAATTATTTCTTTGGAGAGATGAATTTCCGGTGAATTGCTGAGTCCGTTGGCAAGTGTTTTTCTTCTCTGATTAAAAGAGGCACGAATTATTTTAAACATCAGCTTCTCATCCTTAACATCAACAGGAACTTTCTCATGACGAATAAGACGGATTACCGCAGAACCCACATTAGGTCTTGGCATAAAACAGGTTGGTGGAACATTCACCACTATTTCCGGCTTAGCATAATACTGAACCGCAAGTGAAAGCGCACCATAATCCTTGGTTCCGGGTCCTACCTGCATACGGTCGGCAACCTCCTTCTGAACCATAATGGTTATACTGTCAATCGGAACATTACTCTCAAACAAGCCCATAATAATAGGAGTTGTAATGTAGTACGGAAGATTTGCCACTACTTTAATCGGCCTGCCATTATTCTTTTCTTGTGCAAGTGTGGCAATATCCACCTTAAGAATATCATTGTGAATTACCGTAACATTATCAAATTCCGCCAACGTTTCCTGTAGAATCGGAATAAGATTATCATCAATTTCCACCGCTGCGACCTCTCTTGCATGAGCACACAGAACCTGTGTCATCGTACCGATTCCCGGTCCGATTTCCAGTACAAAATCATCCTTAGTAACGCCTGCTTCCCTGACGATTTTCTCCACAATATTGTCATCAATCAAAAAATTCTGACCATATTTTTTCTGAAAAACAAAATCATATTTATTAATAATTGCAAGTGTATTTGTTGGGTTACTTAAATTCATATACTACCCTTTCTTAATTCCGTACATTTGACATGCGTTATTATTGGTAATAGAAACAACCTCTTCATAGTCAATATTTTTTATGTCTGCAATTGCCTTTGCAATATGCGGAATATACAATGAACTGTTACGTCTGCCCCTGTGTGGCTCAGGTGCCATATACGGACAATCCGTTTCCAAAAGAATTCTGTCTATTGGCACATAAGCAGCAACTTCCTTAATCTTCGCAGCATTTTTAAATGTCACAACTCCGCCCAGACCAATATAAAATCCCATATCAAGATATTTAGCCGCCTCTTCTACCGGATATGAAAAACAGTGTACTACACCACCGCAATCCTTTGCACCAAAATCACGCATACATTCGTAGGTGTCCTTAGCCGCTTCTCTTGAATGCACAATAATAGGCTTACCTAATCTTTTGGCAATGCTAATCTGTCGTTCAAAATAATTTTTCTGTTCTTCCTTATTGTCCTTATCCCAATAATAGTCAAGGCCAATTTCACCAATGGCAAGAATCTTGGAATTCACAGATGTTTCTTTCTCTATCCACTCCAGGTCAGCATCAGTCACTCCACGTATTTCACTCGGATGTATACCCAATGCTCCATATATAAAATTGTATTTATTCACTAAATCTACGGTTTTATGACAGGTTTCCATCGTTGAACCAACATTAACTACATATTCTATTCCATTTCCAGTCAGGGAAGCCAAAAGTGCCTCCCTGTCCTCATTAAATGCCTCATCTTCATAATGTGCATGTGATTCAAAAATATTACTCATTAGCCAATCTCTGCTCCGTTAGGCATATCTTTTTCTGCTGTAAGAAGTGAAAGATTTCCTTCCGCATCCTCAGCACATAATAACATTCCTTCTGAAAGAATTCCGGCAAGCTTAGCAGGCTTTAAATTAGTAACAACTACAACCTTCTTGCCAACCATCTCTTCTGCTGAATACTGTGTCTTAATTCCTGACACAATCTGTTTAACCTCACTGCCGATTTTAACCTGTGAGCAAAGTAATTTTTTTGATTTAGGAACCTCTTCACACTTGAGAATCTCACCGATTCTAAGCTGAACCTTGTCAAATTCGTCAATTGTAATTTCAGGCTTTTTCTCAACGTCAATTCCCGGATGTTCTTTTTCAAGATCTGCTTCCTCACTGTTAGCAGCCCTCATTGCTTCAACCTTTTCCATAACCTCATTAACATCAAGTCTTGCAAAAAGGATTTCCGGCTTTTCAGTTACTTTATTTCCTGAAGGATATTTTCCAAATTCAGTTAAATCTGAAAGTTCTCTTTCAGGTGCGTTAAGCTGTGCCATAATTTTATCCGATGTCTCAGGCATGAAGGATTTAAGCAATGTAGCACCAATACTGATTCCCTCAACAAGATTATACAGAACCGTCTCAAGACGCTCCTTCTTAGTCTCATCCTTTGCAAGTGCCCAAGGCATTGTCTCGTCAATGTATTTATTGCAACGTTTGAAGATGTTGAAAATTTCCGTAATTGCATCTGCAACTCTTAATTTGTCCATCTTTTCACTTACTTTGCCAACTTCGTCAAGAATTGTTTTCTTAAGGTCTTCATCAACCTCTTCTGCAACACCTGCATTGTTAACAACGCCGCCAAAATATTTATTGGACATTGAGATTGTACGATTTACAAGGTTACCAAGAGTATTGGCAAGCTCTGAGTTCATTCTCTCAACCATTAATTCCCATGTGATTACGCCGTCATTTTCAAATGGCATTTCATGAAGCACAAAGAAACGTACTGCGTCTACTCCGAAGAAATCTACAAGGGCATCTGCATAAATCACATTACCCTTGGATTTGCTCATCTTGCCATCTCCCTGAAGAAGCCAAGGATGTCCAAAAACCTGTTTTGGAAGCGGAGCATCAAGTGCCATTAACATAATCGGCCAGTAAATTGTATGGAATCTCAAAATATCCTTACCTATAAGGTGCAGATCAGCCGGCCAGTATTTATTATATAATTCGCCATGATTTCCATCAGCATCATATCCAAGTCCTGTAGCATAGTTGCTTAATGCGTCAATCCATACATATATAACATGCTTAGGGTCGAAATCTACAGGAATTCCCCATTTAAAAGAGGTTCTTGAAACACATAAATCCTGAAGTCCTGCTTTGAGAAAGTTGTTCATCATCTCATTTTTGCGGGATTCCGGCTGAATAAATTCAGGATTATCCTCAATATGTTTAATAAGCCTGTCAGCATATTTGCTCATCTTAAAGAAATATGCCTCTTCCTTAGCCGGCTGACATTCCCTGCCGCAGTCAGGACATTTGCCGTCAACTAACTGAGATGAGGTAAAAAATGATTCACAAGGTGTACAGTACATACCTTCGTAATGTCCCTTGTAAATATCTCCTTTGTCATAGAGCTTTTTGAAAATTTTCTGAACCTGCTTTTCATGGTCCTCATCTGTTGTTCTGATAAATTTATCATAGGATGTGTTCATCAAATCCCAGATTCTCTTAATCTCACCTGCAACGTTGTCTACGAATTCTTTTGGAGTAATTCCGGCATCTGCTGCTTTCATCTCGATTTTCTGACCATGTTCGTCGGTTCCTGTCTGAAAACGCACATCATATCCCTGTGCTCTTTTAAATCTTGCAATACTGTCGGCAAGTACAATTTCGTAAGTATTACCGATGTGTGGCTTGCCTGATGTGTAAGCAATTGCTGTTGTAATGTAATATGGTTTGTTGCTCATGTTATATTCCTCCTTTTCTATTCAATAACTAACCTGATATAAACTTTTCCATCTTTTTCATATTCTTTGTTATATACATGTTTTCCGATAATGCTACGCAAATTCTGAATATCTTCCATATCCATAGCCGCAAATTCGTAATAACATTTGATTGAATCCGGCGTATTTAAATCCTCATAAAAATCTGAAATATGGCAGTAAAACTCATCTAATATATCCTCTAACGGATACTGCGATATATCACCTGCATTTTCCCCTTCTTCCAATTCAGGTTCCTGCTCAAATGATAAAGAAGTTACATATAAAGTGTCACCATCCTTATCAACACATTCATATATTCCTTCTTCAAGCTTGCGATATTTCTCGTCTGAATATTTTTCGGCATTGTAATTTTCAATATTTTTCATCTAAAGCACCTCTCTTTTCTGTAGAATAAAAAACGCCCTCTGTCAACCCTATTGACAGAAGGCGAAAATTCCGCGTTACCACTTCTCTTCGTTCATTCCTCACGAAATGAACCTCATCGAGTTCTCCAAAACTCTATCGCTATAACAGGCGACCCTGTCGTAATCTTACAGCATAAGCTGCTCGGTACGCCACTCCGGAGCCATGTTCAGTCTGCTTTCCATCATCCCTCTCAGCAAATACGGGAATTCTCTGTAAATGTATGACAAACCTACTCTTTCCTTCACAGTGTTTGTTATTTATATTGCTCAGACTAGCACAAAAAAATACAAATTGCAACCATAATTTTCATTAATGAACATAACAATTTCATCTGTTTTTCACTTTTTTGCCGTAATAATGATTACTCTGTCACTAACTATTTCACGTATAATATGCATTTCCAGCTGTTGTCTGTACAAGCCCATATCAGTCTTAGCAGTACCAAAATCAAAGCTATCCCTGTCAAAAAACATCTGACTTTTCTGACCCGTTGTTCCCGAGCTGGTTACATGCTCCACAAATTCTTAATCTATATCCGATATATTTTTGCATTATATAGGAGTTCCTACCTCAATTAAATTTCCATCTAAATCGTAAAAGCGAATTACTTGTTGTCCCCAGCTATGGGTCGTGATAGAACTGTTTGGATTTTTCAATATCTTTTACAACGATTAAAATGTTTTTTAGTTTCATATTTTTCTCCAAATAATCTTTTCTCGAACTTGTGTTCGTATTATTTTTATGCTATAATCATATTAGTAGCAACTTTTGCTACCGGCAATCGTGTTACAGGATGGTTGACCTTCATTCTACATAGAATGGAGGTGATGCCCATGAAGAAAAAATTCGACTTTAAGGACTTGATGTCTTTTGGAATGTTTCTTTTGGCACTGCTGACATTCATTTACTTGATATGTCACTAGAATAGCAAAAAAGCCTCCCCTGTACTTTGCCCGAGTCTAGGAAGGCTTTTTTGCTTAACAACTTGGTCAACCACTCTGTGGCGATTGCCTTTTTCTAATTTCATTATAACAGAAACAGACTAATTTACAAGAAAAATTATCATAATTCTCTTTTCATATAAATAACATCCTCCATTGGATTGTTGTAATACGCATCACATTCCTTAAATCCAAACTTTTGGTACAGATTAATTGCCGCTGTCAATGGCTTAATTGTATCCAGCACCATCTCCCTATATCCGGCATGGATTGCATAAAGCAGAATTTCCCTAACCAACATTTCACCTATGTGATATTTTCTTGCCTCCGGCTTCACATATAATCTTTTCATCTCGCAACGGGTATCCGAATGCCTATGGTAAGCAACCATACCCACAACCTCATCGCCATCAATAGCAACAAGTATCTCACCCGCGGGAGGTGTGTATTTCATAGCCGGATTAGAAAGTTCTTCATCCAGACATTGAAAAGATAAATCTCTGCCAAGGCTGTTGGTGTATTCTAGGATTAGTTCTTTTATTTCTGATATGTAGTTTTTTCCTTCTGTGATTTGCATAAAGTCACCCTAACACACTTAATATTTAAACTTCCCCTCATTCTTCTCTTCCAGTGCCTTAATCATATGATAGACACATTCACAATAAGGCACTTCTATTCCACATTCCTTGCCCATTCTAATCATGTCGCCTGCAAAAATCTCAATCTCTGTACAACGTCCTGCATCCAAATCCTGCAGAGTTGAAAATCTTGCTTCCGGCTTTGAGCCACCAAACAAAACTAATTCATCAGGAATAATTACGCCCTTTTCCCCTGCAACCCTTGCTACCTCTTTCCAGAGACAAGCTGCAACATAATTTATATGGGTGCTGTCAGAATATGCTCCGTAGCCAACTGAAAGGATTGCCTGTGGAAGATTTTGGGAGACATTTCCGGCATATTTAAACCACATTTCTTTAACAATATCCTCCACAAAATTGTAATTAATCCCTGTATCCTTCATAAGTGCTTCCACTGCCAAAACTCTATCCGTAGGACAATTTATGCCCTTTTCACCTACATAAATCCCCTTGGTAATTTCCGGATAAAAAATAATTGAATTTCCGTTTCGCATAGACGCAATTCGCATAATGGCGTACAGCATATGCTCCATTCCAATTCGAGCTCCTATAATTTCTTCAGAGCTCACTCCGTTTAAAAGACTAATTACTATTGTATTTTTTCCAATGAGAGGTTTAATATCTTCCACCACTTCACAAAGTGCATCCTGCTTGCTCGCAACAAGAATCAAATCCACAACGCCCGCTTCATCAGGCTCTTTAACTATTGGAAAATATTTTTCTCCATTAATAACAAGTCCTTGCCTACTTAGGCGAGCTTTTCTGTCTCCTTTTGCAATTACACAGAAATCCTCTTTAAGCTTAGGCATGAGCCCCCATATAAAATAGCCGCCAACGGCTCCGGCACCTATAAGTGCCACCTTTTTAATTTTCACCATCATTCCCCTTTTTAATTTTGTTATACACTTTCCCTCAAATTTTCTTGTCAAATAATGAACTCTGCTCATCATTAGCCAGATTCATGGAAGGATTTTTATCGTTATGCGGAAATAACAATTCCATATATAAATCCCCCAATAAACTCTTTACTTCTTCTGCATCAATATCAGGAACCGGAAAATCATTAGTTTCCAAAAGTTTTATGTTATCTAAAATGCTATCTATTCTCTGTCTCTCCTGAGGCTCTGCCTTCGGTTCCTCCGCCGGTGGTTGTAAGGTGGCCGTTTCCGGTTCCATAATTGGCTTGGTTGCCGGGAAATTATACACAACATTTTTACATGTTTTCTCAAAACATTCAGGAGAATACTTCGCCAAATATTGCAAATCATCCATGGTCAGAGCACGTTTATTATGTATTTTCAGATATATATTAACAAGATGCATATCTTTTCCCATAATTCACACCTCCTGCCATAATCCATGATTATAAAATATTTTGCAATTAATCTATAATTTATATCGGCAAAGTTTATTATTTTCTACAGCTAAAATTTACCGTAACAACCGTTCCCTCTCCCGGCACACTTTTCAGTTCAACCTTTGCATTATGAATCTGTGCCGCATGCTTTACAATTGACAATCCGAGCCCCGTACCGCCAACTGCTTTGGAGTGGCTCTTATCCACTCTGTAAAATCGTTCAAATACCCTGGAAAGATGCTCCGCAGGAATTCCAATACCTGTATCACTCACAGTAAGAACAACCGATTGCTCCTCTTCCCTGATTTCAACATCTACTTTACCATCATTCTTATTGTATTTAATCGCATTATCACAGAGATTAAATACAATACCCTTAACAAGCTGGGGAATTCCCGTAATGGTCGCCGGATTGCCGCCAAGCATAACTCTTACATTCCTGCTCTGTGCTTCGCCTGACAGACTGTGAATTACCTCCCTGGCAGTTTCATACAGATTAATTTCTTCAAATTCCATATTTTCACCGCCCTCGTCAAGTCCGGATAATCTGATAATATCCTCCACCAGATGAATCATTCTCTGTGCTTCAACATAGATTTTTCCTGAAAAACTCTCTATATCGTCAGCTTTTACCATTCCGTTTTTCATAAGCTCTGCATAACCTGAAATCGAATGAAGCGGTGTTTTTAATTCATGCGATACGTTGGCAGTAAATTCTCTTCTCATCTGCTCGGATTTAATTCTTTCCGTCACATCGAAAATAAGTATTACCGCACCCGATACCTCTCCATCCGATATAACAGGCGTTATATCTATCTGGAGCTCACCCATCGGAAGGCTCATAACAGCTTCCGAGCGTTCTCCTTCTCCTGCTTTATCAAGAAGTCTCTGCATTTCAAGCGTACGGTTAAGCTCTAAAATATTTTTTCCAACACAGGCAGCATCACAATCAAAAAACCTTATTGCAGAAGCATTAATGCTTATAACCTCCCACTTTACGTTAAGAAGAATCAGACCTTCATTCATATTTTCAGTAATAGTGTCAAACTCCTCCTTCTTCTGTCTGAGTGCATTTTCCTGAGTATTAATCTCTCGCCTCTGGCTCTCAATTTTGGTATAGAAAATTGCAAGCTCATCATAGCCCTTATTTGACAACGGCTCATTCAGGTTAATATCATTTAATGGATTAATTATCCTCTTGGATAATCCAAACGCAAGCACCAATGCCATAACCAGTGCACAAATTACCACAATTATAACAGGAATAACTATTCCACGAAAAACCAGTCCGACTGAACTTTGTGCAATTGAAAGTCTTATTACACTTCCGTCAGAAAGTCTTTGTGCTGAGTAAAGTGTACTTTCCATGAGTGTGGATGAATAACGTGAGCTCTCACCATAGCCCTTATCCAGTGCCTCTTTTATCTCTTCCCTTTCGAGATGATTTTCCATATCATCGGAATTTGATTTGCTGTCAAAAATAACCGTTCCGTCAGAATCAATCCATGTAATACGAAAATCGCCTGTTTTCAATGCTTCAAGATATTCCAAGCCTTCATCCTCTACGGCCTGTGATGCTAAAAGAGTCTGATTCTTAAGCTGGGTATGCTGTAAATCTGAAAAATAATTATACAAAACCACCATTATTATAATGAATGCAGATAAAAGAATCAGTAATGAAGAAACACAAATAGACCCAAAAATTCTTTTTTTCATTCTAATGTCACCTCGCTACAATACGATAACCAACGCCTCTTACCGTTTCAATATAATCACTGCATTTTAAAAGTTTGGTTCTAAGAGTTCCGATATGTACATCCACAGTTCTTGTCTCACCAAGATAATCTGCATTCCAGATTTTCTCAAGAAGCTGATCTCTTGTATATACTCTTCCCGGATTCTCCATAAAAAGGTGCAGTAATTCATATTCCTTGAGTGTGAGTCGAATAAGTTCACCTGACACACTTGCGGTATATTCATTGAGATTTAATTCCAATTCTCCCAGTGTAAGCTTCTTAACCGTCTCTTTGGCTGTTCTTCTGAGGACTGCCTTAATTCTTGAAACCATTTCCATCATTCCAAATGGCTTTGCAAGATAATCATCAGCTCCCCAGTCGAGACCTATAACCTTATCATACTCAGTAGTTTTGGCGGTAGCCATAATTACCGGAATATTCGCAGTTGCAGAATTGCCCCTTATTTTTTTCAGAATTGACAGTCCGTCCTCTCCCGGAAGCATTATATCAAGCATTATTAACTCCGGCTTCTTTTTTACAAGTGCTTCATAAAAAGATTCTCCCTCTGAAAAACCTTCTGCTTCGAAGCCTGAAGCTTTAAGTGTATAAACAATTAAATCTCTTATGCTGTTGTCATCTTCTACACAATAAATCATTCTTATCCCTCTAAAATGCCGGTTATTGAGAAAAGCACCCATTTTGCAATATTAACCGCATGATCTCCGATTCTCTCAAAATATTTTGCAATCATTAGTAAATCAATCGCATATTCTCCGTCTAATTCCGGATTAGAGAACTGTTTAATCAGACTCGCCTTAATTTTATCAAAGCACTCATCCACAACATCATCATAATCAATAACCTTTGCTGCAATTACATCATCTTTCTTAACAAAAGCATCAATACTTTCTGTTACCATTTTAATAACAGTTTCTGCCATAATGTCAATATTAAATGTGTCATTATTTGCAGAAATATTTGCCAGAGTTATAATTTCTGCGATATCAGCTGACTGTCTGCCGATACGTTCCATGTCGGTAACAATTTTAAGTGCAGAAGAAATAACTCTCAAATCCTTTGCCACCGGCTGCTGCTGCAACAGAAGCTTCATGCACATCCCCTCAATTTCTCTTTCCTTCTCATCAATCTGCTCAGAAAGCTTAGGAACCTCCTTTGCAAGCTCAGTCCTGCCCTTGGTAAGTGCCTCACAGGACATTGAAATTGCTTTTTCGCAAAAAGAGCCCATAATAATAAGCTCTCGGTTAAGTTCATTAAGCTGCTCGTCGAATTGTAATCTCATCAGCCAAACCTCCCTGTAATATAGTCTTCTGTTCTTTTTTCCTTAGGCATGGAGAATAACTGCTCGGTTTCACCAAACTCAACTATCTCACCAAGTAAGAAGAACGCTGTTTTGTCAGAAATTCTGACTGCCTGCTGCATATTGTGGGTAACAATTACTATTGCATATTTTTTCTTAAGCTCAATTGCAAGCTCTTCTATCTTCGCTGTTGAAATAGGGTCAAGGGCACTTGTCGGCTCATCCATAAGAAGCACCTCCGGTTCAACTGCCAGGGCTCTTGCTATACACAATCTCTGCTGCTGACCGCCTGAAATACCTAGAGCTGATTTCTTAAGTCTGTCCTTAACCTCATCCCAGATTGCTGCATCTCTTAATGAGCGTTCAACAATATCGTCAAGCCTGGCTTTTGAACGTATTCCATGTGTTCTGGGACCAAAAGCAATATTGTCATAAATACTCATCGGAAATGGGTTTGGCTTCTGAAACACCATTCCCACTCTTTTTCTAAGCAGATTTACATCCATTCTGCCATAGATATCTTCATTATCCAATAACACCTTTCCTGTAATTTTGCAGCCCTCAACCAAATCATTCATTCTGTTCAGGGATTTAAGCAGAGTGGATTTACCACAACCCGATGGTCCGATGAAAGCTGTTATTTCATTGTCTGCAATATCAAGATTAATGGACTTAAGTGCATGAAAATTCCCATAAAACAAGTCCAGATTCTGAATCGAAATTTTACTCATTCTCTTTTTTCCCTCCTAATTTATTGGCAATAAGACCTGAAATTGCATTGATAATAATTACCAACACTAACAGAACCACCGCCGTTGCGTATGCCTGACCTATATAAAGGCCTTCTCCCGAAATAACATACATATGTACTGAAAGTGTTCTTGCAGAGCCAAACAGGCTTGCAGCAGCCTTTGCAACTGTTCCTGCCGTAAAAATAAGTGCCGCACTTTCACCCACAATTCGTCCGATTGCAAGAATTACACCCGACATAATTCCGGGTATTGCACTCGGAAGTATTACACTGAAAAGGGTTTTCAGCTTTCCGGCTCCCAATCCGAAGCTTCCTTCCCTATAGCTGTCAGGAACCGCAAGAAGTGCCTCCTCCGTCGTTCGCATAATGAGTGGAAGTACCATAATTGCCAGTGTTAAGGCACCCGATATCAGTGACCTTCTGAAGCCCAGAAACTCCACAAACATAAGATTACCAAATAATCCATATACGATTGACGGAATCCCTGAAAGTGTCTCCGAGGTCAGTCTCATTATACCTACAAATTTATTACCTCTTTTGGCATATTCTGTCAGATATACCGCAGCCCCTATTCCTACCGGAACCGCAATAATAAGTGTGAGCAGAATTATAAGCAGAGTATTGATAAGAGCAGGCATAAGTGAAACGTTTTCAGAATTATATTCCCATTTAAATAAATCCGGTGACAGATATGGGATACCCTTTATCAAAATATAGACAATTACAAATACCAGTGCAACCATTGTAGCCAATGCTGACAGGCATACTGCCAGAAAAAGAATAAGTGAACCGGGTTTACGTCTGTACTGCATAAGTTTCTGTTTAAAGGTTGTTATATTTACATAATTCATTTGCTGTTCCTCCTTTTAATTAAAGAAAAAGAAACATTAATAATAAGAATAAATACAAAAAGTACAACCGCCGTTCCAATAAGAGCCTCTCTATGCAGGTCTGTTGAATATCCCATTTCCAGCACGATATTAGTAGTAAGTGTTCTTACGCCATCGGTAATTGCTTCAGGTATAACTGCCTGATTACCTGCTACCATCATTACAGCCATAGTTTCACCGATTGCTCTTCCCACGCCGAGTACAATGGCAGCAAACATACCGCTTTTCGCCGCCGGAAGCACTGCACGGAACACACTGCTCTCATGTGTGGCTCCAAGTGCCAACGCACCCTCATAATAGCTCTGAGGTACTGCCCTTATTGAGGATTCTGCTACATTAACTATTGTCGGAAGAATCATAAGTCCCAAAAGAATGGCGGAGGTAAGTACACTCATGCCTCTACCACCTATGTAATTCCTTACAAAAGGAACCAGGACTACCAAGCCAAAAAATCCGTATACAACCGATGGTATACCTGCCATAAGTCCTACAGCCGGTTTCATTATTTTACACATCCACTTAGGGCTGAATTTAGCCATAAAAACTGAAGTAAGAAGTCCGATTGGCACACCGATAATAAGTGCACCCGCAGTAACATATATACTGCCGATAATCATTGGCAGTATTCCGTATATATCATTTCCCGGTTTCCACACCTTACCTGAGAGGAATTTTAATACACCGATTTCCTTAATTGCAGGAACTCCGTTTACAAACAAAAAAACACATATCAATAATACGGCTACTATTGATACACATGCGGTAAGCAGGAACACCACTTTCATTGCTGTTTCTTTAAATTTATTCATGAATAATTTTTTTCTCCTCAAAAACAGGAGTTGCAGCTATGCCGCAACCCCGACTGTTCATGCCCTTATTACTCAGTTACAATCTTATCCCAGGTAGTGATTTCTCCCATGAAGATTTTCATAACTTCTTCACTTGTTAATTCTTCTACCTTGCTGTCATTATTTACGATTACTGCAATTCCGTCCATTGCAATTACTGTTCCTGTAACGCCTTCTTCTATTTCCGAATCCTTAAGCTCTCTTGAAGCCATACCAATGTCGCTGATTCCACTAATTGCATCCTTGACACCTGATGAAGAATCTGTCTGATTAATCTCAATTACTACATCAGAATTGATTGCAACATATGCTTCCATTAATTTCTCCATTACAGGAGTAACCGAACTTGAGCCGGAAATCGTAATCTTTCCACTTATATCTGATTTTTCATAAGCAGGTGCATCTGATACTGCGATATAACCGTTATCCTCAATAACCTTCTGTCCGTCAGCACTAAGAATGTAGTTAACAAAATCCTGTGCTGCTTCACTTAAGTCTTCTTTAGTTGCAATGTTAAACGGCCTTACGATTTTGTATGTATCATTCTCAACGTTTGCAACTGAAGGTTCAACTCCATCAATCTTAACTGCCTTAACCGTGTCGTTAAGTGAGCCAAGTGAGATATATCCGATTGCGTACATATCACCTGCTACCGTAGTCATCATAACTGAGGTCTTATCTGTAATAACTGCCTTATCAGTTGTGTAATCTACCTTTTCTCCGGCATCATTTTTCTGTTCAATTCCAAAAAGTTCAATAAATGCTCCTCTTGTTCCTGAGCCTTCCTCACGTGAAATCACTCCGATTTCCTTGCTTGCGTCAAATCCTTCTGTTGTTTTCTTCTGACATCCTGCAAATACACCAAGTGCCATAACTGCTGCAAGTGCCACTGTTAAAATACTTCTCTTTTTCATTTTTGCATTCTCCTTTGCAATTAACATTTTTCTTAATCATCTCTCGATTACAAAATCAATAATACCTCTCCAAAGTAAGATGCAATACCACACTAATGTAAAGTTTTTGTAAAGTGCGCAGGGATACGTACAAATATGCCCGTTGCAAATAACTTATAAAAAGCATATAATAGCTCTGAATTAATGGGAAAATTTGTCACAATAATGTTTTTATCGTAAACAAAATATAAATATTAAGGAGTTTTTATGCGGATAAAAATTACTATAGATGCGCAGAATTATACTGAAGATATGCCTGTTACCGAAAGATTTGGAGTTCGTGCAATCATTAAGCGGAATGGTCTTTATGCCATGCAAAAAAGCCGCTTTGGAGAATACAAGATTCCGGGCGGCGGAATAGAAGGAAATGAGACTTGTGAAGAAGCACTGATTCGCGAGGTACAGGAGGAAACCGGCTTAATAGTTGAACCATCTTCAATTAAGGAAATCGGAGAAGTACTGGATATTCACGAAGATATTTTTGAAAAAGGTCATACATACATTGCACATTCCCTGTTCTATTTCTGTGATGTCCGTCCAAAATCAACACAAACCGCCCTGACTGAAAGCGAAATAGCAAGAGGCTTTGAACTGGAATGGGCTGATATTGACCATATTATTGAAGCTAATGAACAATTAAATAACGAGAACTGGTTAATAAGAGATACTATGTTCTTAAAATGGCTTAGAGAAAACGAATGTAATTAAGACCAACCTTTGGGGTTCTTTGCATACGGCGTTATCTGATGCAATCCGGATAATGCCCTTAATTAACAGATATATTTCATATCCATCCCATCCATTTCATTACAAAAATCCATGCCGTCAGTGTAACTGATGATAACAACGTAGACATAACCACCACGCTGGAGCTTAAAACCTCATCATTACCCATGTTCTTTGCCATTATATAACATGTCACCGTCGTCGGTGAACCAAGCATTACTATTATTGCCACCAATGCCTCATTGCGAAATCCCATTGCAAGTGCAACCGGCATAAACAACAACGGCAGTCCGATTAATTTAATAAAAGTAGCACCAAATGTCGGTCCGATTTTGGCAATTGCCTGCCTGCCCTTAAATCCGGCCCCAACAACAAGCAATGCTATCGGAGTCGCCGTCTGCGCAACCGTAGAAATTGCTTTGAGTGGAATTGTTGGAATCTCAATTCCTATTATAGAAAACGGCAGTCCCAAAAATATCGCAATTATTATCGGATTTTTCAAAATATTAATAAGCGCTTTCTTAATTGCTCCTTTTCCCTGCTCTCTGTCTCTTGCATTAAAAGTAAGTATTATTACAGAATATATATTATACAACGGCACTGCCGATACAATCATTAAAGGCCCCATTCCACAGCTTCCGTAAATATTTTCTATAAACGCTATTCCCAATATAGCGGCACTGCTTCTTGCACTCGCCTGTGCGAAAGCACCCACCATGGACTTATCCTTAAGAAAAATCCGTCCGGTAAGCCATACAAGAGCAAACATTATCGTTGTTGTTCCCATACAAAACAACACAAAACGAATATCAAATTCCGAATGAATATCCGCTGTCGCCACCTGTTTGAACAACAGTACCGGTAATGCCACCTTGAAAACAAACTTATCCGCTATACGGGTAAACTCCTCGTTAAAAAAACCTATACGCATAAGAATACAGCCCAGTATAATTACTAAAAAAATTGGAATTGTAGTATTGAGACTAAAAATTAAACTATCCATTTATGTACCTCTTAAAATTAGTGTTTGTGCGTGCAATGAGCGACCGGAAATTGCAAGTCTGCCGGCATGACTCATTGAACTAAACTCCCGTAATAAATATCTCCAACCCTATAATAATCAGTATTATCCCACCAAATATTGCCGCCTTATTTGAGAATTTTGTTCCGACTTTTTTACCAATTATAAGACCTGCCATACATATAATAAATGTAACTGCAGCTATAATTAACGCGCACACAATTGCCATAATTAAGCCATATTCTGCAATGGTAAAACCAACTGACAAAGCATCAATTGATGTTGCCACACCTTGAATAAGTAAAGCAGCTATTCCAACATTCGTTTTTTCATCCTCGGAATCCTTATTTCTGATTCCGTCAACAAGCATTTCCCCCCCTATAAACAGAAGCAGAACCAATGCAATCCACGGAATAAACTTCTCAAAAACTTTAAAATGACTGACAATGGTATGCACGCATATCCACCCTATCATTGGCATTAATGCCTGAAAAAACGCAAACACCCCGGCTACTCCAAACATCTTACTTTTCTTCATTTGGTGCTCATTCAGTCCATTTGCAAGCGATACAGAGAAAGCATCCATAGCAAGTCCAACCCCTAATAATGCACTGTTAAGAAAAAATAATACACTCCATTCCATCTTTCGTTTCTCCTGAACATAAAATTTTTCGTAACATAAAAGAACCCAAGTACAGTCACAAAACTATACTTGGGTAGTAAATCACTTAATGAGTGTTTTGTCAATTTCTTTTTCAGGCAAAATTATTTTAAATTGTAATCCCTGCAGAGTTCATCCGCAAGGGCATTTAATTGTACTGTACTTTCCTCATTCAGAACAGACATAATCCTTACTGTTGTGTCTGCAAATGTTAAGTTCCTGCATTTCTCAAGCATTCCCTGCATAACCCTTGCGGCAACAGGAGCCCAGCTTCCGTTCTCAATGAAAGCAACAGTTCTGTTCTGGAAATTACGCTCGGTAAGGTGGTTGATAAATTCACGCATAAATGGGAAAATTTCAGCATTGTAGGTAGTTGTCGCCAAAATAATTTTACTATAACGAAAAGCATCTTCAACAGCTTCTGCCATATCACATCTTGCAAGGTCATTTACCACAACCTTAGGGCAACCTTTTGCTTCAAGCTGCTTTGCAAGCTGAAGAACGGCTTTTTCAGTGTTACCATAAACAGAAGTATATGCAATCATAATACCTTCTGTCTCAGCCTCATAGCTGGACCAAGTGTTGTACAGATTAAAATAATAATCTAAGTTCTCAGTAAGCACCGGTCCATGCAGAGGGCATATTTTCTGAATATCGAGCGTAGCTGCCTTTTTAAGCAGATTCTGTACCTGCATTCCATACTTTCCGACGATTCCGATGTAGTAACGTCTTGCCTCGCAGGCCCAGTCCTCCTCAATATCAAGGGCACCAAATTTACCGAAGCCGTCAGCAGAGAATAATACTTTATCAGTGCAGTCATAGGTGACAATAACCTCCGGCCAATGTACCATTGGTGCAGTAATAAAGGTAAGATTATGTTTTCCGAGAGACAATGTATCACCTTCGCCTACAACAATCTGTTTATCAGGAAAATTTGTTCCGTAAAAATTCTTCATCATAGTAAATGCCATTGCTGATGCAACGATTTTAACATTCGGATATTTTTCAACAAAATTCAGAATATTTGCCGAATGGTCGGGCTCCATATGCTGAACAATCAGATAATCCGGAGTTTTGTCACCAAGTGCATTCTGAATATTATCCATCCACATGCGTGTAAAATGAGCTTCTACCGTATCCATAACTGCAATTTTCTCATCCATAATCACATAAGAATTATATGCCATACCATTAGGAACAATATACTGTCCTTCAAATAAGTCAATTTCATGATCATTTACTCCTATATATTTAATGTCGTCTGTTATAAACATATTTACATTGCCTCCATAATATATTAACTTATATATTTATATCATATTATTATAAGCTATTCAATAAGCAGCTTTGTCCCAATATTTGGCTTAATAAAATTCTTCTCAACATATTCCCATAGCCGGACGGAACCCTCTGCGGTCTTTTTATTTCTCTCATATACCTGTGAGGCCTTCACGCCATGCTCCTTCCATGAAAGCCCGCCGGAAGCATTATTCAACATAAGTGGCTGTATTTTATCAAGAGTATTGGCAAATTTAGACTCCGGAGTTTCTAAAGCTTCATACTCATCCCACAGCCCACGCATTTTATCCCTCTGGTCATCCGGCAGAAGCGCAAATAGCTTGTCTGCCGCCGCCGTCTCTCTCTCCAGCTTGTCCGCATTACCTTCTGTATCATACGCATAAGTGTCTCCTGCATATATTTCCACCAAATCATGTATCAGCGCCAGTGACATAGTATGAAGCACATCAATTTCTTCATTGGAATATTCTGATAAAAGCATTGCCATTACTGCCATGTGCCAGCAATGTTCCGCATCATTTTCCTTGCGGTTAGCGTCAGCAAGATACGTCTGTCTGAAAACATTTTTCTCCTTATCAATCTCCTGTATAAATGCGAATTGTTTTTGAAGACGTTCTTCATTATTAATCATTACAACACCTCTTTATATTATTTTGCTCACATCAATTCATTGCATGTTATATTGTATACCATTTAAAACCTGAATCCAATATAAATAATTATTCATCTTAGATTTTTGAAAAATAATGTGTTGACAAATGAATATGTCAGTCATATAATAACACAAAAACCGTTGAGAAATAGCAAGTATGTGCGACGGAGTATGACTCTTCGTGAACAAAGGTCTGCATATGTTAATATGCGAAAGTGGACGTATAGAATACGTCAAGCCGGGTGGCACCGCAGGTTGAATTTTCATTCTGTTCCAGCAGTCACAATGTTTGGGACAGGATTTTTTTATTTCCGGGAAAGGACTTGTTATCTTAATATATGTAATTTCCCCTAAAACGTCCAAAAAGAAATGAGAGGAGACACAATATGTCAGAACCAAAAATCCCTTACAAAATCTATCTTGAAGAAAGTGAAATGCCAAAAGCATGGTATAATCTCCGTGCTGATATGAAAAACAAACCGGCACCACTTCTTAACCCTGCTACCAGAAAACCTATGACTGCCGAGGAATTATCAGGAGTATTCTGTGATGAGCTTATTAAACAGGAGCTTGATGATACCACTCCGTATTTTGAAATTCCCGAAGAAATCAGAAGCTTTTACAGAATGTATCGTCCTGCACCGCTTGTACGTGCATACTGTCTTGAAGAAAAATTACAGACACCGGCAAAAATTTATTACAAATTTGAAGGAAATAATACCAGCGGAAGCCATAAACTTAATTCTGCAATTGCTCAGGCATATTATGCCAAGAAGCAGGGCTTAAAGGGTGTTACCACAGAGACAGGAGCAGGCCAGTGGGGAACAGCCCTTTCTATGGCTTGTTCATATTTTGACCTTGACTGTAAAGTATATATGGTAAAGGTATCTTATGAGCAGAAGCCTTTCCGTCGTGAGGTAATGCGTACATATGGCGCATCTGTTACACCTTCACCATCAATGGAAACTGAAATCGGAAAGAAGATTCTTGAAATGCATCCCGGAACAACGGGAAGCCTTGGCTGTGCAATTTCAGAAGCAGTTGAGGTCGCTACACACACAGAGGGATATCGTTATGTTTTGGGAAGCGTGCTGAATCAGGTACTTCTTCACCAGTCAGTTATTGGTCTTGAAACCAAGGCTGCTCTTGATAAATACGACGTTCAGGCGGATATTATCATCGGCTGTGCAGGCGGTGGCTCAAATCTTGGTGGTTTAATTTCACCATTTATGCGTGACAAAATACTTGGCGAAAGAGATTATAGAATTATTGCTGTTGAGCCGGCTTCCTGTCCAAGCTTTACCCGTGGAAAATATGCATACGATTTCTGCGATACCGGTATGGTATGTCCGCTTTCAAAAATGTACACATTAGGAAGCGGCTTCATTCCTGCTCCAAATCACGCCGGAGGCCTTCGTTACCATGGAATGAGTTCAACACTTTCACAGTTATATGATGATGGTTTAATGGAAGCAGTTTCCGTTAACCAGACAGATGTATTTAAGGCTGCTGAACAGTTTGCAAGAGTAGAGGGTATTCTGCCTGCTCCAGAGAGCTCACATGCAATCAAGGTTGCAATTGACGAAGCACTCAAATGTAAGGAGACAGGCGAGGAAAAGACCATCGTATTCGGTCTTACCGGAACAGGCTATTTTGATATGTACGCATACGAAAAATTCCATGATGGCATTATGGAAAATTATATTCCTACTGATGCAGAAATCGCTGAAAGTCTTTCAAAATTACCTGTAGTTGAATAAATTTTTAAGGCTATGCACTCTACTCTTAATAAAGTGCATAGCCTTTTTCTATAAGATCCTAATCATCAGGATTTTCAACGAAATCATTGGTGTCGCAATTCTTTTCCATATATAAAAAATAAGTATGAGGAAACAAACAAGCCCCAGTAATATCAATTCAACCCTTATAGCAGTATTCACGAACGACAAAATCATCGCCGTCAGCCCTGCCATTCCCAATATTGTGGTAATAATTATGTCTATTAAGTAACCTGTCGACCATATTCTTTTCAGCATCAGACCTTTGGCAGTTATATCAATGCTCCACCTCTGCTCGTCGTAGCTTCTGCGTTTTACTCTCATTTTAATAACTGCGGTAAAATTCTCCTGTGCTCTCTCTATGTAAATCATACTCTTAGACGAATTAACATTATGCACAATCGTATTAAGTTTAATTTCTGCCTTCTTCTCATCGACTGAAAAAGGGTATTCAACAAACATATTTATCCTCCCATCATTACCCCGATATTTCAATCCGCCTGCTGCGTTTTCCGATATACATTCTCAACAATAGAATTATTGTGGCACTCCATTCACACAGAAATAAACAATCATAGAAATAACATCTACAGCCAATACAGCACCAAAAATAATCCCTATTATTATAAAAACTTTTTTTGCTTTCTTTTTATTCTTAGGAGTACAGATTTTCTCCTCAAAGCTATTTATAAAAGCAGACTGTCCGGATGCTTCCTTAGCACTTTCCTGTATCTTCCCCAAAACAAGCTCATCAAGACTTATTTCAAACAAATCACTTAATGCAATCAGCTTCTCCATATCAGGAGTCGAGTCACCAAGCTCCCATTTTGAAACAGTCTGTCTTGACACATTCAGTTTGCCTGCCAGTTCCTCCTGTGACAAGCCCTTTTTCTTCCGCAATTCATATAATTTATTATTAAATTCCATTTTTCTCTCCTCTATATTTAACTTTTCTCCGGATATAGAGCAGTATAATTACTGCAATTCCCAAAATAACAGTAGTAACAATACTCGATTCAATTCCATATACACCGCCATTAATTATATTGGCACCCTCTGTCCTGAAACATAAAATTCCTGTTCCATTAGCTTCACTTCCACTCAAATTTAATCCAAATACGCCATAGAGCAGAAAATTCCATATACTATGCAGACCACATGCAACCCATATATTTGAACGAATAAGTACCAATAAAGAAAATACCGTAGAAACCAAATATAAATTAATTACCCCAATTATTGCATACTGTAAATCTGACTCAAAAATTGTAGTAAAATGAGGAAAAGCAAAAGCAGTTGCCGTACATATAACAGTAAGCCACTCAGGAACCTTTTTAGAAAGTGTTGTCATCAAAAATCCTCTGCATAAAGCTTCCTCTGCTGCCCCCTGAATAAGCAATCCTCCAAGCAAAGCAATAATGTATAGCCAATTCACATTTTTATCAATTCCTAAATAAGAAATTCCCCCAAAAGCACTACATAGCAACATTATTACAGCTAACATAACTACTGCAATTATCATACCGGTTATATAATCAAAGATTCTTCTGTTAAAGCCCATTGATTTCGGACTGCGCTTCTCAACAATCCTGCAATATATAAAGGTAACCAGTGCAAATAATATAAATACATAATACGGAATTAACATTGAAATATTCTGATTTGGCATAACTCCATGCAACGGGTCATATCCTGCCACAGTCAATCCGCCAATCACTATTGCTTCCCCCAAAATGCCGGCAGCCAAATAGATAAAAACAAATGCCAGGATTTTCTTAACAATAAATAATGGAATCGGCATTGCCTCCATATTATTGAAGGGATTAACCATCTTCAAAAAATTTTTAACCTGTTTCATAACAAATCCTCCTAAATTTTTATAGGAGTATTGTAACAATTTATTTGCGCACACCTCTACCAGCCAAACCTTGAAATCTGACAACCAAAACAAACATTCCTGTTAAAATCTGTTGCATCCCAATATATAAGTTAATTATACACCTTTTAACATTAGTTCCACAATATTGAAAACCTCTGTTAATTTTGTTACAATATTTTAATATTAATAAATACTTTTATCATTTAGGAGTTTTTAATTTGAACATTATTGTATGTGTTGACAACCAAAACGGCATGCTGTTTAACAAACGAAGATTAAGCAGTGATTCACTTCTTAGACAGAATATTTATAATATGCTGCAAGGAGTGAAGCTTTGGATGAACAGCTATTCTTCAAAACAATTTACTGAGGAATATTCAGGTATCAGAGTGTGTGATGATTTCATACGGCAGGCCAATGATGATGAATATTGCTTTGTAGAGAATCCTGACGATTTAGTCAATGCCGAAATCAGTCAGATAGTTATTTACAGATGGAACAGAAATTATCCTGCAGATAAATTTTTTAGCATAGATATTTCTGCCAGAACTCTCATATCAACAGAAGAATTTGCAGGCTCTTCCCATGAGAAAATAACAAAAGAGGTGTACAAATAATGAAGAAATTCTATAAATTGTTAATCATTATTTCACTTGTCAGCCTGATTCTTACCGGCTGCTCCGGATATGTACCGGCAGACAATGAATTTTTTCCATCACTGAACATAAGTCAGGGTATTGACACATTCAGCATCGGGCCGGTGTCAGATTATACGGGAACGCCTTATACTATTATTAACAATAACGAACCTTTCTTTGATGAAGATGATTTTACAACTGCATCTTATGAATTTTACAGTGAATTGGATGATCTGGAGAGATGCGGCTATACAATGGCTTGTGTCGGTCAGGATATAATGCCGACCGAGGACCGTGGCAGTATAGGAAGTGTGAAACCAACCGGATGGCACACAGTTAAATATGACTGTGTTGACGGAAAATATCTCTACAACCGCTGTCACCTCATCGGTTTTCAGTTAACCGGTGAAAATGCCAACGAACAGAATCTAATTACCGGAACCAGATATCTTAATGTTGACGGCATGCTTCCTTTTGAAAATATGGTTGCCGACTATGTAAAAGAAACCGGAAACCATGTCATGTACAGAGTAACTCCGGTTTATGAGGGTGATAACCTTGTAGCAAGCGGCGTTCTAATGGAAGCACAATCTGTTGAGGATGGCGGAGAGGGAATTTTATTCAATGTGTACTGCTATAATGTACAGCCGGGCGTCATCATAGATTATGCAACCGGAACAAGCTGCAAACCATAAATTTAAGAGGTGACTATGAAAACCAAAAAATCCTATATTTATATACTAATTACAATATTTATAATTTCACTTGTTCCGCTATATATAATTGGCAGATATGCACACCCTGCTGTGGATGACTATTTCTACGGAGTAGAAACCTCGAGGGTATGGGAAGAAACCGGCTCCGTATCAGAAGTTATCAGTGAATCCTATTCCCTGATGCTTGATACTTACGAGGACTGGCAGGGCAATTTTGCAGCAATCTTTCTTATGAGATTACAGCCGGGAATATTCGGTGAAGAATATTATGTGCTTGCACCTATTATTCTGATTACAACATTTGTTATGTCAATGCTTTCATTCTTCTGCTATTTCCTTAGAAAATGGTTTAATGCAGGAAGAATTGCATCCATTGCCACAGCAGTTGGCATAACCTTTTGTGCCCTGCATTTCACACATGTTCCGGCGGATTCTTTTTACTGGTACAATGGTTCAATTTACTACACATTTTTCTACTCGTTAATGCTGTTCCTGTTTCTGATTGTCACTGTTCTGTTAAAAAGCAACAATAAGCCGTCAATTATAATTTCATTTATATTAGGCATACCTCTCGCATTCATTATAGGCGGCGGCAATTATGCTACTGCACTTGTTACAGCGGTTATTCTTGTTGTTATAATTGCATGGTTTATATACAAAAAGAACCCTCGTATTTTTCCGGTTATTATACTTACACTTGCCATGCTTACAGGCTTTGCAATAAGTATTCTGGCACCGGGTAATTCAATCCGTCAGGAAAGTGTCGGTGAAGGTCCGGGAGTAATTAAAGCGCTGTTATATTCTTTTGCTTATGGCGGATATAACATAGCATCTTCAACTACTTTTCCTGTGGCTGTTCTGTGGGTCATACTGCTCCCGGTTTTTTACCGAATTGCAGCAAGCAGTAAATTACAATTTAGATACCCGCTTTTAATGCTTATATTTACATTCGGTATTTTCTGCTCACAGGGAACTCCGGTTTTCTATGCACAGGGTTTAAGAATGCCTTATAGAATGATGAACATAATTTATTTCAGCTATTATTTCTTCATGACATGGAATTTAATTTATCTGATGGGATGGATTCACAGAAAATGGGGTGACAGACCACTCCTTAAAAAATTTGAGGAAATATATGACAACATTAAGTTAAGAAAAATAATTTTATCCTGTGGTGTCATATTATTTGCGGTTGGAAGTATAGGACTTTGCAGAGTCTCAGAAGCAGAATATGGAAAAGCTGCTTTCAGCAATCTTCCTGCCGGTGCAAGCGCAGTGTACTCAATTGTAACAGGGGATGCGGCAGTTTACGATAATGAAATGAGTGAGCGCGCAGACTTTTTAACTTCGACCACTGATAATGAGGTTACACTTAAACCTCTTACTGCCACTCCTGAGGTAATCTTCCATTCGGATATTACAACTGACCCCAATGACTGGCGTAATCAGCATCTGGCATTGTATTATAACAAAGCTTTGATATGGATTGAGGAATAGAATAAAGGGACTGTTACAAAATTTTCATTTGCAACAGTCCCTTAGCCTGCCTATCAAAGCATTTTCCGTTTAATTAATATCTCTTAATTTTCTTGGATGGTGTCTTTGGGAATTCAGTTTCTCTAACTTTTAGGCTATATACTTTTTTGTATGCAGGAGCACCTGTATTATATGTGTCTATGATTTCCTGCAGAGTCGCATTCATATCCTCCACACCAATCTTCTGTGCATATTCATAATCCGGAAAAATTTCTGCCTCAATCAGACCTTCATTCTCTCTTACGAGAATTTCCTGTACAAGACGATGCTCTCCGATTTTATTTTCCAATTCTTCCGGTGATACATTTTCACCATTCTTAGTAATAATAAGATTCTTTTTGCGTCCGGTGAGATATACAAAGCCCTCTTCATCCACATAGCCTAAATCTCCTGTACGAAGCCATCCGTCTACAAGAGTCTCAGTTGTCTCCTCAGGCATTTTATAATAGCCCTGCATTACACTGCTGCCGCGAACCCACAGTTCTTCATCAACAACCTTCGCCTCACAGTTTGGAATCAACTGACCAACAGAGCCTTTTCTGATATTCCAGCTTACAGTTGTACTGATAACCGGAGAACATTCAGTCATTCCATATCCCTGTAGAATTTTAATGTCATATTTTGCGAACAAATCTATCATGGCAGGGGGCATATAAGCACCGCCGCTGCAGATATACTTAAGCTGTTCTCCAAATACTTCTTTTTTAACAATCTCAGGCGGCAATGCTGCTACGTCTTCCAGTTTCTTTGCCACCGTTTCAATCATAAGCGGAACCATAAGAATAATGGTTGGCTCAAATACCTTAATATTCTTAACCATACGAATCAGAGAATCGTTAATACAGATAATACTTCCCCATGAAAGTCCTTTTAAAATATCCATGCTGAGGCAATATGCATGATGAATAGGAAGTACTGTCAACAACACACTTCGTTCCGGAAATTTCATATCAAGGCATGTTGCATTTTCTGCCAGATTACGGTGTGTCAGCATAACGCCTTTACTCTTGCCTGTTGTTCCTGAGGTAAACATAATGGTTGCCAGCTGCTCAGGTGTTGGCTCATAATTACAGCTTCCTTCATTTTCCTTGATAAGCTGCCATACTGAAAGCATTGCTTCGCTATGCTCTTTTTGAGACAATGAAATTATATGCTGAATTTTCGGACAGGATTTTTTTACAACTGCAAGCACATCCGCACGAACATCATCTGCCACAAATATTGTTGCATCCGAACGGTCAATAAGTTCGCACATATCCTCAACCGGAAGTGACACATCCAACGGAACTGCAACTCTGCCACTGTTAACAATTCCCATATAAGAAGTAATCCAGCCATAAGAGGTTGCGCCTGTCAGGGCAACATGACCACCCTCTGCATTTAATTTCTGTAATGCATTGGAAAAGCTTTCGCTATCTTTTTTCAGATCCGTATAAGATTTTGCTTCAATTTCATTTTTATTTTTTTTGTAACGAATGGCATCTTCTGCACCATACTCAGCCTCTGACTGAACAAGAATTTCACGAATGGTACTACACAACATAGATATTCCTCCAATTTTCCTATTTATTACTCTGCACCCAAGGTTTTCAAATAATCCAATGCTTCTGCTACGGTACGGACATTTGCTACTTCCTTCTGGTCAATCTCGATATCAAACTCATCTTCCAGATCTCCTAACATAGTCATAAAGTCAAAAGAAGTAAATCCCAAATCTTCCACAAATCTGGATTCCATATGTACATCGGATGCCTCAACTTCAACATAATTACAAATAATTTCTACAAACTTTTCAAACATTTTCAATTCTCCTCTAAATTAAATTTATAATATCTCCAATTGTTAAGCTTGGGTTTTCAGCACCCTTAAACATTATCTTACATAAATAATAGTACATATACTCCAGCTGTTTTCTGGATACTGATGCAATCTGGTGCTCAAAGCTGAAATCCAGTCCATTGTCATCCGGACGATGCATAACTGTTAAATACATTGCCTGTGTGGTTGCTCCGTTTGGATACCATTTTGTTTTGTACTGAATATCTCCAAGCTGATCCAGACCTTTTTCCTTCAGGGTTAATGGCTGGTAAGTAAGAGACATTGGTTCATATGTCTGTCCCGGTGCATGAGGATATTTCTGACTGCGGTATGCAAAATATTCTGTAGGATTATAGTTTGCATGACGGAAATATTCGTTCTGCAAATCACGGATTTCATATATACCCTCTAAGAATGTCTTATCTCTTGGAATTATCGTTCTGAATGGGAAGGAATGAATTCTTGTTCCTCCACATTTCTTTTCTTTCAGGGTTGCCCTACGGGCAATTGCAGTATTAATTGAAACATCATCGTTACCATTCTCCTTCTGAAAATAGGTACGAAGTCCCATCATCAACAGACATACAAGTGATACATGGTATTTTTCACAGAAATCCATAAGTCTTCTGGTCGGTTCTGCTTCCAGATGGAAAATATCAAGTGCTGAATCCACTTCACGTGAGGCATTAACTGCGGCACGAAGTGTAGGGTCATTACATCTGTCACGTTCAGCCTGTAACTGCCCTGCTCCGCTGATTCCGTTATAAATAGGCTCTGATGAATCAATAATATTCTGAAAATATTCTCTGTCACGCTGCTGAGCTTTACTTCCTGCCTCATATTCCAGATCCTTTTCCAGCTGTTCCAGATATGAGGTCATTTCCTTAGGATATGATACCATATCCGGATACATAGCATTACAATATAACTCAATAATATCTCTCAAAAAACAGATTAAGGACTGGGCATCCATGGTCATATGTCCTACTAACATATATACACCATGAAAACCATCCGGTGTTGTAATCATAACCACCCTGTTCTGTGGTGCATCTGTAGGCTTGAACGGAACCTGTGTCCACCCCGTCATAATCTCTCCGGCTTCTTCCATTGTTTTCCCCGTAAAATCCACATATTCAATTTCACGTTCTTCTTTATCTACTATATACTGATACCAGTTACCTTCCTTATCCTTGGCAAAACGCAGACGCATTGAATCACATCGTTCATATGCTTTGTAAATAGATTCCTTTAAAACATTAAAATCAATATCTGTTCCGATTGTAAGACTTGTTCCGATATTTACTACTTCTTTTTTAGGGCAAAAGTTCTGATAAAAAATATGGAACTTCTGTGCTACGGTTAATGGGTACACCTTATACCCTTTTCTTGTTCTCATCATTTAACAACACCTCCAATAAATTTATTTAAAGCAGCTTCATAAGCTTCTGTATCTTTATAATAGCTCTCTGCATGTGCCGCACCCTCAATAATCAGTTTATGTTTTTCTGACGCACAATTTTCGTATATCTTATCACACATATATGATGGCACAAATGTATCTCCTGAACCATGTATGAACAAAATCGGCACTTTTGCCTTCTGTACCTCTCTTGCTGAATTACATTCATCCAGACCATAGCCTGCCAGCCTGCGGTTCAGCAGCTCCGATATCTGCATCATCGGAAAAGAAGGCAGGTGTATCATATGTCTAAGAACATGTGTAAATACTTCTTTAGGAGAAGTAAAAGCACAATCGGAAATAATTCCTTTTACCTGTTTTGGTAAATCCAGACCACTTGTCATCAATACGGTAGCTCCGCCCATGGACGTACCATGAAGTAAAATCTGTACATCCTCTCCCAATGTTTCTATCATCAAATTAATCCATTGTAATGCGTCTTTTCTGTCCAGACATCCAAAACCAATGTGCTTACCTTCACTTTCACCATGTGCTCTCTCATCTACTAACAGCATGGAATAGCCTTGTTTCATGTAATAACCGGAAAGTGCTATGTAATCACTCATACCCTGGCTGGTATATCCATGAAAGCAGATAACAACTTTTTTCTGTGTATCCTGCGGAAACCATGTGGCATGGAGCTTTAATCCGTCTTCTGACTGTATCCATTTATCCTCATGCGGCTGAGACATCATGAACTCCTTACGTTCTTGAATAAAAGCCATATGCTGATTCCAATCCGTACCTGCCATCTTAATTGTACGTTCTGTCTTGGCATTATTTCGTATCATGGTTCTTCTGTAAAAATATATAGAAATTCCTATCTCAACTAATACTATTACTGCCACTGCCAGAGCAATAATTCCTAAAATCTGCTGTGCGCTCATATTGCATCCTCTTATTTTCTTTTAATTAATTCTGACAATTTTAAAGCCTTATCAATATTACCTTCAACTCTTAATTTCTGAAGTGTAAATGCCATAACCGGATCCATTTTGCCTTCCATAATTTTATCAAAAACATCTGCCGATGCAATAAACATTGCATCTCTGTCATGATATTCATATGGCTCAATATATAACTGTCCATCCTTTACTTCTACATAGAAAATGCCGGACGCCTCACCGGTTACATTAAACTGGTATGCCAGATGCTCATGTATATCACTCACATCCGCTCCCATAAATTTTGTTTTCACACTTGAAAAATATTCTGAGTATGTCATACTATTCCTCCATTTTATATAATTCGACCACCGGTCAACCTTTACATAAGCTATGTTAACATTTATTTCGACCATCGGTCAATTTGCATTTCTACCAATTTTTGCCATACAAATATTGTGATTTTTAAATGATATACACAAAGAGGTTTTTATGATATAATCCATATTAAATTGCTTTTACGAAAGGGAACATAATGGAAACATCTTTAAAATATGATAAAATCCTGGATGCTTTACAAGAGCTTCTTAAAATAAGAAATATTCAGAAAATATCCGTAAGTGATATTGCGAAACATGCAGGAATCGGCAAGGGCAGTATATATTACTATTTCTCATCCAAGGATGCCATTGTGGATGCATTGATTGAACGCAATTACAAAAAGCCACTTGAAACTGCAGGAAATCTTGCAAAACAGACCCAGATATCACCTTTTACCAGAATGGCTATGATATTCCAGGCATGCCGCAATTCTTCCATAGAATTTATTAAAAGAGAAGAAAATGCCCACAATAGTGATGATATTCCGGATACGGCACAGGAACAGGCATACATACATCAGAAGTTTTTAAAGCATCTTATAGCAGAATTAACACCCGCACTTTCCGAAATTATTAGTCAGGGAATTGCACAAGGCGACATTAAATTTGAATATCCAAAAGAACTTGCAGAAATTGTACTTATTGTATTATCTGTAAAGCTTGATAATACACTTTCTCCGTCCACTTCTTCAGAAATAGAGAAAACACTCCGGGCACTTATCAGCCTTTTGGAGAAAGGAACTGACACACCTGTCGGAGCGTTGGATTATCTGGCGGCTATATAATATTTATATGTTATGAAATGCAAAAGCCCGTCACTGACGGGCTTTTGCATGATTTTAATTATTTACCTTTCAACTGTTTGAATAACTGAACAATCTTGCTTGTTCCAAGTCTTGAAGCACCGAGCTTTAAGAACAAATCTGCATCCTCAAGTGATGAGATTCCACCAGCGGCCTTAACCTTAACATTTCTTCCAACATTAGCCTTAAGCATTGCAACATCCGAAGGGGTTGCTCCCGTCTTCGCAAATCCGGTAGATGTCTTGATATATTCTGCACCTGAATCCGTTACAAGCTTACACATAGTCATCTTCTCTTCATCTGTAAGGAGGCAGGTCTCAATAATAACCTTAAGTATTCTTCCATGACATGCTTCCTTCACAGCCTTAATTTCATTAAGAATATCATCATATCTCTTATCCTTGAGCCAGCCAATATTGATAACCATATCTATCTCATCCGCACCATTCAAAACAGCATCTTCTGTTTCAAATACCTTGACATTGGTAGTACTATAGCCATTCGGAAAACCAATAACTGTACATACCTTGAGCTTAGTCTCTTTATCCCTAAGGTAATCCGCAACCGGTCTGACATAGGATGCGGGAATACAGACGGTAGCACATCCATTATCCATTCCCTCATCGCATAACTTTTTAATGTCGCTCCATGTGGCATTTGGCTTAAGCAAAGTATGATCACACTTTGCAAGCAACTCTTTCATATCCATACTATCATCTCTCCTGTTATTATAATCGGAAAACAGGAACGTAACCGCGTTCCTGTTCGTATATTAACATTATAAAAATCTTTTGAAATAAAGTCAATGACAATCAGGCAGAATAAGTCATTTTAAGCCTGTCAGTTGCAGACTTTAATTCGTCAATTTCACTATCTGTCATTTTCTCAGGCTTAGCCTTTCGTAAAAGCTTATTAACCGCAAGAATTTCCTCCCTTATTCTCTGCTTTTGGACTTTATCAAGCAGCTTTTTATCAGTCTTAAGCTTCTGTTGTGCATCATTAATAGCCGCTCTTGACTCATTGATCGTCTCAAAAGCACTCATCCTTGTACTGTCTGTCGCTTCATACTCAGCTGCTTCACGCATTGCACGCTCAATCTCAGCTTCTGACAGATTAGAGCTTGTGGTAATTGTAATTCCCTGCTCTCTTCCGGTCTCCAAATCTCTTGCAGATACATTCACAATTCCGTTGGCATCTATATCAAAGGTTACCTCAATCTGCGGAACCCCGGCAGGGGCCCTTCTGATACCGTTAAGGCGGAAATTACCAAGGAGCTTATTATCCCTTGCAAACTGCCTCTCTCCCTGCAAAACCTTAATCTCTACTGAGGTCTGATAATTCATTGCTGTGGAGAACACCTGACTCTTTTTACAAGGAATTGTGGAATTACGCTCAATAAGTCTTGTTGCAACTCCACCCACCGTCTCAATTGAAAGAGTCAATGGAGTAACATCCAGTAGCAGAATCTCTGATGAGGCAGCATCACCTGCAAGCTTACCGCCCTGAATTGAAGCACCAAGTGCCACACATTCGTCAGGATTCATATTACGGCTTGGCTCAAGTCCTGTTAACTGCTTAACCTTAGCCTGTACAGCAGGAATTCTTGTAGAACCGCCTACCAAAAGCACCTTGGATAATCCCGAAGCGCTAATACCGGCATCCTGTAATGCATTGCGAACCGGAACCGCAGTTCTCTCAACAAGGTCAGAAGTCAGTTCATCAAATTTGGCTCTTGTAATGGTAACATCCAAATGCTTAGGTCCTGCCTTAGTTGTAGTAATAAAAGGAAGATTAACCGTTGTAGTCGTAGCAGTTGACAATTCCTTCTTCGCCTTCTCTGCTTCTTCACGAATTCTCTGCAATGCCATTTTATCCCTAGATAGGTCTATACCTTCTGACTTCTTAAATTCGGATATAAGATAATTAACCACACGCTCATCAAAATCATCTCCACCCAGATGATTATCTCCTGATGTTGCAAGTACTTCTATAACCTTATCTCCAATCTCAATAACTGATACGTCAAAGGTTCCTCCTCCAAGGTCATATACCAATATCTTCTGTGAGTCTCCATTGTCCAATCCATAAGCAAGTGCTGCTGCAGTAGGCTCATTAATAATTCTCTCTACCTTAAGCCCCGCAATTCTTCCGGCATCCTTGGTTGCCTGGCGCTGTGCATCACTAAAATATGCAGGAACGGTTATAACCGCCTCCGTCACACGCTCACCCAGATAGTTCTCCGCATCCTTCTTAAGCTTCATAAGAATGAAAGCAGATATCTCCTGTGGAGTATATTTCTTACGGTCAATATTTACTTTATAATTAGTTCCCATCTCACGCTTAATGGATGAAATAGTTCTCTCAGAATTGGTAACAGCCTGTCTCTTGGCCGGCTCTCCAACCAGTCGTTCGCCCTTCTTCGTAAATGCTACAACTGAAGGTGTGGTTCTTGCCCCTTCAGCATTGGCAATAACGGTTGGCTGCCCTCCCTCTATAACTGCAACACAGCTGTTAGTGGTTCCCAAATCAATTCCAATAATCTTTCCCATGGTAAAATCTCCTATAATTGATAAATCAATCAAAAATTTCTATATTTTGTATTCTACCATGATAAACTAAAAAATATATAACTTAATTATTATTTTTTTATAAATTTTACAATTTAATCCATTATTTCTTCCTCCTATTGACTTTAACACTTTAAAGTGTTATATTTGAAAAAGCTAATTTGAAAGAAGGTAATATTTTATGTCTATGAATTATTTTAAAAAGCTTCCGGAACCTGAAGTTTTGAAACAGGAGTATCCGATGACTCCTGAGCTTACTAAATTAAAGGAAGAAAGAGACCGTGAGATTAGAGATGTTTTCACCGGTCAGTCAGATAAATTTCTCGTAATTATCGGACCTTGCTCTGCTGACAGAGAGGATGCCGTATGTGACTATGTAGAAAGACTTTCCAAGGTTAACGAAAAAGTTAAAGACAAGCTTATCATCATTCCAAGAATCTATACCAACAAGCCAAGAACCACAGGCGAGGGCTACAAAGGAATGCTGCATCAGCCGGATCCTAATAAAGAACCTGATTTATATGCCGGTATAGCTTCCATCCGTAAGCTGCATATTAATGCAATTAACGTAGGTGGCATGACCTGTGCTGATGAGATGCTTTACCCTGAGAACAGAAGCTATCTCGATGATGTACTCTCATATGAAGCCATCGGTGCACGTTCTGTTGAGAATCAGCAGCATCGTCTTACAGCAAGTGGAATGGATATCCCGGTTGGTATGAAGAATCCTACCAGCGGTGATTTTGGTGTAATGCTTAATTCCGTAATCGCTGCACAGAGTTCACATGAATTTATTTACAGAGGCTATAGCGTAACCACAAGCGGCAATGACCTTGCCCATGTTATTCTGCGTGGCGGTGTTAACAAATACGGTATCTGCATACCTAACTACCATTATGAGGATTTGGAAAGACTTCATGAATTATATGAAGCCAAAAATCTCAAGAATCCTGCTGCAATTGTTGATGCTAACCACTCTAATTCCAACAAGAAATACAAAGAACAGATTCGTATAACAAGCGAGGTTCTTCACAGCAGAAAATACAATGAAGATTTCAGAAAGCTTGTTAAAGGCGTCATGATAGAGAGCTACATTGAAGAAGGAACTCAAAAAATTTGTGATAACATGATTTACGGCAAGTCAATTACCGACCCATGTATCGGTTGGGAAGATACCGAAAGACTTCTTTATAAAATTGCTGACGAAGCGTAAATATGCTATAATGTTTGCAATTAATGGTTTGGGAGGTTTATATGTTACAGAACAAAACAGTTTTATTAGGTGTCACAGGCGGAATTGCAGCATACAAAATGGCAGATGTTGCAAGCTCACTAGTTAAGCTTGGAGCAGCAGTGCATGTAATAATGACACGCAACGCCACTAATTTCATCAATCCTATTACTTTTGAGACTTTAACATCCCACAAATGTATTGTGGATACCTTTGATAGAAATTTTGATTTCAAAGTTGAACATATCTCACTTGCCAAAGCTGCTGATGTTGTTCTCATTGCACCGGCAACAGCTGATGTTATCGGCAAAATAGCCAACGGAATCGCAGACGACATGCTTACTACCACTATCATGGCATGTAAATGCCCGATTCTTGTATCACCGGCTATGAACACCAATATGTATGAAAATCCTATTGTAACAGACAATATCAATCGTCTGGTACACTATGGATATAAGATAATTGAACCGGCCGATGGTCACTTGGCCTGCGGTGATTCCGGCAAAGGTAAGCTTCCTGCTCCGGATGTACTTGTTAAATATATTCTGAACGAAATCGCCTACCCTAAAGATTTGAAGGGTAAGAATATTCTTATAACTGCCGGTGCAACACAGGAGTCAATCGACCCTGTCCGTTATATAACCAATCACTCTACAGGCAAGATGGGATATGCAATTGCAACAATGGCTTCATACAGGGGTGCCAATGTAACATTAATCTCAGGCGAGACTGCTCTTACACCGCCATTGTTTGTTAATACCGTTAATATTAAGAGTGCTGCTGATATGTTTGAAGCAGTCAGTGAATATGCCGCTGCTTCTGATATAATTATTAAAGCTGCTGCCGTTGCTGATTACACACCCGTTTCTGTCTCGGATGAGAAGATTAAGAAAAAAGATAACGATATGTCAATTCCACTCACAAGAACACAGGATATTCTAAAATATCTTGGAGAGCATAAGTGCGAGGGACAGTTTATTTGCGGATTTTCCATGGAAACCGAAAATATGCTTGAGAATTCAAAAGCCAAATTAGCCAAAAAGAACGCTGACATGATTGTAGCCAATAATCTTAAAACAGCCGGTGCAGGATTTGGTACGGATACCAATGTTGTCACTATTATAACGAGGGATTCCGTAAAGGAATTGGATATTATGTCCAAAGATGACGTAGCGAACGCCATTCTTGACAATATTTTAACAAATATTTAAATAACTCTTTTCAGTTTGTTCATAATTTATTCATAATGCCACACTATACTGAAACACGTAAAAGACGACTATATCCCTTCCGGGTAACCGGAGATTTTATAGAACTTCTTTTTCATTGATCTCCCCTCTTTTTTTATGAGACAGCACATTGGTGCTGTCTCATTTTTTTGTGTTGACATATTTTTACTGTTATCGTAGAATTTTTACAATGAAGAAAGGGAGAATTTTATTATGTTAGAAGAATTTATTGCAAGCGTGCCTTTGGGCGTGCAGATTCTATTTTTGATTATCGGTTTCGTTTTTCTAATGAAAGGTGCTGACTGGTTTGTGGATGGAGCTTCTGCACTGGCGGGCAGACTCGGTATTCCACAGATTGTTATCGGTCTTACAATCGTTGCGTTTGGTACAAGTGCACCGGAGGCTGCTGTCAGTATTACCGCAGCATTAAACAAAAGTGCAGATCTTGCCATAAGTAATGTTGTGGGAAGCAATATTTTAAATGTATTACTGATACTTGGTGTTGCCTCAATCATCACTCCTTTGGCAATCAAGAAGAATACCTTCAGATACGAGATCCCATTTGTTGCCATAATTACATTACTTTTACTCGGTCTTGGACTTTGGGGACATGATATCAGCCGTATTGATGGCATTATCTTCCTCATACTTATGTGTGCTTTCATGGTTTACCTTATATTCGTTGCCAAAAGCGAAAAAAAATCCTCTGGCGAAGAGACACCTGTCAAACAAATGAAAATTTGGAAGATGATAATTTTCATTCTTGTAGGGGGTGCCGGAATTATCTTCGGAAGTCAGATTACCGTTAATTCAGCAACAGAAATCGCAAGACATTTTGGAATGAGTGAGAGACTTATCGGTCTTACAATTATCGCATTCGGTACCTCACTTCCAGAGCTTATCACCTCTGTTATTGCAGCAATCAAGAAGAATGCTGATATTGCAATCGGAAATGTTGTAGGAAGCAATATTTTCAATATTCTATTCGTACTTGGTTTAACTGCTGTAATTACACCTATTAATTATGCTAATGCATTTATCGTTGATAATATTATGGCATTAGTTGCCACAATTCTTCTTTTTGTATGTGTACTTAAGAATAAGAAGCTTGGCCGAATTGGTGGTATTATAATGCTTCTTAGCTATGCCGCATATTTTGTATTTTTCTTAATTCTTTAATAAACAGACGAAGAATCGCCGGTATGAAATTAATCATACCGGCGTATTTTATTATTTTCCCTTAATTATACAATTAATTGATAAAATCACATATCCCAATGTTCTTACAACATTAGCTGCCACATAACCCACGGAAGCCCCAAGAATAAAACCCTTGTTAGTGAGAATCGGAACAACTACCGCTGCCGCAATCGTAGCAAGAACATTAATAATAATGCTGAAATGCTGCCTTCTGTAGATAATAACCACATTCTCAAAAAGGGTGTATGCTGCGACCAGACCTCCGCTGAACATCAGTAATGCATTAACAATCCCGTAGCCGTATAAATCTACTCCATATATTGTGGATAGGAACCATCCTCCGAAGAAATACATAAACAGCATTCCCGCAAAGGTTACCACTCCTACAACTCCCAGTTGCTTAATAATAAGACGTTTAAAATTCCTCTTATCACCCTCGTCATGGTATATCGCCATTTTGGATAACCATGTTCTCATTGTAAAACCTGCCAGGAGTTCAACTGCAAATGTAGGCATAAAAAGCATGCTGAATCTGCCGACACCGATTTCACTACCCTCTCCTTTATAATTCTCTATTGCATACTTTGGTGAATTATTAATATATGCATGTAAAAAAGAACTTAGAAATAGCGAAAAACAAGCCACTCCAATCTGAAGCATTGATTTAATTTTAAAACAAATACCGAATGAAGCAAAATGCTTTATTAATGGGAAATCTACAACCACAAGTAAGATTACTGATTCAACCGCCAAAAACACTGCAGAAAACATAAGATTACGGGTTATTATAACCATTCCGCAGAAGGATATAAGCATAACAAGATTTTTCACAAACTGGCTTTTACCACTTACGTCCAGTCTAAATTTCTGCTGATATAGTCCCTCAAATAAATCCGAAAAACTTTCCGATATCCTGTGTATTGTAAAGGCTACAATAACTACCGCAGTTTCTCCCGTATATCCTCCGATGAAAATCCACAGCAGCGTAATAAATGCGGCTAAAGTACATGTAATTATACGAAAAGATAAATACTCCTTAAAGGAATATTTATCTTTCACATCTGAAACCTGAAAATTTCTTACAGAAAATCTTCCCACCGTTAACATTTGCTGCGCTATCATCATACCAATTGAATATATATTAGCTTTGATGTCGCCTAACACATTGGATACGACCACCAGAAAAACCAGGGATGAAAGTGAATAGATAATCCCTGAAAGAACAGTCCACCCAAAGGCGCCTACCTCTGCATTTGACGGTTTCTTTAGAAAAAATTTCTTATACATTTAATTATTCAGCCTGTGCTGCCTCTTTCTCTGCAAGGAATTTATTAATATTAGCTTCCAATTCATCTGCATTAATTCCATGAACCATTGCTGCCATTTCAAGAGATTCTCCCTGTGCTGACGGACATCCAACGCAATGCATTCCTGCATCAAGAAGAATAGGGATAATCTCTGCATCCACCTGAATAATATCGTGAATAATCATACTTTTATTAATCTGTGCCATTTTGTTTTCCTCCTATTGGTAACATTATTGCCATTATTCTTTTGCATTATGATTATAATACATTTTTTTCTTCTTGTCATCTACCGAATAATAGATTATAATTAATCTAGCATACATAATAGGAGGTAAGTAAATATGGCATATGTAATTTCTGACAGTTGTGTAAGCTGTGGATCTTGTGCATCAGGATGTCCTGTAAGTGCAATTGCACCTGGCGATGCACACTACGAAATCGACAAAGATGCTTGTCTCTCATGTGGAGCATGTGAAGCAGCTTGTCCGGTAGGCGCAATCTCAGCTGAATAATTTAATAACTGATTATGTGAAAAGTGTTCACTTTTTTAGTGAACACTTTTTAATTTACAAAAATTTCTTTTTCTTCTTTTTAAATTTAGGCTCTTTTGCTGCTGCAGCTTCCTTATTCCCTTTTTGATAGCTTCTGATGGTTTCATCAAGCTTTTTAAATCTTTCTTCCTCTGCTTCCTCTTTAACTCTAAGAAGATAATCCATTTCTTTTATTACTTTATTACCGACTGTATGTGAAATTTCCTGTCCGAGAAGTTCATTATTCTCCCTGAGAGTTTGCGCTACAATTCCTCCGATTATCGCCTTAAACTGCTCCATCTTGTCCACTGAACTGCTTTCAGTACGGATTGGTGTACAGTTACTTACTGCCGGAAGCTCCTTATTCTCAAGCAGCTCCGTCTTAATGGCTTTTAATTGGAAGCCCTTTTGCTTAAGTTCCTTAACCCTGCACAGTAATTCCAGCTGCTCTGCCGAATAATATCTGTGTCCTAATTCATTTCTCTCAATTTCCAGTCCTAATTCATCTTCCCAATATCTTAAAACATGAGGTTCAAGCCCTGTTTTTTGAGCTGCTTCAGAAATTATGTAACGTTTATTTTCCATGATTATCCCCTTTATTATTTTGTTTTGAGGTTATTATAAATTCTTAAAGTGAATTATGAACATGGAACATGTCGACGAATTAGGACAAAAAAACACCGTAATCAACATTAACTGTTGACTACGGTATTAATTATTCTTCATGATTATACTGTCTGTCCAGACTTAAATTCGCAAACTTCGTTAAATCAGGCAGCCATGCAAGCTCTACTGTTCCGACAGGTCCGTTTCTCTGCTTGGCAATAATTATCTCAGCCACGCCCTTACGATTACTATCCTTATTATAATATTCATCACGATAGATGAACATTGCAACGTCGGCATCCTGCTCGATAGCTCCGGATTCACGCAAATCTGAGAGCATCGGTCTCTTGTCAGGTCTGCTCTCAACCGCTCGGCTTAACTGTGAAAGTGCGATTACCGGTACATTAAGCTCTCTTGCAAGACCTTTTAATGCTCTTGATATGTCTGAAACCTCCTGTTGTCTTGATTCACTTTTCCTGCCACCGCCTGACATGAGCTGAATGTAGTCAATCATTATCAAATCGAGTCGATTTTCATTCTTAAGTTTTCGACATTTGCTTCTTAAATCTCCAATTGAAATACCCGGTGTATCATCAATTATGAGATGTGAATTACCGATTCTTGATGCACCTTCCGCAACACTTCCCCATTCGGACGGACTCATATCACCTGTACGAATATTTTTGGAATCAACTCTGGATTCCATGGAAATAATACGGTTAACCAACTGGAGTTTTGACATTTCCAAGCTGAAAATAGCAGTATAATACTCATGCTTAACAGACACATACTGGGCTATATTCAGAACAAAAGCGGTCTTACCCATTGACGGTCTTGCCGCCACCAATATAAAATCCGAATTCTGCAAGCCCGATGTCTTATAATCCAAATCTGTAAAGCCTGTTGCAATACCCGTAATCTTACCACCGGCTCTCGCTGCTGCGGACATTCTGTCCAAGGCTTCTCTTACGACCTCTCCAATTGGCTGAAATTCATTGCTTCCGCCACTCTGTGTAACAGAATTAATCTCCTTCTCTGCGCTGAAAAGGATATCATTGATATCATCCTTTTCCTCATAGCAGGAATTCTCTATCATCTGTGCCTTGCGAATCAGCTTTCTTAATGTTGATTTATTTTTAACAATTTCTGCGTAATGCTTAATATTAACGGAAGTAGGAACAGCAGAAAGGATATCCCTGATAAACTCCATTTCGCCAATCTCAGGCGGTGCCCCGTTTAATCTTACTCTCTCCTGTACCTGGACGAGATCTGCCGGCTTACCTTCCTTCTCTAACTGTGCCATCGCTTCAAATAAAATTCCATATTGTCCTGTGTAGAAATCATCCTTGGTAAGTGTATCTGTTGCAACAATCACTGCGTCTCTATCCATCAACATGGAGCCGATAACGGCTTTCTCCGCTTCCGGACTATGCGGCATCACGCGCTTAATAAGCGCTTCATCCATATTTTAGGCCTCTCCTACATGAACAGTAAGCTTTGCACTTACCTCTCTGTGAAGTCTGACGGTTACAATACTCGTTCCCAAGGTTCTGATTGGCTCGTCAAGACTTATTTTCTTCTTATCAACTTCTATTCCATGTTGTTTCTTCAAAGCCTCTGCAATTTCCTTAGATGAAACTGAGCCAAAGGTTCTTCCGTCCTTACCGGATTTGATGGTTGTCTCGACCTTCAGCGTCTCTATCTTAGCAGCAAGCGCCTTAGCTTCTTCGAGCTGCTCTTTGGCAACCTTATCCTCATGTGCCTTCTGAAGCTTCAAATCATTAATATTCCGGGCATTTGCCTCAATTCCTAACTTCTTAGGCAAAATAAAATTACGTGCATATCCGTCACTTACATCTACTGTCTGTCCCTTTTTACCAAGGGATTTAACATCCTGTACCAAAATTACTTTCATTATATTGCACCCTCCTGAATCATTGAATCTATAGTATTCTTAAGTATATCTATTGCTTCTTCCATACCAATATTCTTAATCTGCGCCCCTGCGATTGTCATATGACCGCCTCCTCCAAGTCTCTCCATGATAAGCTGCACATTGACCTCATCAATTGACCTTGCGCTGATATAAATCTCATCATTATA
This sequence comes from Lachnospiraceae bacterium, assembly GCA_045129695.1. Lineage (GTDB taxonomy): Bacteria > Bacillota > Clostridia > Lachnospirales > Lachnospiraceae > Eshraghiella. The sequence continues at coordinate 2,941 of JBGVJZ010000040.1, read as the reverse complement.
GAAAGTTAACACAAAAGAAGCCTTTATTCCTGCCACATTCAAAAGCTCATTGGCAGCCTGGGCACCAACAATTGTCGGACTCTGTAAGCCCGCACTAGGGCATACAGAAATTGCATAACTGTCACGATGAAGCTCCATGTGCCTTACCGTCTCAGCCTTAGCCTTATATTCTGTCATATCACTTCTTAAAAGCTTACGGACTCTTATAATATCTGCACCATTTCTTCTGACAAACGCCGCAGCCTCAAAAGTTCTGGCCCCTGCCTTATTTGTAAAGTTATTGGTATCAATTACTATTCCGGCATAAATTGTATCCGCTTCAACGGATTTAATTCTGATATTATCCCCAATATACTGTAAAATCTCTGCAACCATTTCACACGCAGAAGAAGCATATGGTTCGATATACGATAATGTAGCATTCTCAATCGGTTCACTGCCCTGACGATGATGGTCAAGCACAACGGTTGTTTTACATTTGCCAAGCAATTCCGGACATTCCGTATAGCTCTTCTTATTAACATCAACAACCACTAAAAGCGTATTGTTAGTTACCTTTGCCAACGCTTCATCACTTGTTACGAACATATCCTTGTCATAATCGGAATTATTCTTATATAAGTCCACAATCGGCTGAAGTGATGTTGTCACATCATTCAACACAATATTAGCTTTTTTGTCAAAAACACGTGCCGCTGCAAAAATACCAACCGCTGCACCAACAGCATCAACGTCACTAATCTTATGTCCCATGATAAGCACATTATCCGTGCTGCTGAGTAATTCTCTCAGCGCATGAGCTTTAACTCTCGCTTTAACCCGTGTATTCTTCTCAATGGAATTGGATTTGCCGCCGTAATATGTTACCTTATTGCCCTCACGGACAACCGCCTGGTCGCCGCCTCGTCCTAATGCAAGGTCAATCGCAGCTCTTGCCATCTCGTAATTCTTCTCATAAGTGGAGTTCATTGCACCTACACCAATACTCAGTGTAATTGACATCTCATTACCGATATTAACGGATTTAACCTCCTCCAAAATGGAAAACCTGTCTTCTCTCAACTGTTCAAGGAATTTATATCTGATTATTACAAGGTATTTATCCTTCTCCAGTTTCTTAACAATACCGTTACCGGCACTTATATATTTATTAATCTTACGGTCAACCAATGCTATTAAAAGTGAACGCCTGACCTCATCAATACTTTCCAGTGCCTCATCATAATTATCTATATAAATCAATGCAGTAACAATCTTCTCGTCACGGAGTTCCTTCTTGCATGCATTAATCTCGGTCTCATCAAACAGATACATAGCGAAAATTGCATTTTCCGAACCTGATATAATGAGACTTGTCTCCGTACTGATTCCCTCAAGATTAACCTTCTCGATTACAAGCTTGTAATCTTTTTCACAGTATGTAATATGCAGCTCAATCGCCGTACCGTCTTCAATCTTATCAGGAATTGCCAATCCGTCAAAAACAGCAGACAGACTTTTATTGGTATTATCCTTGCCCAAGAGACAGGCAAGAGTAATATTCATCCAGATAATTCTGCCATTCTCATCAACCAGACCGTAAGGTACGGAAAAGCCGTCCAAAAGTCTCTTCTGCATCTGGGCGTAGCCTGAGGCAAAATCCACCATACTCTGAGTCATCATGCCATGCTTAAGCAGGAAAAAAATAAGTAATGCCAGAGAATATATTATCAACGCAACAAGACCAAAAACGCCTGCCTTAACATTAATAAAAAATAATCCAATTACAATTACAAGAAAAAAAGCAATTGCAAAGAAAGGCCAGTATAAAATTGTACGAAATGGTCCCTTTATTTTTCCAAAAATACTCTTCATACATACCTCCTATCCAAAGGTCTTTTCATTATAACATGATTATCGCTTTTTTTCCATAATAATCTGAATAAGCAAAAAAAAGCCGGTGGAAACGTAAGATAATTTTCTGTTGTCCAATTTTGAAAAAAACATTACAATATTATTCTTTAGCATAGTTACATTATAACATGTAACTGAGAAAAGGTGGTTGACGTTAGCCATCTTTTTTCTCTTTTTATGAAAAATTTACGGAGGCTGTGACTTTTGTGTGTCACAACCTCCGCTGTTACTATCTATTTCCCTACAACCCCATGTAACTCAAATTTTATAATTCAAGAAACAATTCGTATATATTCCCTGTTTCCAGATCCTCATCCGTAAAATTGAGATAATTGTAAATACTTTGTGCCGAACCAAGACAGAATTGATATTGCATAAAACGACCCTCGTACTCAACCTTCGAAACAAGATTTGTTACCTCTGTATCCTTTAATTCGGTCAAATATTCCACAATGAAATCAAAAGCTTTTTCATAATTATCTATTGCTTTATCAACCGCAGCAATATACTTTCTTCCGTCACATCATATTCAATCAAAAAGCTGTTCGTTGGTGAATAATCACTATACAGATATTGAAACTGTTCTACATAGAATTCCTTATTTTGATATTCTCCTTCCGTAGAAGGATATGGATTACCATCCTCATCAAATGCCACCTTAAATATTGGCAGATTAAGAGAATATTCATATTCCGAATCCATAAAACTGTGACATTCTTCATTCGTACATCTATTTACAAGAATATCCATTGGGTAATTAGTGTAATACCAATTTGGTTCATTGATATACACATCCGTATCATCTCTCAAAAGAGAAAAGGATTTAGAAATAGTTATATCTCCATATACCAAGTATCTGTAAAAGTAAATGTCCTCCGGCAACTCATTACTATCCCTGAAATAATAATAAGATGTTGGGGTCAAAAGAGTTTGTAGAAACACTCTGACCTACCATATAGTACCTTGAAAATTTTACACAATTAGATTTTTATCACTTTCCAGATGTTAGTATGCAATACCAAAGTGACTGTTATCCTTTTTGTTATGC
>JBGVJZ010000039.1:0-109562 GCA_045129695.1 Lachnospiraceae bacterium | reverse complement strand
CATAATGATTGTACCTCTTTAGGATGTAGTAAAATGCTAGTTTACGACATAATTGATGAAGTAAAATGTTAGCATTTCCTAACAATCATTATAAAACTAGGTTCTATGTAAGGGAACCTACCCTAAAATTAAGCGTTTACGTACTATATGGTAGGTCAGAGTGTTTCTACAAACTCTTTTGACCCCAACATCATTAGTATTGCTATAGGATAATTTTGATATGCTATAAGAATTGAAAAAATTGCTTGAAGAATATATAATCTTTTTTAAAAGAAGTGCAACCTTTTGAAAAGTGCTTCACTCTATATAGTATAGCTACAAGATATTACAGTATTCAGGAGGAATGATTATGAACAAAGTAGTGAAGAAGATTATATTAATTGCATTGCTGGCAGTTGACGTTGCGTGCCTGCTTATTCCGTGGTGGCGGTATACGGGATTTATCAGTTTTATTATTAATGGAATGGATGTTATTAAGGGAAGTATTGTCAGAACGATTGTGATTTTTGCAACATACATAGTAAGTGTAATACTTTTGGAAAAGAAGCCTAAGGTGTTCTTTGCAACAGGACTGGGTGCCTTGTCAATGTATCTGGCAGTAGTGTTTTATGAGTGGGGATTCTCTTTTTCAAAAATGCCGGGAGCATACATTGAAATGCTTGCAGTTATCGGTACAATTGTTGCTTTCATTTTGATGACATTTCCTGTTATTCAGAATAAATTACCGGAGAAAGCACCGAAAAAGAAAGCTGCTGTTGCGATTTCACTGGGAGTTGCTGTTGCTATGGCAGCAGGAACTTCATTAGTTGTCAGTGCAGTGGAAAAAGGTATGGAGAAAAAAGCAGAACAGCCGAATAAGGTTGAGAGTGGAACTGCTGTTGCAAGACCAGAAGTGCCGGTAACCGAGAAGGCGACAGCGGATAAGGAGGAAGAAACAACAGAAGAACCTACGGAAAAACAAACAGAGAATAACAAATCTGAGTCGCAAAAGGCTATTCGGGAAGAAGATTATGTTCTATATGAAAATGCACTTGAGTGGTTATTTTTTGCGAACAGAGGAAGTGAAGCTTTTGAAGCAGAGATGAAGGAGTATGAAGAATATTTTTCTGAAAGTCTTTTAAATAAAGAATTGAAGCAGAGACAGGAAGAAGATAGGGAAGATGTATTAAAGAGCAAGAGTTTTCCTATTTTTACGGAGGCAGAGTATTCCTATGAAAATGGTTTAAGCAAGGTATATGTTCCTGAAATTACCGCTACTTACGAGATTAAATACGGAACCTATGAGGAGATGCTCGAATCTATGCCGGAGGATGGGTCTGTAAGATTTGCATGGTCAAATAACGGAAAGTTCTATGCGGCACCATATTCATGGCTGGAGAATTCAATTTCAAGGGCTGAGATGATTCTATCCGAGCAGGAAAAGGATGGTTTTCACAGCATTTCTATATTATCAGTTAACGCAGGTAAAAATATTATCAATTTCTATGATAATACTTACTGCTGTTTTTATGAGTGTTTGTTTAATAACAAGGGACAGATTGAGAATATAAGGGTAGCAGATGAGAATAAAAGCTGTTACAGGGCATATTATGATTTTCTTAAGAAAAATGTCGAGAAAGAATACTCTGTTGCATTCAGAGATTTTAATGGTGACGGGACAGAGGAATTAATGGTGTTGTCTGTCGAAGATAATCCGGGATATATTATTCGATTTTATGAGTATATTGATGGAGAAGTAGTTAAATGCTTTGATGATGACACATATAATTACATGGATATAGGTGAGATTACATACACCGGTTTCATGGGTCTGCATGGCGGTACAATGAGCAGATATCTGGTAATTGACGAAAGTTTCTATTCATATGAGGATGGTGCATTATGGGTATCAGACGGAATGTCTGTTGAATATGGGGATAATGACGAGCTGGAATATTATTGTGGCAGTAAGGTGGATTTTGAAACCTATGTTGACAGAGTAAAGACTTTGCTGGAAGACAATAGAATCAAAGAAACTGTATATGGTAGAAGTACACATTCATTGGATGAGGAATATTTGGAGCTTTTTGCTGATACGCATGGACTTAAAGAAGAGTTGCAGGAGGAATCAGAAGAAGCAGGCAAAAACTGGATTAATGCATATAAGACATTTATTGAGGACAATGAATTTGAAGAACTTATAGCCCAGCCTGTAAAAGAGACAATGGGTGTATATGAAAACGGTGGTGAGATTAAAGGCTTTTTCTTATTCGACATGGATAAAGATGCAGAACCGGAGCTTCTGGTACAAAAGATTTATAATAATTTTTCAGGAACCTTTGTTTACAAATATAATGAGAATACAAAGACTGTAGAGCGATGTGATATGTATATAGAAAACGAAGCCGAGGGTATGTTATTGAACGATTATGCGGATGAATATAAGAAATGTGGGGGAAATGGATTGCTGTTGTATAAGCATTATCCGGCATTGGGCTACAGAAAAGATAACGGAGATATAATAACCTTCAGTTGGAATGGCGGAAGTCAGGAAAGTGGCATAGCATTAAATGAGTATGACAAGAACATGAAACGTATTGGAGGATACAGTGAAAGTTTCTATCAAGGAGAGGTTTCTAATAAGAATTACAAACGCTTACAGCAGGGTAATAAGGAAGACTATGAAACCATTATGGAAAATTATTATCCTTTTATGTTTGTTGAGATTAACGAAGGCAATATTGAAAAGTATATTGTTGAAGATTATATGAGTTCAGGAATGTATTCATATACATTGGAGAAATGTGATTCTGCTTATGAATATGAGAGTAAAACAGAGCAAGAAACAACTGAGAAGCCGACAGAAGAAGTTACACAGTCTAAAAATCTTATACCAAACGGCTGCTCATATTATGTAGCTGCAACTAAGACTACGTTGGGGGCAGGTGCAGAATTTCCTGACAAGCCGACAAGCGGTGATACATATACTACGTCAGATTATACATACACATATAACGGTTGGCGTGGTTATGGAGAGCAGTGGACAGAGTGGTCTGTTGAGGTTAGAAATACAGAAAAAAATAAATATGAAGATATTTTAAGCAGTATTGCAGGCTGTCCTGTAACATCAATGTACAGAACCTTTTTCAATTGTACACGAATGGCTGTGGCACCAACAATACCTGACAGTGTTCAGCATATGGAAATGACATTCTATTTCTGTGAAAGTCTTACAGAGGTGCCGGCAATACCTGACAGTGTTGTTAATATGAAGTATACATTTGCTCATTGTACAGGTTTAAAACAGGTTATCTCAATATCCGCTAATGTAACAAATATGGAAGGTGCATTTGCAGCCTGTTCTGGCTTAATGCAGATTCCTGAACTTCCAACAACAGTAACGAATATGACAGGTACTTTTGTTAATTGTACAAAATTAAAACAGGCACCACAGATACCGACAGGTGTAAAAAGTCTGGAGCAGACATTTGAAAACTGTACGAATCTAACCGGCAAGGTGATAATTAATGCAAATCCGGAATATTACAGTAATTGTTTTGCATGTGTTGATATGGATAAACAGAATATTACATTATCAGGCAAATCCAATATGTTAGAAGAGTTAAAAGCAACAGCGAAATAAAAAACAGAGGGCATCCCTCAAGTCCTTAAGACTTTTGGGATACCCTCTTTATAAATTAGCAACCGAAGTTAAAGAAATTGCAAAGAGTATTAAATAACTCGGAACAGCTATTGATAATAAAAAACATAGTTTCGTCCTCCTTATTTTTATTTGTCTTAGCTAAGTACAATAGGATTGTAACAATTTTGTAACAATTAGACAATAGGAGATTACTGGAAAACATATTAATTGTGTGATATAATTCGAATTAATTTGATATAAAGGAGACAGGTATGGTATGAGAAATAAGATTGTTTTTTTGACTATTATGAGTATACTGATTTTAAACGGCTGCAGGTCTGTAGACAGTGATAAGACGGAGTCGGAGCCTGAGAGCACAACGGTGGAATCGGAGATTACAGTCTCAGAATCTGAGACAATAACTAAAGAGCAGGAGACGGTTGTAGCAGAATATGAGATAAACTCGACAGGTTGTACATTGTATGATGAACTGATTGAAAATATTATGTCAATATATTATACAAGCGAGGATAAGCTTGACGCATATAGTGCGATAGATGTTTCATATTGTTATGCATCCGGGGAGCTTGATAAACGTGGCGGATATGCTCTTATGGATTTGGATGGAGACGGAGTTGAAGAACTTCTGTTAGGAGATACTGAATTTAATGAGCATATCTTTAATATCTTTACAATTAAGGATAATAGGCTGGTTGCTGTGTACCAGAATGAATCACCAAAGGAGGAAACGTTTCTGTGTAAAGACAAGATTATTTATACAGTATTTAGTTTCAACTCTGATAATTGGTGGTGTGACTACTTTAATTATGCTAATGGACAGTTAAATGCTATTGAATCAATATGGGAGAATTATGACAGTAAAGAAAGTCACATAGATGATGGTTATGTTTATTATCAGACAGGTGATTCGGAGGAAGTGTTAATTACAGAGGAAGAGATGGATACAATTATGAATAAATATGAAAAAGTAGAAATTGGTTATTCGCCTTTAGTAAAAAGTGTGCTACAATGATAAATAATGTTTTTCCAGAGGTATAAAATGAATAAACTGGTTAGTGTATGCATACCTGCATATAATAATGCGGAATCCATCAGAAATACAATAGATTCCATACTTAAACAGACTTACAGCAATATAGAGGTAGTGGTGGTTGATGACTGCTCCAAGGATAATACGGTAGAGGTTGTTAAAGCCATTAAGGATACGAGGGTAAGACTTATCCGTAATGAGAAGAATCTCGGAATGACAGATAACTGGAACAAATGTATAAGGGAATCAAGGGGGGAGTATGTGAAACTCATTCCCGGAGATGATTATATATATGAGGAATGTATTGAGAGAAGCGTACAGATGCTTGAGGAGCATGAAGAAGTTTCCCTGGTAGTTGTCGGATGTGACCTTGTGGATAATGACAATAAGGTAATCGGTGCATATGCACATTGGCCGAAGGAAGGAATTTTTCCGGGAAGTAAGATTGCCAAGAAATCAGTTATGTGGAATAATTTTTTCGGAAATCCTGTATGTGCAATGTTTAGAAGGAAGGACTTTGAGAAGACCGGAGGTTTCGATCCGATTATACCATATATACTGGATTTTGATTTGTGGCTTGGTCTGTCAACGCAGGGTAAAGTTGCGGTAATTAAGAGAAAATTAAGCGCTTTCAGGGTCAGAAGAGATTCCAACACGGGTGTTTTAATCGGCAGTAAGGGTAAAGATTATACTGCGGAGCATGTAAGACTTCTGGACAAACATATTGCTCTTAAGACATTCAGGATGAATCGTTTTGAGAGAAGGGTTTCTATCATATGGAGAGCCCTCAGAAACAATCTGATTGCAATATATATTAAGATAAAAAGCTGATATTTAAGGAGACAGACTATGAAGATAAGTGAAATTTTAGCAAGCGACAGAGTGACATTATCATTTGAGGTGTTTCCGCCTAAGACGGACACTAATTATGATTCAGTAGAGAAGGCCGCTTTCAATGTTGCAGCACTTAAACCTGATTATATGAGTGTAACATATGGTGCAGGAGGAAGCACAAGAGCCAATACGGTGAAAATTGCTTCAGGAATTCAGAATAAATTCGGAATAGATACAATTGCACATCTTACCTGTGTAGGTGCAACTAAAGAGGATATGCGTAAGGCTCTCGATAAAATGCGGGAGTCAGGAATTGAGAATGTGCTTGCACTAAGAGGAGATAAGCCTAAGGATTTTGAGGGTGCCCCTTTTATTGATTACCAGTATGCGTCAGAGCTGGTGGCTGAGATTAAGGAGTATGGAGGATTCTGTATCGGTGGTGCATGCTATCCTGAGGGACATGTTGACGCTGTTAATAAGAAGGAGGACATTATCAATCTTAAGAAAAAAGTAGATGCTGGCTGTGAGTTTTTGACAACACAGATGTTTTTTGACAACAATATATTTTTTAATTTCCTGTACAGAATCAGGGAAAAAGGTATTATGGTACCTGTAATTCCGGGAATCATGCCTATTACAAGAGCAACTCAGGTAGATACTGCCGTAAAATTATCGGGAACCAATGTTCCTGAGAGATTCCGCAATCTTGTGGATCATTTTGGAGATAATCCTGCTGCAATGCAGCAGGCAGGAATTGCATATGCGACTGACCAGATTATTGATCTTATAGCTAACGGAATCCGTCATATTCATGTGTATTCGATGAATAAGCCTGAGGTTGCACAGGGGATAATGCAGAATCTTTCGGAGATTATTAAATGATTAATGAGAAAGAAATAATTCGCTATCTTGGGTATGGGCGCAATATACCTGATTCAGACACGATGAAACTAATCAGGGAATGTTATACGGAGTTGGAAAAAGCAGCATTACCGAAACATATATACAGAAGAATGCAGGTAGAGGTAACAGCGGATAACCGGATTCTGACAGAAGGTATTGAAATGTATAGTTCTAATCTTTCTAAGAACCTTAGAGGTTGCGAAGAGATTATTCTTTTTGCGGCAACACTGGGGAGTGGTACGGATATGCTTATGAATAAATACATTCGTCTTGCAATCAGTAAGGCGGCAGTATTGCAGGCATGCGGAGCCGCAATGATTGAAGATTATTGTAATACATGTCAACGCAGTATTGAAAAAGAATTGTCGGAAGAAGGTTTATATGTCAGACCCCGTTTCAGCCCCGGATATGGAGATTTATCACTTGAACACCAGCAAAAACTGCTGGATATCCTAAATGCCCGAAAAAGTATAGGTATTTATTTATCAGAGGGTAATATTATGATTCCTGAGAAATCGGTTACTGCAATTATGGGAATCTCAAGGAATGATATGAAATGCCATATTGAAGGCTGTGAAGCCTGTAATAAAATAAATTGTGCTTTCCGCAGGGATAGCTAAGAGGAATGAAGTATGAATATTCTTAATGAACTTGGAAAAAGAATAATATTTTTTGACGGTGGGATGGGAACACTTTTGCAGGAGGCAGGACTGAAAGCAGGAGAGCTTCCTGAGTTGTGGAATATAAACAATCCTGAGCCTGTAATTAATATCCATAAGGAATATGTAGAGGCAGGTGCGGATATTATACTTGCCAATACCTTTGGTGCCAATCGTTTCAAATACGGGGATTTGCTCGGGCAAATTATTACGGCCGGAATTAGAAATGCAAGAGAAGCGGCAGAAATTGCCGGCAGGAAGGCATCTGTTGCCCTTGATATCGGACCGACAGGCAAATTGCTCCGGCCAATGGGAACATTGGATTTTGAGGAGGCTGTTTCTGTATTTGGAGAAATTGCAAGAATCGGTGAGGCTGCAGGTGCAGACCTGATTCTGATAGAGACAATGAGTGATGCATATGAATTAAAGGCAGCGGTTCTCGGAGCCAAAGAGAATTCAAGTCTTCCGGTTATGGCAACAGTTATTTTTGATGAGAACCATAAAATGCTTACCGGTTCATCACCTTCGGGTGTAGTAGCACTGCTTGAAGGTCTGGGAGTTGATGCCATTGGTATGAACTGCGGACTTGGACCAAAACAGATGAAGGATATTTTTGCAGAAATGACAGAATATGCATCTGTACCGCTTATTATTAATCCTAATGCAGGACTTCCGAGAAGCGTGAACGGGCATACTGTTTTTGATGTATCACCGGAAGAATTTGCAGAGGATATGTATGAGATTGTAAGTAGTGGTGCATGGCTTGCAGGCGGCTGCTGTGGAACCACGCCGGCACATATCAGGGCACTTGTTGACAAGTGCGGTGATATAACACCAAAGCCATTGAAAGAGAAGAATTATACAACTGTTACATCCGGTTCACAGGTGGTAATGTTGGGAGAAGCAACTGTAATTATCGGTGAGAGAATTAATCCAACCGGTAAATCCAAATTTAAACAGGCATTGCGTGACCACAATATGGAGTATATCCTTGAGGAGGGCGTAAAACAGGCAGATTCGGGTGCACACATTCTCGATGTTAATGTGGGACTTCCGGAAATTGATGAGCCTGAGATGATGAAGGATACCGTGTACGAGCTTCAGAGTATATTGCCACTCCCGTTGCAGATTGACACCACTAATACAGAGGCAATGGAGAAAGCGCTCAGAATATACAATGGTAAGGCAATGGTTAATTCGGTAAATGGTAAGATTGAAGTTATGGAAGCCATTTTCCCAATTGTAAAAAAATATGGCGGAGTAGTTGTTGGTCTGACGTTAGATGAGGATGGAATTCCGGATTCAATTGAAGGCAGGCTGGCTATTGCAGATAAAATATATTCAAAGGCTGCTGAATACGGAATTAAGGCAAAGGACATTGTTATAGACGCATTAACCATGACCATGAGTACGGACGGAAATGCTGCAAATGTTACACTTGGAACGGTTAAGAAATTAACAGAGCAGGGAAGAAGAACCGTGCTTGGTGTGTCAAATATTTCTTTTGGACTTCCACAGCGTGAGGTTATAAATGCTGCTTTTTATACTATGGCAATGCAGGCGGGGCTTTCCGCCGGTATAATTAATCCTAATTCTAAATTGATGAAGCAATCATATGATACCTATATGGTGTTATCGGGCTATGATAAGCAGTGTGCCGATTATGTGAGCAGGTATGCAGTAAGCGATACCACACCTGCGACTGCATCTGAGTCAGGAAAATTAACGCTCAAAGATTGTATTATTAAAGGATTAAAAGAGCCGGCATATAAAGCAACACAGGAAATTCTTAATGAAATGCAGCCAATGGAAGTAATCAATAATCTGCTTGTTCCGGCACTTGATACAGTGGGCAAGGGATTTGAGAAGGGCACAATTTTCCTTCCGCAGCTTTTAATGAGTGCAGAGGCGGCCAAAGCCGGTTTTGAGGCAATTAAAGAATTTGTTCAAAATCAGGGTACAACCGAAGAGAAGAAGGCAACCATTGTAATTGCAACCGTAAAGGGTGACATACATGATATAGGCAAAAATATCGTAAAGGTTCTTTTGGAAAATTACGGTTATGATGTCATTGATCTGGGCAAAGATGTTTTAGTTGAGACGGTAGTTGATACTGTAGTCCGAACCAAGGCTCCGTTAGTTGGCTTAAGTGCACTTATGACCACAACTGTTGTAAGTATGGAGGAAACTATTAAGGAATTGAGAAAAGCGGCTCCCTGGTGCAAAATAATGGTTGGAGGAGCAGTTCTTACGCAGGAATATGCGGATATGATTGGTGCGGACTTCTATGGCAAGGATGCAATGCAGTCAGTATATTACGCAGAGGAATTGTTGAATAAATAACTTGACAGTTAAGACTTTCTTATTTATTATGGTAAGGAGGTTTGCGGATATGGCGGAATTGGCAGACGCGCCAGATTTAGGTTCTGGTGTCAACAGACGTGCAGGTTCAACTCCTGTTATCCGCATAGTGAAAAGCCCCATTAACTAATTGAATGATTAGTTATCGGGGCTTTTTTAATTTATGGGAAAATTTTATTAAGCATTGTCTGATAATTCTTTAGTAAGAATCTCACGGATTTCATCAACAGATAAATCTTCCATGAGATTAGCTATATCCTCCAGTATTTGGGTATCTGAGTCTGAAAGCTTATATTTATGTATTTCCTCCAGAATTTCAAATACTTTTACAAAATCAAAATCATCGATGCAACGAAGAAGTCGTTGATACAGACGTCTTACCATTGCATCATCAAGAATCTCGGCAGCTTCATGTCCGGAATTATTTTCCAAAAGATTGTAGTGTTCAAGTACAAGTTTAAGCTTCTCAAGAAGCTTATTATATTCGTTCTGGAAGTAGTGAATATGACTATCAATATATTCATAATTGCCCTGGCGTCCAAGCTCCTCCTGCTTACGTGCTTCTGCGGAAATATCCATGGCACCTATGTTAAGTGAGGTACTCTTTAAGGAGTGGATTTTAATAATGTAGTTATCATAATTCTTAGCCTCCCAGTCAGATTTAAGCTCCGCCAGCTGCTTAGGGCCATAATCATAGGTTATCTTAAGAATCTTAATATAGTCATTAACATCTCCGCCGCAATTTAAAATTCCTTTCTTGATCTCCACACCGGTAAGGGTGCTTCTAAGATATTCCAATTGGGAATTTGCATCTGCCTGACTTTCCCGGGTTGGAGATTCGTACGTAATCCTGTCTTCGGATATATAACGCTTAAACAATCTTTCCAGTTGAGGTATGTTTAGTGGCTTTCCGAGGTATTCATCAAATCCTTTTTCAAGGAGATGTTCTTTGGTTCCCTTAATTGCATCAGCGGTAAGTACTATAATCTTACAATCACCATCAAGAGCATAATGCGGACTTATTGTACGGATTTTCTGCATGGCTTCAATACCATCAATTTCAGGCATCATCTGATCCATAAATACAAGAGCATAGTCCTTATGTCGGCACATCTCAATGGCATCCCTACCGTTGGAAGCGGTATCTACATCAAGGCCATAATAGCTTAAAATTCCATGTGCAACTCTTAGGTTAATTAAATTATCATCTGTAACAAGTACCGGAAGATTATAAATCTTCATGTCAGAAATATTGCTGTTATTGTGAGGAGTTATCTGATGAACAAAATCATCTCCAAGAGGAGTTGCATCAATTATTTCCTGCTCAACTGTAACCGTGAAGGCACTACCCTCACCATAGATACTTTCTACATCAATATTACCTCCCATTAAGGTTATGTAGTCATGTGCAATGGCAAGACCAAGACCGGAGCCCTCAATACCATAGTGTACCTGCTTATCAAGTCGTTCGAAATTCTTAAACAGGTTCCCTATATTCTCCGGTTTAATTCCTATTCCTGTGTCCTTTATTACAAAACGGAGAGAAATGTTTTTATCATCCTGTTTATTAATTGAAGCGATAAAGGTGACACTTCCCTTCTGGGTATATTTGATTGCATTGTTAAGTATATTGATCAAAATGCCCCTGAGTCGGATTTTGTCTCCATAAAGGGTTTTGGGTATGGATTTATCTACCTTCATAATGAATTCAAGACCTTTTTTTTCAGCCTGAGACGTAATAATTGCCATAATATCATTGAAAAAGTTATTGGTAAAATATGAATCCATTACCAGTTCAGCTTTACCGGATTCAATTTTGGAAATATCAAGTATATCATTAATAATTGCCAAAAGGTTGTGAGAAGACCATTTAATATCATGAACGTGCTTACGGACATCCTCGTTAATATCCATTTTGAGTACCAGCTCGGAGAACCCTACAATTGCATTCATAGGAGTACGAATCTCATGGGACATGTTCGCAAGGAACACACTCTTGGCCTGATTGGCTCTCTCTGCCTCAAGCTTGGCCTCCTCGAGAGTTTTCATGTTCTTTATTCTCTCTGTCAGGTCTGTAACAATTATAATATATCCAATAATGTCATTGTAATCATCATAAATCTTGTTTACGGAGATATTACAATAACGTTGGTTGTGAAGACAAGTTACATCCATGTCATGTGATTTGCCTTCGAATTCAAATACATTGTCGGACTCAGCATCAAAAATAGGTCTGATACCGGATATGTGTATCTCATTTTTGTCCAGCCCTAAAAAATCATATGCAGTATCATTAACAATCTGGAGTTCATATTTTGAATCGTATACAAGTACAGGAACTGTAAGCGAATAATATATAAATTCTGACATATTATTCAGATTAACTCTCGAACGTGATACATAATTAATAGTATTATACATTACAACCAGACCAAGAAACTGAGAAATTGAACTTCCCGGAAATGCTTTAATACCTAATAACGGAAGAATTGTATCGAAAATCATTCCTAATGCAATAATTACTTCGGTTATAAGAAATTTACGTCCAACTGCCCTTAAACGCTGTAAAGGTGCAGCTATTATTAAGCGTATTGCAACGGTGAACATAATGAGTGCAGTGATAATGGTGTATGTTGTGTACAGATTGTTCCAGATTCCCGGAGTAAATGAATAGGATATACCATCTTCACTTATGTGATAAGTTGCCTGATTCCTTTGGATAATAAAGAAATAAATGATTATTCCCAGATAAGAAAAAATTTCAATGATATGCCGGAATGGCTTGCGGATATTTGCCAGATGACATATAAGCAATTGGGCAAAAATAAGATAGCCGAAGGTTCCAATCATTCCTATTGCCCGCCAATAGTATGCGTATGTAGAAACTGTCTGCATAAATACTCCGCAAAAACCCAAACTCCAGATGGCACTGGAGGCAGCAAAGCCCAAAAAAAGTTTGTTTTCGGTAAATTTTAAATCATTCTTCTTGATAAATTCAATAGAAAAATATACTGCAAGAATAAAACATGTATATAAAATAAGAGGAATAAAATATCTCATAAGCATACCTCCTACTGGTTCAATGCATTCTCAATATTTTCAATGAGTGCCTGCTTACTGATTGGCTTGGCAAGACATGCAGCAGGGCTGTATGGATAGCATTCCTGTAATGTTTCAATATTCAGTGCGCCGGATAATAATATAACCGGAATCGGGTGCAGAGGGTTATTTTTCTGAATCATGTTCATGATAGTTGCACCATTATATAACGGCATTTGAAAATCCAGAACAATAATATCAGGAGTATGCTTGAGAAGGTAATCCAATGCGAGTTTGGCTGAATTAATCATAATAACATTATACTGGTCATGCAGATAACTGTTAAGTTGTTTTAAATACGACATATCATCATCAATCAGCAGAACTGTATGTCGTTCCGTCTTATTGTCTATCTTTACGCATAATTCATTAAGCTTATTAATCAGAGTATCCTTGCTGACAGGTTTAACAAGATAGCCGTCAACACCCATTATAAAGGAATTGAACACTGATTGCTTGTCCTGCTTGCCGGTTATCAGCACTACCGGAACATTAATACACTCTTCAACATTTCTCAACTGTTCAAGTGTAAGGAAACCATCCATTATCGGCATTTCTATATCCAGAAAAATAATATCCACGTGATGCTGCTGAACATATTCAATTGCCTGCAGGCCGCCGAGTACTGTATGAACCATTGCCACACCCTCAAGATACAGACGCATTGTTTCCAAAGTCTGCACATCATTATCTACAATAAGTACACTAGGTAACATAAATTTTAAAACACCTTTCTACTAATTAAGTAACACACGCTATATAACAATATTGTATCATACCATATTTTTACTATGCAAGAATTATCTGTAAATGTGATTGGAGGAAATGGGATTTATCGTAATTCAATAAATAGTAATTGACAAACAGAAAATGCAATGTTATATTTTGCTAAGAAATACATCTGTATTATAGGGAGGTTGTAATGAGACAGAAAAGCTTATCAAAATGGATTAAATTTATTTTAATCGGAATAGTAATATGCCTTTTAGTTGTGTTTGCAATTCTTGTTCCGTCAATTGGTAAGGATTTGGCAGATAAATATCCTGAATATGGCAATTGCTATTATCCGTGGCTTATTTTCCTTTGGATAACGGCAGTTCCGTGTTTCGTAATAGTGGTGTTCGGCTGGAAGATTGCTGATAATATTGGTAATGACAAATCCTTTTCCATGGATAATGCCACTAAGCTTAAATATATTTCTGTTCTTGCTGCAGGTGACGCGGGCTTCTTCTTCCTGATGAATATGATTTTTGTTATGACAAATCTCAGCCATCCGGGAGTTGCACTTGCATCATTACTGGTAGTGTTTGCAGGCGTTGCGATATCTGTTGCAGCTGCCGCCATGTCACATCTTGTGAGAAAGGCAGCAGATCTGCAGGAACAGAGTGATTTTACAATTTAAGTGAGGTGCACTATGGAAGATGATATAATTTTTAACATTGATGTAATGTTAGCGAAGAGAAAGATGAGTGTTACCGAGCTTGCGGAGAAGGTGGGAATCACTCTTGCCAACATGTCCATACTGAAGAATGGTAAGGCGAAGGCATTAAAGGTATCCACGCTGGCAAAGCTGTGTGAGGCACTTGACTGTCAGCCGGGTGATTTATTGGAATATAGGAAGAATGGCAGTTCTACATAAAATTATGTATAATTTATTTAAAGAATTGTATTTTTGGAGGTAATATGAGTAAATCAAAGGATAAAAAACTCAAAAAGCTTAAAAAGCAGCATGTCTGGCCATATATTTTAGGAATCTTTCTGGTGCTTATTATATTTTTAATTTTGGAAATAAGTATTTCTTCTTTTTTTGTAATAAATCTCGCTTATGATAAGCTACAGACAGGATATGACAATTCAGAGAAAATAACCGGGATAATTGGTGAGAACTGGGATGAGACTAATCCGGAAGCAATGGATGAGATATGCAGCTATATTCTGGAGGTTATGCAGAATGTGGGCGGAATATGCATAACTGATACAGAGAATAATATCTTGTTTCAGAAGGGGGATAGTGAGCCGAACTGGGAAGGCTATATCGAAGAATTAAGTCAGGATGATGTAAGATTTCTGTTAAGCGACGACAGCAGTAATTTTGTATACTTTAGTGAGGATGATATCTATATACAAATGGACGTTATTTTTGACGATAATACCATGGATGGTATGGTAGATGACATGATGAGCGATTTAACACCGGAAAGTATTACGAAGGAGAATAGAATAACTAATGTGGATTTCTGGTATCAGATGACGACTCCTGATGGTAAATATACCGTATGTGTTGAGAATACAGTACCAATCAAGGTCAGTGAGCTGATGTATACGGTATTGCTTATAGGTGTAATTGCTGTTTTTGCAATAATATTAATCATCTATTACATTGTTTCAATGTTAAGCCTTATATTTGAAAGAAGAAAATTATCAAGAATTTTGGCTACGGATGTTGTTACCGGTGGCAATAACCTCCAGTTTTTCGTTAAGAAGGGAAAGCATATTTTAAAGAAGAACTCTAAGAATAATTATGCAGTAGTAATTATCAGAATGGAGAAATACCGCAATTTCTGTTCGTGTTATGGTGTTAAAGAGGGAGAAGAGCTGTTGGAGAATTTCTATCTTGCATTGCAGAAGGCATTATCAAGAAATGAACTTCTTGCACATGGAGAGAAAGCGGATTTTGCCTTGCTCCTTACGTATAAGGATGAGAATGAACTTACTGCACGTCTCAATATTTTGGTTGACAAGCTGAATAATGTGAAGTCCGCACAGAAAAAGTATTTCAGTGTGGGAATTTACAGAGTTGAAGAGAACCGTTCAGGCATTGATGCAATGTTTAACTGTGCCGGTGTGGCAATAAGCTCGCTTTCAGAGGATAATGAAAATCGTATGGTATGGTTCAATGATGAGATGCAGCGTGAGCAGCTTTGGGTACGTAAGGTTGAGAATGATATGGAGAGTGCTTTAACAAACAGGGAATTTCAGGTATACCTTCAGCCAAAATACAGCACCAAAGAGGAAGTACTTTCAGGTGCGGAGGCTTTGGTACGCTGGATTCATCCAACGGAAGGCTTTGTTGCACCATACAGATTCATTCCTATTTTTGAGAAAAACGGTTTTGTTATTCAGTTAGATGACTATATGATTACTGAGGTTGCCAGACAGCAGGCAAAATGGCTTTCTGAGGGTAAAAAAATTGTACCGATATCCGTTAATGTTTCAAGAGTACATTTTGTGCGTGAGGACCTCGCAGAGCATATATGCCGGTTGGTTGACCAATTCAATGTGCCACATGAATATATTGAGCTTGAATTAACAGAAAGTGCATTCTTTGATGATAAGGGAGTACTTCTGAATACAATTAAAAAGTTAAAAGAATATGGCTTTGAAATTTCAATGGATGATTTCGGTGCAGGTTATTCTTCACTTAATTCATTGAAAGAACTTCCATTAGATGTTCTTAAGCTTGACGCAGGATTTTTCAGGCAGGAGGACAAGACCGGCAGAGGTAAGTTGATTGTCGGAGATACGATTTCTCTTGCCAAGAAGTTAGATATGAGAATTGTTGCAGAGGGAATTGAGACAAGGGAGCAGGTGGATTTTCTGGCAGAAATGGATTGCGACCTGATACAGGGCTACTATTTTGCTAAACCTATGCCGATTAATGAATTTGAAGAAAAAGCATTTATATAAGCAGGTATATTATTAAAAGGTTACTAAAAAAGACATCTGAGAATGAAGGGTGGGGTAATACCTCACCCTTTTGGATGCAGTGATAAATCATAGAATATTCCCACTTCGGGAGAATGTAATGTAAAGATAATAAATAAAATAGTAATGGAAATCAGAATAGCGATGCATATACATAAATCAGGCAGCTTTTTCTTATTCAATAAAGTTTTTTCCGTTCTGAAAGCAAACCATACAGCCGCAATGTAAATTGCAATATTTACAAAGTCAACAAGCCTGCCGCTTATTCCCCAAAAAGTATAGAAAACTATTACAATAAAAGCCATACCCGACAATATTCCAAAGGTTCTTGCAGGTATAAAATCCTTAAGCTTCTTTTTGAAAATGATAGTTTCCAATATTGATATAAACAGCATTGGAAAAAACAATAGTTTCATATGCTCCCATGTTGATTCATTAATTGAAGTAAAAAATCCTACCAGAATATTCTGTCCGGACCAGTCATAAAGGAAATGTGACAGTACGCCCAGTCCGCATACCGTAATAAAGCGCAGAATTAGATATATTTTTTCTTTCATATAAAAAATCCCTGAAAAGTAATTGATATAATAAATATATGCAGAAAATAAAAAAATATAAAAATTTTAATTTTTGTTGCAACATTTTCCGAACCTGAGCAGTTTTATAAGTGTACCGGTCAAAATATAAAACAGGGCTGAAACAGATTTTCGGCATGGATTTGGAGGATAATATGAGAAATAGAAAATTAGCAACCGGAGTTTTTGCAGTATGCGTAGCAGCTTTCCTTCTTGCAGGATGCAGAAATAATGAAGATAGTGTTAATAAAAGAGATACGACAATTGAGGAAACCAAAGATAACGAGAGGGAATCAGATGATGTATCCCATGGCAGTACTTCACAGGAATCGCAGGGTGGCAGTGAAGATGAGTCCGGCAACAGCTCGGTTCAGATTGAAAATATCAAGGCAAAATATGCCAATGATGTAACAGAGGAATATACTGACGCACTTTATAATCTGGAACGTGACCATATTTTTACTTATGACATTACAGAAAAATTCTTTGACCTTGAGTTGGAAGAAGACGATTGTTTTGCTGTGTATTATGATTCTGACCTGACTAATCGTGCAGATGTTGAAATTATTGCAGATTATGACACAATGAAGCTTACGATAAGCCCAAATCTTATGTTTGATTATAATGAAGAGGGAAGCTGCCTGTCCGACGGAACTTGGGGAACAAGAAGTAAATTTTACCTGGTCCAGTATGTTGATGTTGGGACCGGTGAGGATTTGGCAAAGCCTTTAATCACTGTTTTTACGGTAAAGGACGAATTAAACACACCTACTCTTACACAGAAAATGGGAGCGGACGGATACTATGAGCTTAGTTGGAGTGCTGTAGATGGTGCAGATTATTATGAAGTATATGAGTATCAAAGCGGTATGGATTCTGCGTTCCTCGAATATACCACAGTGGAAACATCTGGAAGCTATAAGAATTTTGAAACAAATATCCGGCATGAGGAAAGATTTGAGGAAACTTATGGAGGTACGGAAATTGATGTTACACATCAGTGGTCGATGAATGTACTTCTGGATGTTGAAGCGGCATATTTTGTTGTTGCTAAGACTAATGACGGTAAATGCTCCGGAATGAGTAATGAATGTAAGGTTAGTGATGTCGGTAATCAGATTCCCGTGAGAGTAAGTGATTCTTTTGTAGAGGTGTATGAGGGCGATACAATTCTTGCACTTCCTGCCTATGTCGATGTTGAGATGGTTGATGGAAGTATTGGTAAATTTATTATCGAATATAAAGGCGCAACTGTAACCTTACTTAATGATGGCATAATTTTTGTAGAGCCGACTGTCAGAAATCTTCCGATTGAAATGCCTGTTATTGAGTTTTCAGGAATGGATTTTGACACCTTTATGAGTGAGACTGAGCTTGTTAAAAACAGAGCTGACGAACTGACTTCCAAATCAGTAACATCCGTAGAAGAGATAAATATCCCTTATGTACCGGACAATGATGATGTGGTAACAACGGAGCCTGAAACAGAGGATGAGACAACAGAAGCAGTTATACAGGAGAATGGCGGAGAGAGCAATGTTGATATTTCAGCACAGCTTATGGACACTGTTTATGCGAACACAGCATTAAGTGAATGGATTGCAATAAATCTTCTGACACATAATGAGGAAATCAGCTTAGCTGATTTCTCTGAAAGTGCCAATACAGAATATTTAACAGACGCTTTTTTTGAAGCATACCACCAAAATCCCCTATGCGGAATAATTTATACGATTAATTATGACTATTCAAAGGATGCTCTTGTAGTTACTTATGTACTTGATAAAGAAGAAACGGAGAAAATGCAGGCAGAATCTCTTAAGAAAGCAGAGGAAATTGTTGCAGATATTATAGACAGTGGGATGAGCGATTTTGAAAAAGAAAATGCAATTAACACATATTTATGTGAGAATGCACAATACAATGATGAGATTTTGGAGTATATAAATGCCGATGGAAGTATTTCAGGTGAGGCAGTACAGGAGTTTGCACATTCTTTTACTCCGTATGGAATTCTGGTGGATAACCTTGGTGTATGTGAATCCTATTCTGAAGCATTTAAGCTGCTGTGTGAAGCTGCCGGACTTGAGGTTATTATTGAGACCGGCAGATTAAGCGGAGTTAACCATGAGTGGAACAGAGTTAAAATTGATGGAAGCTGGTGCATAATGGACGTAACCAATAATGACAGTGAATGTCTTCCGAACTGCTATTTTAATCTCTCAGATGATGTGGCTTCATCAATTCTTATCGCCGATAAGGATGCACTTGCAGATGATTTTATTGTAAATTATGCTGCAAATTGCATGGATTATGAATATTACACACAGAACAATCTTTATACAGAAGATGATGAAGAGGCAGTAAGTCTTCTTGTGGAGCAGCTTGAAGATAATGATATTGCGGTGATTCGTACCGGAAGCGGACCGGATGAAAATACTGTTTTGGAAATTGTGCAGAATGCCGTTAACAAGGCAGATGTTGCGAATGGAATGTATTATTATAACAATGGAGTATTATCAATCATTAAAAAATAATTTGTCTCTCAGATGTTGCGTAGTTTCTTTAAATAGCTTATTATTAGTCCGTATTTAAAGAAATTGCAAAGGACATATTAAGAGGAAACAGATAATGGAAGTTTTATGCGGGAAAAATAAATATCCATTAGAAGATATTATTGATAAATATAATGGGATGCTTTATCGACTGGCAGTCATCAGAATGCAGAACAGGGAGGACGCAGAAGAGGTTGTTCAGGACACCTTTTTAAAGCTTATTGAGCATATCAGCAGGGGCAGGGATTTTACTGATGAAGAGCATTTAAAGGCATGGCTTTTAACGGTTGCCATTAACAGGGGTAAATCCATTCTTACACTGTTTTGGAACAGAAATACGGAGGGAATGGATGGACTTAAAGAGATGGCGGCCAAAGAGACGAAGGCTGATTATGCTTACGAATATGTTCTTAAGCTTCCGGAAAAATACAGGATTGCAATTAATCTTTTTTATTATGAGCAGCTTTCTACCGGGCAGATTGCACAGATTATGAAGACTAAGGATGCTACGGTTCGCTCCTATCTGCATCGCGGAAGAGAAAAACTTAAAGAAATGATGGAGGCAGATGGCAATGTGGGATGAAAAACAATTTTTTGAGGATTTTGCCAAAGAATCAGATAAAATCAGACCAAGTGAAGAATTTGTTGCAGACCTCAAAAATTTAGATAATGAAAAGAAAATAATTGAACTAAAACGCAGGAAAAACACCGGGAGAGCGTTCAGATATGCCGCAATAGCAGCTGCAATAGTGGTTATGATTACAGTGGGAATCTGTATATATCCAATTAAACGTACTGATGGTAATGCTTCTGATGGCGGAGGGCAGATTACACTTCCAATACAGGCAGGTCAGGAAAATACAGGGGCTGATAATAATGATTTTGATGTCAGCCTTAAGTCAATACTTGAGTATATCGGGGATGAAGGTATACAGATAGTTGATGGCGATGGAAATATTATATCTGACAAGACCAGAAGTGATTTGGAGGAGATGATTGAAAATGCAATTGCAACCGATTCCATTACAGGACTTTTTGGAGAAAATAAGGAATATATTATTAAGGCTGAAGAGGATATTACAATCAGAATCTATTTTGATGAGTACATTCTGATAAACGGAAGTGATATGTACAGATAAATAACATAAAGGTATTGACAAATTATAAACATAGTGATTTAATAAAGAATAACTTAAATACATTAAACCGTTGAAGCGGAGATAACGGTAATTATGCTTCCACAGAGAGCCCGCGTTGCTGAGAGTCGGGTGAAATACAGATTATCAAATGGACCGCAGAGGGCACAGTCAAATGTATTGTTATGTACGATACAGAGTATTCTGTGACGTGTTGGCATACGTTAATTGCTGGGGATATGCTGGTATCCTGCTAAGCGTACAGTTATCTGACTGTGAATCAAGGTGGCACCGCGGATAGATTGAATTTATTCGTCCTTGACAGAGTATATATTATTCTGTCAGGGATTTTTTGTTTTATAAACTCCTTTGGCAGAAGTCCGGGGGAGTTTTTCAATTTCTATAAAAAGGAGGCATTCCATATGAACTACTTACCAAATATTGAAACAGTTAAAGCAATTGCGGACAGCGGGAAATATAATATATTGCCGGTCAGCTGCGAAATTTTGTCAGATATCTGTACACCAATTGAAGCTATGAAGATTCTGAAAAATATATCATCTCATTGCTATATGCTTGAATCTGTTGCAGAAAAAGAAAAGTGGGGACGTTACACCTTTTTGGGTTATGACCCTAAGTTAGAAATTACATGTATAAACGGCGAAATGAAAATGGGTAATATCACAATTCATACCGAAAACCCTTCTGAATATCTTCGTCAGATTCTGGCAGATTATAAAAGCCCAAGGTTTGATTATCTTCCTTCATTTACAGGAGGATTAGTGGGGTATTTCTCCTATGATTATCTGGGGTACAGAGAACCTGCTGTAAGAACGGAGGTACAGGATAACGAAGCCTTTAAAGATGTTGATTTAATGTTATTTGATAAGGTTATTGCTTTTGATAATTTCAGGCAGAAAATAGTTCTTATTGTCAATATGTCGCTTACTGATTACGAGGCCGGCTATAACAAGGCAGTTATGGAACTGAAACAGTTATGCGGACTACTGAGTAATGGTAAGAAGAAAGAAGAGGCAGGAGGCCATCTGACAGGTGAGGTAACTCCGTTATTTGATAAGGAAACATATTGTGAAATGGTGGAAAAGGCGAAGCACTATATCCGGGAAGGGGATATTTTTCAGATTGTACTTTCTAATCGTCTGAGTGCACCATTTGAAGGAAGCCTTTTGAACACATATCGCATCCTCAGAACAATGAATCCGTCACCATATATGTTTTATTTTTCAGGAACTGATGTGGAGGTTGCAGGTGCGTCTCCGGAGACACTTGTAAAATTAGAAAATGGTGTTCTTCATACTTTTCCTCTTGCGGGAACCAGACCTAGAGGAAAGACAGAAGCAGAAGACGAAGCACTTGAAAAAGAGCTGCTTGCCGATAAAAAGGAACTTGCCGAACATAATATGCTTGTGGATTTGGGAAGAAATGACCTTGGCAAAATCAGCAAATTCGGTACAGTTCAGGTAGAGAAACTACATTCCATTGAGAGATATTCCCATGTAATGCATATTGGCTCTACAGTAAGGGGAGAAATCAGAGAGGAATTTGATGCCCTGGATGCTATTGAAGCAGTGCTTCCGGCAGGAACACTTTCGGGTGCACCTAAAATCAGAGCATGTCAGTTAATTGCAGAACTCGAAAATAATAAGAGAGGCATTTACGGCGGAGCAATAGGATATATTGATTTTACAGGCAATATGGACACCTGTATTGCAATACGTATCGCATATAAGAAGAATGACAGGGTTTTTGTCAGAAGCGGAGCCGGAATTGTGGCAGACTCTGTTCCGGAAAAAGAATATGAAGAATGTATCAACAAAGCCAAGGCAGTTGTGAATGCCTTAAAGCTTGCAGAGGAGGCGGACGTATGATTTTACTGATTGATAATTATGACAGTTTTTCTTATAACCTGTATCAGCTGATAGGTGAAATCACAACTGACATCAAGGTAATACGTAATGATGAAATGACAGTTGATGAAATCAGCAACCTGAAGCCGGATCATATTATTTTATCTCCGGGACCCGGAAGACCTGAGAATGCAGGTGTTATTATTGAAGCTGCCAAAACTCTTGGAAAATATATTCCAATTCTCGGTGTTTGTCTTGGGCATCAGGCAATTTGTGCCGCCTTTGGTGCAAATGTTACATATGCCAAGGAACTTATGCACGGGAAACAGTCAGAGGTTAAGCTTGACATAAATTGTCCGTTATTTAAGGGATGTCCCGAAAAGGCCCTTGTTGCCAGATATCATTCTCTTGCGGCAGACAGTAACACTCTTCCTAAGGAGCTGGAAATTACAGCACTTACTACCGATGGTGAGGTAATGGCAGTGCAGCATACAGAATATCCTATATATGGTGTACAGTTTCATCCTGAGTCAATTATGACACCCGACGGAAAAAAGATGCTTCAAAATTTTATTGATTTAAATTAAAGGAGACAGAAAAATGATTAAAGAGGCAATTGTAAAAATAGTAAATAAGGAAGATCTTTCTTATGATGAAGCATATACAGTTATGAACGAAATTATGAGTGGTGAGACAACGCCTACCCAGAATGCAGCTTTTCTGGCAGCACTTTCTACAAAGAGTGCAAGGGCAGAGACTACAGATGAAATAGCAGGCTGTGCAGCGGCAATGAGGGATCATGCGGTAAAGGTTGAAACCGATATGGATTTATTTGAAATTGTGGGAACCGGAGGAGATAATGCACATAGCTTTAATATTTCAACAACGTCGGCTTTAGTTGCGGCAGCAGGCGGTATGAAGGTTGCCAAACATGGTAATCGTGCTGCCTCCTCAAAAAGCGGAACAGCTGACTGTCTGGAGGCATTGGGAGTAAATATTCAACAGAGCCCTGAGAAATGTATCGAGCTTCTTAATGAGGCCGGAATGTGTTTTTTCTTTGCACAGAAATATCACAGTTCAATGAAATATGTAGGAGCAATCCGCAAGGAACTGGGCTTTCGTACGGTATTTAATATCTTAGGTCCGCTTACAAATCCGGGAAGCCCGAAAATTCAACTTTTAGGAGTATACGATGAATATCTGGTGGAGCCGCTTGCACAGGTTCTTATCAGTCTCGGAGTAAAACGGGGAATGGTAGTTTACGGACAGGATAAGCTGGATGAGATTTCAATGAGCGCACCGACAACAGTATGTGAGTTTAAGGATGGATGGTTCAAAACATATACAATCACACCGGAGGAGTTTGGCTTTGAGCGTTGCGCAAAAGCGGATCTTGTGGGCGGAACACCGGAGGAAAATGCAAATATTACACTATCAATTTTAAAAGGCGAAAAAGGACATAAGAGAAATGCTGTGTTAATGAATGCCGGTGCAGCACTTTATATTGGCGGCAAGGCAGAAACACTTAAGGAAGGTATATTACTGGCAGCAGAGCTTATTGATTCCGGTAAGGCTTTGGAAACTCTGGAAAAGCTTATTGAAATAAGTAATCATACGGAGGAGTGAATATGACGATTCTTGATCAGCTTGCAGATTATGCAAGAATTCGTACAAAACAGGCAAAAACAAAAATACCATCTGATATAGTGAGAGAGAGGGCATTGTCCATGCCAAAGGGTATGTTTGCTTTTGAAAGAGCTTTGAACAGGACAGATATTTCTTTTATCTGCGAATGTAAAAAAGCATCGCCATCCAAGGGACTTATTGCACCTGATTTCCCATATATGCAAATTGCAAGAGAATATGAAAATGCCGGTGCGGACTGCATTTCCGTACTTACCGAACCAAGATGGTTTCTTGGAAGTGATGAATACCTTAAGAAAATTGCAGGAGCCGTTTCCGTTCCGTGTCTGAGAAAGGACTTTACTGTTGATGAATACATGATTTATGAAGCAAAACTGTTGGGTGCGCAGGCAGTACTTTTAATCTGTTCAATACTTTCCTCCGAAAAGATTAAGCAATACATAGGAATTTGTGACAGCCTCGGTATCTCAGCGTTGGTTGAGACTCATAATGAAGCTGAGGTGGAAATGGCATTACTTGCAGGAGCCAGAATTATAGGTGTAAATAACCGCAATCTGAAGGATTTTACAATTGATACAGATAACAGCAGACGTCTGAGAGAGCTTGTACCATCGGACATCATTTTTGTAGCGGAAAGCGGAGTCAGTACAGCCGAGGATATCAAGGCTTTGCGTGATGTGGGTGTTAATGCTGTGCTTATAGGAGAAGCTCTTATGAGAGCCAATGATAAAAAAGCAAAGCTCAAAGAACTTCGAGGTGGAGTATGACAGAGATAAAGCTATGCGGATTAAAACGTCCTCAGGATATTGAATATGTCAACGAACTTGTTCCGGAATATATCGGTTTTGTTTTTGCAAAGGGAAGCAGGCGGTATGTGTCCCCAAAAGAGGCAGCCGGGCTTAGGAAAAATCTTAATACGGGAATTATCCCGGTAGGTGTATTTGCAGATGAAAATAAAGAAATCGTTGCTGATCTGGTTAACAGACATATAATTGATATCGTACA
Source organism: Lachnospiraceae bacterium (assembly GCA_045129695.1). Lineage (GTDB taxonomy): Bacteria > Bacillota > Clostridia > Lachnospirales > Lachnospiraceae > Eshraghiella. Next base: position 84,545 of record JBGVJZ010000039.1, on the reverse strand, counting down.
GCTTCATGGCAATGAGGATGATGAGTATATCAGCTCTCTTCGGAATATTTCAGATTGCAAAATTATAAAGGCATTGCGTATAATGGGCAGAGATGATATTATCGCAGCAAACAAATCTACTGCTGATTACGTATTGCTGGATTCGGGCGGAGGTTCGGGTGAGGCCTTTGACTGGTCCCTGATACAAGAGATACAAAGATCGTATTTTCTTGCCGGAGGATTAAACCCGTCTAATGTGGAAAGGGCAATAACAGAGCTGCAGCCTTTTGCAGTTGATGCAAGCTCATCACTTGAAACTGACGGATTTAAGGATAAAGATAAAATGGCGGCATTTGTGAATGCTGTCAGATACAGAAAGGATTGAAACATTATGACTGAAACAAATGGAAGATTCGGCGTTCACGGCGGACAGTATATTCCGGAAACACTGATGAATGCAGTTATTGAGCTTGAGAAAGCCTATAACCATTATAAAAATGATCCGGAATTCAATCGTGAATTAACTGATCTTTTTAATGAATATGCCAACAGACCGTCACGACTGTATTATGCAGAGCAGCTTACAAAGGCTCTCGGCGGTGCTAAAATCTATCTTAAGCGTGAGGATTTAAATCATACAGGCTCACACAAAATCAATAATGTACTTGGTCAGGCACTTTTGGCCGGAAAAATGGGCAAAACAAGACTGATTGCCGAGACCGGTGCCGGTCAGCATGGTGTGGCAACAGCTACTGCCGCAGCACTTTTGAATATGGAATGTGTTGTTTTTATGGGCGAGGAGGATACAAAACGTCAGGCATTGAATGTTTACCGCATGAAGCTGCTTGGTGCAGAGGTTATTCCGGTAACATCAGGTACAGCCACTTTGAAGGACGCTGTTTCTGAGGCGATGAGAGAATGGACATCAAGGATTGATGATACACATTACTGTTTAGGTTCAGTAATGGGACCACATCCATTTCCGACAATCGTTCGTGATTTTCAGGCTGTTATATCAAGGGAAATTAAAGCACAGATTCTGGAAAAAGAAAATCGTCTGCCGGATGCGGTTATTGCATGCGTGGGTGGAGGCTCCAATGCAATGGGAAGTTTTTACCACTTTATTGAGGATGAAGGCGTACGACTTATTGGTTGTGAAGCAGCAGGCAGGGGAATTGACACCTTTGAGACCGCTGCGACAATCAATACCGGAAGACTTGGTATATTCCATGGTATGAAGTCTTATTTCTGTCAGGATAAATATGGACAGATTGCACCTGTTTATTCTATTTCGGCAGGACTTGATTATCCGGGAGTTGGTCCTGAGCATGCATATCTTCATGACATAGGCAGGGCAGAGTATGTTCCGGTTACAGATGATGAGGCAGTTGAAGCATTTGAATTTCTGTCAAAAACGGAGGGAATCATTCCGGCGATTGAGTCGGCCCATGCAGTGGCTCATGCAATGAAAATAGCACCTGAAATGAGCAGGGACCAAATCATTGTAATCACAGTTTCAGGAAGAGGCGACAAAGATTGTGCAGCAATTGCAAGATACAGAGGGGAGGATATTTATGAGTAATATCAGATCAGCATTTACAAATGGAAAAGCTTTTATCCCGTTCATTACCTGTGGTGATCCGGATCTTGAGACAACAGGAAAGCTTGTTCGTGCGGCGGTAGACAATGGTGCGGATTTAATTGAACTTGGTATTCCTTTTTCTGACCCGACCGCAGAGGGGCCGGTTATTCAGGCTGCAAATATTCGTGCACTGAAGAGTGGAGTTACAACAGATGGAATATTTGATTTTGTGAGGGAGTTGAGAAAGGATATTACAATCCCACTTGTTTTTATGACCTATGCAAATGTTGTATTTTCATATGGTTCAGAGAAATTTATTTCTACATGTAAGGAAATAGGAATTGACGGAATTATTCTTCCAGATCTGCCATTCGAGGAGAAAAAAGAATTTCAGCCAATTTGCAGGCAGTATGGTGTGGATTTAATTTCACTTATCGCACCTACTTCACATCAGCGTATTGCCATGATAGCCGGAGAAGCAGAAGGTTTTCTGTACATTGTATCAAGTCTTGGTGTAACCGGAACAAGAAGTGAGATTACTACTGACCTTTCAGCAATTATTAAAGTGGTACGTGAGAATACCGATATTCCATGTGCAATAGGTTTTGGAATTTCAACCCCTGAGCAGGCCGGAAATATGTCCGCCCTCGCTGATGGCGTAATTGTGGGTTCGGCTATTATTAAGCTGATTGCAGAAAACGGCAGAGCATCAGAGCAGGCAGTTGGTGAGTATGTGAAGAAAATGAAGGAAGCGGTGTTGAAGAATTAAACGTTGCAGACACAACTCCTGAAGTTATACCAATAAGGACGGAGTCAGGGTTTACACAACAGAGGGATATTTGATTGCCTTGGTACTAGGTTGCGTTTAATGTAATCAACATTGCAACCTTATGTACCATTAGGCATTCAACTTAACACGTTTTCGCTTCGTAAGTTACATCGCATTCCAACTTCTTAAATGTTTTCTTGTCCACCTCGGACAGTATTACACTTGAGTGAACCTGGCAGCCCTTAAGCTTAGGTAACTGCTCTAATGCAAGTGCAGCAATATCATTATCGGCAGCAGTTGCGGAAAGTGCAATAAGTACCTCATCTGTGTGAAGTCTTGGATTCCTGCTGCCAAGATACTGTGTCTTCAAGGTCTGAATTGGTGCAATTGCCGAAGGGGAGAGAATCATGCATTCATGATCAATTCCGGCAAGTACTTTTAAAGCATTAACGAGAGCAGCAGAGCTTGCACCCAGCAAGTCACCTGTCTTACCTGTGATAATCTGACCATCGGACAGTTCAATCGCAACCGCAGGACCGTGGGTTTGAGCTTCCCTTTCCATAGCAGGCGAAACGGTACTTCTGTCGCCGGTGCTGAGATTCTCCTGACTCATAAGTAATTCTATTTTATTAACCTCTTCAGGTTCACGATTTCCTTCTGCAACGCCGGCAACAGCCTGATAATATCTGCGGATTATTTCCTGACGGGAAGCCTCACGACATGCTTTATCATCAATAATACAGTTACCTGCCATATTGACACCCATATCAGTAGGTGAAGCATAAGGGCTTTCTCCATATATTTTCATAAACATTGCATTTAAAACAGGGAAAATTTCAACGTCTCTGTTGTAATTAACAGTTGTAATCCCATATGCCTTTAAATGGAATGGATCAATCATATTAATATCGTTCAGATCAGCAGTAGCTGCTTCATATGCAAGGTTAACCGGGTGGTCTAACGGAAGATTCCATATAGGGAAGGTCTCGTATTTTGCGTAGCCGGCACGAATGCCACGTTTATGTTCATGATATAACTGTGACAGACATGTACTCATCTTGCCGCTTCCGGGTCCCGGAGCAGTTATAACTACAAGCGGTCTGGATGTTTCGATATAATCATTTTTACCATAACCCTCTTCACTTACGATTTTAGGAATGTTAGCAGGGTATCCCGGAATAAGATAGTGGTGGTACACTTTAATTCCAAGATTCTCTAATCTGTTCTGGAACAGAACGGCACTTCGCTGCTCATTATATTTGGTAAGAACAACACTACCGACATACAGTCCTCTTGAACGGAATTCATCAATAAGTCGTATAACATCGTTATCATAGGTGATTCCTAAATCTTCGCGGATCTTATTTTTTTCGATATCATCAGCACTTACAACCATTACGATTTCTGCCTGGTCAGCTAACTGCATAAGCATCTGAAGCTTACTGTCTGCGGCAAAGCCGGGAAGAACACGGCTTGCGTGGAAATCGTCAAATAATTTGCCACCAAATTCAAGATATAATTTGTTATCAAATTTCCTGATTCGCTCCATGATATGTTCTGATTGCATTTTAAGATATTTCTCGTTGTCAAAACCTGTCTTCATATGTTTTAAATCCTATCCTACAAATTAATCTGTAATTAAAATAACTAACCCTTAGGATAGCACGAAATTAGAATATTAACAATTAAATTTTAAAAATATTTATAATTAGCAAATATGATAAAATTGCAAGAATTTAACACATAGGATATAATTGAGACTAAAATAAATTCAGGGAGAAGGTTTATGATTAATCAGTTTTCAAGAACAGAAATACTTATTGGACCAGAGGCAATGAATACACTTTCTGCAAAGCGTGTGGCAGTATTCGGCGTAGGAGGCGTGGGCGGATATGCTGTTGAGGCACTTGTAAGAAGCGGAATAGGGGAAATTGATTTAATAGATAATGATAAGGTGAGTCTTACCAATCTGAATCGCCAGCTTATTGCACTTCATTCTACAGTTGGCAGGAATAAGGTTGAGGTTTTAAGCGAGAGAATTAAAGATATTAATCCTGATTGCAGGGTACATGCACATAATTGTTTTTTCCTTCCTGAGAATAGCCGGGAATTTGATTTTACACAATATGATTATGTGGTTGATGCTGTTGATACGGTTACTGCCAAAATTCAACTTGTAATGCAGGCACAGGAAGCCGGAACACCGATTATCAGCAGCATGGGTGCCGGAAATAAACTGAATCCGGCTGAATTTGAGGTCGCTGATATTTATAAGACTTCAGTATGTCCTTTGGCGAAGGTAATGCGACATGAACTTAAGAAGCGAAATGTCCGTAAGCTTAAGGTTGTGTATTCAAGGGAGAAACCGGTTAAACCTTTAGAAAGTGAGGAGGATAACTGCAAAGCAGGCTCGATTGCTTTCGTTCCGCCGGTTGTAGGTTTGATTATTGCATCTGAGGTAATTAAAGACTTAATCAGAAATTAACCATAAGTATGTATCAGAATGTACCGGCAGTAAGGAATCTTGTGAGCATTGTACCTGTATATATTCCATAGCTGATACCCAGAAAAAGATATTCTGCAATATCTATGTTTTTGCTGAATAGCGGCAGTAGAAACAGGATAAAATTTTAGAATAAAATATTTTTGGAGGCAGATTATGTTCAATGTTATTATTCAGGATGTTAAGGGGTATGAGGTTCTTGACTCAAGAGGGAATCCGACTGTTGAGGCAGAGGTTTATCTTTCTGACGGAACAGTGGGAAAGGGAATTGCACCAAGCGGTGCGTCTACAGGAGAATATGAGGCACTTGAGCTTAGGGATTTGGATGATAAACGATATATGGGAAAGGGCGTGCAGAAAGCGGTTAAAAATATAAATACAGATATTAAAAAGGCTGTTTGTGGCAGGGATGCACTTGATTTATACGGAATTGATTTTTCAATGAGAGAAGCAGATAATACAACGGATAAGTCTAATTTGGGAGCTAATGCAATTCTTGCTGTTTCTATTGCTGCAGCTAATGCAGCTGCCAAGTCCTGCAATATGCCACTATACCGTTTTATAGGAGGAATTAATGGAAACCGGATGCCGGTTCCAATGATGAATATTCTTAACGGAGGTGTGCATGCGAAGAATACCGTTGATTTTCAGGAGTTTATGATTATGCCTGTAGGAGCATGCTGTTTTTCAGAAGGTCTGAGAATGGGTGCTGAAATCTATCACACACTTAAAAAACTTCTGGATAAGGATGGTAAATCAACTGCTGTTGGTGATGAAGGCGGTTTTGCACCTGATTTAAAGGATGCCTTTGAGGTGTTTGAATATTTAACCAGAGCTGTAAATGCTGCAGGATATGAGTGTGGTAAGGATGTTGTTTTTGCAATGGATGCAGCCGCTTCAGAGCTGTATGAAGAAAATTCGGGAATGTATTATTTCCCGGGAGAAAGTAAACTCATTCAGAAGAATTGTAATTGTGATGAAGCGGCGACGCCGGACACGGTTAAGACACAGGTGTGCAGAAGCACTGATGAGATGATTGTACTTTATGAAAAATTGTGTGAAAAATATCCTATTTATTCAATTGAGGACGGTTTGGACGAATCAGACTGGGAGGGCTGGTCAAAATTGACAGAGAGACTTGGCGACAGGGTACAGCTTGTGGGAGATGATTTGTTTGTTACCAATACAGAAAGGCTTAGAAAAGGAATTAATGACAAATGTGCTAATTCCATTCTTATTAAGTTAAACCAGATTGGAACAGTAACAGAGACTCTTGAGGCAGTTAAGCTTGCCCATAAGTGCGGTTATACAGCGGTGATGTCACATCGCTCAGGCGAGACTGAAGATACAACAATTGCAGATCTGGCAGTTGCTTTAAACTGCTGTCAGATTAAAACCGGTGCACCATGCAGAACGGACAGAGTTGCAAAATATAACCGACTTTTGAAAATTGAGCAGGAGCTTGGAATAATTGCTCCGTATCCGGGTAAAAGTGCTTTTAACTTTGAAAAATAACCAGTTTAATGATATAATGGTACAAAAAATGTGCCGGAGAGTGCGAAAATAAAATAATAATTTATAATACAGCATATACGTCTGATGTTATTACAATTTCGTATATGCTGTACACTTTTATTTGTGCTATCCGTTTAGCATGCCTCATGGCAAAGTCTTAAATGAAATATAATACACAGGAGATTGGTATGAAAATTACAACAATTTTATTTGATTTGGACGGAACTCTGCTTCCTATGGATGAAGAAGAATTTACAAAAGGGTATTTTGGAATGCTCTCCCATAAGCTTGAGCCTCGTGGTTATAAACCGCAGGAACTGGTTAAGGCAATATGGGCCGGCACTAAGGCAATGGTTATGAATGATGGAAGCCGACTCAATATGGAGGTTTTCTGGGAGGTGTTTGAGAGTATATATGGTGACAGGGTAAAATCTGATATGCAGTATTTTGATGATTTCTATGTCAATGAGTTTAAGTGCATTAATAAATATTGTGGGTTTAATGAAGCTGCTGCAGAGGTAATTGCACTTTCCAAAAAGCTTGGATACAGAGTTGTGTGTGCCACGAATCCGATATTTCCGGCAATTGCAACCGAGACAAGAATCAGATTTGCCGGACTTAAGCCGGAAGATTTTGAATTATATACAACATATGAAAATTCTTCACATTGTAAGCCAAATCCTGATTATTACAGAGAAATTCTCAATAAAACGGGTTGTGAACCTGAGGAATGTCTGATGGTTGGAAATGATGCAAGGGAGGATATGGTGGCAACAAGCCTTGGAATGAAAGGCTTTCTTCTTACAGACTGCCTTATTAATAAGGATAATGTGGATATATCGCAATTTGAGAATGGTGGCTTTGATAAATTAATTAAATATATCAGAGAATTAAATTTATAATACGCAATATGTTAATGTAAGATATTGACTTTTTTAGTTGAAGATATTAATATAGTATTATTCGGTTATATTATTTGAATACGTGAATGGAGAAGGAGAGATATAACATGGAAATGAAAAAAAAGTATGTAGTTACATCTAAGACTACAGGTACAAAGTCAGGATTAGGAGGTGCACTTTTTGCAATTGCAATTATTTTTATGATTGCCTCCGCAGCATGGAGTGTAACTTTGATTAAGGAATCAGAAACACTGGCAATAACGATATTAATTATTTCGTTTTTGCTTGGACTTTGTCTTGTAGGTATTGCAAATATTATTAAAAATATAAGAATCAGTCAGAATCAAAAGTACATAATTGAAGAGGTTATTGAGGCTGAGGCAAATAAAAACAACAAAAAAGCCTGTGAAATTCCACAGGAGGTTGTTAAAGCAGAATTAATGGCTGTTCTGGCTGCACTGGTTAAGGATGAACTTAAGAAAAATGCAGTCACTGCTGATGATAATAAGGTAGCAGCATTTAGAGGTGCGGAAGCTAATGTGGCATATACACCTGCTTATGGAGTATCGAAAGCACATAAAGAATCTGAGTACGGAGCTGTATCAGATACAACTAAAGAGTCTGTATACGGAGTAGCACCGAAACAGCCTGAAGTACCGAAACAGCCTGAAGCACCGAAACAGCCTGAAGAACCGGAACATGGAACAGTATCCCCACAGCCTGTTACACCTGTAACGCAGCAGAAGGCTGAGGCAAAGGATGAGGAGGCAGTGATAAGCAGACCGTCAGTTGAGGCAGCAATAAGCAGACCGTCAGTTGAGGCAGCGATAAGCAGACCATCAGTTGATGAAGTGTATTCAAGACCTGTACAGGATGACGATGATGATGAAGTTTTAGGCGATGAAGTTGAGAAGAGAGTAATTGGTCCTGTTTCAGGAGGCTCTAACTGGGTATGTAAGTTATGTGGCAGAGTTAATCCAAAGTTTGTGGGTACATGTGAATGCGGAAATACACGTATTAATAATAGTACATATGGTTCTACCGGCAGCTCGATGATTAATAACAGTCAGTCACGGGTTGAGGAGGCACTGAGAAGTACAGTAAGGCTGGCACCAAAGGATAATATTTCAACAACGCCGGTTAAAGAAGAACCAAAGACTCCGAACCTTGATTTTAATTCCGATGATTATGATGTTGCAGCTGCAAGAGCAGCAGAAGAAGCTGCTGCAGCAGCTAATGCTAAAGCTAAAGCTGACATTCCAATGCCGGCATCTTCCCGTGTGGATGTAAGTAATTCTACACAGATTTCAGAAACAGAGTGGAGATGTAATGTCTGCAACAGAATTAACCGCAATTATGTCGGAACCTGTGCATGTGGTACATCCAGACATTAATTATTATATGAGATTTAAAGCCGTGGTTATCCACGGCTTTTGATGTATAAGAATATAAAAATATTTACAAAAGTTGAAGATATTTTCATAAATATATGATAGAATAGTCCTATATTTGGGAGCGATGACAATATTGCAGCCGGTAATGCGGCAGTGACCGCAGCTTCAAATTGATACAGAGGTGTGTAATGCATGAATTATCCGTAACAGAAGCCATATTGAAAATTATACTTGATGAAATGGCCCGGTATAAAGCTGTAAAGGTTGGCAGAGTACAGATTAAGATGGGTGAATTATCAGCATATGTTCCGGAATGTATTGAGGAGTATTTTTCACTTTTAAGTGAGGACACACCTGCGTATGGGGCAAAACTGGAATTTATTATTGAACAGGCTGTGCTAAGATGCAGAACCTGTAATAAAGAGTTTAAGCCGGAATATCACAGATTAAGGTGTCCGTTCTGCAAAGGTATGGATGCTGATATAACCTCAGGTAAAGGTTTTTCGGTGGAAAGTCTTGAAATAGAGACTGAAGATGAGTAAATAATACGTAAGGCTGGTTAGTACTATGAAGAATGTAACTGGAAAATTTATTTCAATTTTATTAATGCTTGTATTGGTAACAGGACTGTTTAATTTATCGTCGGACAACGTGTATGCAGAGAATAAGAAAGTCATCAGAGTTGGCTTCTTTGAGCTGGAAGGCTTTCAGTATTATGACGAAAATGGCGAATTTAAGGGATATAATGTGGATTATCTTAAACTTATCGCCAATTATACAGGCTGGGAATATGAATTTGTTGATGTCAAGAACTTTGATAATGGACTTGCAATGCTTGCAAATAAGGAGATTGACCTTATTGCGCCGGCACTTTTTGGTGATAAAAGGCTTGACGGATTTGAATATAGTGGTTTTCCGCTGGGAACCGGTTATTATGCGATTATATCCAGGGCAGACGGCAACGAGTATGATTATGATGATTTTGAGCTGTTACAGGGTAAGACAATATCCGTGCCCGAGAATTACCCTATAACCGAAAAATTTCTTAACTTTATGGAATATAAAGGATTGGAAATGCAGGTGGTTAATTATAAGACGGCCACTGAGGCATTAAATGCCATGATGAGTGGAGAAACCGATTTTTCCATTACATCACTCATGTCTGTTAATGATAAATATAATGTTATTTCAAAATTTTATTCTTCACTTATGTATTACCTGACATGGGATGACAATTATGAATTAATGGATGAACTTAACAGTGCAATGCAATATGTTGAAAATACATATTCCAGAGAGATTGACAACATGGAGGAGAATTATTTTTCTTCTTACGGAATACAGAATTATTCCAAGGAGGAGAAGAAATTTATTGATAATTGTAAGACAATAAGACTTGCATATATTCAGGGAAGAATTCCTTTGTCCTTCAATGATAATAATGAATTGGCAGGAATTTCAAGAACTGTTTTTGACAGAATTTCAGATATCACAGGATTGAAATTTGAGTATGTCCCAATATCCTATGGACAGATTAGTAATGATTATTTTATGGAGAATAAGATAGATCTTATATCCGGAGTTGAGTATAACAGTGCCAATTTAAATGTTGAATCACTTCATCTTAGTGCACCATATTTTTCAAGCAAAAAAGTTTTTGTAAGTAAGAATGATGTGCAATTTAGTGAGAATAGCTCTTTTAAAGTGGCTATTGCAACAGGCTCTGCTACATTGTCAAAGGTGGTGCAGGAGAAGTATCCGAACTTTAATATTATTACATATGACAATATTGAAGAATGTTTTGAGGCAGTAAGAAATGGGGATGTGGACCTGTTAGTTCATAATCAGTACAATGTTGATTATATGATGTCAATACCACAGTATGAGAACTTTGTAGTTGTGCCTGCCGAAGGCATAGAGGATGAGTTGTGTTTTGCAACAATTTCTTATGAGAATTCATATTTATCTGAAAAAGAGCAGCTTATGCTTATAAATATACTTGATAAGGCAATTGCTGAGATAAGCGACAATGAAATTGATAATATTGTAATTAGTAACACTCTTAAATATAAATATGAATTTGGATTTAAGGATATATTATATAAATATCGTTATCTTTTGATTGCGGCATCAATCTTTCTGATAATAATAATAAGTATTCTGATATACATTATTACGATTAATATCAGACATAACAGAAAGCATAGAAACGAAGCTTCACTTATGCGTTTGCAGAAGAAGAGATATCAGCTGATTGTTGATAAATCAGATGACATGATTTATGAAATAGGACTTGAGAAAAATTCAGGAGTATCATCAGATAAGATTAAATCAACGTTTGGCTGGGAGATTCCTAATCAGGTGGAAGATTTGACATATGATACTCTTATGAAGGTGCTGCGTGTGCATCCTGATGATGTGGACAGATTGTATGAGAATTACGGTAAAGAACTTACGGTAAATGGAATCAAATACGACAAGGCTCAATTAAGGTGTACTGATGGCGAATATATCTGGTGCGAAATATCATTAATGCCTCTGTATGATGAAGATGGTATCCTTATTTCATATGTAGGAAGAATTAAAAATATTGATGAAAATGTCAAAAACTTACAGGAGCAGGAGCAGCGATTGACGGAAACTGCAATTAAGAATGAGAACCTGGAGGAACTGTTTAGTAATGCAGTAATGAATAACCTTACTGATGTTATCAAGATAAGCATGAAGACCTGGAAGGGTGTATTCTATGTTGTAGATAATGGTAAAATTATTGAAAAACCACTATCGGATGATTGGGATGCAATATTTCAAAGAATGCTTTCAGGAATGGTTCCGGAAGACAGGCAGAGACTTGCTAATATCGGTAAGAGAAGTGTGCTCTCTAAAGCAGAGGCTGGAGAAGTTTTTATATATAATTATAAGAGCTATTATGATACATATAAGAAGTCTTTTTCTGATAAATGTTTCTATTATACAACCAGATTCAGTATTGTAGATATAAATAATGAAAAAGCTGCCATTATTACAACTATGTATGATACGGATGTCATGGCACATGAACAGGCATACATAGAACAAAAGGATGAATTCCTTAATATTGTCATTGATTCGCAGAGATTTCTGTACAATGCCATTGATGACACATACATTGCTGCTTTGGTTATAACTCTTAAAACAGGAATTATGCATACCTTTAATGGTAACGAAAACGGAATTATTGAATCCCATGAGGTAAATGTTACATGGAGGGAATTTTGTGAGAAAGAGATGTTTCCTTATATGGAAGCTGAGGAGATTAAAGAATTTAGGAAACATGCATCGTTGGAGGCTCTTTCAAAGCTCAATGTCAATGACAGCGTCAAGATTAATTTCAAGGCGAAGCTTGATTCGAAAAGTCTTGATCCTTGCGTTGATGAGAACTGGTTTATGTTTAATTTCAGAATTATAGAGAATGATGATGAAAAGCTGGCCACTGCAGTTGTTATATGCAACACGGATAACGTCCGCCGTGAGGTTAGGAAGTATAGAACAAAATCAACATTGCTTTCACAGTTAAGGATGAATGCTTTGATAGAAAGTAATGATGAAATTGTATATGATTTTAATCTTATTGACAGAAGCTGCTGTATAACCGGTAGTGAAAATAATACATTGGGCTGGAGTGTAGGAAAGACTATTGAGAATATATCAATAGAGAAATTAATGAATCTGTGGGGAGTACATCCGGAAGACCGATTTAAAATAGGGGAGGCATCACAGAATCTTTTCAAGAAAAATGTTGCAAATTTACGTAACGTTCGTGTTCAGAATGCAGAAGGAAACTTTGTATGGGCAAAAATATCTTCTGTTCCTATAATCAGCGATGGCATAATGATTTCCATTATGTGTCGTGTAACGAGAATTAATGTTGAAAAAGAAGATGCAATTTTACCTGAAGAAGGTATGAATACGGACAGCCTGACAGGATTGCTTAATGGAAAATCTTTAAAAGAGTTAACAGATAAATATTTAAGGGAACATTCAGCCAAGAGTGATGCATTTATATTAATCGATTTGGATCATTTTAAAGCCTTTAATGATAGTATGGATGTTAAAATGGGTGATACGGTAATTAAGCATACAGCCCGTAAATTACAGATAATTTTCTCTAACTATGATTATATATGCAGGTTTACAGGGGATGAGTTTGGAGTCTTTGTAAAAAACATTCCGTTGAGTACGTTGGAGGATAAACTTGAATGGGCATTGGATAAGCTCAAAGACAGCTACAGTCAGGGAGGTAAGATAATGCAGGTTACTGCCAGTATCGGTGTTGCATACAGTATGGTGGAAAAAGCTGAATATCAGGAGTTGTACCATATGGCAGACAGTGCTGTTTATGAGGCTAAGAAGTCAGGCAGGGAAAAAGTCGTTGTGAAAAAATTTTTCTCATAAAAAGTAATGATACAATATGCAGGTTCATATAATTTACCAATATTAGAATATGGGTGTGTATGATGAAAATAAGTAGTTTATCAACAATTAAAACAGCAGCTAAAAACAGTAAAATTGTTATTGGTCTGCTGTTTTTTGTGGGAATCGGTCTTTTGGCGGGGGGAATTTTATTTTCTATCAAAAAAACAGTAACAACGGCGAAAAATAATAGAGAATTGCCGATTTACAGTGTCAAGACGGAGGAAAAGAAGGTTGCACTTTCGTTTGATGCAGCATGGGGGAATGATGATACTCAGACTATTCTGGATATATTGGCAAAATATGATGTTAAGGTAACATTTTTTATGACAGGAGGCTGGGTAGAAAAATATCCTGAGGATGTTAAGTCAATTGCAGCAGCCGGGCATGACCTTGGAAATCACAGCGAGAACCATAAACAAATGAGCAAACTATCTTATGATGAATGTGTTGAGGAGATTATGGATGTACATAATAAGGTGGAGGAGCTTACCGGCAAGTCAATGTGTCTGTTTCGGCCACCGTATGGGGATTACAATGATAATCTTATTAAGTCAGCTGAACAATGTGGATATTACACAATACAGTGGTCAGTGGACAGTCTTGACTGGAAGGATTATGGGGCAGATAATATTGTAAATACAGTTATTAAACACAAAAATCTGCAGAACGGTTCGATCATTCTTATGCATAACGGAGCCAAATACACCAAAGATGCACTGGAGAGAGTTATTGTTGGGTTAAAAGAAATGGGGTATGAAATAGTTCCGATTTCAGAACTTATCTATACTGATAATTATGAGATAGACCATACGGGAATGCAGTACCATAAATAATAAAACGGAGTATATACAAATGAAGCAGGAAGATAAATCAAAAATAACGCTGATACTTGCAATGACTATCTGGGGAACAATAGGAATTTTCAGAAAATATATTCCTCTGTCCTCGGGAATAATTGCATTTGTAAGAGGCTGTATAGGAACTATATTTCTTATTCTGGCTGTATTAATCAGTCGAAAGAAAATATCCTTTGCAGCAATTAAGAAGAATCTGATTTTGTTAATTTTTTCAGGTGCACTTATAGCGATTAACTGGATTTTATTGTTTGAAGCATATAAATATACTTCGGTTGCTACCGCAACAATCTGTTATTATATGGAGCCGGTATTTGTCATGCTTGCATCGCCGTTATTTTTGGGAGAAAAGCTTTCTGCCAAAAAAGTTGTATGCATTATAGCTTCTTTGGGAGGTATGATATTAGTATCCGGTGTAACAGGAATGACAGAAATTTCCTTTGGAGAAATTAGAGGTGTGCTGTTAGGGCTGGGGGCAGCAGTTATATATGCATCAGTTGTATTGATTAATAAGAAAATTAAAGATATAAATGCTTACGATAAAACGATAATGCAGCTTGGAACGGCAACAGTCACGGTTATTCCATACGTTGTTTTGACAGAAAATATTGTAATAGTAAAGCTTGAATTTGTTGGTATAATTATGCTTGTGTTGATGGGAATATTGCATACGGGTGTTGCTTATGCACTTTATTTCGGTTCCATGGGTAATGTGAAGGCACAGACAATAGCACTTTTCAGTTATATAGACCCTGTGGTTGCAATAATTCTGTCTGCCGTAATTCTTAGAGAGAAAATCGGTACAGCGGAAATTTGCGGAGCAGTATTGGTGCTTGGTGCAACACTTGTCAGTGAAATGCCGTTATTTGAAAAAAGACAAAATAAAAAGTCGGGTAGGTGAGCCCGACTTTTTCTGTTAACGTGTTACATATGCAATTCCAAATACGCCTACGCCTACATGGGTTCCCAAAACCGGACCCAGATTATAAGATGGACTGTCTGCAGCGTCGAAGCCGGCAGCAACCATTTTAGTTCTTAACATTTCTGTATTTGAATCGTCTTTGGCATATAAAAAATATAATGGATAATCCGTATCAATATCTAACTCAGCATAATGCTTAATAATGTGTGAGCAGGCTTTATTTTTGCCCAATGCCTTGTAGCATACAACAACTTTTCCTTTTTCGAGGGTAACAACAGGTTTTAAATTGGCAAACTCACCGATTCCGGCAGCAGCTTTGGTAAGTCTTCCCCCTCGATACAGATTCTCAAGAGTGTCAAGTGCAGCATATACCTTGGTTCGGTCTCTTAAATTCAGAAGTATAGCTTCAATTTCATGTGCACTTTTTCCTTCATCTCTTAATTTAACTGCTGTTTCAATAAGAATTCGCAGAGCAGCAGCTATATTATAGCAGTCTACAATATGAATGCTGTCATATCCTGCCATTGTTTTTGCGAGATTTGCATTCTGTATGGTTCCGCTGAGTGCTTCCGGAATAAGGATTGCAACTATTTCGTCACCATTTTCCTTAGCCTCTTCAAAATAATCAATAAAGCTTGCCGGTGATGGCTGTGATGCAGTCGGAAAAAGAGGATTGTTCTCCAACATATCATAATATTCATCCCTGGGTATATTGGTACCCTCAATGTATGTTTCATCTCCGAACATTACCGGAATTGGGACATATAAAAGCTTCATTGTATTAATTTCTTCAATTGATAAATCAGCTGAAGAATCGCATAAAATTTTAACTGCCATAATTATTATTTCATTTCGTCATTGATAAGGGATATTTCAGAAGCAATATCATTGAAAATTGATATGGGTTCATATGAGCGTTCAATGCCTAGTCTCTCAACTATTCGATTAACAATCATGGAAATATTTCGCTGTTCACTACGATAAATTAACAAAACGAATTTATTGACAGTTAGCATAATACAATGACGCAAAGGAAATGTCAATATGGTTTTACTCCAATCCGCAATATTCCAAAATCACCCGAATCATCAGTTCGTTCAGAGCTTCCACTGAATATTGACCGACTGTGGGTTCTAAATGTGAATCACCAACTCCTGAATGGTCAGTTAAGAATACATAAGTACCTCCTGTCATTAATGCAAAACTGCGCAGAAGAAATTCTGTTTCTGTATCAACGCCGGAAGAAGCAACAGGTATAATACGAATACCTTCACTGGCTGCTTCCTGTATATAGTTTTGAATTTGTGCATTTATTCCTGAAATTTCTGCTTCGCTGTGAGGTGGTGCATCAAGTACGAGAAAGCACAGCTTTACTGCATTATTACGCCACTGATGTTCATTAATGACGTTATTCAGTGCTTCATGTACTGCTTCAGGATAGTCTCCGCCACCATCCGCATTTTGTGACTTTAATTGCTGAAGACTTTGAGCTATATCTGTGTTAAAATCATAACTCAGTACTACATAGTCGTCCGTCTCATCCCGGTAGAAATTAACACTGACATTAATGGAAAGTGCTTTATCTTCATCAGCAACCCTTTTTACAACATCCTCCAGTTCTTCCTGAAGATAACTTAACTCATCACTCATAGAACCGGTTGTGTCAATCATAAGCATTAAGTCCAATTCTGTAACATCCATTTTTGTACTTTCAATGGAAATGTCTAATTCAGACTTATTCTCTAATACAAAATTCTGATTATTAACTAATACTGATGTTGCCTTTTCGTCAGTATTATTAAGATTGTACAGCATATAAGCCTTGCCGTTTATGTCCGTACGGGCGGTATATACGGTCTCTCCGTCGGTATTAATAAGCTGTGTTTCAACATTGAAGCAGGGATTACCTTCTTCATCATGTATATATGCGGTAACAATCTTGTTGGTATATAGATTACGGTTCTTCATTAATTCATACCAGTCATTGCGGTTTAACAATTTTGTCCAGAAATTTAAATCATCAGCGTCCTTCCATTCACCGGCAGTGAGCGTGCCGGCAGTGAGCGTGCCGGCACTAAATCCCGGTTCATTTGCAGGATCTTCTTCCGGTATGCCACAATCGGCTTCTATTTTATTAATGCCACTGACATAGTCTAAAACCCCGTCTTTTTTAGTGGATGCGTTGCAGGCTGTAATTGTAAACAACATAACAATGATAATAAATAATGATAAAATTTTTTTCATAAGCATATCCTCCTTTATACTTCTTATTCGCATAAAACATGAAAAACTCTCACAATAAAAAGATATATAATAAATCAATATAATTTTATTTTCCATATTTTTGTGTTATAATATTTATAATTCTAAACGAACGGAGTGAGGCTTATGGAAAATTTTGCAATTGCAATTACCCGAACTTGTGGAAGCGGGGCTACAAGTATTAGTAAGATATTGGGTGAGAGACTTGGTATTAATGTATATGACAGAAATCTTCTGAGACTGGCATCCGATGACAGCGGTATTAATGAGGAGCTTTTTGCCAAGGCTGATGAACACATGAAACAGAGTCTTCTGTATAAGGTTTCACGTAAGGTGTATAAGGGTGAGTTAATAGGACCTGACAGTGATGATTTTACATCTAACGAGAATCTTTTTAATTATCAGGCTAAAGTTCTTAAAGAACTTGCGGCTAATGAGTCTTTAATCTGTATCGGAAGAGCTGCTGATTTCATTCTTAAAGATAATGACAGACTGATAACCGTATTTCTTCATGCACCAATGGAGCAGAGAATTAAGCGTGAGATGGAATTAACCGGATTTGATGCTGCCAAAGCAGAGCAGTACATAGTTAAAACGGATAAGTACCGCAGAGAATTTTATAAATACCATACTGGAAGAGAGTGGGAGAATCCATATAATTATGACCTGTGTCTTAATACAGGGGTATTTACTTATGAAGAATGTGTTGATATAATCCTTAGTTATATTACAAAAAGATTTGGTGAAGAGTAGGATTGTATTGTGAAGAAATTATTGGTATACCTTAAGAATTACATTAAAGAATCTATTTTGGGACCTTTGTTCAAATTATTGGAGGCAACCTTTGAGTTAATAGTGCCACTTGTGGTGGCAGATATTATCAAGACAGGCATTGCTGCCGGGGATAAGAATTATGTAATAACAAGGGTCCTTATTTTGGTGCTTTTGGGCGTAGTGGGACTTGCCTGTTCGCTTACTGCACAATATTTTGCAGCAAAGGCTGCTACCGGATTTGCAACAGAGCTTAGATATTCATTGTTTAAGCATATTCAGGGCTTCTCATTTTCAGAGATTGATGAGATGGGAACAGCGGGACTGATTACACGAATGACAAGTGATGTTAATTCGGTTCAGGGCTGCGTTAATATGGTACTTAGACTTTTTCTGCGTTCACCATTTATTGTGTTTGGTGCAATGATAATGGCATTTACGATTGATGTTAAATGTGCACTGATATTCTGTGTTGCCATACCTTTGCTTGCGGTTGTTGTATTTGCAATTATGCTTGTGTCAATCCCTCTGTACAAAAAAGTGCAGGCAGGGCTTGACAGAATTCTCAAAGTAACAAGGGAAAATCTTACGGGAACAAGAGTTGTAAGAGCCTTCAACAGGCAGCAGAGTGAAATTGATACTTTTAATGAAGGAAATCTTGAATTAACTAAGATTCAGCTGTTTGCAGGTAAAATCTCGGCACTTATGAATCCGATTACATTTGTGGTTGTAAATGTTGCGACAGTTGTACTGATATATACAGGAGCAATTCAGGTTGATAATGGTACTCTTGAACAGGGTGATATTGTTGCACTGGTTAACTATATGTCACAGATTCTTGTTGAATTGGTTAAGCTTGCGAGTCTTATTATTCAGATTACCAAGGCACTTGCTTCTGCCAACAGAATCCAGGAGGTATTTGAGACGGAGTCTGATATGTATTTTCCGGCTCAGAGCCAGACTGCTGTTTCGGAATATGCCGTTGAATTTAATAATGTATCACTTACCTATAGAAATGCAGGTGCAGAGTCTTTATCCAATATTGATTTTAAAGTCAGAAAGGGTGAGACAATCGGTATAATAGGAGGCACGGGCTCCGGTAAATCTTCTCTGGTTAATATGATTCCGAGATTTTATGATGCTACTAACGGTGAGGTAAAAGTAAATGGTGTTAATGTTAAGGATTATACCAAAGAGGATTTGCGTGAGATGGTAGGAATTGTAATGCAGAAAGCAGTCCTTTTTAACGGAAGTATCAGGGATAATATGAGATGGGGTAAGGAAGACGCTTCGGATGATGAGATTATGTCGGCAATTCGTAATGCACAGGCAGAGGAATTTGTAATGGATAAGGCAGGGAATTTGGATTTTGTTATTGCTCAGGGTGGAAGAAATCTTTCCGGTGGACAGAGACAGAGACTTACCATTGCACGAGCTCTTGTGAAACAGCCAAAGATTCTTATTCTAGATGACAGTGCTTCAGCACTTGATTATGTAACGGATGCCAAGCTTCGTAAGGCAATTCAGGAGCTTGATGAAGATATGACTACATTTATTGTATCACAGCGTACGGCATCACTTCGCCATGCAGATAAAATAATAGTTCTTGAGGATGGGGAAGTTGCGGGAATAGGTACACATGACGAGCTTCTTGCAAACTGCGTTATCTACCAGGAAATTTACAATACGGACAGTAATAAATCGGCAGGAGGTGTACAGTAATGAAGAAAACCTCCACAATTATCAGAGTTTTAAAATATTTATCTAAGTATACTTTTTATATGGTGGTGTCAATTG
Organism: Lachnospiraceae bacterium; assembly: GCA_045129695.1. Taxonomy (GTDB): domain Bacteria; phylum Bacillota; class Clostridia; order Lachnospirales; family Lachnospiraceae; genus Eshraghiella. The sequence continues at coordinate 64,840 of JBGVJZ010000039.1, read as the reverse complement.
TTGTTGCACTTGTAACAGTTGCAGGACAGTTATATATACCTATTCTTCAAGGTAATGCCATTGATAAAATTATAGAGAAGAGCAATGTGGATTTTAAGGGAATAATGCAGATAATTGCAATTATTCTCATAACTATGGCAGTAGTTGCCCTTCTGCAGTGGGTTATGAATATCTGTAATAACAAAATAACCTATTCAGTTATCAGGGATATTCGTAAGGACGCTTTTAATAAGCTGCAGAAGCTTCCTGTAAAATATGCGGATTCGCACCCTGTCGGAGAGATTGTGAATAAGGTAATTGCTGATGTTGACCAGTTTGCTGATGGTCTTTTAATGGGTTTTTCACAGTTTTTTACCGGAGTGATGACTATTATCGGTACGCTTATTTTCATGCTTGTGATTAATTGGAAAATAACGTTGGTAGTAGTGCTTATTACACCATTATCATTTTTTGTGGCAAGCTTTGTTGCTAAGAAGACATACACAATGTTTCATAAACAGTCTGAGACAAGGGGTAAGCAGACTGCATTCATTGATGAAATGATTGGCAATCAGAAGGTGGTTCAGGCATACAGTCATGAGGATGATGCACTTGAGAAATTTGATATGATTAATAAGGAACTACAGAAATATTCTCTTGATGCAACCTTTTTCTCATCAATAACCAATCCTTCGACAAGATTTGTTAATAATGTTGTATATGCATTGGTATGTTTAAGCGGTGCTTTTACCTCTATCGCTACAAAGGGCGCATTCAGTGTAGGACAGCTGTCTGCTTTCTTAAGCTATGCACAGCAGTACACCAAGCCTTTTAATGAGATTTCAGGTGTTGTTACGGAATTGCAGAATGCACTTGCATGTGCTGACAGAATTCTTGATTTGATAGAAGAGAAACCACTTTCACCTGACGCAGCGGATGAACTTGTTGTAGATGAGGGACAGGGGAGAATTGAGATTGAAAATGTATCATTCTCTTATGATAAGAGTGTTGAATTAATTAAAAATCTTAATCTTAAAGTAGAACCGGGACAGCGTGTGGCAATAGTAGGACCCACAGGCTGTGGTAAATCCACAATAATTAATCTTCTCATGAGATTTTATGATGTTGATGCGGGTGCGATTGTTGTTGAGGGCAAGGATATCCGTAATGTAAGCCGTAAGAGTCTTCGTAACAGCTACGGAATGGTGCTTCAGGAGACATGGCTTAAATCAGGAACTATCAGAGATAATATTACAACAGGTAAGCCGGATGCAACAGATGAGGAAATTATTGCGGCAGCCAAGGCGGCTCATGCACATAGTTTTATTAAGCGTCTTCCAAAAGGCTATGATACGGTTATCGGAGAAGATGGAGGAAGTCTGTCACAGGGACAGAAACAGCTTCTGTGTATAGCAAGAGTTATGCTCTGTCTGCCACCAATGTTAATTCTTGACGAGGCTACCTCATCAATTGATACGCGAACAGAGATGAAGATTCAGGAAGCCTTTGCAAGAATGATGAATGGCAGAACAAGCTTTATTGTTGCACACAGATTATCTACAATTCAGTCGGCAGACATTATTCTGGTTATGAAGGACGGAAATATTATTGAACAGGGTAATCACGAGGAACTGCTGGCAAAAGGCGGATTCTACGCAACCCTGTATAACAGTCAGAGAATTTAACTTTACAGGAAAAGCACGTTTTATGTCAGCAGAAAATATTATAGGTCTTGTGATTGTTGCAATGGTAGCACTGGTTATGATTACAATCGGAGTATATCAGCTTAATCAAAAAAATACGGTTGGATTTTATACCGGGGAGAAACATAGGAAAGGATAAAAATGTTAGTACGCAAAGCAACAACTAATGATATAGATAATTTAACACATTACGACAGACACATTTCTCCAAAAGAATTGGGAAATGCAGATGAGGCTTGCCGGGTACGAGGTATTGATGACCTGTACGAAATTAATATGTCCAAATCAATCAAAGACGCACATTGCATTATGAGTGTTAACGAAACAGCCTATGAAGTGGTGAAACTTCTGGGACATGGCAAGGGAGGATATTCATATCTTGCCCAAAAGGATGGCAAACAGTACGTTCTCAAACAGATTCACCACGAGCCTTGCAGCTATTACACCTTCGGTAACAAAATCGAAGCGGAGAAAAATGACTACAGCAGACTGGAGGCTACGGGAATCCGAATTCCGAAGCTTTTTGATATTGATATAGACAATGAAAGAATTTTAAAAGAATACGTGGAGGGTCCGACCATATATGAGCTTGTGAAATTAGACCAAATGAAAGAGATTTATCTTGAACAGGTTAGAGAGATGGCGGGAAAGGCAAAGGCGTGTGGTCTTAATATTGATTATTTTCCAACTAATTTTGTTGTGCAGAATGATTTGATATATTACATCGATTATGAATGCAACAACTATATGGATGAATGGAATTTTGAGAACTGGGGCATAAAATACTGGTCGAAGACACAGGAGTTTATGGATTATGAAAAACAGCATTCTAAATAGTACGCAGAATACCAGGGCAATTTTGCCGGACAGCTTAAAATATATTCGTAGTGATGTTGGATATGTTGCAAAATATAACGAATATACTAAGGACATCCAGATGAGAGCCAAAAAGCTGGTACATGAGTTTAATATCTCATCACCGGATGAAGAAGAGCGAAGAACAAGTCTTCTAAAAGAGCTGTTTCAAGACGAGAATCTGAAGGTTGCCATAGAGTCACCATTTCATTGCGACTATGGTTTTAATATTCATTTCGAGGGCTTTGCACTTTTGAACTATAACTGCTCGATTTTGGATACCTCTCCAGTGTATATTGGAGATCATACTTTTATAGCACCGGGAGTGTGTATTTCCTGTGCAGGACATGCCATTCACCCGGATGAAAGGGCTGAATACGACACTTCCAAGCCTATCTTTATAGGTAAAAAAGTCTGGATTGGTGCTAACGCAACCATTATCGCAGGAGTGCATATTGGAGATAACAGTATAATTGGTGCAGGGAGCGTGGTAACAAAAGACATTCCGGCTAATGTGATTGCAGCAGGAAATCCATGCAGGGTTTTAAGAGAAATCACTGATGAGGATAGATTGAATTAGAAAGGTTATTGGATGTGACATCCGATTGCCATCAGTGATTACGCTTTTGAAATAGCATCCACTTTGGCGGTTGGGATGCTATTTCTTTTGTTTTAAAAGTTTGTGAGTTATTATGTAAAAATCATTTTCCAAAAATTTGAAGATTTGGAAGAAGTGAAGAAATTTTCGGAGGACAAAATATTATGTTATCTAATAAAAAGGAAAGTATTAAAGCCGGACAGTCTGATTATCAGGTGTTAAAGGGTATTATTCTAAACAATGACAATCAGGCATCTATGGATGAAGCGGTTAATAATTGGCAGGTTGACACTGACAATATTGATAGCTTTATTGACGAACTCTCAGAAAGTTATAGCGAGCTTTGCATGGATCATGTACCATTTGCTATTGAGAGTTTATACAAGAGCGATGAAAAGATTAAGACTATGATATTTTGTATGCTTTTTGAGTTTACATGTGTGGAACTTCCATATGTAACTAATCTTGAGAGTTTGCCACTATTTGGAGCAAAGCTTGAGTACATATATCATACTTTGGTGGAAGTTTTCTCATCTTGCTTTAATGGTATAGGCGATTGTGTAGGACTAATTATTCTTAATTATGATCCGGAGATGTCTTTTGCACAACCAGAGGAAAAACAGCGTATTATTAGTGGTGTACAGAAACGACTAGAGCTTTTATATAAGTATGTTTCAGAGAATGGATGCGATGGGGATGAGATAATATCAGCTCTTTCAGTTACATTAGATATGGCTGCACGTCTTAACAATGATGATATTTCAGTTTATTTAAGAAAGCTATCAGAGCTTCAATTAGACTTAGAAAGCGAATTATTCTTGGTTAAAGCAATGGCTCTTAACGATATGCCGGTATTACTTGAAAGTATAGACAGATTAGTAGAATTTGATGCAAGCAGGCTTATAAGAATCCTTGGTTCAATTGGAAGAATGGATTTGTTTAAAGGAAGTCACATTACACAGGAAAAGATTGCTTACGCAGAGATGCGAAATTGGCTTTGTCATCCAAGTGAATGTGGAGAAACTCTGGATACGTTAGAAATAGTAGATACACTAATTCATGATGAGCATCTGTATTATATATTTAAGTATACTTCTACTGCACCTAAGTTACAAGAGCGCGGGTTTATGATAGGCGTTGCAGGAGGATATGATAAGGATGTGATTTCAGATAATGAGACTGGGCATACTTTCTCTGATTTTGAACCAATAGGTGATAATTATAAGGAGCAGGCTTTGGGCATAATTCAGATGATATCCGACTATTGGAAGCGTGCAGCAGAGCAGGCAACGTAAAGAGATTTTTTACTACTTATAAGAACTTACTGACCATGATTAAAACACTGCTTTATAGTAGCAAATTAAGTAAGTAGGGGATGAATCGTAAAATAAGATGTTATACATAGAGGTGCATATGAAAATTAAAAAAATAGTCAAAATAATAGGAATAGTGTTACTGGTATTAATTTCAATTATACTAATATTTACCTTAGTAACATTTATTATTAACAAAATTAAAAGTCAGAAAGAGATTGAACTTCTCAAAGAAAAAGGCTATTACAATCCCGTTTCGGTAGGGGAGTATTCCATTAATGTTGCTATATTTGGCAATGAAAACGGTGAGCATACAATTGTTGGACTTGCAGGGCTTGGAATGGGAGATTTTCCGGTTGCAGCAAGACAGATGACCGCCAGCCTTGAAGAGGATAATTTGGTTGTGTTTGTTGACCGGGCAGGCTACGGTTTTAGCGGTGATACTGATAATGATATGACTCTGGAATATATAGTGGAGGATTACCGAAAAGCACTTAAAAATGCCGGAATTGAAGCGCCATATATTTTGATGCCCCATTCAATAGGCGGCGCATATGCTAACTATTGGGCAAGCAATTATCCGGAAGAAATAGAGGCGGTGGTATTTGTGGATGGTTCACAGTTATCTGCAACAGCCTTTGAGGAAGAGACAGTCTCTGAAGTCGGCATGGGTGACAGATTTCTTTCTTTTCTTGCAAAAGCAGGTTTTGACAGATATGTTTTGCGTGACTATTTATTTCATTATCCTGATAATTATTCCGAAGAAGAGCAATATTTAGGAGATGCGCTTACGCTTATGACCCTTGACTCTATTGCTACAGTTTCAGAAAATTCATTTTTGGCTCAAAATGCTCAGGATGCATTTAATGGAATTATAACTAACGATATTCCTAAACTGTATATTTGTGCAAGCTGGGGACTGGAGACCAAAGAGGATATCATTGAATACAATAAATGGATAAATCGTCAAATTGAAATTAACGATCTTGATATGGAATTAAAACGCGTTGAATTTGATGATGAAACGGTGAAAGAAATTCTTGCAAACTATGAGGAAGCCAGACAGAATACGATTTATCCATATGCAGATAAAATGGGTAATTGCGAAGTTGTCTGTCTTGGCGGAGACCATATGATATATGAGCAAAAGCCTGAAGAATGTGGGAGAATTATAAAGGATTTTATTAATGGACTTGAATAAAAGAGATGTATTAGTCAACTTGACACTGCCAATGAACCTAATGAGGATGGTTAATACATTGAAAAAATGCAATACTTTTAAATTGTTGGTTGAATCTATAGGGGGATATGGCGTATAATCAAAGTATGATTAATTATGTTTTACGGGAGGTTATTATGGACAACAAAATGTCAGAGAAGATGCTTAGTGATTTCCTTAGCGGAACATCCACAGAAGCATATAAATATTTCGGGTCACATTTTGATGGTGATGGAGTTGTGTTCCGAGTGTGGGCTCCACAGGCGGCATCTGTTGCGGTTGTAGGTGATTTTAATAATTGGGACTGCAATGCAAATTACATGAACCGGATCAGTGACTCGGGTGTATGGGAACTTCGTATTGAAAATGTGGTACAGGGATCGTGCTATAAGTATTGTGTTGAATCAAGCTGGAATGAGAAGTTTATGAAGACAGACCCTTATGCTTTTAATTGCGAGGTAAGACCTAATAACGCATCAAAAGTGTATGATATGAGTGAATATCAGTGGAGTGATAATGAATGGGTTGATTATAAGAAGCAGCATAATCATCGTAACCTGCCAATGAATATTTATGAGATTAACGCCGGATCATGGCGTAAACATGATGATGGCAGCTTTTATAATTACAGAGAACTTGCAGATGAATTAGTTAAATATGTTTCTGACATGGGATATACACATATTGAGTTTATGCCGCTTACAGAGTTCCCTTATGATGGAAGCTGGGGTTATCAGGTAACCGGATATTATGCGGCTACTTCAAGGTATGGAACGCCTGATGATTTGAGATATTTGGTTAATGAATGCCACAAGAACGGAATAGGCGTTATTCTTGACTGGGTTCCTGCACATTTCCCTAAGGATGCACATGGACTTGCACGTTTTGATGGTACCGGATGTTATGAATACGAGGACTGGAGACTTGGAGAGCATAAGGAATGGGGAACCTATATTTTCAATTATGGAAGGTATGAGGTTGCAAGCTTCCTGATTTCTTCGGCAATGTTCTGGCTTAGGGAATATCATTTCGATGGTATTCGTGTTGATGCGGTAGCTTCAATGCTTTATCTTGACTACAACAGAAAAGACGGCGAGTGGGTTGCTAATGAATATGGTGGAAGAGAAAATCTTGTTGCCGTAGAATTTTTAAGAAAACTTAACAGACTTGTTCATGAGAATTGTCCTGAAGCAATTATGATTGCAGAGGAGAGTACAGCGTGGCCACAGGTAACAGGTGAGTCTGAGAATGCACTTGCACTTGGATTTGACTATAAGTGGAACATGGGCTGGATGAATGATATGCTTTCATACATATCCAGAGATCCGATTTGGAGGAATTATCATCAGAATCAGCTTACATTCAGTCTGATGTATGCTTTTTCTGAGAACTTTATTTTACCTATCTCCCATGATGAAGTTGTATATGGTAAGTGTTCACTGCTCAATAAGATGCCGGGTGATGAGTGGAATAAGTTTTCAGGTGTCAGAAACTTTGTCTCATATACAATGGCTCATCCGGGTAAGAAACTCATGTTTATGGGCTCGGAAATCGGACAGGCCAATGAATGGAATGCCAACACACAGTTAGAGTGGAATCTGTTATATCATCGGGAATATAACTATAAGCTTAATAAATTCTTCAAAGCAGTTAACAGATTTTATAAGGAGACCCCGGCTATGCATGAGAATGACTATGACTGGGAAGGCTTCAAATGGGTTGCACTTGATGACAGTGCCAATAGCGTAATTGCATTCAGAAGAATTGCATATAATGGTGATGAAATAATCTGCGTATGCAATTTCCAGCCTGTTATGCGTGAGAATTATGCGATTGGTGTACCTGAGTATGGAATTTATGAAGAAGTATTCAACTCTGAAAGTCTGGATTTTGGCGGCTGCGGAATCGGTAATTATGGAGAGCTTAAGGCAGTTGACGAGCCTAAGAATGATTTGAATTATTCACTTAAGCTTACACTTCCTCCACTTGGCGTGACCTATTACAAATTAGTGAAGAAGCTTGAAGCACCGAAGAAAGAAGAAGTACAGGAAACAGAATAATAAAAGTCCCTATCATACAATATGGTAGGGATTTTTTAAAAATTTACGTTTTGTTAATAGTTTGTCCATTAATTTCCGTTGTGAAGGAATACTTTTTCTGATATAATAATAGAGTATATTGTTGGTATGTATACGAAGGAGAATGAAAAAGAAAATGAATATTTTTACATACTATGAGGAGGTATTGTAAGAATATGCATCAAATTAACAAAATTAAAATTGCAGCATTTTTATCAGCTGTCGGAATATTCTTTTTGGTTGTGGTGGCTTCTGTTCTGTTTTATTCCGGTATACAGGGGGATAAAAGTTCTTCTGACAGGGGAATGAAACGTATTCTCGATACAACTGTTGAAAGTGATGAATTTGACATTCCGGATATAGCAGCTACAGATGTACTTGGGGATATATGTAATTGCATGACTCCCCAGGGTATTTGTGTTGCCAATGACTATATTTTGATTACAGCATATTGCAATGTGGAGAATTATAAAGAGGATTTAGAGGCTAATTCACATGTGTATGCCAATCAGGAAAAGATAATATCAGAGGAGGGACACAACAGGCATAATTCAGTTGCTTATGTTCTGTCCAAAGAGACTAAGGAGCATATTTCAACACTTGTTTTTGATGATAAAAGTCATGTTGGGGGAATTACCTTTGACGGAGAATATATCTGGGTTGCCAAGGGTGGCAACTGTAAAATAGCTGCTTATTCATATAGGGATTTTGTGAAGCATATAGAGGACGAAGATGCAGGCTGCAGTCTGGCAGCTCCGGTTTATGAATTTGTATGTGATTATACAGCTTCTTTTATAACGTATTTTAACGGCTCGTTATGGGTTGGAACGTTTAATTCTGATACAGAACAGAAGGGCGTACTTAGTGAGTACTGTATTTCATATGAGCGAGGGGTGCGTTGTCTCAGCTCCAACAGAATCATTGAGATTCCTGCACAGGCAAATGGTGCAGCTTTTGTCGGGAATCTGGGAGATACTTATCTGGCAGTTACTACATCCTATGGCAGAAATAATGATTCAAAGCTTTATTTTTATAAGATGGAGAAATCCGATGATGCGTCTTTGCAGCTTCAGGAACATAAAGTGCTTACACTTCCGCCTATGGCAGAGGAGATATGCCTGAATGGGGATAACATGTATTTTCTGTTTGAATCTGCATCAACGGCATATACTGCTGTGGAGGATAATAAGTGTCGCGATGTTGTTAATAAAGTCAGAGTGAATAATGTTCTTGAGTTACTTTATGGCAGATGGGGATAATAATTGCAGTATATTTGACAGTGTTCGACAGGATTTGGTCAAATTAGACAGGACAGGTATGAAAAATATCTGTCTTTTCTTTTTGTGTTGTGATAGTATAATGGTGGTAATTTGAAATTACGGAGGCAATTATGAAAATATTAAAACAATTTGGTATAATTCTGTTTGTTTCAGCAGTTGGGGAACTTTTAAATTATTTTATTCCTCTGCCGATACCGGCAAGTATATATGGAATAGTCATAATGTTTATATGTCTTATGACCGGGATGATTCCACTTGATTCAGTTAAAGAAGCGGGACACTTCCTTGTGGAAATAATGCCGGTTATGTTTATATCTCCGGCAGTTGCGATAATGGAATCATGGAACCTGATTAAAGCAGACTGGATACCATATATATGCATAACGGTAATAAGTACAATTGTGGTTATGGCAGTTTCCGGAAAAGTGACTCAGGCGATTATACAATTAAAGAGAAAAAAGAGGTCAGCAGAATGAGAGAGTATATACAGAATTCAGTTTATTTTGGTGCAATGATAAGTCTGATGGCTTATTGGATTGGAACTCTTCTGAAGAAGAAGTTTAAGCTGGCGATATTCAATCCTTTGCTTATATCGGTTGCCCTGACTATTGGAGTTTTATGTCTGTTTGGGATTAAATATGAGACATATGCAAAGGGCGCCTCATATATCAGTTATCTGCTTACTCCGGCTACAGTCAGTCTGGCAATACCATTGTATGAGCAGATACAGGTGCTTAAAAAGAATATCCTTGCAATATTATTGGGAATCGGTTCGGGAGTACTTGCCAGTCTTGGTACTATTCTTCTGTTGGCAGTGATTTTTAGAATGAGTCATGAAGGATATGTCACGTTACTTCCAAAATCCATTACAACAGCAATTGGAATGGGAGTTTCAGAGGAGCTTGGAGGATATGTATCAATTACAGTAGCAGTTATTGTTATAACGGGAATTCTTGGTAATGTTCTTGCAGAGCTTGTATTGAAAATTTTTAAAATTACCGAACCTGTGGCAAAGGGAATAAGTCTTGGTACTGCATCTCATGCAATCGGAACATCAAAGGCCATGGAGCTTGGTGAAATAGAAGGTGCCATGAGCAGCCTTTCAATTGTTATTTCCGGAATACTTACAGTTGCAGGCGCAGGTATTTTTGCACAATTATATTAGGGGTGGAATTATTTTATGCAAAACATAATGAGCAAATTATTTACGGGACAGGTGCATGTTGATTTAATAGAGGATTCCTGTATATGTGAATGTGATAAATCAGAAGGATGTCATATAGTCAGCTTTACGAATTATATTAATTATTATGGGACACAGATAGTATATTCAGAGGACGTTGAAGAATTCAGATATAAGTGTTCAATGGATTATATAAAATCCCAATTAAAAGATGAAGATTCTTTTTATTGCTTCGATTACAGAAGAAAAAACGACGAGGGATACCATTGGAACAGGCTGCATGTAATTGTAGAGGCTATGGATGATAATAATGTACCGGCAAAAATAATTTTGGTCAATATGGATATAGATAAAATAAAGAAAAGTGAATATGCTGCTCATGAGGAGATTGTTAAGGCCAATCAGGCAAAAAGTGATTTTCTGTCCAATGTGAGTCATGATTTGAGAACTCCTATGAATGCGATTATGGGATTTATAACATTGCTTGAGCATGACGTGGATAAGCCTGAACGAATTCGTAATGATATTCGCAAATTACAGGCATCAAGCAGACATATGTTAAGTGTAATTAATGATGTTCTTGATATGAACAAAATTGAGAACAGAGTTGTAACAATTAACAATGTGGAGTTTGAATTAAGCAGTTTTCTGGAAGATGTGAACATAGTTACCTTACAGCTGACAAAAGATAAAAAACAGAATTTTATAATGGAACTGATTGATGTAAGAAATAACTGGATTGTGGGGGATAAAGACCGTTTAAGCCAGATTTTGATGAATATTTTATCAAATGCTGTTAAATATACACCCGAAAGTGGGGAAATACGACTGATAATAAGCCAAAGTGATAATACGAAGGAGGCGGAACTTCAATTTGAAGTAAGGGATACCGGAATAGGAATGGAGCCGGAATTTCTTAATAGAATTTTTGAACCGTTTGTAAGAGAAGAACACAGGATTTCTCCGGATATAACCGGTACGGGACTTGGGATGTCAATAACAAAGAGTCTGGTGGAACTGATGGATGGTGAGATATTTGTAAGAAGCAGGGTTAATGAAGGATCATCATTTATTGTCAGGATCAATTTTGAAATCGGGGATAATCATGATGTTGACAGAATGGAAACGGAATCATGTGTAAGAGAATCAAGTGCACTAAAAGGAATGAACTTTCTTGTGGCGGAGGATAATGCAACAAATGGCGAGATTATTAAAGGGCTTATGGAAATTGAGGGAGCATATACAACCGTCTGCGGAGATGGCAGGGAGACCGTGGATACATTCATAAAGTCACCGCCATATACTTTTGATATGATATTAATGGATATAAGAATGCCGAAGATGAATGGTTATGATGCAGCCAAAGCCATCAGAAGCAGCGGAATAGATGGAGCGGACAGAATACCGATTCTTGCAATGACAGCCAATGTATTTTCAGAGGATATTGAAGAGGCAATCCGGTCCGGCATGAACGGTCATATACCTAAACCTATAGATTTTGAAGTGCTTAAATCAACAATTAAGAAAAATAAGCTTACGGATTAAAACAAAGTGACTGTTGCAAAATGGAACTGAATTTTCCTTTTTGCAACAGCCGCTTTATTTTATGAGCATTAGTAGTCATCATATTTATTTGTAAATTTCGTAATGTATTTCGGGATGCTGACTATTTTGGAAATATCGACAGGCTCAAGATCGGTATCGTTAACCTCTTGTTGTGTAAACATTGCATCCAGAGTTTCCTGACGGGTTGTTTTCTTTCTTCCATAAAAGGCTTTTACAATAAAATATGTAGCAGTAAGTCCGATAATTAATGACATAAGTGCACTCGTTACAAGTTTCATAGGGGCGGACAGTTCTCTGTCAAAGAAGAAAAACTGTGTTTCAGCGATAAAATTATCTGCACAGGCATAATAGTCTCCTCCGGTAGCATAGCCGGCTATTTTGTCAGTGATATCATATACAGATGAGCTGTTAATTTCATGGGATAATTCTCCATGACAATATATTTTCATCGCAGACTGCTTGGTTTCAATGAAAAGTATAATCCCGCTTGTATCACCAAATGTATCTGTATATAGGTCGTTCATTATCTCGTAGGTTAAACCTTCATAGGAAACCAGAGTAGTTATGCATACATTACCATGTTCGCACAGTGGGGACATCTCATTAAGGAGGGCTGCTTCTTCAGCAGCGCTGAAAACATCAGTATTATCAATTATTACTGCGTTATATTCAGTATCAGACATTGTTATCTCCTCCTGTTTTATCGAATTGCGGCATTTTTCTGGTTGCAAGTTCGTTATATTTAAAAATAATACTCAAATTCAGAATTAATACCATTAGCAGTGAAAAAAGCATTGCACCATAATACAATAATATGGAACGTGGACTTAAGATTGTAATTGTAAGCGATATTAGGATTGCAATTATACTGAATGCAAAGCCGAATGCTCTTACATTTGCTTTAAGCTTACGTGGAGTATGGGTTCCGGCAATTGCACTCGTAATAGTACCCACAAGTGAAAAGCTGATTATGGTGGGCTGTATATAAGGCGATATTCTTATTTGGGATTTATAAGCTGTAACAGAGAAAAAAAATGATGCAATCATTCCTAATACATATAAGCAGGCACCGCCTATTTCAAAACTCTGTCGAATTTTACGTGCTTTAAATTTTTTATAGGCCTGCTTTTTATTTTTACGCATATATCCTCTGTCGTCAGCCATAGTATCCTTTTTGGCTATCTGGGTTATTTCCACAGCATAAATTATTGAAGAAATCAATGCACTGATACTTGTAAGCACCAGGGTAAAATCTGCAGTGAAGTTGAAAAAGTTAAAAAATATTAAAAATAACGGTAATGCAATAAATAAAGAACATATAAGGTATTTACCAACCGAAACCGGAAAATCTGCAACAGCCTTACCTGTCTGACCATTTACAACGGCATAAGCAACACGTTTACCTTTTTTATAAGACATAAACCACACCGGGTACATTGCACTGTTGGTTTCCCGGAGCTTTGTGTGAAAAACCGCACTTCTTTCCAATAACGAATCGGGCATGGAAATATTAATTCCGCTAAAGGCGTACTGCTGTGACAGATGTTCAAGTGTCGCGTTACAGCAATAGTTTCTGGCATCATTAATATAGGTTGTGGCAGGTATATCAGCAACATCAGCATAGAAACCGCTAAGCAAAGCCGGATGGAATTTATGCATGCCCATAACCCTGAAGGGCGCTATTGATGAACTGAAATTGTCATAAAACGAAGATGAGGCATCATAGGAAATGCCCTTGTAATAATTATTCAGTGTAAAATGAAGCCTGTAATTATGTTTGTTAAGGCTGTTGCCGCTATCTATAATCTTATTGCCCTTGAGATGTACCGGGCCTTTTTGTTCAATATGATACGCCCAATAAGGCATATATATGCCTCTGAAGCTGTCTATGTATTTGGGATCCTTAAATTCTCTTGGTGCAAAAAAAGAACGGCCTACATAGCGTTTGTATGCTTCCTTACACTGTTCTTTGGTGATGGTAAAGGGAATTATGTAGTCCGGTCTTTTCTCACGACTCAGACGGCTTTTAAGCACTGTGGAGGCTCCGCAGAAGCTGCAGAATTCCACAGCAGAGTTTTCGGTACTGTAAATTTCACCGCCACAGTGGGAGCAGGTGAAAACATTAACATTATAATAATCACTCTGCTCGGCACCGTTATATATATTGGAATCCAGAGAATATGGGTCAAAGGATGACTGGCAGCTGTTACATAACATCCTTTGGGAAGGAATATCAAATTGTAATCCGCTGCCGCAGTTTAAACATTGATACATTTCTTTTCTCCTGAATTATAAATTGGTGTGGGGATTAGAAGCTGTGGCCACCGCCGCCACCGCCGCCGCCACCGCCGCCGCCACCGCCACCGCCGCCACCCCCGCCTCCGGAGGAGCTGCTGCTAGGTGAGTATTGCGAACTTTGGTAAGTGAACTGCGCATATGGTTCCATAACATTACATTTTGAAAATATTGCACTAAGGACTTCTGCATCTTTGGGCCTGCGTTTTCTGGAAGCAGACTTAACAATAAAAAATGTAACTATAAAACCGATAATTAAAGCAAGTAAAGCGTTACATATATACTTCATCGGTTGAGGAATTTTTCCGCCACGGAGGACCTGATAAATCTGCCGGTATGCATTGCTGGCACATCGATAATAATCCCCATCGGATGCATATTCATATACGTTGTCCGTAATGGTATTAGCATAACCTGTGTCAACTGTCTCGTAGATTCTTCCGGTGCTGTAGATATAAATTACACGCAAATCCATATCAATGAGAAAAACCGTGCCGCTTGTTACGCCAAACAAATCATAGCACAGTTCCTTGGCGTATGATGCGGTTGAGTATGTAGGATTATCATCAACAGATACAAAAGCTACATTACCGTATTGGGTAATTGGCTTCATGTCCTCAATAAGCTCTGTTTCCTCGGAAGAAGATAACAGACCGGCATAATCATATATCAGTGCTTCGAAGCCATTGTTAGGGTTTTCGTATTCTTCATCAGCATAACACTGTGTGCTGCTGCATAGAATTATCCCCAATATTATTGCACATATAAGAACAAGTCGGGTAATAAAGTTTACAGGTTTACGCACGGTCATCACCTCCGCTTCTATAAAATTGTGGAAGCTTTCTTGTTGCAAGTACATTGTATTTTCTTATTATTCCTATGTTAAGAAGGATAGTCATTATAAGTGCGAAAAATACAACTATATAGTAATATAAATCGGAAACCGGATTAATAATGGCAATTAAAAATGATACTGCAAGAGTCGAAAGACTGCATGCAAATCCGGGTGCCTTGGCCTTCATACCACGTTTCTTAGCTGAACGGGTTCCGGTTACAGTAGCTATGATTGTTCCGGCGAGTGTGATAAGAACCAATACCGGTGATAAACGCATGGAACTGCTTAATTCGGATATTATTCCAAATAAAAACGGAGCAATTATAATAGAGCCAACTGTACAGAAGACCACTATAAATATAGTCCTTAGAACATTTTTATTATGTGTACCTCCCTTGACAGGGTCGATTGTCCTATTGTGTTTAAACATAACACCTTTATCATCAACAAAAGAATCCTTTCGTGCTATGGAAGAAATTTCAGAGGCATAGATAATGCTTGAAACTAATGAAAGAACACATGTGATGCCAAGAGTTGTGGTTGCCTTAAATGTAAACAAAAGTGTAAATAACAAAAATATCGGTATGGAAATGGCAAGCGAGCACAGTATGTACTTAAAAATTGATACAGGAAAATCTGCGGCAACTTTACCTGTCTGACCATTTACCGTTGCATATGCAACACGGTTACCTCTTCTGTAGGACATGAACCATACCGGAAACATGGTATTGTCAATCTGACGACACTGTGTTTTGAAAACCTCACAGCCCTGTGTACGGGCATTTGGCATAGTAATGCTGATGCCTGAAAATTCACGGACTTTCCTGACAACGTCGCAGGTGGATTCATTGGCATAGGTAAGTGCGTCATCCTTATATACGGATGCGTCTACATCAGCAGTATCAGCATAGAAACCACTGATTACTGCAGGATGGAAGGCACGCATGTCTTTGACATCAAAAGGGGCAATGGCCTGACTTATACTATCATAAAAGGATGAGGACGCATCATAGGAAAGTCCTTTGTAATAGCTGTCAATGGTAAAATGAAGGTCAAAGTGGTCAGTTATTATATAATCACCGGAACGGTGGGAATCCTCTCCCTTAAGCCAGGTGGGTCCCTCCTGGGTAATGTAATATGTCCAGTATGGCATATAAATGCCTCTGAAACCGTCTATGAATTCAGGATTTTTTAATTTGGCAGGGGCAAAAAATGACCTTCCTATAAATTTATGATAGGCTATCTTACATTCATCTTTGGTAATTCTAAAAGGAATAATATAGTTGGGCCTGCGCTCACGACGTATACGACTGTTAAGTACTGTTGAAGCACCACAGAAACTGCAGAATTCAGCAGCGGAAGTTTCCGTGCTTAGAATTTCACCACCGCAATGTGGACAGGTGAAAACAGTAACGTTATAGAAATATTGCTCATCAGCACCTGCGTTATCCGCATCAACGTCAAGAGAATATGGGTCAACCAGTGTCTCGCAATGTGTACATTTTAGTTTTTGTGTTGGTATGTCAAATTTAAGACCGCCACCGCAATTTCGGCATTGGTACATGGTATATCTCCTCCTTGTAGTTTTTTGTATATTTTATTTTAATATTAAAGAAAAAATATGTAAATACGAAAATATAGAAAAATATGTTATAATACAAATAAAAACGGACGGATTATATAATGAAAGAAATTGCTTATATAAAAACAGATTTTCCTGATAAATTTGGTATTCCAAGACAAAGCGGGCTGGTACCGGAGCTTATGGGGGAAATAATTTTTCACAAGGAATATAGTAATATGGATGCAGTAAGAGGACTTTCGGAATATTCACATATCTGGCTTTTATGGAAATTCAGCAAGTCAGAAAGGGATAAATGGTCGCCTACCGTCAGACCACCGAGGCTTGGGGGCGATACGAGAATGGGCGTATTTGCTACACGCTCACCATTCAGACCTAATCCCATAGGCTTGTCAGTTGTCAGACTGGATTATATTGAGCTGCGTGAGGGAGTCGGACCTGTATTGCATGTAGCAGGTGCAGATTTAATGGATAATACACCAATATATGATATCAAACCCTACCTTCCTCATATTGATGCGATACCTGACGCAAAAGGAGGATTTTCTGAACAGTTTGCAGACTATGGCCTTAAGGTGAATATACCGGATAAGCTTTTAAAGCTTGTTCCGGGGGATAAGCAGACGGCATTATATAAAGTACTCTCCAATGACCCGAGGCCGGCATATCATAATGATGAGGAAAGGGTGTACGGAATGTATTTTTCAGGTCTGAATATTAAATTTTCCGTAAAAAATAATATGGTTTTTGTAAAAGATATCAATATTTTTTAAATTATTCTTGCATTTTTCTAAATTATGGACTATAGTAACGTTTGTATTTAGAATTTAATATAATATGGAAATGTTGTGTGTTTAAGGAGGGCAATAACATGGCTAAAAAAGCAAACGAAACAGTTGTTGAGACAGCTCAGGTTGAGACAGTAGAAGCAGTAGAGACTGCAGAAGTTAAGAAAGAAACTAAGAAAGCAGCTACCAAGAAGGCAGCACCTAAGAAAGAAACTGCTAAGAAGGAGCCTGCTAAGAAGACTACTGCTAAGAAAGAGGCAGAAGTTGAAGTTTATGTTGAATTTTCAGGAAACCAGGTTTCACAGAAAGATGTTGAGGAACGTGTAAAGGCTGCTTATGTTGAAGGCGGACACAGAGCTTCTTCAATCAAGAGCCTTAGAATCTATATTAAGCCGGAAGAGAATGCAGCATACTATGTTATTAATGATGATAACGTAGGAAGAGTAGATCTTTTTGCTTAATTAAGAGATGTACATATTTTAAATGAGATTGCCGGACAGATGTTGTCCGGCAGTTTTATTGTAAAAAACATGAAAGGAAGATAAGGAATGTCAGAGAAAAAGGGTACAAGAAATATGACCGTCGGAAATCCAAAAAAACATATCATTGCATTTGCAATTCCGGTTTTTTTAAGTCAGTTGTTTCAGACACTATATAATTCTGTCGATTCAATGATAGTAGGGCAGTTTCTTGGCAAGGAAGCACTTGCTGCGGTAAGCTCTGCCGGAAATCTTATCTTTCTGATTACCAGCTTTTTCACAGGAACGGCAATGGGAGCCGGGGTCATCATCTCCAGGTATTTTGGAGCAAAAGAATATGACAGAATGTCCAAAGCGATTCATACCAATATTGCATTTGGACTGGTTGCCGGTATAGTACTTACTTTTTTTGGAATTTTTGCAACTCCGACAATCCTAAAATGGATGAAGACTGACCCGGATGTTCTTCCGGATTCAATTACATATTTCAGATATTATTTTGTGGGTGCACTGGCAATAGTTATGTATAATATTTTTACGGGAATTATGAATGCCGTCGGAGACAGCAGAAGACCGCTGATATTTCTTATAATATCTTCCGTAGTTAATGTTATACTGGATTATCTTTTTATCGGTGTGTGTGGCTTTGGCGTAGGTGCAGCCGCAATGGCAACAACGATTGCACAGGTAATAAGTGTTGTTCTGTGCATTATTTCCTTAACTCGAAAAGACCGGATTTACAGAATTGAATTCAGAAAAATCCGTTTTCATAAATCAATGTTAATTGAGATAGTAAGATACGGACTTCCGACAGGTGTCCAGAACTCAGTTATCGGTCTTGCAAATGTCATTGTTCAGACCAATATTAATACATTTGGAACTGATGCGATTGCAGGATATGGAGCGTATATCAAAATAGAAGGATTTGGTTTCCTTCCCATAACATGTTTTTCAATGGCGATGGCAACCTTTATAAGTCAGAATCTCGGTGCAGGATTGTATGACAGAGTGAAAAAGGGTGCAAAATTCGGAATTATTACTTCGATTATTCTTGCAGAAATTGTAGGGATAGTAATTTTTATTTTTATACCATTCTTTATGAAGGCATTCAGTAAAGAAACTGAGGTTATCGGGTATGGGGTGCTGCAGGGAAGAACCGAGTCTCTGTTCTATTTGTTTCTTGCATATGCACACTGTATTGCCGGAGTATGCAGGGGTGCCGGTAAAGCGGTGTCACCAATGGTAATAATGCTTTCAATATGGTGTGTTTTAAGAATTACATATATTACTATTGCGATGCACATATGTCATGATATCAGACTTATATATATTGCATACCCTATTACATGGTTCATCAGCTCGGTTATATTTTTTATTTATTATATAAAATCAGACTGGATACATGGTTTCGATAAAAAGGAAGTAGGTACTGCATGAATACTAAAGTAAAAACTCTTGTTTTGACGGGGCTGTTCACAGCGTTGCTCTGTGTAATTTCTCCGATTACAATACCGTTTCCGGGTGGAATTGGTGTAACGCTTTCAGTGTTTATGGTGTTGTTAATTACTTACGTGGCAGGTTTGAAAAGAGGACTGATATGCTGTTTATTATATCTGCTTATCGGTGCGGTCGGGCTTCCGGTATTTTCAGGCTTTCAGGGAGGCCTTGGATGTATAACAGGACCTACCGGCGGTTATCTTGCTGCTTATCCTGTAATGATAATGACAGCAGGACTTTTTATAAAGATTGGAAAAGGGAAAATATTATTTTCGGTTATCGGAAACTGTCTTGGTGTTCTTGTATGTTATATACTGGGAAATCTGTGGTATATGTACACGATGAATGTAAATTTCTGTCAGGCATTGTTTGTATGCGTTCTGCCGTTTGTTGTATTTGACATAATTAAAATTGTGCTTGTATGCATAATTGGACCTACAATTAAAAAACATATAAAATGGGATGGGAAATAGTAATAAAATGTTCTGTTTTTAGGACTTCCATTTTGTAGTAGTTTTGTGTTATCATTAAAATTGTTTGATAACATTTGAAGATAAGAAAGGAATTGAAATGGATTTTTTTGATGTATTATCTATGATAGGAGGGCTTGCACTGTTCCTTTTCGGAATGCATGTTATGAGTGACAGTCTTGCTAAGCTTTCAGGCGGTAAGATGGAGAGAATTCTTGAGAAACTCACATCTAATAAATTTAAAGGAGTTGTTCTTGGTGCAGGTGTAACGGCAGTTATTCAGTCATCATCTGCAACTACGGTAATGGTAGTCGGTTTTGTTAACTCCGGAATTATGAAGCTGTCACAGGCAGTGGGCATTATTTTTGGTGCCAATATCGGAACAACTATTACTTCATGGATTCTCAGTTTGACGGGAATTGAAGGCTCAAGCTTCTGGGTGCAGATGTTAAAGCCGACTTCATTTTCTCCGATTCTTGCAATTATCGGAGCGGCAATGCTGTTATTTTCCAAGAAGGACAAGTTTAAGGATGTAGGAACTATTCTTGTAAGCTTTGCAGTTCTTATGTTTGGTATGGATATGATGAGTGATGCGGTTGCACCATTGAAGGACAGCCCTGCATTTACCAAATTCTTTACTTTATTCTCTAATCCTGTTTTGGGATTACTTGCAGGTGCAATACTTACAGCGGTTATTCAGAGTTCATCTGCATCAGTTGGTATTCTGCAGGCATTGTGCAGCACCGGAGCAATCGGATATTCGAGTGCAGTGCCTATTATTCTCGGACAGAATATCGGTACCTGTGTAACGGCACTTATTTCAAGTATCGGTGCAAGTAAGAATGCAAAACGTGCAGCATTCGTTCATTTGTATTTTAATGTAATCGGAACCATTGTATTTATGGCATTGTTCTACGGAATTAATGCATTTGTTCATTTTGAATTCCTTGACGGACAGGCGAATGAGTTAGGAATTGCGATAATTCATACAGTGTTTAATGTACTTGCAACATCAGTATTGCTTCCTTTCTCTAAGGTATTGGAGAAGCTTGCCTGCCTTACAATAAGGGATAAGAAGGTGGCTGTTGCAACTGTTGCGAAGGATAAGGAGTTCAAGCTTCTTGACACTCGTTTCCTTGAAAGACCTGCATTTGCGGTTGAGCAGTGTATTAAGACTGCCAATAATATGGCTGAGACGGTCAGAAAATCAATTTTTATCGCAATGGATTTGATGAATAATTATGACCCGGTTAAAGAGAAAGAGGTCATTGACATGGAAGAGCTTGTTGACCAGTATGAGGATGAGCTCGGAATATATCTGGTCACCTTGAGTACTAAGAATCTTAGTGAAGAGGATTCCAGAACCGTTTCAGAGCTTCTTCATACAATCGGTGACCTTGAGAGAATGTCTGACCATTCACTAAATCTTGTAGAAGCAGCAAGAGAAATGCATGATAAGAACATGGAATTCTCTGAGAAAGCCAAAAATGAGCTTCAGATATTTACAGAGGCTGTTAAGAGAATTATTGATGAGGCTACTGATTCATTTATTAATAATGACAGAGGCCTTGCACTTACGGTTGAACCATTGGAAGAGGTTATTGATGGCATGAACAGTGAACTTAAGGAACGTCATGTAAGACGACTCAGAGAAGGTAAGTGTACAATTGAACTTGGTTTTGTATTGTCGGATATTACTACTAACTATGAGAGAATTGCAGACCACTGTTCCAATATTGCAATCAGTGTATTGCAGGTTAAGCAGACTGATTTGGAGAGCCACGATTATCTCGGTAAGCTTAAATCAGATGATCCTGCATTTAAAAAGCATTATGGTGACTTCCTTAGAATTTACAAATTACCTTAAATCGGATACCTTTTAAAAATGTGAGTATAATATTATTAAACTTTTCTGAAAGGATGATGTACTATGGCAGTAATAGAACTTAATGAAGAGCAGTTTGCCTCAGCTGTATCAGAGGGAACATGTGTAGTGGATTTTTATGCATCATGGTGCGGACCATGTAAAATGATGGCACCTGTACTTGATTCTGCAGCTATGAGCCTTCCGGATATTAATTTTTATAAGGTTGATGTGGATAAGGCAGCCGGGCTCGTAATGGAATATAAAGTAGTAAGTGTTCCGACAATTATGATATTCAAGGATGGACAGCCGGCAGAGAGAATTGTCGGAGTAGTATCGAAATCAGAATTGATGGAGAAGATAAATTAAAAATTTCTCAAAACTTTAAGGACCTGTTGCAAAATTTTCGTTTTGCAACAGGTCCTTTTGATATAATTCTGTATTACAATGGTTTTACATTCATTCCGTTAATCTCAATATTATCGGTTAATTCTATTAGAAGGAAGGTTCTTCCGTCAATCATTCTTGTCTCAACTAAATCGGTGCGGTCAGGCGATACCTTGATAACAACATCAGGAGCTTTAATTTCAAAAGAACGGTTGTTAACAACGTTGGAAGCCATGAAATTAGCTTTTTCACCGGCAGTATCAGAGAAATTGGTCTCAAATTCTGTTATTTTCTCATTGGAAACACCGCTGTTTTCAAGGACACGTTTGACTTCTGTCTTGCCGAAGGAAACCGGCTCCGGTTCTTCCTTGTGTTCTTCTACATATGCAGTGAGGTTTTCATGAATGACCTTTACCGTTTCGAAATTACAGTCCTCTCCAAGAGATTCTTCTATAATCTCTGAGAAGGTTGATTTCTGCAGCTTGCAGGTAAGTGGAGTTACGCAGCCAAGTACACCATCGATAAATTCAGGCTGAACCTCTTCACTGTTCTTGGAATAGTAGAGGATATTATGTATATCAGTATTGCGGTCATTAAATGCAGGGAAGAGAAATCCATGTGCAGGTGCATCTACGAGCCAGTCGCGTACTCTGTTCTCAATCATGTTAGTCTCTGCATTGTAGCAAAGTCCCTCCTTGGATAATTTTACAGGACATATGCTGCACAAAATATGCTCATATACATAATCAGATGCATCGTCCATGCCAAGTCCGTCGGATGCCTTGCCCGGAACATCATATGCAGCATCTATAAGCAGTATCAGGTAATTCTCGCCGTATAAATAATTATCAATAATCTTGTTATAAAACATTTCAAGAAGGTCATCATCCTGAAGATGACTGTCTCTTAACTGCATTAGGAATTCCTGTGAGCCACCCTCTGCCTCTGTCTCTAACGGAAATTCCATGTTCAGCATATTCTTGCCGATTGTACCGGACAGTGTCGAACGGAATATTTTAAAATATTTAAAAATCTCCTCGTCCTGAAGTGAGAGAAAAGCGTCCTTAAAGGTCATAACTTTATTCTTGTTGCCGTCTACATAGCATCCACAGATTCGCTGAATACAGCATTTATCGTTGGTAAATAATTTTTTAATTTCAAGTATTTCTTTTTTGTTCATAAGTATAAGCTCCTTCAAATAATTACTTTTGATTATATTATTTTTTTTGTTGAAATGGCAAGGTTAATTTCATGATATTTTAGCCGATATATGTACTGATTGATTTGTGCGGCTCGCCTTCGTTATAAAACAGCGCAAGGAGAGATTATTATGAAAATTGGAACAAGCAGTATTGCAATGGAGTCAGCAAGGTCGTATTCAGGCAAAAGTGCTACGCTTTATGCCTCATATATGGGCAAAAAGGGTACACAGATACAACTGGATGCAGCAAGCGACAAAAGTCTTTTTCAACAGATGACAGAGGCGAATAAGGCAATAACATTAGAGGAACAGAAAGCGGCATTGGAGGCAGGCTCATTAATTAACAGGCCGGCCTATAACAGCATTGGTATGAAGACCATTACTTCTGTTCAGGAATTGAAGGCAAGGGTGCTGGAGCATATGGTTAGCTCGATGGAGAAGAGGGGCATGATTAGAAGAGGTGCGAAGGACCGGCTTTCACGTATGCTTAATGATGAGAGACTTAAACCGGGACCAATCAGTCCTGAAATAACTGCTACTGTCAGCAATGCGGTTGTAGATAATTCCGGCATATATATTTTGCAAAAGGTACAGTCGGAATTCTATTCGGAAACAGAGGTAACAGCATTTCAGACAAAGGGAACTGTGACCACGGAGGACGGAAGGGAGATTAATATTAATTTTTCTTTTGAGATGTCAAGAAGCTTTGAACAGAGTATGGAGGTATATACGGAGCAGGAGGTGGTTCTGTGTGACCCTTTGGTACTTAACTTCAAGGGCGATGTAACAGAGCTGTCGGATCAGAAATTTCTGTTTGATTTGGATTGTGATGGAGAGCAGGAGGAAATTTCGCATTTTAACAGCAACAGCGGTTTCCTGGCACTGGATTTGAATGATGACGGCAGGATCAACCATGGAAGCGAGCTTTTCGGAACACAGTCCGGTGATGGATTTGCGGATTTGGCTGCGTATGATTCTGATAAAAACGGCTGGATTGACGAGAATGATGAGATATTTAATAAGCTTAAGGTATGGACTAAGGGTTTTGATGGCGGGGACGTTCTGATGACGCTTAACAAATCAGGTGTCGGAGCGATATACCTTGGAACTGCCAACACCAGATTCAGTCTTAACAATCTTACTGATAATGTCACTAACGGAGTTATCAGAGAGAGCGGAATTTTCTTAATGGAGAGTGGAGAGGTAAATACCATTCAGCATGTGGATTTTGCAGTCTGAATTATTGTAATAAATATATTTTTTTGATAAAATACAGCCGTCAGCTTATGATGGCTGTATTTGTTTGTTAGGAGAAATGTTATGAAGATACTTGTTCCGGATTATTATAAGGATTTTAAATGCATTGCAGGTGATTGTGAGGATACCTGCTGTGCGGGATGGCAGGTGGATGTGGATGATGCCTCTTACGCGTATTACAAGACAATTACAGGAGATTTTGGCGACAGACTGCATTCTGTTATGGTGGATGGAACAAACGGTAGGGAAGGGCAGTTTAGAATCAGAGAGGATGGTCGCTGTCCGTTTCTTAATGATAATAATCTTTGCGATTTGTATGCAGAGCTTGGAGAGGATGCATTATGTGTAACCTGTGACCGGTATCCGAGATACACTTGTGAATTTGGTAACTATAGGGAAACCGGAATTGCCCTGTCCTGTAAAACGGCAGCAGAGCTGATTCTTAAGGGTAACCAAACGCCGGGGTTTATACTGAGTGAGAATGATGAAAGCTTCGGCCAATTAAATAACATTGACGGAATGTTATTTTTAAATCTGAAAAAAGCAAGGCAGAAGGCTTTTTCAATCGTATGGGACAGGAAATATACAATATGGGAGAGAATGGCACAGCTTCTGGACTATGCAGAGGGTCTCCAAAAGGTTATCAGGAAACCTGACAGGTTAGAAAAATATATTAAATCTTACAAAGCAAAAGAAATACCGAAGGATAAACAACTTACCGAAAAGCAGGAAATTAAATATTATCATGTAATCTGGAAATACTATATGAAGCAGGTCATTATTAAAATGGAATGGCCACATTTGGTTAAGATAATACAGGAAAACCTTTATCTTGGGGATTATACGAAGGAAACAGAAGCATTTGCAAAATATTATAAGAGTAAAGAGTATGAATATGAAAATCTAATAACATATTTTATTTTCAGATATTTCTTAAAAGCTGTTTTTGACAATGATGTGCTCACCAAGGTTAAAATGGGTATTGTCAGTGTGCTTCTTATAAGACAGTGCGATATAGGTACATGGATTAATAAAGAACGAGTGCTAAACTTTAAGGAGCAGGTGGATATATGCCATCTGTATTCCAGGGAGGTTGAACATTCTGAGGAAAATTTTGCTGCATTATGTAAACTTTTTAAGACAAAAAAAGAATTTAAGAATAAAAATTTAATTAAATTGATTAAATAAGTACAAACATTGTTGACAATATGAAAAATACACACTATACTTTAAGAAGTAGTATAGAATACTACATAGAGATATGGGCTATAAGTTGCATTACAGGGAGATGTATAGTATGAACGATTCAAAAATAGCAATTGTTGTTGATTCCGGCTGTGATTTGAGTGATGAGATAATACAGAAATACGGAATCAAGGTGTTAAGACTTAAGATATATTCAGATGGTAAGGAATATACAGACGGATTGGATTTTGACCCGTTATCCGTATATGACATGAAGGAATTACCAAAGACCTCAACTCCGAATATGCAGGATGTTCAGGATATGGTTGACGAGATTAGAAGAGAGGGCTACAAGAAAATAATAGCAATAACGATTTCAAGCGGACTCAGCGGAACTAATAATACAGTTGCCATGACCTTCAGGGAAATAGAGGATATGGAGACTTATGTTTTTGATACTAAGAACATATCAATAGGTGCGGGTATGTTTGCGATATATGCTGCCAAGCTTATTAAGAAGGGCAGGAGTTTTGATGAAATAGTTAAGACATTGGAGAGCAAGATTAATGATTCAAAGGTGTTTTTCTATATGGATACGCTTGAGAATCTCAAGAAGGGCGGAAGAATAAGCCCGGCGGTTGCGATTGTCGGCAAGGTGCTTAACTTAAAGCCGATTATATCCTGTACTGAGGAGGGCATATATTATACGGTTGCCAAATTCCGCGGCGCAGGCAAGGGATTGGCGAAATTATTTGAATCAGCAATGGAATTTGCCGGTCAGCACAAATGCATGATTGGTCTTATGAATGGCGGTGCTCCTGATGTTGCGGCGTCAATCAGACCTAAGATAGAAGAAAGAGCTGTTAATGGTACAATTGTTGTAGACAAACAGATAACAGGAACAATGGCAATTCACACCGGACCGGGTTTGCTCGGGATTGGTGTAATGCTGGTATAGAATAGATTATAGAACTAAATATTTGAAAATATAAATTTCAACATTTGAATGAATCCCTCCTTAATACACGACAATATTAAATTGTAAGATGTTTAAGGAGGGATTCATTTGATTAAATGCAATAACATAAGCAAATGCTTCGGCAGACAGATTGTTTTGGATGGATTCTCGCATGAATTCAAGGACACAGGCTTGTACCTCTTATTTGGTGAGAGTGGAAGCGGCAAGACAACTTTTCTTAATATTCTGTCAGGTTTTCTGGAATTTGACTTGGGAACGGTTTCAATTGATGACAATGTTTTTTCAAATGTCGTGGACAGGGAATTGATTAGGGAGGATTTTGATTACATAACCCAGGATGCTTTTTTTGTGGATTTCCTGACGGTAATGGATAACCTAAGAATTATTACGGAGGATGATACGGCAATAATTAAACTGCTTGAAAAGTTCGGACTTGAAGGTAAGATGAATCGGTATCCGACCACCTTGTCCGGAGGTGAGAAGCAGCGACTGGCAATTGCAAGAGCTTTGCTTGGAAATAAGAAAATATTATTTATGGACGAGCCGACGGCATCACTTGACAGGGATAACAAAATACAGATTTTTGAGCTTTTGGCAACAATCAAGAGTAAAGTACTTATAATCTGCTCGTCACATGATGCCAAGGCAAAAGAATATGCAGATGAAGTGGTTGAATTCAAAAAATGCAGGGAAGTATTAGAGAGCGAGCCAAAGAACACCGGAAAAATAACGCGGCAGAGTATTATAACCGGTCGTAGGAGCAAAAATAACAAAGTTCATAAGTATATCAATAAGTGGTTTAAGTCCCAAAGTCGTAATAGAAAAAGTGCTGTTTTGTTTGGTGTGTTTCTGACGATTGCAATGTGCATCTGTATGTTGGCGGATACGCCAAAGAGCAAGATGGATTCTAATGTAGAATATGTCTATAAAATGAACATGTGCGAGCTTGTTACTTATAACGAAGAAGAAGGGATGTATGATAAGCTTTGCGAAATTGATAATATCTCTGAGGTGATTTTAAAATACAATGGAAGTGTTCCGTCGCCGGAGGGAAATCAGGATTCCGTATTTCTTGAATCTCCGGAATATGAACTTGTGGTGGATATTCTGCCTTACAGTAAGGAGACTTTTAAAATATCTGACACTATTAAATACGGAACATATTTTACAGATGTTAATCAGGTTGTAATAAGCCATGAATATGCAGAAGAAATTTCACCGGGTAATCCGCAGGCGGCTGTAGGACAGACTGTGAGCAGAGTTTTGTATGGACTTGGTGAAACGGAATTTGAAATTGTAGGTGTATTTGATGAGCTTAATAAATTTGAAGATGTATATTTTAATGCTGCAACAAATTCTTACAGCTGGTTTGCTAATTCTAAATTAACTGAGCAGTTTCTTGACAATCCGGATTTTTATGATGTAACGGATGGTAAAAAAGTAAGGCGTTATAATTTGTATTTTAAATCTTACAGAGATATGAAAAATTTCTATGAAGAGAATTATGAGAAATTTGAAGAACAGGGACACCGGCTTAATATGACTTTCTATCTGGCTAAGGAGCAGGATGTTTTTATCATGATGTTCAGAACATTACTGCCACTGTCAGTTTTTGTGGCTTTCTTTACGATAATTTTTTACATAAATATTATTAAAACTGAAATTGCATACAATAATAAGTTTTTTGCAGTATTTGATTATGCCGGATATTCCCTGACAAAAGTCAGGAACAGTTTTATTATGCTGAATCTTTGCCATCTTCTAAGAACCGGAGTGATTGCGGCTGCGATAACATTTATAATTACATTTTTGATTAATCTGATTAATCAGAAGTATGTATTTGTTGGTTTTCAGATATTTACCTATAATATTGGGATACTCGCGGGATTCGTGATTTTCATGGGATTTGTTTCCGTAA
The DNA here is from genome assembly GCA_045129695.1 of Lachnospiraceae bacterium. Classification (GTDB taxonomy): domain Bacteria; phylum Bacillota; class Clostridia; order Lachnospirales; family Lachnospiraceae; genus Eshraghiella. Next base: position 36,329 of record JBGVJZ010000039.1, on the reverse strand, counting down.
TCAGTACCAATTTACTTTTGCGACGGCTAAAGATTTCCGGATGGTACGAAAATATAATTTCCAATAGGGATTTGATATAGGGGTGCGGATATGAGAATTACGGTTAAAAATATTGAAAAAAATTATGATATGCCTGTTTTAAAGCAGATATCCCATGTTTTTGAGGGTGGGAAGCTTTATGTAATCAAGGGCGTGAGTGGTTGTGGCAAAACAACTTTTCTTAACATTATTGGTGGAATTGAAGAGGATTTTGGGGGCGAAATTTATATTGATGATAAGAAATGTGAGTCCTCTGACATGATAAGAGATATAACAGGATATGTTTTTCAGAACAGTCTTTTGTTATCTAATATTACTGTTATGGAAAATCTGCTTCTTATTCGCAATGACAGTGAACTTGTGATGGAGCTTTGTAAGGAGTTTGGAGTGGAGGATTTAAAGGATAAGTATCCTTCAGAACTCTCCGGTGGCGAGCGACAGCGAATTGCACTGGTAAGGGCAATGTTAGTTAATCCGATGCATTTGATTGCGGATGAGCCGACAGCGTCGCTGGATGAGGAAAATTCGGTGAATACGGCGGAGGTTATTGCCGGTCTGAAGAAGCAGGGAAGAGTAGTCATTGTAGCCACGCATGAGCATTATTTTGATGAGCATGCGGATGAAATAATATATCTGGAATATGGAGAGATAGAAAAGACAGTTACCAATAATGCTAAAACTGATGGCAGAACAGTTGTTGATACAAGGTCTGAGGCGGAATCTAAATGCAAAAATATGAGTGCGGTAAAATACTGTGCAAAAAGGGACAGAAAGCTTTTTAAGCCAATTACACTACTGCCGTTTGTTCTCAGCTTTATGTTAATAATGATTGTTTCAACCATACAGAATAATTTTGAATCCGAGTATATGAAATTAATTACGGAACATTATCCTACGGACAGCTTCAGTATCTTTGAAAGCGATCTTAACAGCTTTACTTATAAGGATGAATTGAAGATATATGATTATTATACTTTTGAAGAGGATGGCGTTACAGCTTTTTATCTTGCGGACCAAAAGGACAGTGTGCTGTCTATTGACGGGATGCTTATGTATGGTGCTTTTCCGGATAAGCCGGAAGAAATAATAGTATCCTATGAATTTATCAGAGATAAATTTAAGAATGAAACAGATATGGAAAATATTGTCGGAGAAAAATATTTTTTCATGGATAAGGAATTTATCATCAGTGGAATTCTGTATAGTGGTGACATGAAAATATCTCAGGAGGGCAGGAATGAGGATTTCTCATCGCACTATAATAATGATGTGTATTACAGGAGATATGAAGGAAGTATTATATACATTCCATATGATACAATACAGACATTGGGTGAGAAATCTGTTAAGGAATATAGTGATTTGGTGATATTAAATGCTTCGTATCATGATTTGTTTGAGCATGAAGATGTAATGAAGGAGCTGAATATGATTAAAGGAGGTTCATCTGTTAATGAGTACTATTCAAAAGTCGAGGCCTCCCAAAGTGCTTTGGATGGTATGGTGATTATTCTTACAGTGGTATTTATGGTGTGCTTTGTAATTTCCTGCATTTTCATGAGTTCACAGATTCAGATTGAGCTGTTTTACCGTAGAAAAGAACTTGGCTTCCTACAGCTTTTCGGACTATCAAAGAAAAGGGTTAAAGAACTTGTATTTACGGGTTATATAATCAAGCTTTCGGCAGCCTTTGTAATTGCTGTTGCAGCGTATGTATTATGTATCGGCGTATATTTTGCCGTAACAGGACATTTGGTTTTTATGAATATGCTTCATGTATTGGTTGTTATTACAGTAATATGCCTGTTCTATTGCATGACAGTTATGCTGACTACGGGAAAATTTCTGAAAAAAGCAATTATAGAACTTATAGTGTAGAAGTGAAAAGAGACTGGAACAAAATTAAATTTTGCAACAGTCTCTTTTGGTTATTTCATAAGTCTTAATTTCTTAGCAATTCTCTCAATTCTGAGGCCCATCGGGAAATTAAGCAAATCCTCGTGTGTCAATCCTTTTAGAAGAAAGATAATTGCAAAGTATACAGGGATTGCAATTATAATACATATAATTACAGATATCATATTAATGATATAGGAGCGTGACGGAATAAGCGTGAACAGTCGGCTGATTCCAAAACACAGGGCTCCCATTGCAATTGAGGCGGCAGCAGGAATCAGGAAGGTTGTCTTAATCTCCTGATGGTAGCGGGCTTGTCTGGCAACGGCAATCCAGTTAAGTATACATACAACAAGCGGAAAAGTTACATTGCCTAGTACAAGTGAATATATTCCAAGCCTTGAAAACTTTAACAACAGTACCACTAAAACAATATGAATTGCAAGGGATATCGCAGAATGGATCACCGGACGGTTCATCTTATCCATTCCCTGCAATGCTGCATTAGTGATTGTGGACAGTGCATAGAATACAACTGCAACAGCACCACATGAAAGCATGGCACCTGACATCGTGTAATCCGTCGTCGGGAAAAGAAGACGCATAATAGGAACTGCCAGAACACCAAGGCCGACTGCACAAGGCAGGGCAATTATCATATTAATCTTGACTGAGGCTGCAAGTCTGGCACGGAAATCCGTAAAATTACCTACTGCCCATAATGATACCAGTGTCGGAATCATTGAGGAAGCCATGGCTGAAGCGATGGCATTAGGTACGTTAACAAGTACACGGTATTTGGAACTGTATAATCCGTATAGAAATGAATTATTATAGCCATCATATAAATTACCGAATAAGGAACCGTCTACCACACCACTTAGCTGATATACAGCCTGACTGAGGATAACAGGAATGATAGTAACAAAAAGCATCTTCATAATACTTCCTGTGGAATCGGCAGTTAAGCTTCTGTCTGATTTAAAAAGTCCTGTAAATCTTGGTTTATATGCAAAATATACAAATATAAGAAATGCAAGTGCAAAAAGTGCACCGAATAACGTTCCCATTGTACCGCCGGCAGCACCACCACTTATCTTACCTGCGGCAGTTGCTGACAGACCTACAAAAATTGCAGCGGCTGCAATACTTACAACAGCATTGATTATCTGTTCAACAAGCTGTGAAACAGCAGTTGGAATCATTGTTCTGCGGCTCTGAAAGAATCCTCTTAATGTACCTGCAATTGCCACTACGAAAATTGTCGGAGATAATACTCTTAGCGGAAGAGTCAGACCGTCATAGTTGGACATTTTCTCTATAAATGGTGCAGCGAAAAATATTGCAAGTGCCATGATAAGACCTGAAGCGGCAGCAAAAATCATTGCATATTTAAAAATACGGTAGCCATTCCTGTATTCCTTTTTGGCAAATTTGGCGGACAGGAGTTTTGAGACGGCAAGGGGCATGCTGTATGAAGACAAAATGAGTGCAATAGAATACACCTCAAAGGCGTAACTGTACAGTCCGTTGGACTCATCACCTATAATTGCAGTCATTGGACTTCGGTATAAAAGCCCGATGACTCTTGATAAAACTGAAGCAATGGCAAGAATTGAACCATGCTTGATGAAATTATTTGAATTGGATTTTCCCATAACTTTCCTCTTTACATGTAAGTATATGAATATATTAAACTTATAAAAAAATTTTTTCAATGATATTTTATCCTATGTGGGGGAATAATTACTTTCAAAAGAGAAAAATTAATATTTTTTTAATTTTTAAATGTAAAAATTTAGAATTATATCGGTTGATTTATATTAAAGAAAAAACTATAATTACAGTATTATTGTATTGAATGGGTGGAGGATTTTTCACAATGGATAATAACCAATATAAGAGATCAGATAATCATGATGATAAGGATAATAAAGGGAAAAAGGGTTTTAAACTGAGTTCGTTAATATTACTGTTTATTATTGCTGCAATCATTACTGTTTTGGGCTACTCAATTTTTAAAAGCTGTTTTACAAAATATACATCAACGGAAATCAGCTATTCCAAATTCCTTGAGATGATTGACAATAATGAGATTAAGGCAGTTGAATATACCTCAGGCAAGATTATCATTACTCCGGTGGAGAAAGAGGATAAGGGTATAGGCTTAACCTATTACACCGGTTATATGTATGATGAGGCTACATTTGAGAAGCTTAAGGGAATGGATAATATTGAACTTAAGGTGACTGTCGAGGATACGGGTGCTTCGATTCTGGATTTTATACTGATATATGTTGTTCCGTTTTTACTGATATACCTTCTCCTTGGCTTCCTGTTCCGTAAGATGTCCGGAAGCGGCGGAATTATGGGTGTCGGTAAGAGCAATGCCAAGGTATATATGGAGCAGAAAACAGGGGTTGCGTTTAAGGATGTGGCAGGACAGGATGAGGCAAAGGAATCTGTTAAGGAAATAGTTGATTTTCTTCATAATCCTGATAAATATACAGCAATCGGTGCGAAGCTTCCAAAGGGTGCTTTACTTGTAGGACCTCCGGGAACAGGTAAGACCTTGCTTGCCAAGGCTGTTGCAGGTGAGGCGGGAGTTCCGTTCTTCTCATTGTCAGGTTCCGATTTTGTTGAGATGTTTGTAGGTGTGGGTGCCTCAAGAGTAAGGGATTTGTTCAAACAGGCACAGCAGTCAGCACCATGCATAATTTTTATTGATGAGATTGATGCAATAGGTAAGAGTCGTGATTCCAAATACGGTGGCGGTAATGACGAGAGGGAGCAGACACTTAACCAGCTGCTTGCGGAAATGGATGGGTTTGATTCATCAAAGGGTGTGCTGATTATGGCTGCAACCAACAGACCGGAGGTATTGGATAAGGCGTTGCTTCGTCCGGGAAGATTTGACAGAAGAATTATTGTTGACAAGCCGGATTTGAAGGGAAGACTTGAGACACTGAAGGTTCATTCCAAGGATGTATTAATGGATGATACGGTTGATTTGGATGCAATTGCTCTTGCTACAGCGGGTGCGGTTGGTTCGGATATTGCCAACATTATTAATGAGGCGGCAATCAATGCAGTTAAGAGCGGAAGGAAAGCAGTTACACAGGCGGATTTGTTTGAATCCGTTGAGGTGGTTATTGCCGGTAAAGAGAAGAAGGACAGAATTCTCGGAACGGAAGAGAAGCGTATGGTTGCTTACCATGAGGTTGGTCACGCACTTATTACCTGTCTTATGAAGGATGCTGAGCCTGTTCAGAAGATTACAATCGTGCCCAGAACAATGGGCTCACTTGGATATACCATGCAGGTTCCTGAAGAGGAGAAATATCTTCTTACCAAGGATGAATTGATTACTAAGATTGTTACGCTTCTCGGAGGAAGAGCGGCTGAAGAAATTGTTTTCAATACAGTTACCACAGGTGCTTCCAATGATATAGAGAGAGCTACAAAAATGGCAAGAACCATGGTTTCCCAGTACGGAATGTCTGAGACATTTGGACTTATGGGACTTGAAAGTGTGGAGAGCCAGTATCTGGAGGGACGTTCGGTTCTTAATTGTTCTGATAAGACTGCGGCAATACTTGACGAAGAAGTTAATAAGATGCTTAAGGAATACTATGCTAAGGCGAAAGAGCTTTTGAGCGAGAATCTTATGTGTCTTGACAGAGTTGCGGAGTATCTGATTGAGAAAGAGACAATTACAGGTAAGGAATTCATGGAGATTGTTAACGAAGTTAAGGGTACCTGCGGCTTTATGGAGGAAATTAATATAAATGATTGATTTGCATTTGCATTTGGATGGGTCGCTCAGATATGATACGGTTTTAGAATTGTTACAGAATGGCGGAATGGCTGATATAGAGCCGGATAAGCTCAGACAGATTCTGACAGTCAGTGATGATTGCAGGAATCTGAATGATTACCTGAAAGCTTTTGATTATCCTCTCAAGGTGTTACAGAATCAGAATAATATAATAAGAGCCTTCTTTGAATTAGGAGAGGATTTATTCAGGGAAGGCGTTACATATGCGGAAATCAGATTTGCACCGCTTCTTTCGACAAAAGAAGGACTTAGTATTGATGAAGTAGTTGAAGCTGCAGTTGAGGGTGTTAAACAGGCGATGGATGCATATTCCGGATTGAAGCTCGGAATAATTCTGTGCTGTATGAGAGGCGATTTTCACCGGGATAATTTAAGGACTGTCGAGGCGGCAGGAAAATATCTGGGGCAGTATGTGTGTGCATTAGACCTTGCAGGGGCGGAGGCTTTATTTGCAACGGATATGTTTGAAGAGGAATTTATACTTGCACGCAAATATAATATTCCTTTTACAATACATGCAGGTGAGGCAGCAGGACCTGAGAGTATATGGAAGGCATTGGAATTTGGTGCAGCAAGAATCGGACACGGAATAAGGTGTATTGAGGATGATATTCTGGTGGATTACCTTGCACGACATGAGATATCGATAGAGGTGTGCCCGATAAGCAATATGCAGACAAGAGTATTTGGGGACATGGAGGAGTATCCGCTTAAGGATCTTTTACAGAGGGGTGTTCATGCAACTCTTAACACTGATAACAGAACTGTCAGCAACACGAACATTGTAAAAGAACGGGAATTTGTTAAGAAATATTGCAGAATATCTGATAAAGATATAGAATTAATGAATGAGTATGCTAAAAAAGCTGCTTTTATTAAATAAGTTATATAAATATTGAGAGGTTCGTTGTGTACGAAGGTTTTTTTGACATAGAAGAGGAATTGAAAAAGCTGCCTGCCAGGCCGGGAGTGTATATTATGCATGATGCAACAGATGATATAATATATGTTGGCAAAGCAATAAGCTTGAAAAACCGTGTGAAGCAGTATTTTCAGTCTTCAAGAAACCACAGCTCAAAAATTAAACAGATGGTATCAAATGTTAATCGGTTTGAATACATAATAACTGACTCGGAGCTGGAGGCTCTTGTTTTGGAGTGCAATCTGATTAAGCTGCATAAACCCCGTTATAACACAATGCTTAAAGATGACAAGACCTATCCTTTTATAAAAATAACGACCAATGAGGATTTTCCGAGGATTCTCTCAAGCAGAGAACTTAAGAAGGATAAATGCCGTTATTTTGGACCTTTTACCAGCGGGAAGGCTGTTAATGATACAATAGAGCTGTTGAATAAAACCTACGGACTAAGAACGTGCAGAAGAAACCTTCCCAAGGATATAGCTAAGGACCGGCCATGTCTTAATTATCATATTGGTCAGTGCACCGCACCATGTCAGGGATATATTTCCAAAGAAGAATATGCTATACTGATTAATAAGGCTATAGAATTCCTTGAGGGCAAATACACCGGAATAACCGGGAAGCTTACAGCACTGATGATGGAGGCTTCGGAGAGGCTGGATTTTGAGCAGGCCGCAACATACCGGGATATGCTCGAGAGTGTGAAATATATTTCACAGAAGCAGAAGATAACCAACAGTGATATGCAGGACAAGGATATTGTTGCAGCGGCAATGGATGCGACTGATTGTGTTGTGCAGGTTTTTTTTATAAGACAGGGCAAACTTATCGGAAGAGAACATTACCATATGGAGCTCGCAGGTGATGAAGCGAGAAGTGATGTGGTGAATGATTTTATCAAGCAGTTCTATGCAGGAACACCATATATACCATCTGTGATAATGCTTCAGGAATCCATACGTGATGAGGAGCTGATTGCCCGATGGTTATCTGATAAAACCGGACATTCAGTTAAATTTGTAATTCCAAAACGCGGCGAGAAAGAAAAGCTTGTAGAGCTGGCAGAGAAGAATGCTCTTATGGTGCTTACACAGGATAAGGACAAAATAAAGCGTGAGGAAGCAAGAACCACCGGAGCGGTTGCACAGATAGAGCAGGCGATTGGTATGCAGGGAATACACAGAATGGAGGCTTTTGATATATCCAATATAAGCGGTGTTTTATCAGTTGGTTCAATGGTTGTATTTAACGATGGTACTCCAAGACGTAATGACTACCGCAAATTCAGAATTAAATCAGTTATTGGGCCGGATGATTATGCTTCCATGAGGGAAGTACTTACCAGAAGATTTACCCATTCCAAGGAGAAACCGGGGGATAACAGCTTTGATGCGTTACCGGATCTCATTATGATGGATGGAGGCAAAGGTCAGGTAGGTGTGGCAGTCGAAGTATTGAATGAGCTTAGGATTAATATTCCTGTTTGCGGAATGGTGAAAGATGATAACCACAGAACAAGAGCTTTGTGGTATAATGACAGAGAGATTCCGATTGATACGCATAGCGAGGCGTTTAAGCTTATCACAAGAATTCAGGATGAGGCGCACCGCTTTGCAATCAGCTTTCACAGAGATTTAAGAAGTAAAGCACAGATACATTCAGTGCTGGATGATATAGAGGGAATTGGACCAACCAGAAGAAAAGGTCTGATGAAGTATTTCAAAGATATTGAAGAAATCAGAAACGCATCCGTTGATGAGCTTTTAATGGCACCATCCATGAATGCCAGGTCAGCGCAGAGCGTGTATGATTTTTTCCATAAAACGCAAAATAATCCTAAGGGGGATACTTAAATGGCAGAAGAATTAAAAGTTGACAAAATTATTGAGAAAATGGAGCTCAAGGTTATGACACCGGATATTGATACAGCGGAGAAGATTGTTACAGTTCCGGACATTAACAGACCGGCTCTCCAGCTCGCAGGTTTTTTTGACCATTTTGACAGTGAGCGTGTACAGGTAATCGGACGTGTTGAAGCTGCATATATGGCTACTCTTTCACATGAGACCAGAATTGAGAGATATGAGCAGCTGCTTTCATGTAATGTTCCGTGTATCGTTTACTGCAGAGGGCAGGAGGCTGATGAGGAGATGATTGAGCTTGCAAGAAAGTACAGAATTCCGTTGTTACAGACGGGCAAGCAGACTTCTTCATTTGAGGCTGAGATAATCCGTTGGATGAAGGTAATGCTGGCACCATGTATATCAATTCATGGTGTTTTGGTGGATGTTTATGGAGAAGGTGTTCTTATTACCGGTGAAAGCGGAATCGGTAAAAGTGAGGCGGCACTCGAGCTGATTAAGAGAGGACACAGACTGGTTACGGATGATGTTGTGGAAATTCGTAAGGTAAGTGATGAGACACTTATCGGTACTGCACCTGAGATTACAAGACATTTTATTGAACTCAGAGGCATAGGTATTATTGATGTGAAGACACTTTTTGGTGTTGAGAGTGTTAAAGAGACCCAGGGAATTGATATGGTTATTCATCTTGAGGACTGGGACAAGGAGAAAGAATACGACAGATTCGGACTCGAAGAGGAATATACGGAAATCCTCGGCAATAAAGTAGTCTGTCACAATCTTCCTGTAAGACCGGGCAGAAATCTTGCCGTAATTGTTGAATCAGCTGCGGTTAACTGGAGACAGAAGAAGATGGGATATAATGCAGCTAAAGAATTATATAACAGAGTACAGAACAGCATAAATCGTAAATAAATTATTATTAGGAGGAAAAATAAATGGGTAAGTTATGTTTTGGTGTTGATCTTGGTGGTACAACAGTGAAAATGGGATTATTTACAGTGGAAGGAGCCCTTTTACAGGATTGGGAGATTCCGACACGCAAAGAGGATGGCGGTTCACATATTCTTGATGATATTGCCGCATCAATTAAGAATAAGATTGAAAGTGATTCCATTGATGAAGAAGATGTAGTAGGAATCGGAATCGGTGTTCCGGGACCGGTTACTCCGAACGGAATAGTTAAGGGTTGTGTTAACCTTGGATGGGGAGATGTTCCGGTAGAGGAATCGCTTAAAGATAAAACCGGTTTTAATGTTAAGGCAGGTAATGATGCCAATGTAGCCGCGCTCGGTGAATTATGGCAGGGTGGCGGAAAAGGTTTTAACAGCCTTGTTATGGTTACTCTTGGAACCGGTGTAGGCGGCGGAATTGTAGTTGACGGCAAAATAATAGCCGGTTCACATGGTGCCGGTGGGGAAATCGGACATATGGGTGTTGTTTATGATGAGACTGAGTGTTGCAACTGTGGTAAGAAGGGCTGTCTTGAACAGGTAGCTTCAGCAACAGGAATTGTTAAAGAGACTAAGAAACTTCTTGCAAATGAGAGTGTGGACTCAACTCTTCGTAATTATGACACGCTGACCGCGAAGGATGTATTTGATGAGGCTAAGAAGGGTGATGCGCTTGCACTTATGGCTGTAGATAAGCTTGGAGAATATATCGGAATTGCACTTGCACATATTGCCTGTGTAGTTGACCCGGATGCATTTATTATCGGCGGCGGCGTATCCAAAGCGGGAGATTTCCTTATTGATGCAATTCAGAAGCACTATGTTGAGAAAGCTTTTACGCAGTGCAGAAAGACCCCTATTAAGCTTGCTACCCTTGGTAACAGTGCAGGAATTTACGGTTCAGCTAAATTAGTACTTTAGAAAGGACCTTTTATGGATTTTATAGCATTAGCAAAAGACATTGTCGGTAATGACAATGTCTTTATCAATGAGAAACTAAATAAGCATACGACATTCAGAGTCGGTGGTCCTGCAGACTGCCTGGTTACACCTGATTCGGCAGAACAGGTAGTTGTGCTGGTTAGAGAATGCCGCAGAAATAACATACCATATTTTATTATCGGAAATGGGAGTAATTTACTGGTATCTGATGAAGGCTTTAAAGGAATAATAATCAAAATCGGAAAAAATATGTCCAATCTGAGTATTAAGGATAATATTATAACTGCTGAAGCCGGTGCACTTCTGGCAGTTATTGGTGCTTATGCAGCATCAATGGAGCTTGCCGGCTTTGAATTTGCAGCAGGAATACCGGGAACGCTTGGCGGTGGCTGTGTTATGAATGCAGGAGCCTATGGAGGAGAACTTAAGGATGTTCTTATAAGCGTTAAAGCGATTAATCCTGAGGGCGACATAAGGGATTTTTCCATAGAAGAATTGGAAATGGGCTATAGAACCAGTATTTTTCTTAATAAGGATTACGTTGTGCTGCAGGCAGATATAAGACTTAATAAGGGAGAAAAAACAGCCATTGAAGCAAGAATGCGGGAGCTTGCAGGAATGAGAAGAGAGAAGCAGCCATTGGAGTTTCCGAATGCAGGAAGCACATTTAAAAGACCGGCGGGACTCTTTGCAGGCAAGCTTATCGAGGATTCAGGTTTAAAAGGAAAAGGCGTGGGTGGTGCATGTGTATCCGAAAAACACGCAGGATTTATAATTAACAAGGGGAATGCTACTGCACAGGATGTTTATGATACTGTTCAATATGTAATATCCACCGTTTCGGAAAATACCGGTGTTGTACTTGAACCGGAAATAAGGATAATTGGAAATTTTGCTTGACGGAACGATAAATGTGTAGTAATAATAGAAAATGTCGGGTCAATGTAGTTTTTTGTCGATATAATACAACCGACATGTGCCGGAAAGGGGACTTATGATGAGAAATGTAGTCGTAACAGGAATGTCAGGTGCAGGAAAGCAGACTGCATTAAAGGTATTTGAAGATGCAGGATATTATTGTATAGACAATCTTCCTGTAATGCTGGTGTCAAAGTTTGTGGAACTGGCATGCTCCGGTAATAAGAATGTTCATAATATTGCAATGGGTGTTGATGTCAGAAACGGAGACGGATTTGGTGAGTTTGAGTCCGTACTTGATGCACTGAAAAGTCAGAATTATGAATATGAGATTTTGTTTTTGGAAGCCGAAAATGAGGTTTTGGTAAAAAGATATAAGGAAACCCGTCGTAATCATCCGCTTGCAGGTGACCACAGAGTCATGGAGGGAATTATTAAGGAGAGAGAAGAAATTGCTTTCCTTAAGAAAAGGGCGAATTATATTATAGATACAACAAATCTCCTTACAAGGGATTTGAAGCAGGAAATTGAGAAAATTTTTATCAGGGATGAGCATTTCTGCAACCTTATGGTGACAATTTTGTCCTTTGGGTTCAAATACGGAATTCCTGAGGATGCGGATTTGATTTTTGATGTAAGATTTTTACCGAATCCGTATTACATTGAAGAAATGCGTCCGCTTACAGGTAATGACAAGCCGATTAAGGATTATGTGATGGGATTTGAACAGTCCCATATATTTCTTGATAAATTGACAGACATGATTAAGTTTCTTATTCCAAATTATATACTTGAGGGTAAGAACCGTCTGGTAATAGGAATTGGCTGTACCGGTGGTAAGCATCGTTCAGTAACCCTTGCAAATGAATTATTTGAACAGCTAGTAAATCAGGATTATGGACTTAAGATAGAACACAGGGATATTGAAAAGGATGCGAAAACCAAGAAATAACGAGGTTAGATATGTCATTTTCACTTAAAGTCAAGGAAGAACTGGCAAAGATTATTCCCGCTGCAAGGCATTGTCAGATTGCAGAGCTTGCGGCGATAATGGCAATGTGTGGGAGAATTTATACAACCAACAGGGGAGAACATTATTTTAAAGTATCTTCTGAAAATCGAAGTGTTGTATATAAATGTCAGATACTTGTTAAAAAAATTTTTGGTTATGAATCTGAATCAACAGTCAGATATAACATAGATACAAAAAACAGAATATACATAATGTGGATTACAGAGTCTGAAAAGGCTATTAAGATACTTCTTGCTACAAAGCTTATGAATCAGGATGGCAGTATTAACAGGGATTTATCCCTTGTAAATACTGTTGTAATACAGAATATGTGTTGTAAAAGAGCCTATCTTAGAGGGGCCTTTCTGGCAGGTGGCTCAATAAGTGACCCGGAGAAATCTTATCATTTTGAAATTGTATCTTCCGGAGAGCGTAAGGCAGTACAGATACTTGATTCTATTAATGCTTTTGAGTTGGATGCCAGAATTGTTGAGAGAAGAAGATATAATGTAGTATATCTTAAGGAAGGTTCGCATATAGTAGATATGCTGAATGTTATGGGCGCACATGTTTCACTTATGGATTTGGAAAATGTACGAATTCTTAAGGAGGTGCGTAATTCAATTAACAGACAGGTTAATTGTGAAACTGCCAATATGGGTAAAACGATACAGGCAGCAGTAAAGCAGATTGAAGATATACATTACATTATGGATACAGTAGGACTGGATAGTCTTAGTGAGAGTCTTAGTGAGATTGCAAATGTCAGACTCCAATATCCGGATGCGTCACTTAAGGATTTAGGTGGGATGCTTACACCGGCAGTTGGAAAGTCCGGAGTCAACCACAGACTGCGTAAAATTAGTCAGATAGCAGAAGAAATAAGAGAGAATAAAAGAGTCTAGGAGGAAAATCTAATGATTAAGAAAAACATGACAATTCAGATTCCAACAGGATTGGAGGCAAGACCGGTAGCAATTTTTGTTCAGGTGGCAAGCCAGTTTGAAAGTTCAATTTATGTTGAGGTTGGAACAAAAAGGGTTAATGCCAAGAGCATTATGGGAATGATGACATTAGGCCTTGATGTAGGTGAAGAAGTTGTTGTGTCAGCAGCCGGAAATGATGAAGATGCTGCAATTGCAGAAATCGAAAAGTATTTAAGTGCAAAATAAATATAACTAAAAACTGTGAGAGGACTGTTACAAAATTTCTATTTTGCAGCAGTCCGTTTTTATTGTATAATAATGAGTATATTTGTTATTACAAGGGGATAATACTATGGCATTTACACATTTACATGTTCATACGGAATATAGTTTGCTTGATGGCTCGAGTAAGATTAACGAAATTACCGCGAGAGCCAAAGAATTAGGCATGGACAGCATGGCTGTAACTGACCATGGTGTTATGTATGGTGTTATCGACTTTTATCGTGCTGCAAGGGCTAACGGTATCAAACCGATACTCGGTTGTGAAGTATATGTTGCACCCGGCTCAAGATTTGATAAGGAAGCAGGGGCGGGGGATGAGAGATATTACCACCTTATTCTTCTTGCCGAGAATAACACAGGTTATTCCAATCTTATGAAAATTGTTTCAAAGGGTTTTGTTGAGGGCTTTTATTATAAACCAAGAGTGGATTATGAGGTACTCAGACAGTATTCGGAGGGAATAATCTGTCTTAGTGCCTGTCTGGCAGGAGAAGTACAGAGATTTCTTGCAAGAAATCTGTATGAAGAAGCGTGTGAAGCGGCATTAAGGTATGAGGAGATTTTTGGCAAGGGTAATTTCTTTCTGGAATTACAGGATCACGGAATACCTGAGCAGAAGATGGTTAACCAGCTTCTGGTTAAGATGCATGGAGAATTAAATATTGATTTAGTGGCTACTAATGATATTCATTATACTTATGCGGAGGATGCAGAGCCGCATGATGTTCTTTTGTGTATTCAGACGGGCAGGAAGGTTTCTGATGAAGACAGAATGAGATACGAGGGTGGTCAGTATTATTGCAAATCTGAAGAAGAGATGCGTGTTCTTTTTCCTTATGCACCAGAGGCAATTGACAATACACATAAAATCGCAGAGAGATGCAATGTTGAAATTGAATTTGGCGTTACAAAGCTTCCTCATTTTGAAGTGCCGGATGGCTTTGATTCATGGACTTATCTGAATCATTTATGTAATGAGGGACTGGACAGACGATATGGAGACAGAGCAGCTTCTTTAAGGGACAGGCTGGACTATGAGCTGAATGTTATCCGCAAAATGGGATATGTGGATTATTTCCTTATTGTATGGGATTTTATTAATTATGCCAAGAATAATGGCATTGCAGTAGGACCGGGACGAGGTTCTGCGGCAGGCTCTATTGTGTCGTATTGTCTTGCGATTACTGATATTGATCCGATTAAATATAGTCTGCTTTTTGAGCGATTCCTCAATCCTGAACGTGTATCCATGCCCGATATAGATATTGACTTCTGTTATGAGCGAAGGCCTGAGGTTATAGAATATGTAATGAATAAATACGGCAGGGACAGAGTTGTGCAGATCGTTACTTTCGGTACACTTGCTGCAAGAGGTGTTATTAAGGACGTTGGAAGGGCTTTGGATATTCCTTATGCCAAGACGGACATGCTGTCCAAGATGATTCCTAATGAGCTTGGAATTACGATTGATAAAGCTCTTGAGGGTAATATTGAATTTAAGACTATGTATGAGACTGATAATGAGGTACATTATCTTATTGATATATGTAAAAGACTTGAGGGACTTCCGAGACATACTTCAATGCATGCAGCCGGAGTCGTTATCGGTTCCAGACCTCTTGATGAATTTGTACCTCTCTCAAGGGCATCCGATGGTACTATAACAACGCAGTTTACAATGACAACCATTGAGGAGCTTGGGCTTCTTAAAATGGATTTTCTGGGGCTAAGAACTCTTACGGTTATTCAGAATGCAGAGCGACTGATTAACAGAAATGCCAATGTGACTTTTAATATTAATAATATAGATTATAATGATAAGAATGTACTTGATATGATTGGAACAGGAAGAACGGATGGCGTGTTCCAGCTTGAAAGTGCAGGTATGAAGAACTTCATGAAGGAGCTTAAGCCTTCAAGCCTTGAAGATTTGATTGCCGGAATTTCTTTATACAGACCGGGTCCGATGGATTTTATACCAAAATACATTAAGGGCAAGAATAACTCCGATACAGTTACCTATGCCTGTAAAGAATTGGAGCCGATTTTGTCTCCTACCTACGGTTGTATTGTATATCAGGAGCAGGTTATGCAGATTGTGCGTGAGCTTGCGGGATATACAATGGGACGAAGCGATTTGGTAAGACGTGCAATGTCGAAGAAAAAACAGTCCGTAATGGAAAAGGAGAGGCAGAACTTTGTATATGGCAATCCTGATGAGAATGTTCCGGGCTGTGTGTCAAAGGGAATATCTGAGAAGGTTGCTTCGGATATTTATGATACAATGATGGATTTTGCAAAATACGCATTTAACAAGTCTCATGCGGCATGTTATGCATTTGTAGCATTTCAGACGGCATTCCTTAAATGCTATTATCCGGTGGAATTTATGGCGGCGTTAATGACAAGTGTACTGGATAATACCGGTAAGGTCTCTCAATATATTCTTGCCAGCCGTCAGATGGGAATAGAGATTCTTCCGCCTGATATTAATGAGGGAGAGGGCGTATTCTCTGCTGACGGCAGCAGTATCCGTTACGGACTGTCTGCGATTAAGAGCCTTGGAAGACCTGTAATTGAGGCTATTGTTGAGGAGAGAAGCAATAACGGCAGATTTACGGACATTAAGGATTTCGTAAGCAGATTGTCAGGCAGGGAAGTTAACAAACGAACTGTTGAGAGCTTCATTAAATCAGGAGCTTTTGACAGCTTTGGACTGACACGTAAGCAGATGATGTTAGTATACAGCGAGGTTATGGACAGCGTTGCACAGGAGAAGAAGGAATCTGTTTCAGGTCAGATGTCTCTTTTTGATATGTTTGCACCGGATGAAAAGCCGGCTGATGTGGTGGTTCCTGATGTCGGAGAATTCAATAAGGACGAGCTTCTTGCGATGGAAAAAGAGGTTCTTGGAATATATGTCAGCGGACACCCTATTGACGAATACAAAGAGCTTTGGAGCAAAAATATAACTAATATGACATCTGATTTTGAACTGGATGAGGAGACCGGTGTAATTAAGGCAGAGGACAAAGGAAGGGTTATCGTCGGCGGAATTATAACGGATATTAAAGTAATAATGACCAAAAAGGGTCAGAGCATGGCATATCTAACTCTTGAAGATCTGGTTGGAATGGTTGAGGTTATTGTATTTCCAAAACCATATCAGGAATACAGAAAATATATAACCGTGGACAATAAGATTTTTGTAGCAGGAGATGTTGACCAGAGGGTTGATGAGAATGGTAAAATAAGAGCGGACAGAATCATTCCCTTTGATGCAATACCAAGGGATGTCTGGATTAAATTCCCTGACAAACAAGGCTATGCTGATTCCGAAAAAGCTCTCTTTAACATCCTTAGTGAATCAGACGGACATGACAGAGTTATAATATATTGTGAGGCAGAGAAGGCAAAGAAAGTACTGCCTCCATCAATGACTATTCAGGCTTCAGCAGAAATAATTGACAGGCTTAGATTGAAGTTTGGAACGGAAAATGTCAAAGTAGTAGAAAAAACTATTGAAAAATAAGATAATATGGCATAAAATAGTCATAGTTTTTGTGAATTAAACTAATTACTGTTTTTAGGAGGTATATATATGTCAGCAGTTAAGACAATCGGTGTTCTCA
Source organism: Lachnospiraceae bacterium (assembly GCA_045129695.1). Lineage (GTDB taxonomy): Bacteria > Bacillota > Clostridia > Lachnospirales > Lachnospiraceae > Eshraghiella. The sequence continues at coordinate 19,098 of JBGVJZ010000039.1, read as the reverse complement.
CCAGTGGTGGAGATGCACCAGGAATGAATGCGGCTATTCGTGCAGTTGTTCGTACAGCTTTAGCGAAGGGGATTAATGTAAAGGGAATTTTAAAGGGATATAATGGTCTTCTTAATGAAGAGATTATTGATATGACAGCAACAAGTGTTTCAGATATAATTGACAGAGGCGGTACAACCCTCTATACAGCACGTTGCCTTGAATTTATTGACCCTGAATATCAGAAAATTGGTGCGGACATCTGCAGATCACATGCTATTGAAGGACTTGTTGTAATCGGCGGTGACGGTTCTTTTAAGGGAGCCCAGAAGCTTTCAGCACTTGGAATCAATACAATTGGTGTTCCGGGAACAATTGATTTGGATATTGCATGTACAGATTATACAATCGGCTTTGACACTGCTATTAACACAGCGATGTCAGCAATTGATAAGATCAGAGATACATCTACATCACATGAGAGATGTTCAATCATTGAGGTAATGGGAAGAAATGCAGGACATATTGCATTATGGTGCGGTATTGCAAACGGAGCAGAGAATATTCTTCTTCCGGGCAAATATGATTTCAATGAGCAGGAAATAATTGAAAGCATTATTGAAAACAAGAAGAAGGGCAAGAAACATCACATTATTATCAATGCTGAGGGCGTTGGACATTCTTCAAGTATGGCCAAGAGAATTGAGGAAGCAACCGGCGTAGAGACAAGAGCAACAATTCTCGGACATATGCAGCGTGGCGGAAGTCCTAGCTGTAAAGACCGTGTATTTGCTTCAATGATGGGTTCAATGGCTGTTGACCTTCTGTGTGAAGGCAAGTCGAACAGAGTTGTTGCATATAAGAATGGTACATTTGTTGATTATGATATTGATGAAGCTCTCGCAATGACAAAGGACGTTGATGAGCATATGTATGCTGTCAGCAAGCTTCTTTGCAGATAGGAGATTTGTTTGATTACAAGTTCAGGTAATAATCAGATTAAAAGTGTAATGAATCTTTTAAAAAAGTCCGGGGAACGTAAGAGCCGCGGACTTTTTGTAATTGAAGGAATCCGGATGTTTACGGAAATCCCCAAAGACAGAATCGTGAAGGTATTTGCATCAGAGAGCTTTGCAAATAATAATTCAGGCATTCTTGACGGATTTGATTATGAGCTCGTATCGGACAGGGTATTTGCCCAGATGTCTGATACAAAAACACCACAGGGAATTCTTGCGATTGTACAGATGCTCACATATACAATAGAGGATATGACTTCAGGCAAAATACCGGTTATTGTGCTGTTAGAGAATATTCAGGATCCCGGTAATCTCGGAACAATTATAAGAAGTGCGGAGGGAGCAGGAGCAACAGGAATAATACTGTCTAAAGATACTGTTGATATATATAATCCTAAAACAATACGTTCTACGATGGGAGCACTGTTCAGAATGCCATTTTTATATTCAGAGGATATAATCGGTGCAGCACAGGAACTTAAGAAGCGTGGAATTAAACTGTTTGCCGCTCATCTTAAAGGAAATAATAATTATTATAATGAAGATTTATCAGTTCCAATGGGGCTTTTAATAGGGAATGAAGGTAACGGACTGACGGATAAACTTACCAAAGAAGCGGATTTGTTGGTAAAAATACCTATGGAAGGCAATTTAGAATCCTTAAATGCAGCTGTTTCCACAGCAGTAATTTTATATGAAGCACATAGACAGAGAAATTTATAGGAAAGACAATTTAAGTGAGATTTGACAAATCACAATATCTCTGATACAATTGATTAACGAAATTTAATAATTTTGTAACAATTTTATTTTTTTGATTATTTTTGGAGGTTAATATGAGATTCAAAAGCAGAAAGATGACTGTATCGGTAGTGCTTTTATTAGTGCTTATTGTACAGGTCGTTTTTGCCGGCGCAAAGAGTCAGGATACCAACAGCATTGTTGCAGAGTCAGTGACAATGCCTGTAATACAGGAAGCTGTTGCTAATGACGAAGGTGCCGATCTAATCACCGAAGAAGAAGTCGTATCCGCAGAACTTAATGTGGTATACAGAAGTAATTTAACTTCAACAGAGGTTGTCGATGAGTTTGAAGGGAATATTGACAAGGGTGATTTTTATAACAAAATTTTATCATATACAGTAAGCAGACTTTGTGTATATGAGCAGCCGGATTTAACATCAAGAGTAGTTGGTGTCATGTATTCAGGCTCCGAAGCTGAGATTATCGAAAGAGGAGATGAATGGACCAGGATTACTTCCGGCGAAGTAACAGGTTATATTAGAAATGTAGCTGTTCTTTTTGATGAGGAGGCTGTAGCTGTTGCGAGAATAATCGGAACAGAGCAGACTTTTGTAAATGATGATTCACTGATTGTATATGCAGATCCAACAACGTCATCAGCACAGCTTATGACGCTGAATAAAGGGGATGAAGTTATTACAATGGACAACAGCTATGATGGCTTTGTAATGATTGATTCTCCTGAAGGATATGGATATGTTCAGAAATCGGGCTTAAGTGTTTCATATGGTCTTGCAGGAGCAATTACCATAGAAGAAGAGGCAAAGCGTAAAGCAGAAGAAGAGGCAGCGGCAGCTAAGAAGGCAGCCGAAGAAGCAGCGGCAGCAGCTAAGAAGGCTGCAGCAGAGAAATATGCTAATGTGGCGACTACAACAAGAGCTGCTTATAATGCAACACCGGAGGAGATACATCTTCTCGCAGCTATAGTATATTATGAAGCAGGCTGGGAGCCGGCCGAAGGCCAGCTTGCGGTAGCGAACATTGTTCTGAACAGAGTATTATCAACGAGATTCAGACAGAACACAATTGCGGATGTTATTTATGCACAGGGGCAGTTCTCAGGAGTTGTTGTAAACGGAGCTGTATCTGAGAAGTTCCAGAATATTCTTAATATGTCTAATGAGCAGTTGAATGCAAGAGGCTGTTATGATGCTGCACTGACAGCATTGTCAGGTGTTAATAATATTGGGGATTTGAGTTTCTTCATATCCGTAAGAAAAGCAAATTATACTAAATATATTTCATACACCATTATTAATAATCATTGTTTCTATACTTATTAAGAGTAAAGGACTGCTACAATTTTGTAACAGTCCTTTTCGATTTTAAATGGTTGAAAAAGAAAGAGATAATCTAAATTGGTCGCCATCGATTGTTATATTAAGTTTCCCCCCTAAAAGTTCAGTGATGCTTTTGGCAATGGCAAGACCAAGTCCACTTCCCTCAGAATTTCTGGAATAATCACCACGAACAAAGCGTTCAGTCAATTCTTCGGCACTGATTGTTATTTCGTTCTCAGAAGTATTTACAAATGTTATCTGTACACAATTATTGGAATTGGTGACGTATATAAATATTCTTGAGCCGTGGATGGAGTATTTACAGGCATTGCTCAGAACATTATCAAAAACCCGGAAAAGTTTGGCACTGTCGGTCTGAATAATAATCTCATCCTCGCCTTTATCGGGAACAATTTTAAGTTTGTTCAGAATAGCAAGATCCGTGTATTCCGCAACGGATTGGGCCAGTAATGTTCTGATATTACAGGGCATAATATTAAGCTCCATATTTCCGGTAGAAGCTTTTGAAGCCTCAATAAGGTCCTCAAGTAATTTTTTCATACGTGCGGATGAGCGGGTAAGTGTCTCAAGATACTGCGTTCGTTCTTCTGCCGTAAGGCTATCCCTGCCAAGTAAATCCGTATAGCTGATAATGGTAGTAAGAGGCGTCTTAATATCATGTGATACATTGGTAATAAGCTCTGTTTTGGTCCGCTCATCCCTGATACTTTTCTCAATGGTATTCTGCATTGCAGTACCAATATTTATCAGATTATAATTTATGTTCTCAATTATTAGTGGAGAATGCTGCATACTGACAAACCACTCACCTTTTGAATACTTTGCAATAGTATTTTCCAAATCTTTAAGCATTATCATAAACCATATCCAGAAACCAAGCACAAGCAATATAGGTATAATGGTAAACAATGGGTTGATGTAGAAACCTATGATTGCAAAAATAATCATTATAAGCGCTGCACAGGCTCCAACTAATATCCCTTTCCCGAGAGTGTCAAGGTTCAGGTATATACGAACTAAAATGAGTCTCTTTATAAAGTCATTTCCTGCTATTATCCGTGTTGTGTTCTGTATCAGTACCGTACCAAATAAGGATATCAGAATGATTAGTATGATTAAAAACAGTACGTGATAAACTTTAACTGTGTTATAGGTCAAAGTGATTATTGAAACAAAAATATTATTATAAATTAACGCACATAATATAATGCCTGATATACAAATTAAAGCTGTAGCGGAAGGCGGTAATTTATCTAATATCTTTTCCGGCTTTAATACCGGTTCAGGATTGTTCTTGTATATAAAGCATAGATATGCAATACAAAAGGCAATAAAGGATGAGCTTAATAATACTATAAAACCGGGCATATAACTGAAGGTATTCAGAAAATTATATATATTGTGAACATCTTTTATTATATCGTCATATAAATAGCCTGAGCAGATGGATACATTAATATGTATATAGTACTTAATAACGTTATTGGCTGATAAATACTGTTCCTGAGAGACCTGAGTTGATTTCATGTCTTCATACAGGTAAAAATAAGTAGAACTGTAAATAACATTTGTATTATCAAATGAATAGGAGCTATAGGTCGAAGAATTATTAATTGTAACCTTTAATCCCATATTGTTGAAATCATAATTATTAATAAATTTTTTGATTACAGCAGGATATGCCTTATTCTCCAGTTCTATTGACAAATCTTCGGCAGTCTGCATGGCTTTAGGAATAAACAAATGGTTAATGTTATAATCCTTGGAATAAATTTCCATATCTCCTGCTGACAGTACAAAACCGGTTAGTGAAATGACAAAAAAACATACGGACACATAAAGCGTGATAAATATACAAATAATATTTGCAGATGTTTTTTTAAAGAATTTCATGTTGTCCTCCTTCAATTTTATAACCCTGTCCCCATACTACTTTAAGAGTACGGGGATTTGCAGGGTCAATTTCAATCTTCTCCCTCAAATGCCTTATATGTACGGCAACACTGCCTTCGCAGCCGATTACCCTTTCGTTCCACACGCTGGAATAGATATCTGCCGGCGAAAAAATCTTACCGGGATTACGCATTAAAAGCTTTAATATGTCATATTCCTTAGGTGTGAGGATAATTTCCACGCCGTCGATAGTAACCCTCCTTTGTAAATCATCCATCTCAATTCCTCCTATACGGTATGTATTTACAGAAGAGGTAACGGTTCCCAAATCAAAATACCGGCGAAGACTGGAGGCTACTCTTGCCGTCACTTCCTTGGGATTAAATGGCTTGGTTATATAATCATCTGCTCCGGTATCAAGACCTAAAATTTTATCAGAGTCCTCACTCTTGGCTGTAAGGAGAATTATAGGTATATTACTGTGCTTACGAATTTCAGCCATAGCTGTAAGACCATCCATAACCGGCATCATTATATCCATAAGGACAAGATGAATTTCCATTTCAGAAACCATATCTACCGCTTCCCTGCCATTATGGGCCATATAGATGTTATAGTTCTGGTTTTTCAGGTAAATTTTAAGTGCATTTGCTATATCCTTGTCATCATCGCAGATTAATATGTTTCGCATAAGCCACTCCTTGAAGCATTTTATAAACTGACGTCTGTTTATATTAAAATTATAGAATGACAATTTATAAAATAAAAGCAAAAAATTCTTAAGAATTCTTTAAGCGGCAGTTATGATTTGTATCATTGAAAAAAAATAATAATTGTAGTACAATTAACTACGTATAATTAATTTATACCTTACATAAGGAAGGAGGCAGCACTATGGATAATCCATTTATTTGGATTTGGCTTGCTTTGACTATCATAATGCTTATAGTTGAAGTATGTACCACAGGCCTTACATCAATATGGTTTGCGGCAGGAGGAGTCATTGCTTTTATACTGGCACTTCTTAAGGCACCTGTCTGGACTCAGATTGTTGTATTCGTTGTTGTGTCAGTGCTTTTACTCATTTTTACGAGACCACTTGTTGAAAAAATCCTTAAAGTTGGAGATAATAAGACTAATCTTGACAGTCTCATTGGAAGAAAAGCCAAGGTTACTACTGAAATCAACAATAATATGGGAAGCGGATGTGCAGTGGTTAATGGATTAGAGTGGACAGCAAGAGCGGAGAATGATTCCGATATTATTCCCGAAGACACAATGGTTGAGATTCTCAAAATCTCAGGAGTTAAATTAATAGTTAAGAGAGTTAATAACTAAATAGTTAGGAAGTTGGAAAATAGGAGGATTAGGATTATGTTATTATTAACCATTAAGGCAGGGCAGCTTGTTGCAATTATTGTGGCAATCATTATTATTTTAATTATTTTTGCATCATGCATTAAGGTAGTACCACAGGCACACGCAGTTATTCTTGAGAGGCTTGGTGCATACAAGGCTACGTGGGGTGTTGGTATTCACCTTAAGTTCCCTTTCATAGATAAGACTGTTAAGAGAATGAGTCTTAAGGAGCAGGTGGTTGATTTTCCACCACAGCCGGTTATTACCAAAGATAATGTTACAATGAAAATTGATACAGTTGTATATTATCAGATTACGGATCCTAAGCTTTATGCTTATGGTGTTGAATATCCGATTATGGCTATTGAGAATTTATCAGCAACAACACTTCGTAATATTATTGGTGAGCTTGAATTAGACCAGACACTTACATCAAGAGAGGTTATTAACACCAAGATGAGAACTGAGCTGGATGAGGCAACCGATCCTTGGGGAATTAAGGTTAACCGTGTTGAACTTAAAAATATTATTCCTCCTGCTGAAATCCAGAATGCCATGGAGAAACAGATGAAGGCTGAACGTGAACGTCGTGAGATGGAGACAAGAGCCGAAGGTGAGAGAAAGGCCAATATCACAATTGCAGAGGGTAAGAAGCAGGCGGCAATTCTTGAAGCACAGGCTGAAAAAGAGGCAGCAATCCTTCGTGCAGAAGCTAAGCGTGAGGCAACAATCCGTGAGGCAGAAGGTCAGGCAGAGGCTATTCGTGCGGTACAGATGGCTAATGCAGAAGGTATCAGATATATTAAAGAGGCCGGAGCAGATGAGGCAGTATTAAGATTAAAGAGCCTTGAAGCCTTTGCCAAGGCAGCAGATGGTCAGGCAACTAAGATTATTATTCCATCCGAGATTCAGGGAATGGCAGGTCTTGCCAAATCACTTGTAGAGGTTGGTAAAGAAAATTAATTTATAAATTTTTTACAAGGAGTCACAGTTATGAATTTAAAAGGACGCAGCTTTTTAACACTTAAGGATTTCACAGCAGAGGAGATTGATTATCTTCTGAATCTGGCAGCTGATTTAAAAGCTAAGAAGAAACAGGGAATAACAGGAAACAGTCTTGCGGGCAAGAACATTGCATTGATTTTTGAAAAACCGTCTACCAGAACAAGATGTTCTTTCACAATAGGATGTCTCGATGAAGGCGGGCATGCAGAGTATCTTGGAAGAGAGGATATTCAGTTAGGTTATAAAGAGAGTGTTAAGGATACAGCCAGAGTTCTCGGAAGAATGTTTGATGGTATTGAGTTCAGAGGCTTTTCGCAGCAGACAGTTGAGGATTTGGCTAAGTATAGCGGCGTTCCTGTATGGAATGGTCTTACTGATGAATATCACCCTACCCAGATTCTTGCAGATTTTCTTACCATGAAGGAGCATTTCGGATACCTTAAGGGCCTTAATTTTGTATATATGGGTGACGGCCGCAATAATATGGCTAACAGTCTTATGATTGGTTCAGCCAAGATGGGCGTTAATTTTGCAATCTGTGCGCCTAAGGAATTATGGCCTACGGATGAATTGGTTGGGTTATGTCGTACATATGCCGAAGAATCAGGAAGTACAATCACAATATCTGATTCAACAGATGTGGTTGCAGGTGCAGATGTATTATATACAGATGTATGGTGCTCAATGGGTGAAGAGGATAAGGCTGCAGAGAGAATTAAATTACTCACTCCATATCAGATTAATTCAGATTTGATGGCTAAAACAGGCAAGAAGGAGACAATATTTATGCATTGCCTTCCTGCTGTCAAAGAAAAAGAAGTTACGGAAGAGGTCTTTGAATCTGCACAGTCAGTTGTATTTGATGAAGCGGAGAACAGAATGCATACCATTAAGGCTGTAATGGTTGCAACCTTGGGAAATTTATAGTATTATAACGGGGTAGACTTTTTAGAATAGGAAGGTACCCCGTATGTTTTCTTCAGGAAAGAGATTTCCAAGAGTAATCAGAATAATAATTGACATTTTAAATGTACTTTTGGGGATTGCAGCAGTCGTTTTTGCTGTATTAACCTTTATGAATACACAGGGCAATGCATGGATGTTTCCCATTATTTTCATCATTGGCGGAGCAATGAATTTTCTGACCGGAATTAAACATCTTATGAATGATAAGAAGGTCAATGGAATTATCCTTGAAGTCGCATCAGTTATTGTATGGGTTATTGCATATTTAAGCTATGTGGCAGTTGGAGGCTTTTGATGAGTGTCTGTGTATCTGATAACAATGAACAGAATATTGATGTTATGTCGGGACAGGAATTGTACGGTAATCGTGGGATTGTATGTCCCGATGTTTTATGTGCAGAAATAATACGCAGTAATCTGACAACTAACTGGTATGGCTGCAGGATTTTTATCATGGATGAGACCGATTCAACCAATGAGGAGCTGAAAAGAAAATGGGACAGACTTCCTACCGGTGCACTGGTGCTTGCAAAGAGACAAACCGGCGGCAAGGGCAGAATGGGAAGAAGCTGGGAATCACGGTCAGAAACAGGAATATGGATGTCTTTTATGATAAAACCCGATATCAGACCTTGTAATATATCTTCACTGACACTTGTGGCAGCAATGGCATGTCAGGAGGCTATAAAGCGGGTGGTACATATTGACACCCATATAAAATGGCCAAATGATATAGTTGTAAATGGTAAGAAGCTTGTCGGTATTCTAACGGAGACCTCTTTTGAAAATAACAAAGTCAATTATGTTATAATAGGGATAGGAATCAATGTGAGTATGAAGAAATTTCCTGCGGAACTGGCTTCGCGGGCAACATCTTTTACTATGGAGGGTCTGGAAAATATTGACAGAAACCTGCTTGTAGCGGAGATTGGAAGCTGTTTTGAAAAATATTATGATATATATGTAATGAATGAGAATATGTCCGGCTTAAAATCAGAGTATGAGAATAAGCTTGTTAATATTGATAAAGAAGTTGTCGTTATCGAGGCTGATTCACAGTTTAAAGGTATTGCAAAGGGAATTAATGATTCCGGCGAATTAATGATTCAGGTCGATGGTGACAGGATTGTATGCGTTCGGTCTGGCGAGGTTTCCGTCAGGGGCGTATATGGGTATGTATAGGAGGTTGTATGGAAGAGAATGTTTTATGTGCGTCAAGTGCTTATGACCGCAAATATTTTATTAATGAAGAGTTTGAACGTCTTCCTGACAGTATTAAGGACGAGTTAAAAATAATGTGTGTTCTTTTTACGGAGGATGTGGGAGGAATTTTAATTATTAAATTCGAAGAGGACGGAAAACTGATTATGGAAACTATTGCCGATGAAGGAGACCTGCTTTATGACGAAATCGGAGCCGCCCTTAAGATTAAAAAGCTTCGTAAGGAGCACAAAGAGACCTTTGAGGCATTGGAAATGTACTATAAGGTGTTTTTTCTGAATGAAGAGCCGGAGATGGGATAGATGAAAATAGGAACAATGGAAATAGAGAATCCGGTTATGCTGGCTCCTATGGCGGGTGTTACTGACCTTCCCTACAGACTTTTGTGTAAGGAACAGGGCTGTGGTTATATGGTAACAGAAATGGTAAGTGCCAAGGCAGTTCTGTATAATAATAAAAATACCGAGTTACTAATGCTCACCAAACCTGAGGAGGCACCTGTTTCATTACAGTTGTTTGGCTCTGATCCTGAAATAATGGGAGAGATTGCCGCACGACTTGAGGACAGAGGTTTTGCGGGTTTTGATATCAATATGGGTTGTCCGGTGCCAAAAGTAGTTAATAATAACGAGGGGTCTGCCCTGATGAAGAATCCTGTGCTTGCGGGTCAGATTGTGGAAGCAATGGTCAGGCGTGTTAAAGTTCCGGTAACAGTTAAATTCAGAAAAGGCTTTAACGAGGAAAATGTTAACGCTGTAGAATTTGCACATATTATGGAGGAGTCAGGTGCGGCAGCAGTAACTGTGCATGGCAGAACACGTGAACAGTTCTATTCAGGCAAGGCTGATTGGGATATAATAAGACGGGTTGTGGACAGGGTTTCAATTCCTGTTTTTGGAAACGGTGATATTTTCTCCGGTCAGGACGCCCTTAAGATGATGAAGGAAACCGGTTGTGCCGGAGTTGCGGTTGGCAGAGGTGCAAAGGGTAATCCCTGGATATTCAGGGAGATTAATGCCGCCCTTGCAGGCAGGGAAATACCTCTTTCGCCATCAGTTGCAGAACGTAAGTCGATGATTAAACGACATGCTGAATTAATGGCTGAGTATAAGCCGGAATTTATGGTAGTCAGGGAGATGCGTAAGCATGTATCCTGGTATACTACGGGACTCCATAATTGTGCCGCATTAAGGGACGAAGTTAATCATACGGAAAGTCTTTTGGAACTCTTTGAGTTGTTGGACAAAAGAATGATTGACAAATGAAATTTATTTATCTTATAATAGTATGAATTGTTAATGGTCGGAGTATATCCGATAATCAGAAAGGTGTGTAAAGGATTATGGCAGAGAAAAAGAATTTAATGACATACGAGGGTCTTAAAAAACTCGAGGATGAATTACAGGATCTTAAGGTATATAAGAGAAAAGAAGTTGCACAGAAAATTAAGGAAGCCAGAGAACAGGGAGACCTTTCAGAGAATGCAGAGTATGATGCAGCTAAGGATGAGCAGAGAGATATAGAAGCAAGAATTGAGGAAATCGAAAAAATCCTCAAAAATGCTGAGGTGGCAGATGATGATTCAGCTAACAAGGGTACAGCAAACCTTGGATGCAATGTAACTGTAATTGATATGGAATTTGATGAGGAGTTAGAGTTCAAGCTTGTTGGTTCAACTGAGGCAAAGAGCCTTGAGAACAGAATTTCCAATGAATCACCTCTTGGCAGAGCTCTAATTGGTAAGCAGGCCGGAGATGTTGTTGAGGTTGATACCCCGGCAGGAATTACTCAGTACAAAATCGTTAGTGTTACAAGAGATTAATTAAAAAGGAGTGAAAATTTTGGCAGAGCAGAATAACGGACAGCAGGTTCAGGATACTAATGCCTTAATTCAGGTAAGAAAAGATAAATTAAAGGATTTAATGGAAAGAGGGAAAAATCCTTTTGAAATAACCAAATTTGATGTGACACATCACAGTCAGGAGATTAAAGATAATTTCGAAACTTTGAACGGGCAGACTGTAACTATTGCAGGACGAATGATGTCTAAGCGTGTTATGGGTAAGGCTTCGTTCTGTCATGTACAGGATCTTCAGGGTACAATTCAGTCATATGTGGCAAGAGATAGTATAGGTGAAGAGGATTATGCTGATTTCAAGAAATTTGATATCGGTGATGTAATAGGAATAACAGGTCAGGTGTTTGAGACTAAGACCGGGGAGAAATCAATCCATGCAGAGAAGGTTACGCTTCTGTCTAAGAGTTTACAAATCCTTCCTGAGAAGTTCCATGGTCTTACCAATACAGATTTAAGATATCGTCAGCGTTATGTTGATTTGATTATGAATGCTGAGGTTAAGGATACCTTCATCAAACGTTCCAGGATAATTACTGCAATTCGTAAATACCTTGATGCACAGGGATTTATGGAGGTTGAGACTCCGATGCTCGTAGCTAACGCAGGCGGTGCGGCTGCAAGACCTTTTGAGACTCATTTTAACGCTCTTGATGAGGATTTGAAGCTTCGTATATCTCTTGAATTATATTTGAAGAGACTTATCGTAGGCGGTCTTGAGAAGGTATACGAGATCGGCCGAGTATTCCGTAACGAGGGTCTTGATACAAGACACAACCCTGAGTTCACTCTTATGGAGTTATATCAGGCATTTACTGATTACCACGGAATGATGGATTTAACAGAGAATCTTTACAGACATGTGGCACAGGAGGTTCTTGGAACCACTAAGATTACCTATAATGGAATCGAGATGGATCTGGGCAAGCCTTTTGAGAGAATTACAATGGTTGACGCAGTTAAGAAATATGCAGGCGTTGACTTCAATGAGATTCATACACTTGAAGAAGCAAGAGCAGTTGCTAAGGAGCATCATGTTGAATTTGAGGAGCACCACAAGAAGGGCGACATCTTAAATCTTTTCTTCGAGGAATTTGTAGAGGAGCATTTAATCCAGCCTACGTTCTTAATGGATCATCCGATTGAGATTTCTCCTCTTACCAAGAAGAAACCTGAGAATCCTGAATATGTAGAGCGCTTTGAGTTCTTTATGAATGGTTGGGAAATGGCTAACGCTTATTCAGAGCTTAACGACCCAATCGACCAGAGAGAGCGTTTCGCAGCTCAGGAAGAGCTTCTGGCAGCAGGTGACGAGGAAGCTAACCATACAGATGAAGACTTCCTTAATGCACTCGACATCGGTATGCCACCAACCGGAGGTATCGGCTTCGGTATCGACAGAATGGTGATGCTGCTTACCGATTCACCGGCGATAAGGGATGTGTTGTTGTTCCCGACGATGAAGTCACTTGATAAATAAACCCAGTGTTTATGCGGCTTTGCGGACTTTTTGAAAGTACAGTACGACAAGAGTACGACAAATTAACCACTCTTAAAGGGTTAAAATAAACGATTTTAAATTAAATCGTGTCAGTCCAACTTAATATTTTGTACTATAAGGACATTTTTCTAAAAGAGATTTTAGAGAAGTGTCCTTTTTTGTTGTTATGGTCAAGAAATTAAGAATTGGAGGAAAAGAGCATGAACAGTACAGCGTTAGGAGCAACAGCCGAGAAGGAAGGTAAAATTATTTTTATTAGCGATGCACATGAGAAATTCTACTATGAGAAGTTGAAAGAGGTTAGGTATCAGGATGTTTATCACAAGGCACTTTGCTATTGTCTTGGTATCTGCAATGACACAAGGGAAAATGTGTACAGAATTTACGATTTTAAAACCGGAAATGTAAAGACGGAATGCTTACATGAAGGTTGGCAGACAAGCGGAAGTCAGAGAGTGGTGCGAATGGCATTTAATTTGTATTGCAATGGTACACCAAGCGTTTATGACTATGACGATGCGGAAGAACAGTTGTCAGAGTGCAAGTTGTATAGTGTGGAAGATTTGTTTTGCTGTGGTTATGCACTATTTTTCTGGCAGGCAATACAAATCCGCTATCCGGAATATGTCAAGGACAATCGTAAGCTGTATGCCTTATTAGGAGGATTGGATTGATGTTGAAAATCAGATTGATGGGAACGAAGAACGATATTAAGTGGTTTGGGAAGATTTTGCGTAAGAATCCCAAAGTTGAAGTGACAGAGTTTTCCGATTTGTACCCGAACAAGGGAACCAAGAAATTTCATAGAGCTTATGTAGAAGTAAAAAAGAGCAATGTAAAAGAACAGTAGAAGAAAAGGAGAATTATCATGTGTAGAGTAATAGCAATCGCAAATCAGAAGGGTGGCGTTGGTTATGCATAGTAAGTAATTATGGAAAGTTGGAGAAAGGGAACCTGATATATTCAGCATTTCTTTCTCCAATTACTTTGCATAATTAAGTGTAGCTACTTACCGAAGTTTTTGAGCCAGTTAAGCAGATCATTATCTTCCTGCCATGATGGCATTTCCCCATCTGAGGGACTTTGATAAGCATTTTCAAGAGCTTCGCGTTTCATTTTTTCGTCTGCTCTAGCGTAAACCTCCGTGGTTGATACATCCGAATGTCCAAGCAGATCGCGGATATAGATAAGGTTTATCCCTGACTGGAGCAGGTGCATTGCCTTCGAATGACGCAGACAGTGTGGAGTCAGTTTTGGATCAACATCCTCATGTCCGGAAAGGTATGCCTGTTCAGCATATTTTTGAAGGATGTAGGTAATCCCTGCACGGGTCATTTTCTTACCAGACCTGTTGGTAAATAGAGGATGACTGCGGTAGAGTGCGGTATCCAGATGATTCTCAGTTATATATTGCCTGATAAGCTGTCCTGTAGGTGCCATTACAGGTACAATCCTGCTTTTATCACCTTTTCCGGTCAGTTTCACCGTTACAGTATCCGCAAGTGTGATATCACAAACCTTTAAATCCACCAGTTCCTGTACACGGCATCCGGTATCATACATAAGCGTCAGCATGACACTGTCACGACGGCCTGACAGAGACATAACGTCCGGTTGCGCCAGAAGTGCTTTTGTTCCTTCGAGAGACAGATATTTGATCAAAGGCTGCTCCACTTTCTTCATGGGTATGCTGAGTATCTGCTGGCACTGTTCTATTTTTTCAGGACATTCAATGATGAGAAAACGAAAAAAAGAATGTATCGCCGTCAGACGCTGATTGCGGGTAGCCGGTTTACAGTTACGTGTTTCTTCAAGCCAGTTCAAAAAGCGGTTTATCAGTTCACGGTCTAAAAGCTGAAGCTTTACTTTATCAGGCTGTATCCTTTCCTGTTCCTTACAATAAACAAGCAAAAGAGAAAATGTGTTCCTGTAAGACAATTGTGTGTTTGCCTTTATTCCCTTCTGTGAAGGGAGGTACGTGGTCAAAAATCTCGTAAGGTAAAAACCAAAATCATATTTCATCATTTTGCACCTCCGGAATCACGAAAGCACATTTTTTCTCTATTGTGCTTAATAATTCAGGATAAACTTCAGCCGTGAGCCGAAGATATCTGGAAGTGGCACTGACGGATTTATGCCCCATATATGTAGAAAGCATAGGGAGCATCGCAGTAAGGTCCTTTCCCCCAGTTACCCATTTCTGCAGCACATGTACTGCAAATGTGTGACGCAGATCGTGAAGTCTTGGCCCCTGACCTTTTCCGCCATGTGAAATCCCCATGACGTTAAGATAAACACGAAACTTCCCATAGATTGTATTAGGGCTGATCATGGTATGATCCGGTGCCATGAAGAAATAATCCGTATCTTTGTCCCACCGGATTTTATCCGCATATTTTTGGCAGGCTTGTGTAAGGGATTCAGACATGGGGATCAGACGATCCCTGTCCATCTTGGCTCCTTTTATTGTCAAAATACCATCTGTGAGATTTACATCCTTTACCTGCAGTTTTAGAACTTCAGAAACACGCAATCCACATCCATACAGTATCCTGAAAATAACAGGAAGACTGTTTTGTATGTTTCTTCTGTCATCACAAAATTTAGTGTTATCAGCAGCCTCAAACAATGCCCTTATCTGCTCGTGTGTAAAAATGTATGGAACAAAAGAGGCTGTCCACATACCACGTTGTTCGGGTAAAAAATATACTTTATAACCAAGACTGTCCAGGTACTCACCAAACTGTCTCACACATGTCAGTCTGTGGGCACGGCTTTTGCCTGCCTCTCCTGCACGTGGGGCTATCCAATCTTCTGCAAGTTCTTTGGTGATACAGATTTCCGGCAGATCATAATCATTGCTGAATCTGCAAAAACGGGACATTACTTTCTCCTCGGATTGATATTTGAATCCAAGATTTCTTTTAAAAGATATGAAATTTTCTGCCTGCTCTTTAAAAATGCCGCTCATTTCAGGTGTCTTATGTTCAGTTTTCATAACCGGATACCTCCAATGCGCAGTTTCTAAGCTGTTCAATATCAACCCGCAGATAAGCCATGGTAGTTTACGTACTTGAATGTCCAAGAATCTCGGAAATGACAGGAAGAGGAATCCTGTTTTCCAGAAGTCTTCCTGCCAGGCTGTGTCTCAGTGCATGTGCACCATGGCGGCGTCCTTCTGTTTTAATTCCGGCCTTTAAAAGATATCTGTGGACTGAACTGCCGACAGCAGATGCTGTAAATTCATGTATAGGTGCCCTGTGTCTGACAAAAATATGATCCGAATCACAATCCGGTCGGCCGTATTTCATATATTCGATAATGGCCTCACCTACATCTTTCAAAAGAGGCAGTTCTATTTGCTTTTTCGTTTTTACCTGATAGAAACTGATTTTATTTGTTTCCCAGTTAATATTTTCGAAACGTAGATTTGCTACATCACTGGCTCTTAACCCGAGCCTTGCAATCAACAGGATAATTGCATAATCCCGTTTACCGCCGGGATTGCCAAGATCGATTTCTGCCAAAGTTTTTGAAACTTCTTCTGCGGTGTAAACAGAAGGAAGTGCACTGCTTTTGTTGTAATGAATGCAGGGGATTCTTTTATAAATATCCCTGTCATCAAATCCATTTTTAAAGGAATATTCCAGAAAAAGTTTTACTGCTCTGAGTGTTGCAGCCGCAGTCGGTTTTGAAAAACAGGATAACGCTGCAATAAAATCGTAAATTACAGAAATAGTGATTTTTTCAAAAGAGCAGCATCCCTTTCCTTCCAGGAAATCAAAAAATCTTTCCAGATAAAGTTGTGTACGCAGAATACTGTCTTCCTTGATGTTTATGCTCTTACGATATTCGTTATAGCCTTCCACCGCAGGGAGAAAGACTTCTGGAAACTGATATTCACGTTTGCGTTCTTTGATCATAACAGAATTGTTAATCTTAAAATCCGAAAGCATTTCCATGAATCTCAAAAAACATGGTTTTTTATTTCGAATGTCACTTGAAAAATGATAGTGTTCTTCAAGAAAAGACAATGCAAGATCCATGGAAAAATAGATTTCATTTTTTCCTACAGCGTAAGATTTTAACTGATTTGTAATGCACTTGAAGGAGTACACAGTTCCTTTAGAATATTTTGCATCAACAAGCCAGTCATAGGTTTGTTGGATGAGTTCATCCAGTGTTGGTTGTTCTTCCATAATTACCTCCATGATATTTATTGACCGTGGTCTATAGTAATCATGAAGTTTTATGCAAAGTTGTACAATCAGAAAATGGCAGATTTACGGGATGCGAGGCTATGAACTTTCCATAATTACTTACTATGCATAAGCAGTTCCTCCCTTTTGATTTGACACAGTTATAACCTTGCACATAATTTGCCTCCTATTCTCGGTACCTTTCTTGTTTTTCTAAGATACCGGTCAAATAAATCTCTTCTGATTCTTACCATCTTGCCAATCTTGTAATAGGCTCCCGCTTCCTTAGCCATCCTAAGAAACGGACGCTCACTAAATCCGTAATAATTCACACCCTGCTTAATCGTAATAAATTCATGCTGTAAAAACTCCATATCAACATCATCCAGCTTGTGTGAATACTTCCATGCATTTCCTGCCATATAATTCCTTTCCGCCTCCTATCTCGTAGGTGGCTCATGAAACTGTTCCAAATACTCATCAAAAATATCCCTGTCCAATAACACATACATCAATTCTATAAATAGCACCTGCCTTACCGGCAAGCTCTAAGAGTTTCTTATGTGTCATGCTATAAACATCCTCCGCATCTTTATATCTGAGAAATTTCCTTCTAAGCTCTCGTGCCGATTCTTTCACTGCAGTTCTTCTTTCAATGTCATAATACTGTTCGTCCATATTTTCTAATCTCCTTGTCGTATACATTTCGTATATTCAGGCCTCGTGTTTCGTATATATTTCCAAATATACGAATTGCTATTTCTTTCTCTTTGTTTTGTAACAAATATCTTACTTTGCACGCAAAAAAGGGCCACTTTCCTGAAATATTTTCAAGAAAGTGACCCTTTTAGGTCTCATTTACATTGCCGGATTTTTTCCGAACAACTTATCATCAGTTATTATTCTTCGTGAATGAAGAAGTAATTGTTGTCAATTTGTTGTCAAATCAGTTTTATCAATCTCCCAAACCCGCATAAACACTGGATTTATTTCTCCAAACTCTTCATCGTCGGGAAGTCGCAACAGATTTCTGCACTTTTCTGCACCACTAGGCACAGAGCGAATTTCCTCAACTTTTAGACCTTGCACTACAATGCACTATTCTGCATAGTAAATTCAAAATTCGTAGTAACATTGTAGTTGAAACAGCAAAAATGTAGTTGTAAGGTTCAAAGAGAATCCCAGAATAATTGATTTAAGGACTCTTCCCTAAAACAACTTTATATTCTTTGATAGATTCTCGATTGCTTCTTTCTTTTTTTCGGCAGTAGCTTCCGCATATATATCCATCGTAGTTTCAATATTTGCGTGACCCATAACTGCCTGTATTACTTTTAAATTCGACTCGTTTTCACAAAGTCTTGTGCAAAAGGTATGCCTTAGATGATGACAAGAGAAATGTGGCAAAATTATCGGCTGCCTTCTCTCTTTCTTGGCATTCACTACTTCCTCTGCATTGTAGTTCTCCAGAATACGCTTAATCGTCCGATTTACCGTCTGAGGATTATGGACATTACCAAAACGATTACAGAAGATAAATCCTGTCATACCGTCTATAGTGGTACTGTTAAAACCATTTTCCCTCTGGTATTCATATTCCTGTTGCAATGCTTCATACACTTCGTCCATCATTGGAACATCTCTGATTCCTGCTTCCGTTTTTGGAAGAGATACTTGAAATACCGACTTCTTTGTGGGTGCTCCTGCAACTGCATAATACACCACACTATGATTGATATTGATTATCCTGTTTTCATAATCAATATCCTGCCATCGAAGTCCGATAACCTCTCCTATACGACATCCTGTCCCAAGCAATACTGTAAACAATGGAAGCCAATGAATAAACACAGGTTCATTTGCAATATAATTCAGAAATGCTCTCTGTTGCTGAATGGTAAGGGCATGTCTGATACCCTTATTCTTTCCGGCTTTCTTTTTTATCTCAGCCATTACTCCATCGGACGGATTCTTACGGATAATATCATCTCTGACC
>JBGVJZ010000038.1:0-24067 GCA_045129695.1 Lachnospiraceae bacterium | reverse complement strand
TGTGGAAATTCAGAAATATGGAGAACCTGTAGTACCTGATTTTGAAATTCCATACCATACAGAGATTATGGAAAAATTCAATGGTATTGATTTGGATGCGGCAAGACGAGTAGCAGGTAATGGTTTTTACTATCTCGTGGGTGATATAGCAAGATTGCATTCCGCAGTTATTACATATGCGAGAGATTTTATGATTGATAGAGGATTTACTTATTGTATTCCTCCTTTCATGATTCGTAGTAATGTAGTAACAGGTGTAATGAGTTTTGCAGAAATGGAAGCCATGATGTATAAGATTGAGGGCGAGGATTTGTATCTCATTGGAACAAGCGAGCATTCAATGATTGGTAAATTCATTGATAATCTCCTTGATGAGAAGAAGCTTCCATATACTATGACAAGCTACTCACCATGCTTCAGAAAAGAAAAGGGCGCACATGGTATAGAAGAGCGTGGAGTATACAGAATTCATCAGTTTGAAAAACAGGAAATGATTGTTGTATGTAAGCCAGAGGACAGCAAGATGTGGTTTGATAAATTATGGCAGAATACAGTTGATCTCTTCCGTTCTCTGGATATCCCTGTACGTACACTAGAATGCTGTTCAGGAGATTTGGCTGACCTTAAGGTTAAATCTATTGACGTAGAAGCATGGTCACCAAGACAAAAGAAGTATTTTGAGGTTGGAAGCTGCTCTAACCTTGGAGATGCACAGGCAAGAAGACTTAAGATTCGTGTAAACGGTGAGAATGGCAAATATTTTGCACATACTCTTAACAACACAGTAGTTGCACCACCTAGAATGTTAATTGCATTTTTGGAAAACAACCTTAATGCAGACGGAAGTGTTAACATCCCTGTTGCACTTCAGCCATATATGGGTGGTATGACCAAAATCGAGAAAAAGGATAATTAATATGCATTTATATGCAAGAGCGGTGGGCCTTAGTGAAATATCATCAAGGTCCGCCATGGAAACTCTTTTGAATACAATCAAAGAAGATGCAATACGCAATAGTTCAATAATCTATGATTCAGAAGAAGAAGCACAGGATTCTTTTTATGAAGCACAGATTGATTATTGTATGTTAAAGAGACAGAACGGAACAGAGTTTGAAGATATGGGTGGTCTGGTAATCCGTGGATTCTATAACCCTGAGAATAAAATTTTTGAACAGACCTTTTATTTTCCATATATTAAAGGAAATGTGCCCCGCTACAATCGTGAAATGGTAGTTGAGAGGCAGAGCGATAAAGAAGCGTATCTTGCACATTGTGATGAACCCAGGCGTGAAGTGCCTCCAATATTTTTTGTAAAAAATATTGTGGAGTATCTTAATAAGACTAATGGAAGAAGAATTCTAACAGACCGTTTTGTATATTTAAGTGCACTTTCAACAAGTGGTAAAATTATTCTTCCTATCAGGCAGACCAAAGCACAGATTGACCGCTGTAAAGCTGCCACCAACAAGAGAAATAAGCTTGTGGATATGGCAATGCGTGGTAATCCTGATGCAATCGATAATCTGACAATCAGAGATTACGATATGTTGTCAGATATTTGCCAGCGAATTCGCAAGGAAGATATATATACTATTGTTAATTCTTCTTTTATTCCATCAGGGCTTGAATGTGACCATTATACGGTAGTGGGCAACATAATGGAAGTAACAAGTCTTACCAATGAGATAACCGGTGAGGAAATTTATTATATGCTTCTGGAATGTAATGATAATATGATTAATCTTGGAATTAATCGTAAAGACCTGTATGGAAATCCTCAGGTTGGGTTTCGTTTTACCGGCAGAGTCTGGCTGCATGGAGCGATTGAATTAAATGCCCCACTGGATTGACTTAGAGAAATTTTCATGATAAAATATCAAATGGTTTTTCAAATTGTTGTCTCTGTAGCTCAGTAGGATAGAGCGTTCGCCTCCTAAGCGAAAGGCCGCTGGTTCGACTCCAGTCAGGGACGTTTAAAACACCGAAAATCTTATGATCGATGGTTTCATTATCAATAGTAAGCTCTCAGTCGTATTTAAATCAATAAGAATTGTCATAGCAGGAAACCAAACTTCGGATGGAGAGGTTTGGTTTCCTGCCTTTGTATTGTAGTTTTGACAATGAACTTTTATATTAGTTATTACCTGTTGCTTTTAAGTCTTCAAGTATAGTTGATGAGCCGCTAAGGGTCAGATTCTGCGCTTCGAAATTCACACCTGCAAAACATTCGTCATACTGGCTTGTGTTTGAATTAATAACTATGTTGCCGGTTAAACCTGTGCAATTTTTAAATGCATAACCAAGTGATGATACTTCGCTATGAATTTCAGGAACAGTCTTTAAATTAACACAATCCGCAAAAGCATAATATAAAACAGTTTCTCCGCCCGGAATATTCTGAATTGTTTCCAATCCTGTACATCCTTTAAATGTTCCTTCCAGTAAAGAAATATTATCCGACAATACAGGAGTTGTTTTTAAACTGATACAATCCTGAAATGTACAGCTTAATTGCTTTACGTTGTTTGGAATAACCGGTGCCTCTTTTAAGTTAGAGCAACCAATAAATGTCATCTGCATATTATATACACTCTCCGGTAAAACAGGAGATTTTTCCATACTTGTGCAATATGCAAACGTGCAATACATGTTCCCCACACCTTGAGGGATTTCAGGTGCTTCCAAAAGACTTTCACAGGCGCAAAAAGTATATGTCATATTTGTTACTCCCTCCGGTATAACCGGAGCAGTTGTCAAACTACTGCATAAATAAAATGTATTTTCCATACTTGAAACACTACTTGGTATGGATGGAGACGTAATTAGCTCTGAACATTCTTCAAATGTGGAATACAGGCTTACTAATGGTTTTTCCGCAATTACAGCCTGTAATTCTTCATACTGTGTTTTGCCGGTATCAAGAACCCGTGCATTCCAGCCTGCACCTGAACTGTAATTATAATATGTATAAAGATAATCCGCAGTCTGGCAGGTATCTCCATTTCTTGGCGCTGTAGTCAGCTTTTCTCCACCTTTAAAAGTATCTCCCGTTGTATTGACTGTATACACCCATCCATCAGGAATTGTATATTCAATGGCAACAACTGCTTCGGTTGTTTCTTGCGGTTCAGTCTCGCTTGTTTCCTCTGTAGGTTCAGGCGTGGTTTCTTCCTCCGTTGTCTCTTCCACATCATCTTGAGAATTATCGGTCTCCTGCTGTGAAGTAGTACCTTCATTGTCTGTCTGATTATTTTTGGCGCATCCAAAAGTTAATACCAACATGCTTCCAATAAGTAATGTACTTAAAAATTTTTTCTTCATGTTCATTCCTCGTTTCTAAATATTTTAATTAATACCTGTTGCACTTAATTCTTGCAACATATTTTGTAAAGGCCCGTGTGCCTTCTATATATTTCTATCATATTCTTCCCTGTTTTTTTCGTTAACGTCAGAATCTATCATTTCAACGTCAAAATTGTTCAAATCCGATAATTTCACTACCCCCAATTTTATTGATTATTCCTTTAATATCTGCTATATTGATACTATTATGAATTACATTATTTTCGATTTGGAGTGGAACCAGAGTCCCTCCGGTAAAGGACAAGAGAATAAGGATTTACCATTTGAAATCATAGAAATCGGTGCAGTTAAGCTGGATGATAGTTTTAATGTTACGGGCAGATTCCATGAAATAGTTGCTCCTGTAGTATACAATGAGCTTCATTATATAACCAGGGATTTAATAATGCTCAGCATGGAGGATTTAAAGAAAGGTAAGCCGTTTAAGCAGGTTGCAGAGGATTTTCTTAAGTGGTGCGAAGAAGGCGGAGAATATATTTTTGGAACATGGGGTTCAATGGATTTAACAGAACTTCAGAGAAATTGTAAATATTTTAATATAGAATATAATTTTCCTAAGCCATTTATTTATTATGATATTCAGAAGCTTTACAGTCGGTGTTTTAGCGATGGTAAACAGAGAGTTTCATTGGAAACGGCAGTTACGGAGCAGATGTTAGAGAAGGATATTCCTTTTCACTCAGCTTTTGATGATGCAATATATACGGCGAGGATTTTACAGAAGATAAATTTTGAGAAGGTACGAGTATATTCATCTGTTGATACGTTTATAATTCCTAAGAATCGAAAGGAAGAATTTACCCTTAACTATGGTGAGTATACCAAATATGTTTCGAGAGGATTTGCCGATAAGGATGATGCACTTAAGGATGGTGTTGTTTTATCCACACCATGTGTTGAATGTGGCAAAAACTGCCGTAAGAAAATCCGTTGGTTTGCCACTAATCAGAAAATGTATTATTGCCTGGCATATTGTGATGCTCATGGACTTATGAAGGGCAAGCTTAAAATCCGTAAAACAATGGATGAGAAATGCTATGTAGTCAGAATAATTAAGGCTGCATCCAGAGAAGACGCAGCCGCCATTAAGCAAAAACAAGTGCAGGAACGCATTAAACGCAGAAAGCGTCGTCAACGTGAGAAACAGTCAGACGTTTAGAAATGAATTTTTGAAGAGCCATAATTAACGTGATGATGTTTTTTTCTGACAAGAATAATTACAACTGTGACAAGTGAAGCAATTAATAAAGTTATTCCTGCAATTAACCAAATATTAATATAGAAGAAATCACTGTCTTTAAGTATATCGTTCTGCCCGCGCCTGACAACTCCGTTAGTCCCGGGCAGATTGTCGTCAGGAAGGGAAGAATTAATATATATCGTAGCTTTACCCACATTAATTCCTTCATAAAAGAAACTGACACATGCAAACCCTCCCTCTTTGCCGACGTATGCGGGGCTGTCAGAGTAGGTGATGATTGTGTCTAAATTCTGCTCCTTAACGATATTCGGAACAAGAATATATGTGCCCGTCTTGAAACCAAGGGAATAGGTGGAAGCTTCAAGTTCACCGATTAATGATAATAAGTCAATTTCACTGTCAGAAATACCTGCATCATACTTTTCTATAAAAATCTTATGATAATTATTCAGATAATAATCAAACAGAGCCGTGGTATCTGTATAGCAGTCAGCACTTGTAGATTTAAAAATAACACATACCAGTCTTAAATCATCTTTTTGAGCAAAGGAGACAAGACAGTTACCTGATGCATCCGTATATCCTGTTTTACCACCGACAGCATATTGATAGGCATATTCACCACCTTCAAGCATTTCATATCGTGGCTTGTAATAACGTGTAAAATTACTTTTGTTGGTTGGAGCAATTGTATACAGACCACTATAACCGGCAATTTTCATAAGCTCCTTGGAATTAAAGCATTCTGAGGCAATAAGTGCCATGTCATAAGGCGTTGTATAATGAAATTCATCCGTAAGACCGCTTGCATTGGTAAAATGGGTATTGGCAGCTCCGATACTCTCCACTTTGGAATTCATAAGAGCAGCAAAAGCACTTACACTGCCGGAAACCTCCTCCGCAAGACCGTATGCCACTTCATTGGCTGAACGGAGCAGCAGACAGTGGAGTGCCTGATCAATGGTTAATGTCTCCCCGGGTACAATAGAAGCATTGGCATCTCCATATTCGATGCTGTCAACCGCTGACTGTGAAAAAGTTATTTCATCATCAAGAGAGCAGTTCTCAAGTGTAAGAAGCGCTGTAAGAAGCTTGGTAGTGCTGGCAGGATAGCATCTGATATCCTGGTTGGAGGAGTAGAGAACCTCCCTGCTGTCAGCATCCATTACAACAACATTCCGGGATGCGATTTCAGGAAATTCCGGCAGGCCCAGCTCTTCAGACTCGTTAGCAGCGATATTTGCAGTTAAAAAATTTGTGACACAAAAAATACTAATTAATAAAATTGATAAAAATCTATTTATTTTCATTTAAATTTCCTTTATTATAATTAAGATATGAATATTATAATACGATTAATGAATAAAATAAAGTGAGGAACCCGAAAAATGAGATTAAGAAATGTCAAAGGCGCGAAGGAACCCATGATTGAAAGCGAATATACTATTAACAATCCGGAAGAATTAAAGGGGCGCTGGAGTGAGCATTTTGAAAATAATAATCCGATTCATTTAGAAATAGGAACCGGTAAAGGTCGGTTTATAACCACTCTTGCACAGAATAATCCGGAAATTAACTATATTGGAATAGAGAAATATTCAAGTGTTCTCATACGTGCACTTGAGAAGCAGGCAGAGCTGCAGATACCTAATCTTATTTTTATAAGGATGGATGCAGAAAATGTTGTTGATATTTTTGACAAGGAAGAGGTTGACAGAATATATCTTAATTTCTCTGATCCATGGCCAAAGGACCGACATGCCAAGAGACGTCTGACATCCCGACAGTTCCTTGGCAGATACAATGAATTTCTTAAAAAAGACGGAACGGTAGAATTCAAAACCGATAATAGAGAATTGTTTGATTTTTCCGTTGAGGAAACAAAAGAGGCCGGCTGGAATATTATAAATATAACAAATGACCTCCATAATAGTGAAATGAATGAAGGAAATGTAATGACAGAGTATGAGATTCGTTTTTCTTCAGAAGGAGTGCCAATTAATAAAATGATTATTAACAGGTAGGGATTTATGAAAAAAAGTGTTTGTTCCAAAATTTCCCCGGATAACTGCTGTATCAGGTGCATTAACAGGGAACTTGTAAAGCTAAAGAGGGCTTTTGATGAACTATGCAAATGCTTTAATAATGATTGTCAGATAAAAAATAAAAAAAAGTGTTGACAATAATAATTCAGTCTGCTATATTATTTATTGTGCTTGTTAAACAAGTTCAAATGAATAGTGGACGCGCCTTTAGCTCAGTTGGTAGAGCACCTGACTCTTAATCAGGGTGTCCAGGGTTCGAACCCCTGAAGGCGCACTCGAAGGTCGTAGGCTTAGCATTTTGGCAGGTCGGCGGCTTTTTTTTGTGCTGAAATAACGGTTGAAAAGTTAATAATCTTGTTGTAGAATGTACTTTGACATATTGGAAGATGGTTTGAGGTGAAATTGTGTTAAATAACAAGGAAATGATGGAATTAAAGCCTGAACTTAACAGCCAGTTTAATGAGCTTGTTACTTATTGTAAGACTTCAGGTGAAATAGACGCTAATCTTTATATTGAATATGATGTTAAAAGAGGTCTTCGTGACAGTAATGGAAAGGGTGTCCTTACAGGTCTGACGGAGATTTCTGACGTGGTTGCGTTTGATACTGTTGAAGGTGAACGTGTTCCATGTGATGGAAGACTCTATTTTCAGGGATATAATGTATATGATTTAATAGAGAAGGGTGACCACAGAAGATTTGCTTTTGAGGAGGCAACATATCTTCTTCTGTTTGGTTCACTTCCGACAAGAGAGCAGCTAAGACAGTTCATAGATATTCTCGGAGATATCAGAGATCTTTCAGGACAGTTTGTTCGTGATGTAATTATGAAGGCTCCAAGCGATAATATTATGAATGCACTTGAGAAGAGTATTCTTACATTGTACTCTTATGATGAACAGGCAGAGGATATATCAGTAGACAATGTTTTAAGACAGTCGCTACAGTTGATTGCGAAGATGCCTGTAATTTCTGTTTTTGCTTATCAGTCATATATGCATTTTAAGAAGGATGATGTTCTTATTATTCGTAATCCTGATCCTAAGTGCTCTACAGCTGAGAACATCCTCAGAATGTTAAGAGCTGATGGTAAATATACAGAGCTTGAGGCAAAGGTACTTGATGTAGCGTTGGTGCTTCATGCAGAGCATGGCGGAGGTAATAACTCAACTTTTACAACACATGTTGTTACTTCATCAGGAACAGACACTTATTCGGCGGTTGCAGCATCTATTGCATCTCTTAAGGGACCTAAGCATGGTGGTGCCAATCTTAAGGTTAAGAAGATGTTTGATGATATTATGAAAAATGTTTCTGACTGGGAGGATGAGGAAGAGCTTAGAACCTATCTTCAGAAAATTCTTAATAAGGAAGCATTTGATAAAGCCGGACTTATTTATGGAGTCGGACATGCTGTGTATACAATATCTGATCCGCGTGAGGTTATTCTTAAGCATTATGCGAAGCTTCTTTCAGAAGAGAAGGGGCTTACAAGAGAATTTGAACTTCTTGACAGAATTGAAAGAATTGCCAAAGAGCTTATTACACAGTCACGCAATACATTGAAGCCAATCTGTGCCAATGTGGATTTCTACAGTGGTTTTGTGTACACAATGCTTGGAATTCCTGATGAATTATTCACTCCTATTTTTGCTATCGCAAGAATTGCAGGCTGGAGTGCACACAGACTTGAAGAACTTGTGAATAAGGGCAAAATCATTCGTCCGGCATATAAATATGTTGGAAAACATAGAGATTACGCTGATTTGGACGAGAGGTAAAATATTATTGGAATATTCTGTTGACATTTTTGCAAATCGTAATTAAAATAGTCTCTGTAAACGGCGTGTGGCTCAGCTTGGTAGAGCGCTTCGTTCGGGACGAAGAGGCCGCAGGTTCGAATCCTGTCACGCCGATTATAGAGTTTATGTGAATCTCGCAAAGCGGGATTCTTTTTATATATAAGGAATGGTATCTTACATATTTTATTTTTGGAATAGTTATTGAACTATATTGATTAATTTCATTCCATGCTCATATGCAAATGCATTTTGCAGAGTTTCAATTGCGATTGCCTGCATGGCTTCTTTAGTGAAAAATCCCATGTGGGAGGTTATAAGCACATTTGGAAGAGTACACAGACGTGAAAGGGTATCATCCTGTACGATTTCATTAGAAACATCTTCGTAGAATACACCGTCCTCTTCTTCGTAAACATCCAATGCAACGGCACCGATTTTACCGGATTTAAGCGCTTCAACAAGGGCCTGGGAATCAATCAGTGAACCTCTGGAGGTATTGGACAGAATAACACCGGGCTTCATCTTGTCGATGGAGTCCCTGTTTATTATATGGTGTGTATCCTTTGTAAGCGGACAATGGAGTGAAATAACGTCAGATTTTTCAAAAAGCTCATCCAAAGGAACATATACTGCATCAAGATTCTCATTTGGATACAAATCATAAGCGAGAACCTTCATGTGAAATCCGTTAAAAATATCAATCATACATTGTCCGATTTTACCGGTTCCGATTACGCCGGCTGTTTTACCTGTCAAATCTCTTCCCATTAAACCATTAATGCTCATATTAAAATCTCTTGTCCTGCTGTATGCACGATGAGTTTGTCGATTTACTGTAAGGATTGCAGCCATGGAGAATTCGGCAACTGCGGCAGGAGAATAGCTGGGCACTCTTAACACTGTTATGCCCAAATCTTTCACAGCCTTTAAATCTATATTATTAAATCCTGCACATCTAAGAAGAATTAACTTAATGCCCATACCGGACAATTTCTCTGCAATGTTTTCTGTAATATAGTCATTAACAAAAACACAGACTGCGTTTTTGCCATTTGCAAGAATTACGGTGTCATCCGAAATGCCGGATTCAATAAAATGAATATTACAGCCGTATTCCTTGGAAAGTGGCTCAAACCACAGTCTGTCATAAGGTTTTGTTCCAAAAAATGCGATGTCCATAATTAAGGCTCCTTTAAATTTCTTTACCATAAAATTATGTCCGCACTTTTTATTTTTAATTCATTAAAATTTTACTAATTGATATGAGCGTTAACCCAGTTCAAAATATCTATGTGAATCTCTTCTTTATTAAGCTCAGATATTATCTCATGTCGACAGTCTTTATAAAGCTTAAGAGTTACATCCTTAATACCAAGATTCTTATATTGCTCATATACTTTAACCGGATCCTTTCCATAGTTGCCAACGGGATCCTCCATACCCGATGTAACCAGAATAGGCATATCCTTGGAAATTTTGGTCAGATTTCCTGGATTACATACATACCTGATAAGTTTAAACAAAGCCCTGTATCCGTTAACTGAGAATTTGAAGGTGCAGAATTTGTCACGTCGATATTTTTTAACAACCTCGTCATCCCGTGTAAGCCAGTCACTGGCTGTTTTCGGATTAGGAATTTTCTTAAGATATGTACCAAATGCCAGTTTGGTAATAAATCGGCTATGATATCTGTCACCACGAAACAGCTTTAACATTCTTGTCAGAAAAATTGCACTTCCGGTAAGAAAAGCCGGCTCACAGCCTGTTCCTGCAATAATTGCACCGGATATTCCCTTGCCATACATAGCAAGATATTTGCGTAAAATAAAAGATCCCATGCTGTGTCCCATAATAAAATATGGAACTCCCGGATGCTTCTCTTCAATTATTTTCTTAAGCCTGTGGGAATCGCGCACCAGAATTGTATCAGCAGCATGTGGCGTAAAATATCCCAAATCCTTATCAGTGGCAGCAGTCCTGCCATGGCCTAAATGGTCTTCGCCCACTACAAGAAAACCATTTTTTGCAAGAAAAATTGCAAATTCTTCATATCGTTCAACATATTCCTGCATTCCGTGAATTATCTGAAAGATTCCTCTTATATTACCATCCTTTGGTGCCCAGGAGTAAGCATGAATCTTATCAGTTTCGTTGCGGGAAGGAAATGTAAATTCGTTTTTAATAATCATACGCATCAGCCTTTCCTGTTAATAAATATATTCTAACACATTTTGAGCCAGATTAAAGCAAGGAATTGAAAAAAGTTGCTTACTACGAGGAATAAATATACAGAAGGCTGATATTGATTTTTTTATCCCAATGTTATAAAATTGTGAGTGGTTTATGCAATCAAATGATAATTATATAAGGAGGCATATCAATGGTTACGTTAACAAAAGGCGGCGCATACCTTTTAAATGGTACAGAACTTATTGAAGATAATGAGAACGGGGCAGCAGTCCTTGCCGGTAAGCTTGGAAGCGTTCCGGTGAAAGAAGAAGCGGCTAAGAATACCATCGCATACGGAATTCTTGCAGAGCATAATACATCAGGCAATATGGAGAAGCTTCAGGTTAAATTTGACAAGCTTACTTCACACGATATTACATTTGTTGGAATTATACAGACCGCAAGAGCAAGCGGACTTGAGAAATTCCCTATTCCTTATGTTCTTACTAACTGTCATAACAGCTTATGTGCAGTAGGCGGAACAATTAATGAGGATGACCACATGTTTGGACTTACATGTGCTAAGAAATACGGCGGAATCTATGTTCCACCTCATCAGGCAGTTATTCACCAGTTTGCAAGAGAAATGCTTGCAGAGGGCGGCAAGATGATTCTTGGTTCAGACAGCCATACAAGATATGGTGCGTTAGGAACCATGGCTGTGGGTGAAGGTGGACCTGAGTTAGTTAAACAGCTTCTTAATAAAACATATGATATTAATATGCCGGGCGTTGTGGCAATCTACCTTGAGGGAGAGCCAATGAAGGGTGTTGGCCCACAGGACGTTGCACTTGCAATTATCGGAGCAGTATTTGCTAACGGATATGTTAAGAACAAGGTTATGGAATTTGTAGGACCGGGTGTTGACAAATTAAGTGCTGATTTCAGAATCGGTGTAGACGTTATGACAACCGAGACAACCTGTCTATCTTCTATCTGGAAGACTGATGAGACAATCAGGGAATTTTATGATATTCATAACAGAAGTGAATGCTATAAAGAACTTAATCCGGGAGCAGTTGCGTATTATGACGGAGTGGTTAAGGTTGATTTAAGTAAGATTAAACCTATGATTGCAATGCCTTTCCACCCAAGCAATACATATACAATTGATGAGGTTAATGCTAACCTTATGGACATTCTTCATGATACAGAGCAGAAGGCGTTGGTAAGTCTTGACGGAGCAGTTGACTTTAAGTTAACCAACAAAGTAAGAGATGGTAAGCTCTATGTTGACCAGGGTATTATCGCAGGCTGTGCGGGTGGCGGATTTGAGAATATCTGTGCGGCAGCAGACTTATTAAAAGGCCGCTCAATCGGTGCAGATGAGTTTACATTGAGCGTATATCCGGCAAGTACACCTATTTATATGGAGCTTGCAAGAAACGGCAGACTGGCAGACCTTCTTGCAACAGGTGCGATCGTTAAAACAGCATTCTGCGGACCATGCTTTGGTGCGGGAGATACACCTGCTAATAATGCGTTCTCAATCAGACATTCAACCAGAAACTTCCCTAACAGAGAAGGTTCTAAGCTTCAGAAGGGACAGATTTCTTCAGTTGCATTAATGGATGCACGTTCAATCGCAGCAACAGCTGCTAACAAGGGATACCTTACAGCAGCAACGGACATGGACGTTGAATATACAGGACCTAAATATCACTTTGACGGAACAATTTATGCTAACCGCGTATTTGACAGTAAGGGTGTTGCAAATCCTGAACAGGAAATCCAGTTTGGACCAAACATTAAGGACTGGCCTGCAATGGCAGAGCTCCCTGAGAACCTTATTATTAAGGTTGTATCAGAGATTCATGACCCTGTTACAACAACTGATGAATTAATTCCTTCAGGTGAGACTTCATCATTCCGTTCCAATCCTCTTGGACTTGCAGAGTTTGCACTTTCAAGGAAAGACCCGATGTATGTAGAACGGGCTAAGGAAGTACAGAAGGCAGAGATTGCAAGAGAAGCAGGCAAATGTATGGGTGAGGCACTTCCTGAGCTTCATGATATTATGCATAAGATTAAAGAGACTTATGATGTATGTAAGGAAAATACCGGTGTCGGAAGTACAATTTTCGCAGTTAAACCGGGTGACGGTTCTGCCCGTGAGCAGGCTGCTTCATGCCAGAAGGTACTCGGCGGATGGGCTAATATCGCTAATGAATATGCTACTAAGAGATATCGTTCAAACCTTATCAACTGGGGAATGATACCTTTCATTATTGATGAGGGCGAGCTTCCATTCAGCAATCTTGATTATATTTTCATTCCGGGAATTGCTGATGCGATTAAGAACAAAGCTTCTTCTGTTAAGGCATTTGTAGTTAATAAAGATATGAAGGAATTTGAGTTAAAGATTGGTGAGCTCACGGATGATGAGAGACAGATTATCCTTGACGGATGTCTCATTAACTTCTACAGAGCTAAATAAATACTTGCAATTTAGATTTTTTTATGATATTGTTGCATTGTTTACTAATGACAATTTTTATAAGAAAAGGAGAACGTTATGAATAATAAGGGTTTGGCAATTGGTTGTCTGGTATGTGGAATTGTTGCAATAGCTACTAGTGCAGCGTATGTTGGTATAGCAGCAGGTATTGTTGCAATAATATTAGCATCTAAATCAAAGGCTGTTAATGGTCCTAACAATATGACAACAGCCGGTCTTGTTACAGGAATTATCGGATTAGTATTGAGTGTTCCTTGTACTATTTGTAATATTGCTTGTAATTCAGGCCTTGCTTCATTACTTGAATTATAATCATTTGCCGATATATAGGAATAATAAACAGGAGCGACACGGAAAGGATTATATAATCATTTTCAGTGCAACGCTCCTTTTTATTATAATAAAAGTTTTTGGAGTATAGTATGTATCCTTATTTTAATTTATTGGGTAAAAAAATTTCAGCATATGGTGTAATGGCGGTAATGGGAATAATTGCTGCTATAATTTATGCCGTAGTCAGAAGCAGACAGAAAAAACTTAATGGCAATGATTTGCTGTATTACCTTACATTTACGTTTGTTTTTCTTTTTGCGGGAGCACTTTTATTACATCAGTTACTTGAAATAATTATGAATTATGAAGTGGTTCCTTACCTATTTACAGATATAAAATATTTTCGTAATCATTGGAGTATCGGACTTGTATTTTATGGTGGATTATATGGAACGATATTTGGTGGTATGGTATACACTAAAGTTTTTAAACAGGATTCGAGAGAGTTTTTTATGTACATGATGCCGATTTTTCCATTGTTCCATATGTTTGGACGAATAGGCTGTTTTCTTGTAGGCTGCTGCCACGGAATGGAGCATGGGACGCTTGGAATTGCCTATACTAACGCGATTGGCGGTAATAACGGCGTTCCGTATCTTCCGGTGCAGTTATATGAGGCTTTTGGTGAGCTGGTGATTTTTATTGTGTTATGTTTTAATCAGCGAAGGGTTAAGAAGTATTATCAGCCACTTGGAATATATATGACGGTTTATGGTGTGATGCGTTTTGTATTGGAATTCCTCAGGGGGGATGCTGTAAGGGGAATTTTCGGTTTCCTGTCAACCTCACAATGGATAAGTCTTATTACGGTACCAATAGGAATATATTGTCTTGTTGTTCCGGCAGAAAATAACTTCTTTAACAGACTGTTTATGTCTCACGGGAAGCCGGAGCAGGAATAAACTTGTAATAAAAAGCTATTGTTATTTTATTTTGTTGGAAGTATAATTATCCTCGGTATCTTACATATACATCTGAATAAGGAGTACAATAATGAAATTAACCAATATTGGAAGCTTTAAAAGTATAGATGAATTAGTCAATTATAAATTGAGGTTATTTGAGGGAAATTCCAGGAATTTTGAAAAGATTTTTGAATATATGTTTACTGAGCCTGAAAATATAATGGCTGAGAGAACAGATGGCTATAAGATTATTAAAACCACATATGGACAGTGCAGGGAGGCTGTAGTAAGAATCGCTTCGGCACTGTCTGATTTGCTGTCCGGATATGAGCGGGGAGCAATAATCGGAATGTATATGGCAAATTCAGTGGAGTGGATTGAGATATTATGGGCACTTCTTATGTGTGGATACACACCGCTTCTTATGAATTCAAGGCTTGATGATTCAACTCTTGAAAGGGTTATTACAGAGCA
Organism: Lachnospiraceae bacterium; assembly: GCA_045129695.1. Taxonomy (GTDB): domain Bacteria; phylum Bacillota; class Clostridia; order Lachnospirales; family Lachnospiraceae; genus Eshraghiella. Next base: position 9,254 of record JBGVJZ010000038.1, on the reverse strand, counting down.
TAAGGCAGCGGCAGTCATTTCAGATAGTAAGGAGTTTAGTATTAAGACATTTAAATCAGCTGAGGTTGCAGTACTTCCCGCAGGAGCGGAGTTTGAGCCTTCATGGAATGATGAGATTATTATTATGTCTTCAGGAACATCTGAGAATATCAAATTATGTGTCTACACGGGAGAGAAATTCTACTATCAGTTATGTAACAGTGCCGAAATTATCAGGGAATCCAAGGTGATTAAGGCTCATTATGAAGGTGAGCTTAAGCTGTTAACTTTTCTGCCTTTTTATCATATTTTCGGATTGGCAGCGGTATTTATGTGGTTCGGATTTTTCTCAAGAACCTTTGTGTTCTTAAATGATTTTGGTGCGGATACGATTCTTAATACTGTTCGTAAGCACAAGGTAACTCATATTTTTGCAGTACCTCTTTTATGGAATAAAATTTATGAGGCTGCAATTAAGAAAATACGAGACAAAGGTGAGAAGACCTTCAATAAATTTCAAAAGGGTCTTAAAATAGCCCAAAAGCTGGATTTTAATACGTCACTTGCAATGGCTTTTTCAAGAAAAGCCTTTAGAGAGGTCAGAGACAATCTTTTTGGAGAGAGTATTCAGTGCCTTATTTCCGGTGGCAGCTATATTTCACCGGAGGTGTTAACCTTTTTTAACGGGATAGGGTACCATATTGCTGATGGCTTTGGAATGTCAGAGGTTGGCATTACTTCAGTAGAGACTTCACCAAAAGCCGTAGTGAGAAATACCTGTTCAGTAGGAAAGCCTTTTATGAATGTTGAATATTCTTTAAGTGAAGATGGTGAGCTTCTTATACGAGGCAACTGTACTGCTGACAGAATTATTCAGGGCGACAAGGTTATTAAAATGGATGCAGATACATGGTTTTATACCAAGGACATGGCAGCCTTAGAGAATGGAAGATATTTTATCAGAGGCCGCAGAGATGATATGATTCCGTGCAGGAATGGTGAGAACCTTAATCCTAACAGGATAGAAGGAATGCTTAAAATAAAGGGTGCAAGAGCTGTTTGCCTTATTGGAAAGCGCAATGCACTCGATGCAGTTTCACCTGTTCTTATTATTGAGGTAAATAAATACATAACGGGTTCTGCTGCCGTAAGAATAGTCGAAAATATAAGAGAACAGCTTGCTGTTAATAAACTTGACGGAACAATTAATGATATTGTTCTCACAACTGATGCATTAATGGGAGCTAATGATTTTAAGCTTAACAGACGTAAAATTACAAGACTTTATTCTGAAAACAGGCTTGCTGTAGTTGTTCCTAAGGTCGATGAGGAGAAGGATGATAATATTCCTGAAGAGCTTCTTAATGAGCTTCGGGAAATATTTGCTGATGCTTTAAGTGCAGAAGCCGGGACAATTGGTGTGGACGCACATTTCTTCTATGATTTGGATGGAAGCAGTCTGGATTACTTATCAATGATAGCGGATATTCAGAACAGATATGAGATTAAAATGCCGGAGGACGAGGAAGTCGGTCTGGTGACAGTTAAGGATTTTGGAAGATATATACAGGAGAATTTGTACTTATAGAATGAGGAGTGAACATAACTCCCTTCAGACAATAAACTGGTGACAATTAATGAATAGATTTATTATTGCTTTTACTAAAATTACCGGATTTCCGGTGCAGTTTATATGCTTTAGAACCAAGGTGTATTGTGAAGATAAAAAGGTTCAGGGCAGACGAATAAAGGGACCTGCCATTGTAGTGTCAAACCACACTTCAGTTTTTGATTTTGCAGTTTTTTTGTTTGTATTCTTTGGAAGAACTTTGCGATATCAGATGGCAGAGGTGCTTTTTGAGAAAAATAAAATATTGGGCTGGTTTCTCAGAAAACTTGGTGGCATAAGAATAAACAGAAAAACATATAATTTCTCATTCATTGATAAATCTGAAGAGATTCTCAGGGATGGGGGTGTCGTCGGAATTTTTCCGGAATCAAGACTGCCTCTTAAAGATGAGGAAAGACCACTTCCGTTTAAAGCCAGTGCGGCAATTATTGCCATGAGAAGTGACGTACCTGTTATTCCCGTATATACTAACGGTAAATATTTTGCTAAGGAACGGGCCAGAGTCATAATAGGCAGACCGATATATGTTAACGAATATGTTGATTCAGATTTGACTGAAAAAGAGAATGCACGAAATATCAGTATCATTATGAGAGATAAAATTCTGGAGTTAAAATATGAGCTTGAAAGACAAACCAAAGAAAAAAAGACCACTGTTTAGTTGGAAATTCTTTTTGTATGATTTTGTTAAAATTACCGGTGCTATTCCGGCATTTATATGGATTAAGCCAAGAAAAACTTATGTGAGTAATGTCGCCAGAAAGGGAGTAAAAGATGGTGCCATTATTATATCCAATCATACGGGAGTAACTGATCCGGTGAAACTGCATATTGCTTTCTGGTACAGAAGATTTTATCTTCTGGCATTTAAGGAGTTGTTTTCTAACAAATTGAGAACTTTCTTTTTTACAAAGATGCTGTGCCTTCCGGTTGACAGGGAAAATTTCAACATGAGTACCTTTAATTCTGTTCAGGAGGTTACCGGCAAGGGATATGCTGTGGGAATTTATCCTGAGGGAAGAATTGTACACAACGAAGGAAGTGTTGGTGCTTTTAAGGGTGGTGCCGTAATGATGGCGCTAAGATGTAATGTTCCTATTGTTCCTGTGTATTGTGCACCTTATAGGGGATTTTTTTCCGTAACGGATATAATTGTCGGTGAGCCGATTAACGTTAAAGAGCTTTGTGGTTCGTTACCTAATATTGAGAAGCTTGAAAGTGTGAGCAATTATGTCAGGGAAAAGGAACTGGAGCTTATTGAAATATACAATAACAGGAGAAAAAAACATGACTAACGAGACTCCGAATTATTTTGAAAAATACTGTTCAGCTGAGACACTTGCAAAAATTGTCGATTATCCTACGGTTTCACATATGTGGCAGAAATGTGTGGAGATGTATGGTGATTTAGTTGCAATTGAGGATGATAGGAAGTATACATATTCAGAAGTTGACAATGATGCAAAAAATTTTCGCGGGCTTCTCAAAAATAGCGGAGTGGAGTCCGGTGATAACATTGGACTGATTGTTGCTAATTCATATCCGTTTGTTAAGGCTTATTTAGGCGCACAGACCTATGGCTGTTGTACACTTCTGATTCCGACTCATGTTGATGCTGATACATTGGAAAAATATATAAATAAATATAAACTTAAAGCACTTGTATATGATGAGACTCAGGAGGATAAAATTAATATTATCCGTGACAGAGACTCGTCAGCTGCATTGATTGCTGTTAATACAGAGGGTAGTTTTGTGACAGATATGGTATTTCCTGATACGGAAGCTGACAGTACAATTATTTTTACCGGAGGAACATCGGGCAAAAATAAGGGTGCGGTATTATCACATCGTGCAGTTATGGCAGGTGTGAAGAATGGCTGTTATGGCTTTGATGAGATTTTTAATCAGAGATATTTATTAGTGCTTCCGCTTACCCACGTATTCGGACTTATCAGAAATCTGCTTAATCCGTTATATACCGGCAGCCATATCTATATATGTAGAAATCCTAAAGATATGTTCAGGGTAATGGGTACGTTTAATCCGACAATGCTGGTGCTCGTACCGGCACTTGCAGAGATGGCACTGACACTTACCAGACAGTTCAAGAGGAGTATGTGGGGAAACAGTCTCAAATACATTATTTGTGGAGCAAGTGCAGTTCCGTCACATCTTATCACTGAATATAAGGAATATGGCGTTAATCTTTTTCAGGGCTATGGACTTACCGAGTCTGCCAACCTGGTAGCGGGTAATCCTGAGAATACTGATAAGCCTGCTGCTGTAGGACTTCCGTATCCCGGACAGGAGCTTAGGATTGAAGACGGAGAGTTGTGGCTTAAGGGACGTAATATGATGACAGGATATTATGATGAGCCTGTTGAAAATAAGGCCGCTTATACGGATGGATGGTTCAGAACCGGTGATCTGGTTCGTTTTGATGAAGACGGATTTATGTATATTACCGGTCGCAAAAAAAATGTTATTGTATTGTCAACCGGAGAGAATATTTCTCCGGAAGATTTGGAAAATGAATTCTGTAAATTCGATATTATTCAGGATGCCATGATTTATGATGAGGTTGTAGAGGGTATGCAGATACTTGTACTTGAGGTATATCCAAGACCACTGGAGAAAGCGAAGCTTACAGATGCCAATGAATATATAATGTCAGAATTAAAGAAAATAAATGCATCCTTGCCAACTTTCCAAAGAGTGAGTAAAATAATTATCAGGGATGAAGATTTTGATAGAACACCAGCAATGAAGAAAGTGAGAAAAGTTGTAAAATGACCAAGATTGAAATTCAGGAAAAATTAAGAGAAATATTTAAGCTTGCAGTCAGTAATCCGCAGATTGCACCTGAGAACATTACTCCGGAGTGTGGACTTACCACGGATTTGGGAATGACCTCAATGGGACTTTTATATCTTGTTATTGCAGTTGAGGAAAGCTTTGACATTCGATTTGATGACGTTGGACTTGCTGACTTTAAGACTGTCAGTGATGTAATTGATTATATTTATGGTAAAAAGAAATGAAATGGACTTATAATGATGTAAAACCGGGAGATATGATTAGAATATGTCTGGGTGATTTCTACCACTATGGAATCTATATAAGTGACGAAGAGATAATCCAGTTTGGTCCACCTCCCGTAACATTTCTTCGTAGGGATGAGGATATTGAGGTGTGCGTTACGGACATTAACGGCTTCTTAAGCGGCAAATTTCTTGAGGTCGGTGAGCCTGAGCGCAAGGAACGTAAGAAATGCAGAAAGCCTGAGGAAATTATTGCGTCTGCCAGAGCGCGTGTGGGTGAGAAGGGATATAGTATTTTGTACAATAATTGTGAGCATTTTGCTTATGAATGCATGTTTGGAACAAAATACTGTTCCCAGACTGAGAGTATAAGAAGTATATGGCGTGCTAAATTGCAGACTGCCAAATAAAACATAAGTGAAAAATGGAATCCTAAGAAGCGGGACGATTGTGCATAGTGGTCAATCGTCCTGCTTTTAATGTTAATGACAAAAAGTTCACTTTTTTTTAAGAAATAATTAAGTAGTATTAATCCGGTTTTCATGTTACAATCACATTGAGAAAGTGTTAACAAATATTATTTATAAAGGATTAATGTCTAATGAATAAAATATGGAAACAATATGAGAACATTCTTGGACCTAAAGATAAAAGAAAAATTTTCGGAATAGTTGTTTTAATGGTTTTAAGCGGATTCCTTGAGATATTGAGTCTCTCCATGATAGTTCCGCTTATTGCAGCAATTGTTAATATGGAGCTTCTTACTAAATATGAAGTTGTAATGAAGATTTTTGTATTCTTTGGACTGACAGACGATAAAAGTATGCTTATTGGTATGGCAGTGGGCTTTGCTGTACTCATGGCACTGAAGAATCTGGTTATTTTTCTTATGGAAAGGGCGAAGAAATATTTTATTGCCAAGGGTAAGAAGGATACTGCAAATAAGCTTTTCGACATATATATTACAAGGCCATATGTATATTTTCTTCACTGTAATTCCGGAGAACTTATTACTGTAATCAATGTACTGGTGGAGAAGGTTTATGCTCTTTTGCAGGATATTCTGACACTTATATCCAAAGTTATTGTCGTGGTTGCTCTTGTTGTGGTAATGGTTGTCGTGGACTGGAAGGTTTCCCTGTTTCTGATGCTTGTTTTTGTGGTGCTTACTTCTATTCTGTATTATACAATGTACCGTAAGGATGAGGCTGTTGGTGAGAAAGCTACCATGTGTACAATGAAAATGATGGATATAGTGAATCAGACGGTTAACGGTATCAAGGATATCAAGGTGCTAAACAGAGAAAAATATTTTTCTGATAAATACAGAAGATACAGTAATAAGAATTATAAGCTTGAGAAAGAGAAGTTTGTCTATGATACGGCACCAAAGCATCTGACTGAGGTTGTGGTCTCAGTATGTATTGCCGGATACATTCTACTGTCAATTGTTACCGATCAGGATATGCAGGCGGTACTTGTCGGAATGTCAGCGGTATCAATTGCAGTTGTAAGAATTGTTCCTTCAGTTAACAGCATTAATTCGTGTTTTAACAGAATCATGTATAATAAGCCTATGCTTATGAAGATTAGCAAGGAAGTAATAAGCGATATTAACTCCAAGGATGCTATTAATTTTGAGACTGATCCTGAGCCGTTTCCGCTTAATGACAGAATTGTTTTTGACCATGTAAGCTTTATGTATCCTGATGGTAATGAGAATGTAATTAATGATATAAGTCTTACGATTATGAAAGGAGAACGGATTGGGATTATCGGTGCCTCCGGTGAAGGTAAAACAACATTTGTAAATATTCTGCTTGGTTTCCTTGAGCCTAATGAGGGCAGGATTATCGTGGATGGCGGAGATATACGTCAGAGTGTTAAGGGCTGGATGCAGAATATCGGATATATACCGCAGATGATTTTCCTTGTTGACGATACAATCAGAAACAATATTGTTTTCGGAACTAAGGATGCCTCTGATGAGAGAATATGGGATATTCTTAAAATCGTTAAACTTGATAAATTTGTCCAGTCTCTCGACCGGGGTCTTGACAGTCAGGTTGGAGAGAACGGTGTCAGGCTGTCCGGCGGACAGAGGCAGCGTATCGGTATTGCCAGAGCACTTTTTCATAATCCGGATATTCTGGTATTTGATGAAGCTACGGCGGCACTTGATGATGAGACGGAAAGCGAAATCATGAATGAGATTTATGGTTTTGAAAACGATAAAACAATTATTATCATTTCACACAGAATGTCAACACTGGAGGGCTGTGACAGAATTTACAGGGTAGAGGATGGAAATGTTATTGAATACAGGTCCTAGAAATTGGAGGAATGGGTATGGAGAACTCAGAGGGTGTAAATAAATCACCTAAGAAAAAAATTGATACAAAATATGTGAAAATTGGTCTGGTAGCTTTTGCGGTAATTGTATGTGCTATTATTTTTTACTTTGCATTTTTTGATTCAAATACACTGTTTGTATTTCTGCGGAAGGTATTGGATAATCTGGAGCCATTTGCATTTGGTGCAATTCTTGCATATCTTTTGAAGCCTCTTTGTGCAGCCTATGAGAATCTCACAGGCAAATGGTTTAAGAAGATGAAGAACAGATATAAGGCGGACAAGCTGGTAACGAATTTAAGTATTTGTTTTACCATGATAACATTTTTGATATTCTTATATATTCTTATCGCAGCAGTAATTCCGCAGGTAATTGATAGTATTAAGAATCTAATTAAAAATGCACCTCAGATGTTCACGGATTTCATAAACTGGCTTAAGAATATTGTTAAGAACAATGAGTATATTATGAAGGAGATTGAGAATTTCTCCGTCAATGCCATGGATGTTCTTAATAAAGTACTTGAGAAGCTGATTTCAATGGACACCGGTAAGCTGATTTCACAGATTACTGTTGGTGTCAAGGGTGTGCTGAGTTTTCTTACCAATATAATTGTGGGACTTATCTCATGTATATATATTTTAGCCCAGAGAAGAAAACTGGCAAAGCAGGGAACGATGCTGATTCATAGTGTTTTTTCTCCAAAGTGGGCAGAGAAGGCAATGGATGAAATCGGTTATATTGATAAAATGTTCAGCGGATTTATTAATGGTAAAATTATTGATTCGATAATTATTGGTGTTCTTACTTTTATTGTTGTGTCAATTTTTAAAATACCGTACGCTATGCTTATAAGTGTTATTGTAGGTGTAACAAATGTAATTCCATTTTTCGGTCCGTTTATCGGTGCAATACCATCGGCATTTATTGTAATGATGGAGGACCCGATTAAAGGCTTGTATTTTATTATTATAATAATTATAATCCAGCAGCTGGATGGAAATGTTATCGGTCCCAAGATACTTGGTAATACTACAGGTCTTTCAAGCTTTTGGGTGCTGTTTTCAATTATGTTGTTCGGAGGCTTATTCGGATTTAGCGGAATGCTCCTTGGAGTTCCTTTCTTCGCAGTGCTGTATGACATTGTAAGAAGACTTATCCGGCACGGGCTTGTTAAATGGAATAAAGAAGATATGTATATAGAATACGAGAAGGAACAGTGCGAAGAGGAATTGGCGAAGCAGTCACAGAAGAAGAAACGGCTGGTTCATCTAAAGAAAACAAAGTAAGTGAATTAAATAATGCCCGTAAAATATTCTCCTTACGTGAGAATATTTTACGGGCATATGCCATGAGCCTTTAACACTAAAACCCAATTATAAAATCATAGTAAGTTGTATTCTTTTTTTCTCCATATTAACATCCAGTACTTTAACCTGAACAATATCTCCGATGCTTACCACTTCCATTGGGTGTTTGATGAATTTCTTGTTTGTAAGCTGTGAGATGTGTATTAATCCGTCCTGATGAACACCAATATCAACAAATGCACCAAAATCAATTACGTTGCGAATTGTACCGTTAAGAATCATTCCGGGTTTCAAATCCTCCATATTCATAACATCGCTTCTAAGTATTGGTTTAGGCATTTCTTCTCGTGGGTCTCTTCCCGGCTTCTCAAGCTCTTTAACAATATCACGTAAGGTTAATTCGCCCATATCAAGCTCGTTGGCAAGTTTGGAATAATCTTTAATAAGTAAAGATAATCCTTTTAAATTACCGCCGGAAATATCGTCAGTTGAATAGTTAAGCTTAGTGAGCAGGGCAGTTGCCTTATCGTAGCTCTCAGGATGGACACTGGTAGAATCCAAAGGATTGCTGCCGCCTGTTATTCTCATAAACCCGGCACACTGCTCGAAAGCTTTAGGTCCGAGTTTTGGAACCTTTAATAAATCCTTGCGGCTTACAAATTTGCCGTTGGACTCTCTGTAGGCAACAATATTTTTGGCAAGCTGTTTATTAATACCGGAAATTCTCTCAAGCAAAGGTGCGGAGGCTGTATTTAAATCAACACCAACTTTATTAACGCTGTCCTCTACAACACCATTTAACGCTTCACTTAATTTCTTCTGATTCATGTCATGCTGGTACTGTCCGACACCGATTGCCTTAGGATCAATTTTAACAAGTTCTGCAAGAGGATCCTGAAGTCTTCTGGCAATAGATGCGGCACTACGCTGTCCTACAT
>JBGVJZ010000037.1:0-135411 GCA_045129695.1 Lachnospiraceae bacterium | reverse complement strand
TCTTTATCCATAACCGTTAAATTTTCAAGCAAATCAGCTTCCCATTGTATTTGAAAATCAAGTCCATCAATTTTAGATGGAGTATGATGGTTGCCTATTATAAAGCATATTCTATCAATATTTTTGTTATAGCCTACCTTTTTTAATATTTCTTTCGCTACTGCTGGTCCTTCCTTTTCTTGATAGACACCATCAATAGAACCGTATTTTTTTTGTGCTTCAACCGCACCAATATCATGTAGTATAGCAATAATACTGATGAATTCTTTTTCTTCCTCTCCGATATTTTCTCCGTTCATTATATCTTCTGCATTTTTCAAAACTTTAAGAGTATGCTCTATGCCAAAAGGAATTTCTTTGAATACTTCTTTCATCTCTATAATAATTTTTTCTTTAAACATAAATTGCCTCCATTTATACCTTATAGGTGTTTTAGTTCTATCTATCCATTTTTTTGTTCGTCGATACAATCAACATCATGGGATGGCGCATTTAAGAGGTTAATCTCTGCTGCCTATCTAAAACTGCGGTGTCGGTCATTTTTACATCGATATTACTCAACTCATGATTGACACTGTCTGCCTGCTTTCTGCTATCAAATGTAACCTCAGACATAAAATTACAAAAATAAGTATCCCAACTAACATTATCATCATCCACGCGCCAAAACAAAAAAGTCGCAATAGGATAATCCAAAAGAATGGAGTCCCAGAGTTTTTCAATCTGCTCCATACTCCACACATATTGTCTTTGGAATGCAGGCATAACATACTTCCCATTTTTTATGTGTTCAAGTGCCTCATATATAGTGATGCTGTTATCTATTAAAACGCTCATGGTTACTCCTCTCCAACGTAGAAACTTTCTTTATATTTCACAAGGGTGTCTTCAACCTCGTCCCAAACCCAGACACGTTCTCCGTCATCTTCAAAAACTTTTCCGTGTGATTTTGGTCCATCCAGTTTCATTTGGGAATAGTTATTTCTAAAAGTAGGAACAAACAAATCAGGACGCTCTTTATCACTGCACAGACGCTCCATCATAGGCAGAGTAGCTTCTCCTGCAATATCAATAGCCATAAAAAAGGCTTTTATAATTTTATGGTTGTACTGACTCGGTTTCATTGCCCACATAGGGATACGCTGCAATGCTTTTCCGTAGAAATCTCTGGAACCGCTGTCAGTTTGTTTCACAACTCTTGGTGTATATTCTTTCGATGCATTGCCAAATGCTTGTGCAATATACCAACGGAGACAGGCCTCACCAGCCTCATCAGATGTTTCCCCGGACAAATTAAGTGCCATATTAAATTTTTCATATACATCTGAATCCACTGTAAAGGATATATTTTTTTGCATTATTTTACCTCCGTTCATTTAGAATACGTCATTATATATTATACGCACTCTTAGTAAATTTGTCAATACTCATAGACTAATCGGCAACATTTCACTGCAAAAGAAAAACACCCTGCATTGCTGCAAGGTGTGTTCCATCCAAATGTTATCTTCTCACATCCACGCTTGTGCCGGATTTAAATTCTACAGTAACCTTTCCGCCGTAAACCGTTATTTTCTCAATCAGCCTGCGAACCAACTGCTCATCATATTCAGTGATGTTCTGCGTCTGCTCTGTAAGGAACTGCTGCATTTCGCTGATTCGCTGTTTCATACCCTCACGCTCCGCATTATCCACTTGGGCATTCTGCTTCGCCTCACGAAGGCTATAAATCTCATCCACAATGCTGTCATAATTTCCTTTGGCGTTGGCTACCTTTAGGAGTTCCTTTTGTAGCTGTTCCAAACGGCTGTCAATTTCGTCAAGCGGAATGCCGTCTGCTCCGGTAAGCACCGCCTCGACATTTTTCTGCAAGTTTTCGCTCATGGTATCCTTTTTGCAGAGTGCCATGTTGATGGCTCTTACCACAAGGTTCTGAAGTTCGGATTCCTGTATCGTATCGGCAGCGCAGGCTCCCGGACCGTGTTCCACCCTGGTGCAGCAACGCCACACGATGGAATGTTTACCTCTGTTGTTCCATGCGATTCTGCGGTAAATGTCACCGCACTTGGAGCAGTACACGATACTTGAAAGTGCATACTTGCTACTGTAAACACGCTTTTTTCGTTCCTGCCCGCTGTGAAGGTTGGCACGTCTGACCATTTCTTCTTGTACCTGCATATAAAGGTCGCGGGGGATAATGGCTTCATGGCTATTTTCCACATAATACTGCGGAACCAATCCGTTGTTCGGAACACGCTTTTTCTCCAAGAAATCCACTGTATAGGTCTTTTGCAGAAGGGCATCTCCGATATACTTTTCGTTCTTGAGGATTTTTTGCAGGGTTTCCGGTCGCCATTTCTTCTTCCCGGCGCCTGTCAGAATTCCGTCAGCCTCCAAGCCTCTGCCAATCTGCTGCAAACTTGCACCTTCCAGGTACTCTCTGTAAATTCGTTTGACCACTTCCGCTTCATCGGGTTCAATAATCAACTGTCCTTTTTCATCCTTGGTGTATCCAAGAAAACGATTGTGATTCACGGTAATCTGCCCCTGCTGATAACGATACTGAAACCCTAACTTTACGTTCTGTGATAAGGACTGGCTTTCCTGCTGTGCAAGGCTCGCCATGATGGTAAGCAACACCTCGCCCTTGGCATCCATCGTGTTGATATTTTCCTTTTCAAAATAAACGGGAATATTCTTTTCCTTAAGCTGCCTGATGTATTTTAGGCAGTCTAAAGTGTTTCGCGCAAATCGGCTGATGGACTTGGTAACAATCATATCGATTTTACCCGCCATAGCCTCATCAATCATGCGGTTGAACTCTTCTCGTTTTTTCGTGTTAGTTCCGGATATCCCGTCATCAGCAAATATTCCGGCAAACTCCCATTCCGGATTTTTGCGAATGTAATCGGTATAATGCTCCACCTGCGCCTCATAACTGGTGGCCTGTTCATCACTGTCAGTGGAAACTCGGCAGTAGGCTGCCACACGCAGTTTTGGTATTTCTGATTCTTTAGCGGTGTTGCCAACACGTCTACGTGCCGGAATTACCGTTATGTTTTTAACTGGTTCCATTTGCATTCATCTCACTTTCTATCAAACTATAGGCGTATTCAGCCTGTTCGTAAGGGTCATAAATAACCTTTGTCTGTCGCCCCATTGTAAAATGCAGGGGAACGGCAGGCATTTCTTTACCTTGCAGTTCTCTGACCCTGCCAAGCTGATTGGCTCTGGATTGTCTTTCTTCTTCGGCTCTGTCGAACAGTTCCTGATCAATAATAGCAGGGTAATAATCATCCCCAAGATAACGGGTATTTCGAAGCATCCTTCCGGCACTGCCGTGATAAATCTTTATTCCAACATTTTCTGCTGCAACTTTTAGTGCTTTGCCGGAAATGTATTCTTCGAAAAAGTTTCTGACCTGTTCTGCCTGAACCTCATCTACCACAGCTCTTCCGTCTACAATCCGATATCCGTATGGAATATGTGCTGTCATTTAACTCACCAACCTTTCCGTCAGATTCAATCCGCATTTTAAGTGGAACACAATCTTTGCCCTGGACTCTACCGTGATACTTTCCACATAGGCAAGGAAGGTTTCATCTTCGAAGGCTGTCAGCATCACACCTTTGGTTGTAAATGCCATCAGCTTTTGCAGTTCCTTAATTCGTGTCTTGTCACCGCCAACAAAATTAACTAACTTCTCTTTTTCTGCCCGTAGCTTTTGCTCTTCCATAACAAGAGCAGCGTTTTCTTGATTAAAAACAGTAGGCTCTAATACCCCTGTTGCCATCAGATTTGTAAGAATCTGCTTTCGGTCGGTATTACTTTCAATGCAAATATCCAATTCCTGAATACGGAGCAATCTGTCTTTGTCATCCATTCCTCGCAGAGTGCGTAATAGCGGTTTCAAGACCACTTGATGACCGTGGGTCAGCTTATTCATCATGGTCAGAAAAGCCAGCTTAACGCTGTCATCCGAAATGTAGAGCATGGAGCAATCTTGCTTGTTTTCCAGATGCTTTCCGCAAGTCCAAGCCACATAATTACCACTTGGCTTGTAATGCTGCCTACGCTTAAAAGTAGTCCCACATTCGCCACATTTGATTTTGCCGGAGAAACAATAACGGTTCTGATATCGGTAGGTATCTGTACCGTTGCCTTTTTCCATTGCTCTCTGGTCAAGCACCTTGCGTACCTTCTCATAATCCTCATGACTGATAATCGGCTCATGATGATTCTCACAAAGGAAACGGTCACGCTCTCCGTAATTGATGTGGCGGTTAAAACTACTGTCACTGTAGGTCTTTTGAAAAATTACATCACCTGTGTATTTTTCATTGGTAAGAATGGCATTCACAGAACCCGCGCCCCATTTACCATTCTTTTTGGTCTTGATGCCACGGGCATTCAGTTCCTTGGCTATAGCGTGTGTACCTTTTCCAGCAAGGCAGGATGCAAAAATCTCTTTTACAATCTCTGCCTGCTCCGGCACAATAACCATCGTGCCGTTATCGTTGTCATATCCGTATGGAGGATAGGCAATAATAAAGGTTCCATTCTGAAAGCGTTTTTGCACCGACCATTTACTGTTTTCGGAAATAGATACCGACTCACTTTCTGCCAGACTGCTTAAAATGGAAAGCATCAGTTCGCTCTCCATCGAACCTGTGTTAATATTCTCTTTTTCAAAGAAAATGGAAATGCCCAAGTCTGTCAGCTTTCGCACCATTTCCAAGCAGTCCGTAGTATTACGGGCAAATCGGCTGATGGACTTGGTAATAATAAATTCAATCTTACCGTCTTCACAGTCGGCTATCATGGAAAGAAGTCCGGCACGGACATCCTTTTTCGTACCCGTAATGCCCTCATCATAATAAAGGCCTACATACTCCCATTCTTCATTGGCACGGATATGATTTTCATAATGGGCCTTTTGTGCTTCAAGGCTGATAAGCTGTTCATCACTTGCCGTAGAAACTCGGCAATAGGCTGCAACCTTTAGTTTTTTCTTCTGAACCGAGGATTCATTTGCCCCGATTTTTGTTATCCTTTTCATCAACTCACCTCGCTTTTTGGGTAGTGACATATTCCCGTACTATCGCAGAAATAGCAAGTCATTTACGGCATAATCTCTGACAGAAACGGGGAGAAAGTTTTGCGATTCACAGCCGATATTTTGTGGAATTCATCCACAGAAATCATGCCGAACATAAACATGGTTTCCAAGACTTTCTGCGCCCTGTAATAATCATATTCTTTCTGCAAGTCTTCCTGCGTAATCTCATGTGCAACGGCATTTGGTATCTTAAAATTCTCAATTCTCTGTACTTCCATTTCGATTCCTCCAATCATTCAACAGTGGAAATGTTTCCTCTGCCTATATGCGAAAAGACAGGCTGAATCGAACCCCCTTAAAAGCAAAAAAAATAATGCCCTTCAAGGAAAAATCCTCAAAGGGCATCGTCTTAGTTCGGAATCTTCAGTTTCCAACCGCTATAAATCACATTGGAAGTCAGTCCGTTCAGCTTTTTAATTTCGGTGTATCTTGCACCTTTACCAAGATACTGCTCTGCAATCTCCCACAGGGTATCACCTTTGACTACCGTATGAATACGGTAATCCGGCTCGGCAGTATCATTCGCAGGGTAAATGGCTGTTCCATCATTGGCAAAAACAAAAGTGCCGGGGTTCTTATCGGCAGCCACCTTTGCATTGGTAAGAATACGATATGCACCCACCTGGGATTTGCTGTCTTTCCATGTCTTACGCACACGGTAATAACCGGAGGTCAGCTTTTCGGGATAGGTTACCGCAGGCTCGGCAGTGCCCTCGGTATCTTCCTTGGTATCGGCAGCAAGCAGAGCCTTTACCTCGGCACGAAAGGTATCCATGCTCTTGCCGTGTTTCGGAAACCAGTGCATCACATCTCCGTGGTTGGATGCAACGCCCTGTTTATAACCCTCACTATGACAGATGATGTTCTGTTCTGTCAATTCGTACTCCTTGCAGAGGTAGGCACAAAGTTCAACGGCCTCACGGTACACCTTCTTAAAGTAGGCGTAATCCGTAAGACCGTCCTCACAGATTTCAAAACCGATATGAGTGTTGTTTGCACTGCCTCCGGCGTGCCATCCACGATGATTCCAAGGGAGTGTCTGATAGGTTGCGATAGTGCCGTCAACCAACTTGCCGATAAAGGCATGAACACAGACCTCTCTGCCACCGGGATGATAAGTGTTCCAGTGATTGCCGTACTGGTTTTTGCCAAGCAGACCATCATCGGGACCCACATAGCGTTTCAAATTCGGGTTATTGGCACCAGTAGAATGAACCATGATGCCTTTGACCGTGATTTTCCTGCCTGCCTTGTAGCAGGCATTTTCCGTTAAAATAAGTTTGTGTAAATTCATATTACTTGTCCTCACTTTCCGTATTTTCTGCACGGTTATGGAGTTGCTCCAGGATATCCTTCATCTTCTCCGGAATCGGCAAGCCAAGGTGGGATGCGTTTTCCAAAAGGCTCACACCCTCATTGGAGAGATAGAAGAAAATAACCGCCGTTCTGAGTACACTGCCGTCACCGATGACATTGGCGTCGATGATATGTGCAATTCCTACCAAAGTGAAAATCAACACCTTACGGTAGATACCCTTGAAACCAACGGAACTGGAGAGATTCTTATCTGCAATGGCACACATAACTCCCGTGATGTAGTCCACAACCACGAACGCCACCAGTGCATACAGAAGACCGTCAAAGCCTCCCAAGAACCAACCGAGCCAGCCGCCAAGGGCAGTAAAGATGATTTGAATGGTGTTCCATAAATCCTTCATAGTAAAATCCTCGCTTTCATTAATTTTTGCATACAAAAAGGGCACCCACCACATTGGCAGATACCCTTAAAGCCGTTATTCCGTTTGTTTGGGCAGCCACTCCCAGACTCGCATATCTTCCTGCCCAAGGGACCACATACACATCCCTCGCAGTTTCCAACGATACGCCGCCTGGTTCGCCCAATAGATCAGGCTGTCCACATCCTGGTAATACAGAATGGAAAAGCCGTCCGAATCCCCAAGGAACAGTCTGGAAATCCAGATATTGATATCCCTTGGGATGATTTTTGTTCCATAATTATATCCGCACTCAAGGGGCATGATGTGGGAATGATAAAATTCATAGTCCAGAGAAATATCTTCGTTTCTGGTAGAGTATTCTTCCACATCAGAAGTAAGCGTAAATACTTGGAACTCCTCATCCCATATGCAGTTACTTCTCTCGATTCTGCCATAGGAAGTTTCCGTTCCATCCGGCATTACCACATCAAATCTCTCATATGGCTCATACGTCCAGGCATCTCCCAAACGGAGCAATTGACAGTTGATTTGATTTTCCGAACGAATCCCCGCATACCCACCGCCACCACTTACCGTCGCAGTAAATCGCAGCGTATTGGATGTAGAGGAATACACCCGCACCTTGTTTCCACGCTTACGCAATTCAATGGTGTAAACATTAGGATTGCTGCGAAGGTCAGCCTTTGAAGTTTTGGAAATTGTCATGGAGTAACTGCCTTTCAGCGTAGAACCATCATACAACTCCAAACGCTGTGTATCATAATTAAGGCAGCAAAACAATGAACCAAGGAAGACGCCCGCCTTACCGCCCCCATTTGCCGGAAAGATAATCTGCGCACGAAGGTGAATATCAGAAAATCCACTATAATTCCATGCAAGCTGTCCGTAACCTTCAAGCTGTGAGTATGGTCGTTTTGCCATACTTTCCGGGTCTTGCCACACATCCCATTCACCGGATAAAACTGTCCAGTAGCTTTCCGGTATCTTTTCTTCGTCACGGAAGTCCTCATACCACACAAGAGCAGAGTCAGGCTTTCGGCGGAGCATTTCAAGTGTCAGCTTAAATCCCGTGGCGGGACCCACCATATCTCCGTTTACATCCTTGAACTTTCGTGGAGCAAGGGTATATTCCGCTTCTCCAGCCGTAGGTTCTTCAGAAAAATCGGTACAGACACGGAAACCATAAAACTGCACACCGTTTACACCAACGGAAATAGTCAGTGTATGTTCTCCTGTAGAAAATCTCACTCCCTTGGCAAGTGTCGCCCAGAAGGTAGTCCTCCAATATGGCCACCATAGCCTGTTCTCGGAGAAATGAACCGTACTGCCGTCAAGAGATACATAAATGCTGTTTTTATCCCAGAATGGGTAACAAAGACGAACCGCCACATCATAAGTGCCTGCCTTATCAATCGTAAAATTGTAGGTGGCAGAACCCTCATCACCTAAAGTGACCAGTGTTTTCGATACAGAAACCACACCTTCATAACTGTCCGGTTCGGCACCACGGTCGATGATAATTTCTCCAAATTCCGTGTGCTGCTGTTTTGCATATGCGGTCAGATATCTTCTGCGATTATAGGTTTCGGTCATAAGCGGATAGGAATAATCTGTGGCATCCCTACCTTCCATATAATCGTACACATGAGGCAATGCCCACGGTCCCATATCGTAATCATCCCAATAGGAAACGATAGGGATAAAGGGTTGAGGAGGTGCATCATCGGTAAAATTATAGACACCCTGCATCCAGTATTTTGCTGCGTAATAGGTGTTAGATGTACCACGATAATATTTCCCAAGGTTCTCCGGCGTATCGTAAATCTGCCAGTTCCAACCATAGGCAGGCATACCGAGAAATACTTTGTCAGGGTTCATTACCTTTGTAGCGTAATCGTAAATACCCTCAAGCCAACTCCTCGGAGAAACAGGACCGGGAGCAGAACCCGCCCAAGCCATACCGTAACTCATGATGGATGCCGTATCGCAGTATTTATCAAGGTCACCATACACGCACCAGTTTTCTCCACCCACCGAACCGTTAACGGAAGTCATACCCGGAAGGCAGATGTTCATCTCTTTGGTGGAGTCATAGGCTTTTACCGTTTCGTAGATATGCTTGAACATTGCGGTGGATACTGCGTGGGTGGAATAGTCATCTCCTTTTTCCAGGTCGATATCCACGCCATTGCACCACGGATACTTTTCCATTATACGGACAAGTTCAGAGCAGAACTTATCCTGCGCACCGTCCGTGTTATCACGCAGAGCCTTAAAAATTGAATTTGCACCATCGTTAGCTACCGTAAGCAACCATCGGATATGTGGCCATTTCTTGATGTATGTCAGCATATTACTAATGGGAACGCCACTCTCGGTAATCGTTCCTGTCTTATCTACCTTAAAAGAAAACAGACCGATGGTGTCAATGCGGTCACCGTAATCACGGAGTGCCTCATACATACGGGCATTGCCCATAAATGTCCACACCATAATACGTTTGCCTTTCAGTTTATCCCTCAAATCGACACACCTCCGTCCGTCATTTCCTGTAATTCAAAAAGAACCCTGGCAGACTTACCATCTTCCAAGGTAACCTTATGCTTGGAATCCCAAGCGGCACTGTATTGATAAAATCCTTCTTTCGGCTCTGTTACGCCGTTCTTAGTGCATTCTCGCACCGAAGCAAGAAGTGCCAGATCATCTTCTGCTGCCAGTGCATTTGGGAATCTTACCTTCTGACCACCCACACCTTGGGAAAGCTGCACCGAGCCTGACGCCATAGCAGATTTCGGATAAATATGAATATCCAACCCGCCGGAAGTTTCTCCAAGGTTACAGACAATCACTGTTTCCGCGGAACGAACAACGCCGTTAAACCATACTTTTGAGCCTTCCTTAAGCCTACTCTCCGTTTGTGGCACATAACCTGTCAGTGCAGGTCCTTCTTGTAGTTGCAGGTCAGTAAACCAAATGGTGCCGGAGCAATCCGTGATGGTAGGTTTCACGGTAACACTCACAACACGCATATCCTGCTTTTTATTGATGACCTCTGCCAAACGGATAAATACCGGATTAGCCATCAAGCACCCACTTAATTTCACAGGGATGACCTACCCATCCCGTAGCAACCGAACCCGGCTGCAGCAAAAGGTCTGTTATATAAAAAGTGCCTGTGCAGTTGGTCACGCACACACGCACGGTAATAGATTTCACTTTGGAGAAGTAATTTTCAGGCATTATCTTCTCCGATGTTTTAGAAAAATAAGCCATAGACACCTCCATCAGTAAAGGTCAATGAATCGGGTTTCGGTGCTGCCATCCTCATATTCAATCACTACTTCAATGCCGACCTGGGCATTATCGGAAAGTTTCTTCAAATTCTCCGATGCAATCTGCGCCGACAGTGTGTAACTGCTGCGGTTGGATGGATACACAGTCTGATACAGACTTTTTGTCATGCCTGCGACACCTTCTGCCTTAAAAGATGCCGTGCCGGATGCACCGTTTTCTCCGTCTGCCTCAAAACCGGAACTGACCCAATATGCCAAGCCATCATCAGCACGGGAGTTTCGCAGATGATTGAACGGCACAAGTTCTCGGATATCATTGTTGGAAACCATCCCAGTGCCTTCCAGTGCATCGGCAATGGTATCAATGGAACTCACCGAACTGCCCAGGTTCTTTAGCGTAGTGGAAAGTTCCAATACCGTATTCCAAGGCTCCTGCAGATTGTATTCTCGGCGCACGATACGGGTAGTAACCGAAAGGCCTAAATCTTTGTCCTCTACACGGACATAATCACCTAAGTTCCATGCCTCATGTTCATAACCCGTCAGAACAGATAAGTCCATCGCATTCAGCACATAGGACACGGCAGGCTTACAGTATTCTGCAAGACGCATGGCAGTGTATTCCTTCATCTGATATGGATTGGTAAAGGAAGAACAATCCAATGTAGTGATACGGACTTCTTTGGAATAAGTGAAATCCTCAAGATACGCTTTTCCATTATTGATATCAGCAAAGGTCATGCCGTTGGCACCAACCGCATAAAGCCTTGTTACAAGGGAACGGGTATCCACTACTCTCTCAATGCTTTTCATATTCTTCTTGTATGCAAACAGGGCACCACTGTCTTTGCCGTTAACTGTCAGCAGATGCACCAGTCGGTTCGGACAGTCAAATACAAGGTCACCACCGTGGAGATTGGCAATGCTGCGGAGAATGGAAAGAGCATTCTTTTCCGTAGAAGTCCATGTACGCTTTGATGTAACATTAACCGTTCCCACACTCCACGCCGTGTCAGCCAAGGCATAAGACATGGCAACATCCGCCATTTCTGCATCAAACTTCTTTTCTTCCTTACGGACAGAAAAGGTTAAATCGTAAAATTCCGCTTCGGCATACACTTGTGTAACCGTATTTCCCGTGGTGTCCTTCACATCAGTGATGGTACGCACCTTATAAATATCATCCACAATCTGGATTTTCTTTTCATTTTCAAGATATTTACGCTTACCGTCACGGAACGGAATAGAAAATGTCAGTGTATCCTCACCATTGATTTCGCCTGTGACAATGATGTTATAGGCGTTCTCCAAAATGGCCTCCCATGCTCCGTTATCGTCCAAAACCACAGGACGTGCATAGCCGATTTTTTCATAGGGTGCTTTCGGAATATCATAAAGGCGAATATCTACAAGTTTCGGTGTTTTGGAAGTATCCGTAGTGGTCAGCGTTACTTTGAAACGGATATAGTTTCGATTTGGAGATTGCAGCTTGCCGTCTGTTCCAACAGCAACCCAATCACTCCAATCCACAAGGTCATCACTGGTAGAGGTTTCCACCGATGCCACTGCCGTTGTTCCCGCAACATATTCACTGGTATAAGACACTCTGCCTGTACCGGAAAGGTTACATTCTACCGCCTTGGTATAAAGGATACCACTTTCCGGATAAACACCGTTTGTTGCTTTCAAAGTAACGCCGCTTGCATCGGTAATGGCATCCACATCCGAAGAACTGTCTGCACCGTTACAGAGAATTATGGCATTGAAATAATCCACCAAATCATCTGCGGTAAGCGTTGAATTGCAGTCCAGAAACCACTCATCAAAACCGCCTGCGTAATAATAAGTAGTGGCGTGCATACCAATAACCAGATCTGCAACGCAGAAGCGATTCAGTTCTCCCGTAAATGTCAAAACCTCAGATTTCCAAACTTCGCCTGTGGAGCGGTCACCCACCACATAGGTGAACTTCTTACTTGTAGTTTCAATAACTCCGGCAATGAAATACCACACACCATTCTTTAATGAAAAAGTCGGTGTCACCGTCTTATCAAGGATAAGGCTGCCAGAAGCGTTATAAAGCATAATTCTCGGCTTGCCGGAATACAAAGACAGATAGAAAATAGGCTGTCCCGGACCGTAACGGGTATTGAAAATCGGACAGAATGTATTACCAACGGAATAGGTGGTAGGACACATCCAACCACCCACGATGATACGCTCTCCGAGATTTGCAAAAATACTGCCGTCATTGGTCACCTGCAAATGAGTCTTTTCAGAGGTCGGATTATTGATATTAAAACGAATCTGTCTGCCTTTCGGACTCTTCGACAGATTTGCCGTAGTACCCGACCAGTTCACGATAGTAAAATTGCGTCCACAACCGGAAGAGTCGGCAAGAGCCGTATTATCATCCGGTGCAGATTCATTGAAACGCCATAAGCCGGAGGCAGCATATTCTGCAGGAAACTCTCCCGTAAAATCCGTCTGTTTATTCAGAATTGTTTTCAAAGACATACCGTCACCTCCATCTGCTCTTGGCCCCAATCTGTAATTCGTTCAGCGTGGCATTGCTTACTTCCACGGTTACCGTGTTATCTCCGACAGCCAGTGTTGGAAAGTTCAATTCCTGCAAATACGGCAGACCGTTACGGAGCGTTTCGCCGTTTTCATCCACCACATAAGCGGTCATTTTATCGGTATCCACAACGAGGGTTTCTCCCTCGGAAAGCGTGGCATTTACGATTTTCATTTCCGTGCCGTTTGTGGTAATGCTGATATAATTGCTTGCACCTGCGGTTATCACACCCTTAATGCGATACACAGGCAGTGACTCAATGTTGCCAATCGTTCTTGTAATGGTGTGAACCCCTTCCTCCACAATGGAGAAAGTTTCATCCGTGATAGCATATCCGAATGGGTCAGGACAGAAAAACTTCAGTTCAAAACTGCCTGCTGAGCGGATAAGCCTTTCACAATCCACTGCATCATTAAGCCTTGCCATAAAATATCTGTCCGGCACATCATCAAGCACAAGTTGACGAAGTCCCTGCACAGGGTCAAGCCATGCAGCAATGTCATCCAAGGCAGATACCAAGGTTGTGAAGCTGTGTTTCGGATAGATATTGCACTGTATCTTGATTTCACGGTAATCAAAATCGGCTCCGAAATCTGCCACACCATATTTACCAGGCACGGTGGTGGTAAAGTTTCGAAGTTTACCACATACCTGCCAGGAAGTCAGACGGGCTTTGATGCCCATGCTTGCCGATGTAATATCATTAAAAATAAAACCCATAGGTCAAAACCCTCCTTTATGCCGTAGTGAAATGTCCCTGTGCACGGGAGCCACTCTGAATCAAGTTGTAAAGTTCCTGGGAAATCTTACGGATATCCTCTTCGCTTCTTACAATCATCTGCTGAATGGTAATCAGCGCACCATAACCCGTTCCCATACCGGAAATGGTGTCATTTCGATTTACCGTACCGTTCACATTGAAATCCGTAGGCAGTGCCGTTGTCATATCATCCGCAAGACTCTGCATCACATCATTGATGTCCTGGCTCATGCCTTCAGCGGCTGCAACGGCATCTTTACCACTGGTATTGATAGCACCTGCCAAGCCTTCCACCAACATCTCACCAATCCATGCCATCTCATCCGAAGGCGAATGGATGCCGAAGAAATCACAGATACCGTCCCAGATAGAAGAAATCCAACCGGATACCTTGTTCCAAAGCCAGGATGCAAGGGACTGGATGCCCTGCCACAAACCTTTGACAAGGTTACCGCCGACCTGCGCCATTTGGGATACGCCTTTGCTTAAGGCATTCACAAGTCCGGAAATAATCTGAGGCACAGCCTTCACGATTGTCACGATAATAGTTGGCAGGTTCTTAATCAGTGAAGTCAGCAAAGTAATACCAGCCTGTACAATTTGCGGAATGCTGTTAATGAGTGCATTGACTACAGAACCGATAATTTCAGGAATTGCAGCTACAATGGTTGTGATGATTTCCGGCAGTGCCTGGATAAGTGCCACTAAAAGGTCTATGCCTGCCTGGATAATCTGCGGAATCGAACCAAGCACCGCTGTGATAATTCCCTCAATAATCTGCGGGATAGCCTCCACGATTGCCACGATGATTTCCGGCAATGCAGAAACCAATGAGGTCAGAAGCTGAACGCCTGCGTCTATGATTTGAGGGATTGCCCCAATCACAAAATCCACAATGGCAAGTATGATGGACGGCAGTGCCTCAATCAGCACCGGAATGGCTGTAAGTAGACCCTCTGCAAGACCCATGATAAGCTGCAAAGCCGCATCCAGTATCATCGGCAGACTGTCAATCAGACTCTGCACAATGGTAATGACCGCCTGTACTGCTGTTGGAATCAATGTAGGCAGAGCCTCTCCAATGCCCTGTACCAAAGACATCACTATCTGAATGGCGGCATCGATAAGCAGAGGCAGATTTTCTATCAGCGTATTCACAATGGTCATTAACGCATCAATGACCACAGGGATGAGTTCCGGCAGCATGGTCAGTATGGTATTCAACACTTGAGAGAACAGGTCAACTACCGTATCCAATAAGGTCGGCAGTAATTCTCCCACGGTCGAGAGCAGTGCGTTCAGAGCCGTTGGCAATGCCGAGATGATATTTTCAATGACCGGAGTAATATTGGTCAGCACATCCTGGAACGCATCCACCACATTGTTGCAGAGCAACTCAATGTCAGCATCTGCATTACCAAAACCAACGATAAGGTTATCGATGGCAGCCTTCATGGCGTTCACAGAACCTTCGATGGTATGCTCGGCTTCTGCTGCCGTTGCACCTGCCACACCCATACTTTCCTGGATAACGTGGATAGCCTCCACCACATCCGCATAGGAACTGATGTCATATTCAATACCGGAAATAGCCTGTGCATCAGCAAGCAGACGTTCCATTTCGGTCTTGGTACCACCATAACCAAGTTTCAGATTGTCAAGCATTGTATAATTTTGCTTGGCAAATCCCTGGTAGGCATTCTGAATGAGGGATATGTCTGTACCCATCTTGTTGGCGTTATCCGCCATATCAGTAATGGCCATATCCGCATACTTCACTGCTGCCTCAGTATCGCCCCCAAGGGAAGAAATCAGAGATGCAGAAAAAGATGTGACCGTGGACATATAGTCATTTGCCGACATACCCGCTGTCTTGTAGGCATTATTGGCGTATTCCTGCAAAGATGCAGAGGAGTCTTTAAACAGCGTATCGATACCACCGACTAACTGCTCATACTCGCCGTAGGCTTCTACCACTGCTTTTCCGAGTGAAACGGCGGCGGCAGCGGCAGCCGTGACCACCGCACCCATTGCCACACCAACAGCTTTTAATGTTCCACCAAGTTTTGAGAATTTGCCCTCGGAATCATCGGCAGCATCTCCGGCATCTTCAATTTCTTCTTCCAGATCATCCGCAGCGTCGGCGGCATCATCCATCTCACGCTCCGCTTCGTCCAAAGCCGTATTATTACGGTCAAGTTCACGCTCCATATCATTGAGCGCCGCCGTAGCGTTATTAAGCTGAATCTGCCACTGCTGTGTTCTTCGGTCATTTTCTCCAAAAGACTCGGAGGCATTGGCAAGCGCCTGCCTTAAAGTTTCGATTTTCTGTTTCTGTGCTTCGATTTCCTTATTCAGCACCTGGTTTCTTGCAGTCAGTGCCTGTACAGAATTATCGTTCTTATCGAACTGCGAGGTTACAACCTTCATTTCCGACCCCAGGACCTTAAAGGACTGGTTGATTTCGGACAACGCTTTCTTAAATTCTTTTTCGCCTTCAAGGCCAATCTTCAGACCAAAATCATCCGCCATCAAACCACCTCCTTAAATCCCGTCCGGAATGATATCGTCAATGAAATACTCTCGTTTCGGTTTTACTGCGCCTGTGTACTGCTTGTGGCATTCCCACAAATCCAACAGCAAACCAAACGGCATCAGCCACACCTCATCCATTGACAGATGAAGCTGACTGATGCCGTAATATAAAAGTCGAGTAAATAACTCTTCGTCACTTACTCGACCTCTGCGTTTTTTGAGTTGTCCTCACTTTGAATGTTTCTCTTGGTACCCTTATACAGAGCCTCGGTAATGGCAGCTTTGTAATCTGCCAGATCCAAAGGTGTGGTCAGAAGTTCCACCATTTCCTCTGTGAGAATATCCTTCTTGTTGTCCTTATTTTTCAGATTATGAACAAGGATAGACTGGTTAGCCAAAAGGGTAATCAGCCACACGATTTCGCCAATAGCCATCTCGAAATTCTCGGATTTCATCAGCTTGTCACCAAGGTTCTCCAAACCGCCGTAGCGTCCTGCGATTTCCTTGGTAGCTTTGGTAGTGAGAAGCAGTAAATACTCATCACCGCCGATATTGATAATTGCAGAGCGTTCTTTATCCATGTGTCATAGCCTCCTTACTCAGCCGTTTCCGTAGCATAGGAAGGTTCATACACTTCCTGATACCAGTTTTTGATGATTTCCGAAGTTACGGCAGCATCACCCTCCGTGACCTCTGCCTTCCAAGGATGCTTGCCCTTGCCGTCCACTTTGTTACGGCGAAGAATCGTGCCCTCGATGGTAGGTGTAGAGAAAGTAATACTGTCACCCTTGGTAGCAAGGTTTGTGGCAGGAATACCGAACTTCACACGGTAGAGCCAGTAATACTTGTATTTGCCGTTGGATTTCTTTGCACGGAAACCCACAGCTACAGGTTCGCCTCCATCCTCGCTTGCAGATACCACTACACCGTTTGCATCGATGGTCGCACCCGTAAGGTCGGATGCCACAGAAGCACCGATATCATCCACACCAAGGGAAAGTGTGCCGTTCTTAAATTCCTTCACGATTTCCGATGCACCATCATCGGCATAAAGGGTTGCCTCGGCAAGTTCCACCGAAAGGTCGGCGTTCATTGCCTTTGCCAGTTGCACCGGAGTGCCGTAGGTTTCATCTCCCGTTTCATCTTCGGTGATTTTGGCGTAAAAAAGTTTATCAAGACCGATAGTAGCCATTGTTTATTCCTCCATTTCATAGTGTTTTGCCACATCCACGTTGTAATGGAAGTAGCCTGTTTCGGTTTCATAACCGATATATCTGCGGTCGGTTATGGTAAAATCCGCGCCAAGCAAGGCACGGACAATTGCATTTTTATCTTTTGTATAGCTGCCTTTGGCATACAGAGAAATTCGAGCCTCTTGGATGTCACAGCCAGGAGTATTGTCTGCATGAAGTTCAAAGCTGTCTGCCATAGGAACTACTACGATATATTTATCCGGAGCCTGTCCTTTAAAGACACCCGTTTCAAGCGGAATGCCAAGTTGCTCCAAAGTCATATTGATATCTGACAGTATACTCACAGCTTTCTGACCTCCTCTTCAAATTTATCCTGCATGGCACTGATACAGGCAGCACGGGATGCAGTTTTTGCAGGTTTCATAAAAGGTTTGGCAGGCTGACCGTGTTTGCCATATTCGATGATATTCGCCAGTTTTGCATTGCTGATACCATCACTGCGGGGTTCTGCAAAGCCAACCTTGATATTGTGATTGCCGTTTTTATCCATCTTCACAGCAGACAGACCAAGGGCACTTTCCAGTTCTCCCGTGGAGCGGGATTCATACTTTGTACCACTGCCTACTATAGAAGAAAGGTTGCTCTGTGCCTTGGCAAGAACAATCTCGCCTCCGGCTTCAAGCACTTTCTGTGCCACAGGGTCAAAGTCTGAACCAAGCCTTGAGATACGCTCCAGAAAGTCCTCCGGCATCTTAATATCTACTTTAGCCACTGGATGCCACCACCTTTTTCGCAAGTACCTCCGTATACATTCCACGCCCCTTGACATCCTCCACGGACGTAATTTCAAAACGCCCATCCTCACAGACCAAAATGTGGTCAGTGGTAACGGTAAGACCTGGAAAACATCGGAAACGGAACAGGTCGGTTGCCTCGGAGAATGCCGCAAGGTTTGCCCAACGCTCACTGCCGTGACGACCTTCTCTGTAAACACGGACAGAGGCGAGGATTTCATCTGTTGTAGTAGAGAAACCCTCGCTGTCCTTTAGATTTTTCGTGGCAATAATGTCTGCAAAGCCATTCATTTTTCCGAAACTCATGTCACACCTTCCAATCTCGGTCGAGCCTTAAAAGAAGGTTGACCGTGTTCCACACCTGCTGACCTGCCTGCACATTATCAGCAAAGAAACCGCCTGTAGAGCCGTCTCTGGATTCATAAAAATGGGATGCCAGCATAA
Organism: Lachnospiraceae bacterium; assembly: GCA_045129695.1. Classification (GTDB taxonomy): domain Bacteria; phylum Bacillota; class Clostridia; order Lachnospirales; family Lachnospiraceae; genus Eshraghiella. The sequence goes on along the minus strand of JBGVJZ010000037.1, from coordinate 116,956 downwards.
TCACTGCCTGTTCGGTAGTGGCTGGCATCGCATTTTCCGTATAATATCCTGCTGCAATGTGCTGATAACTTTCCGCATAAGAAACGGCGGCGGTGATGAACCTTTCAATCAGTCCATCATCCGCTGAATGTTCCAGTATCAGATTTTCCTTAACCTTCGTCAGAAGTTCGCTCATCACCGCCACCTCCCATCTTAGGCAGTAGCCATAGTGAGCAACTTCACAGCTTCAGGAAGTACCAACTTTCCGTCTACACGCTCCTTGGCAACAAAGCCGACCATACCGTTTCCGGCGAAGAGTTCCTTAAGTTCCGCAAAGGAACGAGTACCACGGTCACCGATGTTGTAGTAACTGTAGTCACCAAAGGCAATGGCAGGCATACCCGCAGTGATTACAGGGAAATAAGGAGAAGTGTGTACCTCATAACCCAACAGTCTGCCAGGTTCTCCCGCCTGCACGGAATCCTGCCAAAGGTAACGACCGTTCTTGTCAGTCAGCTTACGGATGGCAGCCAAGGTCTGGTCATTGCAGATGAACTTCGCATTCTTACGGTAAGGACGCTTAAGGGAGTACACAAGGTCGATGAGTTCATCGGCAGTGATGTCCGTTGCAGATGCAGCAGTCACCCCGATTTCCGCACCACCTTCAGATGCAAGCAGACCCAAAGGCTGACCTACACCGGTACCGTTGAGGAAAGCATCCTCTTCTGCATTGGCGAGAGCCTTTGCAAACTGACGGAGAATGTACTTCTCAAGACCGAATGCATTGTCATACAGAAGCTCCTCAGTTACCTTCACAGCAACATGAAGCTTGTGGGCATCCAAATTGATCTGGGCGAACTTTGCATCACCCCAGGTAAGTTCCTCACCTTCGTCAATCCACGCTGCCGCAGGCTTAGTGGCTGCAATGTTGATTTTACGCTCACCGCTGGTAGTGATGGTATGACCGAGTTTACGGAAGATGTTTTCTTCCTCCAATGCCTCAATCAAACGGGTATCGTACTCTTCCGGAACAAGGTAACCACCATCGGCATCAACACCCTCCTGGAGAACATTGGATACATTACGGAAGTTGGTACGGAGTGCCTTAAGCATACCGTCCTTGTAAGCATCAGAAGCACGTCCGGTCTTAGGCTTCTGGTCATGTGCGGAATTGCCGTTCATAGGCTTTTCCGTAATCGGAACAGAAGTAGGTTTGGAAAGCTGTGCATCCATAGCTGCCATAGCCTCCATACGCTCGATTTCAGCACCATAGTCCTGAACTTTCTTCTCCATCTGTGCATAGGTCTTTGCGTCCTCATCGGAAAGCAGACCGTCATTGTCGCGCTTGGTTTCCACAAATGCCTTTGCAGCCTGCCAAGCCTGGTTACGCTTTTCGCGCAGTTCATTAATCGTCATAATAAATTACCTCCAATTTTTGATAAGATTTAGCCTTGCCATAAGGTCATCGGCTTTGGTTTTACGGGGTGGTTCGGACTTGATTGCACATTTGGCGGCAACCTTATCCATAAGGGAATTGACCACATTTGCCTTGGAATAAAGCATGGAAACCACAGGTGGCTCCATATCCTCGGCACTTCCGGAACGCTGCATGATTTCATCTGCAAAGCCGAGTTCCACGGCCTTGGTTGCATCCATCCATGTTTCAGCGTCCATAAGGTGTGACAGCTTTGTGCGGGACAATCCGGTTTTGATTTCATAGGCATTGATGATGGAATCCTTCACGCTTGCCAGCATTTCGATGGCTTTCTGCATTTCCGCAGAATCACCGAAAGCAACCGTCATCGGATTGTGAATCATCATCATGGACACAGGGGACATCAGCACCTTTGTGCCTGCCATCGCAATCACGGATGCTGCGGAGGCAGCGATACCGTCAATCTTGACCGTGACATTGCCCTTGTAATCCATCAGCATATTGTAAATTTGGGCAGCCGCCACACAGTCACCTCCGGGCGAGTTAATCCAAACGGTAATATCACCGGAGCCTGCCATCAGTTCATCTTTGAAAAGCTGTGGTGTGACATCATCATCAAACCAACTTTCTTCTGCGATTGTTCCGTTCAGAAACAGTGTCCTCGCCTCCGGCATCATTTCCGTCTGTGCCTGGTTCTTCCACTTCCAGAACTTCTTCATCGGGTTTTTCCTCCTTTCCGTCATTGTCAGTTGTATTTGCAAAAGCACCCGCATCTTTTAAGGGGAGCATATTGCCGTTAATAAGGTAAAGGTCGCCGCCTTCTTCCGCAGGAATACGGTCGAGGTTTTCCAGTTCGCGGATATCATTTGCAGACATCCAACCATTCTGGCGACCAATGGCGTAGCCGTTCATACGGCTTTGGTAATCGCCACGGAGCAGACCTTCCAGATTGAATTTCACGAAATAATCCTTCTTTTCCGTATTGGAAAGCAATGCCCTCATAATGGACTGCTCCCAACGGATGACCCACGGGTCCAAGGTGTATTTCACAAATTCAAGGGACTGCTGCTCAATATTAGAAAAGCTCGACTTCTCAAGGTCACCCACCATATGGGGAGGGACTCTGAAAATTCGAGCAATTTCATTGATTTGGAATTTGCGTGTTTCCAGGAACTGTGCCTGTTCCGGAGAAATGGAAATCGGAGTATACTTCATTCCTTCTTCCAAAACTGCAACCTTATTGGCATTGGCACTGCCACCAAAGGCAGCCTGCCAACTCTCCCTGACTCGCTGTGGGTCTTTGATAGTACCCGGATGTTCCAACACTCCACCTGGCGTTGCACCATTGGCGAAGAACTTGGCACCGTATTCCTCACAGGCAATTGCCATACCAATGGCGTTCTTTGCCATTGCAATCGGAGAATATCCCACCAATCCATCAAACCCAAGTCCGGGAATATGCAGCACATCGGAAGGCTGCAAGGTAACCGCAAATTCTTTATTTTTAATAGCTTCATCCGAGCCACGGTAATAGGTGTAATACAACTGTCCGTTTTCATCCCTGTCTACCGACATCTTGTTTGGCATCAGGGGATAAAGGGCAACCACCTCGTTCTTGCCGTTACGGATGACTTGGGCATAAGCATTCCCCCACAAAAGCAGATGGGTCATGAGTGTTTCTCGGAATACGAAAGAACTCATTTCCGGATTCGGCTCATCATGGAGCAATCGGTAAAGCGGATGGTCAATGGCTTTTTCTTTGCCACCATCGGCATTATATCTGTATAGGTGCAGGGGAAGTCCTGCTACTGCTTCTGCCAGGATACGGACACAGGAATACACCGCTGTCATTTGCATGGCAGAACGTTCCGTCACATTTTTGCCGGAAGTCGAACCACCCATATAAAATGTGTAGGCACTGCCCGCCGTTCTGTTTTCGGGCTTATCTCTCGCCTTGAATATGCCTGATAAAATTCCCATAAGAATCACGCTCCCTTCTTAAAAATAGGCATAAGAAAAGCACCTGCCGTTTATTTGACAGATGCTAATCCATAATAGTTATTTACTTTTTAGGTGGAGGATTATCAAGCACAAAATAAGTCATGCTTTTAATATCACCGTATCTACCGAATCCCCATACTTTATCTTCTCTTTCCATAAGAGTTTTAAAGACAATCAATCCAAAAAACATCCCCGCTTGAGTTTGATTCTTCCCACAAGCATAATATAGAGGTTCATACACTGTTCCATCCCAATTGCTACCAGGCATCCACCCAGCAGTATTAATTTCTTTTGCATCAACAAGGATGTTAATGGCATCTACCACTTTGTCGTAATCTGCATCAGAAATATGGTTTTTCCAATTATCATAGTCCTTGCCATGAGGCAGTGTTGTTACATATTTCATAGAATCAACTGAATATAACATTTTACATTCCTCCAGAATTTTTAGTTTCACACACTAACCATAAATCCAGGATAGCGTGTAGTTAATGAAAAATTATACTTTTGGAGAATCCAAGCCAACATACCTGCAACATGATACCTGTTAAGAGATGGGTAAGTTTTTTGAAGATTTCCCAATACTTCTGATATAAGTTTTCTTGTATCTCGACCACCGGGATATTTTTTCATAGTGTCTACAATTTCTCGCTCCACTCTTCTTTTTACATAATCTGGTTGCATCGATTATCCCTCCTTAACATATAGCTGAACATTGGAACTTGTTTTTCCCGCAGGTTTTATCTGAATTAGTTCTTGGGTTTCCCTCTTTACAAGATGATAAAAATTTCTTCCCAGCGACAGTTTTACTCCTCGTGGGATAGTATCCCAATCATCAAACAAAGACATAACCGTAAAGGGAACTCCTGCAGGCTGTAAAAGTGCCTGTTCCTTAAGGTATGAATATCTGCTATCAAAATCATCTACTGAGATTGGATACTTCTTTACATACTGTGCAACAGATAAACCTATTGCTTTGGATTTAACCAAAACCTCCTCATATTCTTCATCAGTTAATGTAACGGAGACAGTTACTGCCATACTCAACACCCCTTTCTGATAATGTGGTATAATATTTTGTGATCTAATATTAGCACACATAATCAGAATGTGCAAGGGGTTAAATAAATAAAATTCCACGGTCATCATAAACCGAGGCACTATTGCTATTACCACAACGAATCGCACGGTCAAGTGCCATAATCGTTGCAACAGCACCGTCAATCTTCTCTGTGGATTTGGCTTTATCTGCTTTGATATTTCCGGCAGGGTCTGTCTTGATGTAGATGTTATCCATCATCCAACGAAGAACAGGATGCCCGCCATGAGCCAGTTTCTTCTCCATCGCAAGTTTCATCAGTTCCTTTGTAGGAGGCGACATATCCTTATATCCCTGCCCAAAAGGTACTACCGTAAATCCCATACCTTCAAGGTTCTGTACCATCTGCACAGCGCCCCAACGGTCATAGGCAATTTCACGGATGTTATATTTCTCACCCAAAGACTCGATGAATTTCTCAATGTATCCGTAATGGACAACATTGCCCTCGGTAGTCATAAGCAAGTCCTGACGCTCCCAAATGTCATACGGCACATGGTCACGGCGCACACGCAGGTCGATGTTGTCTTCCGGAATCCAGAAGTAAGGCAGAATGATATATTTATCATCCTCATCTTCCGGCGGAAACACCAACACAAATGCAGTGATATCCGTTGTACTTGAAAGGTCAAGACCGCCGTAGCAGACACGCCCTTCCAGTTCCGATTTATCGGTAGGAAATGCACAGGCATCCCAAACCGCCATCGGCATCCAACGAACAGCCTGCTTGACCCACTGATTTAGCCTTAACTGTCGGAATGCATTCTCTTCGCCGGGGTTCTGCTTTGCCTGTTCACAGGCTTGCTGCACCTTATCGATACCAACCGTCACACCAAGGGAAGGATTGGCTTTCTTCCATACTTCCGGGTCTGTCCAGTCATCATCGTCTTCTGCACCATAAATCACAGGGTAGAAGGTAGGGTCCACTTTTCTTCCTTCGATGATATCCTTTGCCTTTTGGTGCGTTTCATAACAGATGGACTGTGTATCATTTCCCGCCGTTGTGATCAGGAAATAAAGCGGCTGCATTCTTGCATCGCCGGAACCCTTGGTCATTACATCAAACAATTTTCTGTTCGGTTGGGTATGCAGCTCATCAAAAATAACACCGTGGGTATTGAAACCATGCTTATTTGCCACATCCGCAGACAGTGCCTTGTACTTACTTCCCGTAGGATTGTAGGTCATAGTCTTCTGGCTTGCCTGGATGGTCATCTTATTTTTAAGCAGAGGACTTCGCCTTACCATTTCTAAAGCAACGTCAAATACGATTCGTGCTTGGTCTTTATCAGCAGCACAGCCGTAAACCTCTGCACCCGGTTCAAAATCAGCACATAAAAGATACAGCGCCACTGCCGCTGCCAGTTCCGATTTACCTTGTTTCTTTGGAATTTCAATATAGGCTGTGTTGAACTGCCTGTATCCGTTTGGTTTGAGGACACCGAAGATATCTCGGATAATCTGCTCCTGCCAGTCAATCAGTTCAAAGGGTTTTCCATCCCATGTGCCTTTAGTGTGACAGCAGAATTTTTCGATAAAGCATACTGCGTGGTCGGCGGCATCTTTATCATAATAGCTGCCCTCCGCCATAAAGCGGGTTGGCTTATAGTTTTTCAGTTTTCTCAAATGCCGTCACCTCCTCAAAAATGGCATAAAAAATAGCCGCCACCATATTCGGTGCGACTTTGCGTATACGAGGAACAGAGCCTCTCGGCTCCGTCCTGCCTTTACAGGATTTTTAATTGTGTTCGTTCAGTAAAATGCAAAGGGCAAGATTGGCTTCTTCGGTTGTGGGGTCAACATCCCAACCTCTGTCATAGTTGGCAATAATCTCGCCATCGAGTTTCAGCATCAGCTTGCTGATTTTACCGCCGTTGATGCCAAACTGGCTGCCTTCCTCATAAACCTTAATCCAGTAGTGGACTGCTTTGTAGCCGCCGGCTTTCTTCGGTATGCCGATAGTTCCTTCTTTCCACATAATCAGTCCTCCGTTTCGCCTGTGAGAATGAAGTGGGTGTATTCCTTTCGGTACTCCTCAAGGTACACCACCAATTCGTAAAAATGCATCTGGTTTGCAATGTACTGCACCATTGGAACATCAAACATATTGGTTCGTCCTGTGGCACGGATGGCGAGAATCTGCTCTTTCACTTTAGTATTCATCGCTGCAGACCTCCTTGCCCATAAGCAGTTCGGTGTAAATCTTGGTATAGCGTTCACACTCACTGCCCTCTGACCCTGCAATGGCACCAAGGTAGAAGTCGACAGCCTCTTTTCTGCTATCCCAAACCTCGGTGCTACCGTAACAGGTAATGGACACTGCGTCCAGTTTTCGACAAATATCGACACCGTACACTACATTCAATCCGGAGCCTGTATCCCATCTAACCATGATGGAGGCTGTGTCATCCACACCTCTGACCGTACCCTTTGTTCCGATCGGGGGAGCCTGTTCATCGTCCATTCGGACAAGCTCCACACGGCATCCAACGGGATAGGCTTTTCTTACACGCTCAACCGTTTCTTTATTCGGAAATCTCATTCTTGGCACCTCCTTTGAAAGCACTGCTGCCGGAAAGATTGCGGAGCAGGATTTTTCTCTCGGTCTTGTATTCGTTCCCGATAAAGCCGAGGCGAAGGAGAAAACAGCGGAATGCGTATTTCTCGTTGTCGACTGCTTTTTCCGTTGCACTGATGCGTTTCTGATTTCGACTCATTTCACAAAGGGCAGCAATGAAATGGCTATAAGCCTTGACCTCATCTGCATCCAAACCATTCTCGAACCAAGGAAAGGAAATCCTTTCCTCTCCGACTTCGATTGGCGTTGCAGGAATGCCCAAGGCTTTCTTTATAAGGCTGCCCTTGGCATCCAGAAGATTTGTAAGGTTACCGACCGCAACCTTATCAAGGGGAATCTCCACCGTAAGTTCCACCGTTTCGCCCTGTGGCTTGTTTTCGGAAGGAGTAAGGTAATCCGGCGGGCAATCTTCCATCGGCTCTTCTTCGGAAATTACAGGCTCTTGCTGTTTGCTGTCATACTCTGAGATGTCGCTTTCAAATCCCTCATCGTAAAGATGCTCCAGAAGTTTTTCGATGACCTCGCTGTCTGCCATATCGTCAAACAGCAGGTTGCCTTCCTTGTCGATTGTGAAGTAGTCCACTTCGTATGCACAGGTGGGAACTCCATTGTACCTGCAGTCTGCCTCAAGCCATGTGGCTATGGTCTGTGCCAGTTCCTTGCGTTTTTTACCGGGAACATTGTAATGAATTCTCATTGTGAGTACCTCCTTTAATTTTCGGTACTACATATATCACTCTAAAGGCTCAAAATAGCAAGTAATATGTTCAAAATACAAGGGAGAAAGTTTGTAGATTTACACCCCTTTATTTTGTGTATAGTACACGATGCCTGTCAGCACATACACCACATTGGGCAGTGCCACGCCGTTGCCCCACATCTTATACTCCGCTGAATCGGAATGAGGGTTCTGAAGCCACTTGAATATCTGCTTCCGTGTTTTCGGTTTGCTTGATGTTCCCACAATCTTACGATGTGTTTCAAAGATTTCTGCCCACCGTGTGAGTTCCTCTTCAGAAGGAAGTTTCTCACCAAGGTCAGCGCACCACCAATCCGGAAATCCCTGGAGCCTTGCACATTCCGTAGGTGTCAGCCTACGAACAATGTATTCCAGATCCGCATCAGTATCGTTGACAAGCGGAGGGTCTTTGTAATCCGTAGCTACTAAAGTGTTGGCAAGTTCCTCTTCTGCAGAAGTAAAGAACGATGCCTTACTGCTTGAGTAGGTGGGAACGGCAACCGCATCGGGTCCCGTGGCTTTCAGTGTAGAATTGACACCCTCATCACTGATACCCATATTCCTTGCGAAGTTCTGACCGCAGTTATAACTTTCACGGTCGATGGCATAGACAACGGCGTGGCGGTCTACGGTGTTCAAGGTGTACATGACATCACTTTCGGCATAACCGTTACCATGGTGGGAAGGACGAGAGCCGTTGCCTTCCACAATAGCGATGCCGCCCTGATTGCAGGTAGGATTCCCACCGTTGCCGTCAAGGGTTCGTGAAGTATCTGCCTTATAAAAACCACTGTTGGGATTGGCTGATTTCATGGCATTGCTGTCCTTGGAGCAGACACCGAAAGCAGTCGGCTCTACCACAAACGGCTGATTGTTTCCGCCAGTGCCGTAGGTTGCTGCCACGGTCTGCGCTACATCAAGGGGACCCACATATCGGGTATCCTGTGAGTGATTTTCATATACAGTTGCAGGAACGACTCCTGCTCTAAGTGTTGGAGATTTTTCTGTTTCATAGCCAATGCCACGGCTGTCGGCAGAGTGTTCCGTGCAAAATCCTGCAGACTCCATAACACAAGGCGGATGATGTGCTTCGGCACGAAGGGTGCAGGTCACATCATCGGTGACATCCATACGGTTGCCGCCTTGGTCGTTTAAGACGATGCCTGTCGCAGGAGTGCTTTCTTCAAAAGTTCCGGCAGTTCTTTTCCACGGGCATCGGCTCGTTTCAAGATTCCTAAACAGGCCTTCTGACTCAAATAATATTTTTCCGGCACACCCACCATTAAAATCTGCGACAAGATAGATACGTCTTCTTCTTTGGGGAACTCCCCAAAACTGCGCGTCAACGCATCTCCAGGCGATACTGAAACCATCTCCCATGATTTCTCCTGCACCTGTCCATTTTCCTTTTGGAGGATGAGGGACAGCATAGTCACCTTTGACGGATGCGACAGCTTCGAGGACGGCTTTGAAATCTTCTCCGGCATTGGAGGAGAAAGCACCGGGGACGTTTTCCCACACGATGTATCTTGGATACTCACCATTGGTTTTACACCTCATTTCTTTTACGATTCGGATTGCTTCGTAGAACAGGCAGGAACGCTCACCATCAAGACCGCTACGTTTTCCCGCCACACTCATATCCTGGCAGGGACTGCCGAATGTGATAATGTCCACGGGTTCAACCTCCGCACCGTTGATAGTTGAAATATCACCCAAGTGCTTCATCTGAGGGATACGCTTACTAGTTACACGAATAGGAAAAGGCTCAACTTCCGATGCCCACAGAGGGGTTATACCAGAAATCAAGCCTCCCAAAGGAAATCCCCCGGAGCCGTCAAACAGGCTACCGAGGGTCATAGGTTTCTTATTCATCTGCACCAACCTCCTTCACAAGGTCGGCATAAGGTATCTGCACACCGTCACGGATAACAAAGACACCGTCTGCATCACCCGTATCTTCCACATATCTGCGGAGAATAACCGATGCGTACTTTTCATCCAGTTCCATCGTATGGCAGATACGGTTGGTTCTCTCGCAAGCCATCAACGTTGACCCGCTGCCACCGAAGGTATCCACCACGATAGAATTCTCACGGCTTGAGTTTCCAATCGGGTAGGCAAGCAGGTCGAGAGGCTTGGAAGTCGGATGGTTTTTATTTTTCTTCGGCTTATCGAAGTTCCAGATGGTGGTCTGACTTCTTCCTGCATTCTTGCTCCAATAGTGCTTGCCGTTCTGAAGGAAACCGTAAAGAACTGGTTCGTGCTGCCACTGATAATCACTTCTGCCAAGTACCAGGGAGTTCTTGACCCAAATGCAACAGCCGGAAAGGTGAAAGCCTGCATCGATAAATGCCTTACGGAAATTAAGACCTTCCGTGTCAGCGTGGAACACATAAGCGGCACCGCCTTTTTCCAGGTGGGCAGCCATATTCTGAAATGCCGATAACAGAAATTCATAAAACTTCTCGCTTGCCATCTTATCGTTTTTAATAGACAGACCATCGGAACTTTCAAAGGCTACATTGTACGGAGGGTCGGTCAGCACAAGATTGGCTTTCTTACCATCCATAAGGGTGGCAACGTCATCGGGATTGGTGGCATCACCACACATAAGTCGGTGTCTGCCCACCGTCCACACATCACCTTTTTCGACAAAAGCCGCCTTTTCCAATGCGTCACTTAAATCGAAATCGTCCTCTTCCACATCGGATTTATCATCTCCGGAAAAGAGGTCTGCGATTTCATCATCGTCAAAGCCTGCAAGACCGATATCAAAATCCATGCCCTGCAGAGACTCAATTTCAATCTTTAACATTTCTTCATCCCAACCTGCGTCAAGTGCCATGCGGTTGTCGGCAAGGATGTATGCTTTTTTCTGTGCCTCGGTAAGATAATCCACAAAGACGCAAGGCACCTCATCGATGCCTTCCTCCTTGGCTGCCATCACACGGCCGTGTCCGGCAATGATACCGAACTCCTTATCAATAATGACAGGATTGATGAAGCCGAACTCACGGAGGGAGGAACGGAGCTTCATAATCTGCTCCGGAGAATGGGTGCGGGCATTATTTACATACGGTACCAGTTTTGAAATGGACACTAATTTCATTTGAGTCGTTGTTCTTCCCATACGCGACCTCCTTAATACAGACCCCATTCAGCAAACTTTTCAAAACCGCCAATTTTCTGAATAAACGCTCCTGCAATGGCTACAACTTCGGAATAAGGAATACCATCAATTTCTGCATCACCGATAGCACAGCAAAGTTCTACCGGGTGTCCTGTTTCCTGTGCTTTAAGGAACGCATAAATGTTTACGGACACATCTGCCTTGGAGAGGTCTTTGCCATGCAGACCTCCTCCGGTAACGGAGTCTGCCATATCAGAACCGAGTTTGCGATTGGTTGCTCCTGTATCTACATCCGTACCGCCTGTCCAGTCACCGAGAGGATTGATTTCTGCATCGGTAAAAAGCATCTGCAAATCTTCTGTTTTTACATTGCTCTGGCAGATGATCAGGCGAGTGCCGTCCTTGATGTACTTTCCGTCATAAGGGCATCTGCCATAAATATCACGGGCAATGCGGGAAAGCTCCTTCTGCTCCGGAGTCAAAGGCATACCCTTAAAAATGCCGTTATCACCGCAACGGACACCGTTTTTCTGATTGCCTGTCAGATGCTTATCCTGGGGAACGATAACAATGTCCGTATCCATCACACCTGCGATACGATGCACGATGCGGATAATATCTGCTTTATCCAAATCAGCAGTAGTTTCGATGATGGTATGGCATACACCGTGACCGATTAAAACCTCCACTGCGATTTTCGGATTGCTGTCATTTGCATAAGCCAAATCCACAATGGCTCCTGCAATTCTGTCTGCCACCTTATCCGGATGGCTCGGATTTACTTTTTCAATCATAATTAGAACCCCTTTCTCTGGTGCAATAATCGTTCCAGGTCATCATTCGGATTAGTACCGGAGAAATCCACGGAACAGTTTTCTTTTACAATTTGCATGATGTTATCCCACTGCCTACTGGCCTGGTTCATGTAGTTGATGCCGATATTGATAAACGGTGAAGTGACGGGTTTTCCGGTTGTCGGATGTTTTGATAAAAATCCAAGTTCGTTGGTCATCTCCTCGCATTGAAGCCATCTTGCCACGCACATGGCATAACGCTCAATGGTCTGCGGAGAAACATAACCCGCACAGCCGATAGAATTGAGCCAGTTCCAGGTATCTTCATAAATCTGCTTGGCTCTCAGTTCCGTACCGTCACGCTGCTTTGCACTAAGCAGTTCATTCGGCTTTGGCATCTGTATCCCTTCCACATCTGGGATATCTAACATCGTAAGTTTGCGACCGCCGGGGTTGCCGTTTTGAGCCTTTTCAAGTGTGGCTTTCGGCTTACGACCTGCACCCGGACGCTTTCCGCCACGGCCGCCTGTGTTATTCGATTTTGTTGGCACATTCTCACCGCCTTTCCTGTCTGCGGGCCTTATTACCCTTTTGAATACGCAATTTTTTCACACGAAACCCCACGCCCGTTGCACGGGATATAGGTCCCGGAGATTTGACCGCCCCTACCGGGTCAGTGATTATGCCAACGCTCACCGTTTTTCGCGTGAATTTTTGCGTGACAGGACTTACAAAGAGCAATCAGATTTTCTCTTGCATGAGTTCCACCCTTTGACAAAGGCAGCTTATGATGTATCTCTTCGGTCGGCACGAACCTTCCGTCCTCCAAACACTTCTCACACAGCGGATGGGCGGCGGCATAGGAATCTCTTATCCTTTTCCACGCTCTCCCGTAGCGTTTTCTTACGGCAGGGTCACGGTCATAGGTTTCGTATCGTTTGTTTTCCTGCTTTTCATGTTCCTCGCAGAATCTCCCATCTGTTAGGTTAGGACATCCTGGGAAAGAACAGGGACGCTTTGGTCTTCTTGGCACTTGCTTCACCTCCCTTGGGCATAAGAAAAGCCCTGAAGGATTGCTCCCTCAAGGCTTGGTTTCATTCTGCTTTTTGCTGATTATATCATATCATAAATGCCACTGTGGTATCTTGTTGCAAAGTGTTGCAAAGTGTGCAGACATTATATTTTGATTGGATTTTCCGGCATAGTTACATGGTTGATGGCACTGTTATGCCAACGGTACACCGTAGTTCTGTCGGCATGGAGTTCATCCCCAATCTGCTCCCAGGTAAGGTTGTGGATATAGCGGTAACGAAGGACCATACGCTCATCGGTATTGGCAACCTCATCAATAACCGTGCGTATTTGCTTTTTCAGTTCCACAAGGTTGTCGATTTCGGCGTTGATTTTATCTTCCAACTCCATAATCTTAAAAACGCTTCGTACAAAAGGGGCATCCGTATTTCTCGATGTCTGCACACGCTCCTCCCATGTGGGAGAAGAAATACTGCTCGACATTTCCCTAAGTTTTCCAAGTTCCTCAATATCCGAGTTGATTCTCTGGTCCAGTCTGTATGCCTGGCCTAAATATTCTTTTACTTTCACGATTCTTCCACCTCCGCTTGTAATTTGAAGATTAAATACTCTCCATCCACTGAGGTAAGTTCTCTATACCACGCAGAGTGGAAGAACCTCTCCACCTCATCTTTCATAATTTGGGCTGATTCATTTCTTGGCCATTTTTTGAGTTTTTTCAAGGCATCCCTGTAGTCCTTTACAGCTAAGAGGACAATGCTGTTTGCAAGATTTTCATAAGGGTCGGTCAATGGGCAGCACCTCCAATTCTCGCCTTTACGGAATCGATAAGCGCCGATTGGATTTTTTCCTTCTTACGAAGTGCCTTCATAACATCCTCGTCAATGGTATCCTTGGCAATAATGTGGTGGATGACCACGGTACTCTTTTGACCCTGTCTCCACAAGCGGGCGTTGGTCTGCTGATAAAGTTCCAGTGACCAGGTCAACCCAAACCATATAATCGTAGAACCGCCGAACTGGATATTTAAGCCGTGTCCTGCACTGGCAGGATGGATAACGGCAACGGGGATATCTCCGTTGTTCCAATCTTTGATATCCTGGCTTGTTTTTATTTCCCTTACCGAAAAACGCTCCTTAATTCTCTGCAAATCGTGGTTGTACCAATATGCCACAAGCACAGGCTTTCCGTTTGCACCCTCAATCAAATCCTCCAGAGCATCCAGTTTTCGGTCATGAATATGAATGATATCTTTTTCTTCGTTATAGACGGCACCGTTTGCCATCTGAAGAAGTTTCCCGGAAAGTACTGCAGCGTTTACGGCATCAATTTCCTCATCCTTAAGGTCTACCACCATATCTTCCTTCAATGCCTGGTACACCGACCACTCTTTTTCCGAAAGGGCAACAGGGACTTCGTTTATAATGCATTCCGGCATTTTTAGAAAATCCGCTGATTTCATGGAAATCGTAATATCCGAAATCAATCTGTAAATTGCATCTTCCGCACCTGCTCTTGGCTTGTAGGAGAAAATCATCTGCTGATTTCTCTTGTCCGGCACAAAGAAATTATTTCGGTAATGAGTAATGTATCTGCCAAGCCTCTGACCCATATCGAGGATACGGAACTCCGCCCATAAATCCATCAAACCGTTGCTGGAAGGAGTACCCGTAAGACCTACCATACGCTTTACCCTCGGTCTGACTTTCAGAAGGCTTTTGAACCTTTTTGCTGCATAGGATTTGAAAGAAGAAAGCTCATCAATCACCACCATATCAAAATCAAAGGGGATACCGCTTTTTGTGATAAGCCAATCCACATTTTCTCTGTTGATTAAGTACAGGTGGGCGGGACGCTTTAAGGCTGCAAGCCTTTCTGCTTCCGTTCCGATTGCTACCGAATAAGTAAGACCCGTCAGATGCTCCCACTTTTCAATCTCCGCAGGCCAGGTATCCCTTGCCACACGAAGGGGTGCAATCACCAAAACCTTCTGTACCTCAAAGCGATTCAGCATCAGTTCGTAAATGGCAGTCAGTGTGATGACGCTCTTGCCAAGACCCATCTCAAGCAAAACCGCCGCCACGGGATGTTCCAATATGAAATTTGTTGCATAAGTCTGGTACTCATGAGGACTGTATTGCATCAATCACACCTCCAATCTGTTCTACACTGTCAACGCAGTAAACCAAAAAGCCGAGGCTCTCCAACTGCTTTTTTCGTCTTATCTGTAAAGGACACATCTTTTTGCCAGGAGCCTTGAATTCCACAAAGGCCATTCTCCCCATCGGAAAAAGCACAAGTCGGTCTGGCACACCATCTAAACCCGGACTTACAAACTTCGGTGCAAGACCTCCCATTTTCTTTACTGCGTCCGTGAATTTTTTCTCTATCATCTGTTCTCTCATATCTGCCTCCCATCTGACACAAGAAACACAATTACACAACTATTCCCTATATATTTCTTACGCGCCTATACACGGGTGCCTTTTACTTTACCCTTAAAAACAACCATTTCTAATATAAGGAGAATAGTTGTGTTGTGTCGCATTCTTGTGTTCTTAACCTCCGAATTTGTAAAGTCGCTGCCTGCCATAAATCGGCTGACGCTTGATACTGTTGGTGCGCTCCCAACCGCCGATTTGACTCATCAGTGCTGCAATGGCATAGCTGTCCGAAGGTTTCAGTTCCTGCAGATTCTTACCAAAGCACTCGCACCAGATTTCCGGATTGCTGACCTCCGTGCGTACCACCACGCCTTTGTGATCAGGCTGACCGAACTCACTGCCTTGCAGGAAGTTTCTTCTTTGGTACAAATCCATGCTGTCCCAATCGGCGGGCAGTAAGGCATTCAAATATTCCTCCACCATACCGACACGCTCGTCCACTTCCATAGCAGACTGCTGCACCTTTTCTGATTCCGCAAGAACATCACCCTCAAGGAACAGCTTCTCGCCGGACTTCCAGATGGCTTTGGCTTCTGCCCAGAACTGCTGACGGTATTCATCGGTAAAGTTCCAGGTCTTTTTCTGCTTCTTCTGATGCACTTTAATAATCCAAAAACGGCGGTTACCCGTAATATCACGAAGATATCCACGCTCACCATTGACCGTGGCAATGATAATGCACTGTCTTGGATGAGATTCCACCACTCGACCATAGGAAGGTCTGTACTTGTCATCGCAGGTGGAAAGGAATGCCTTCACTTTCTCAATGTCAGCCTTCTTCATACCCGCAAGTTCGCCGATTTCCACCGCCCAAAATCCCTGCAGTTTTTCTGCTCCGGACTTATCATCCATATCCGTAAGGGACAGCGTTTCGGAATAATACTCCGAACCCACAAGGTCTTTCACAATGGTGGACTTACCGATGCCCTGCTCACCGTCAAGCACGGGAACGCAGTCAAACTTGATGCCGGGAACATAAATACGGGCAACAGCGGCTGCAAAGGTTTTTCTTGTAACCGTGCGTACATACTCCGTATCATCCGCCTGCAGATATTTAATAAAGAGGTCTTCCACACGCTTTACGCCATCCCACTCCGGCAGACTGTCAAGATAGTCACGGACAGGGTGGAAGTGTCGGTCATCGGCAACCTTGGTAAAAGCAACATCATGGTTACGACTGGAAAACGGCAGATAGCGGATGTCAATGATAGACTTAAGTTGTGCCGTATCTGCATCACGCCAGAATGCATTTCCTGCAGGACGTTCCCAAGGGAGAGAACCTGTTATCTGAATACGGTTTGCCATCTCATTGAATGCAAAGTTTTTGAAATCAGGGTCATTGTTTAAGATGAGGTTTAAGTTATACACGCTGTTTTCAAGCAGACTGGTCTTCGGCTGATAGCGGAGTTTTTTCTTCCAGTCCTCATCACCGTCAACGGAAAAATCCACATTTGCCTGTGCCAGTCTTTCATTGGCAGCAAGGAGTTTTACATCATCCTGCTGCATAGCAAACTCACACATAGCATTAAAAGATTTTTTGTCATCTGCATCACCGAATTTATGGATACGGACAATATCAAAAGCATTGCAAAGTTTGAGGTATGCAGGGTCTTTGGCGTGATGGCTGTAGACGAACTTATCCTCTTTGATTTCCACGCCTGCCATGCTGCTTGACTGGATGAAGTGCCAACGGCTCTCGTTATCGGTGGGTTCATATACATCCGACAGGAAAATCTCCAGTGCTTTGGAAATCGGATGATACACACGGTTGAAAAGACCCACCACACCTTCTTTGGAAAGCGGGTCCTGTACTTTCTGCTGTGTTACACTGTTTGCCTTACTTTCCCTGGATGAGGTAGGCAGTCTTGTAGGGTCAGTCCATTCCGGATGTGCAGAGAGGATTTCATCGGGGTCAATCCAACCTCCGTCCGTTTCCTTATACACAAATACGCCGTTCTGCGGAGTGGACGGCCAATACATCAGCTGATTGGGAAGATAGGAACACTCGTCAAAGTAATCGATGCCGAGCATCTGTGCCACATAACGGGATACGGCAACAAACTCCTCCGACGTTACATCACGGGGCAGAGGGCAGACAATTCTTGCCCTCGGATTTTCTTCTGTACTACTGTGCGTGGTATAAAGCACGGAAGTATATGGAAAGGTTGCTTCAAACGCCTTAAGAAATTCCTTTGTAATACGGTCACCATCAAGAGAAAGCATAGAGCGTGATTCCACGGTATCGATTTTTCTGCGGCCGCCCTTGAGAACACCACCAACAAACCCGCCGTGGTCTTTTGCCTGATCACGCTGTGCCTTATTCATCTTGGCGTATTCTTCTGCTGACTCCGGTGTACGAATGGTCACCTTAAGGCGTTCTTTCAGTTCCTCGAAGCCGATTGTCTTATTGACCCATGTCTTTGCCTGTCGGCTGCTGCCGTATGCAATATTTAAATCACGCATTTTTGCTAACCTCCTCACAGTTTTTATTGAACCAACGAATGGTTTGATTTCTCTTTTTTGCAATACCGATTTCGTGAGCCATACCTTTGGAAATCACATCACCGAACACCCACAACTCATTGCACTTACCAAGCAATACATAATTGAAATGCATGGCATCGGCACGTTCTTCCGGATTATCATCCGACATAAACTGCGGATACAATAAATGCGGTGTTACAGGGATTGCCTTCTGCTCATAAGCAAAACGGCTATATTTTCTTGCCTGTGCAGTGTTATATTCTGTATCACCGGAGAACGGGGAGCAGATGTACACCATAGGGCGAAAAGCGGACTGTCTGTCCGCTTTTACCACATTTGTCATTGCCTCATAGCAGGTCGGGTCATAGTAACCTTCAGCGTTGAATTTATCGATTCCCATAGCGTTACACCTCCTGCTCAATCAAAGGCATCATGCCGTCCGATTTCATAAGTTCATAGATGAAGAGTCTGCCTTTCTGTGTCCAATAGGTATGAACCTTCGTATGAGTTTCACCGTCAGTACCCGGATAGCTGTGAGTCTTGGTACTTGTGTAACCCTTCTGTGCGTATTTCTGATACAAAAGCCAGATATCGCCCTGCTTGAACTGCACACCTTTTTCATGGAGATAGCGGTTCATCCAGATAGCGGATTTTCCATAATCCTTGGCAATGGCTGATGTGGAAATAAGGTCTTTGCAGTTAAGAACCACATCGTAGTAGCTGACCTTCGGCTTCATCTCCAAAATCTGCTGATTCTGAATGGCAATGGTATCGGTCAGTTCCATGTTCTGATGTTTCAGAAGAGCAAGCTGCTGATTTGCAAACTGCAACGCTCTCGCCATAACTGCTTCGGGAGAGTTCCATGCCTCTTCCACCTGGATAAAATAATGGCGGAACTTTCTGCCGATATCGGTACGCTGAATCATGCATAGTTGCTTTGCCATATCAATAGTAAGCTGATGATTTACCGCAGGGCGGCCACCGGAACTTTCGCTCAAAAATGAGCAGAAGTCTGTACCCTCGAAAAAGCCATATTCACACATTCTCGGAAACCAATCCTTGTATGCGGTCTTTACCTGCAGAGCATCGTGCAAATCACGTCCGTTCACAGTAGGGCGCTCACTGTCATAGTTGATTCTGATTAATTCGTCCATAGCGAATCCTCCTTAAAATGAAATAGACAGAAGGACAAATCATCCTTCTGCCTATAAGCGAAAAATCCGATGGAATCGAACCCCCAAATTTTAATCTTTTTTATAAAAATAACATTCATATCCGTCAGCACGAAGCAACAACCCTTCTGCCCAAGGCGGTGTCCTTCCCATCTGCTCACAAACAGACTCAAGAGAAACCCTGCGGTCGCACTCGATGATAATTTCATCATGGACATGGGCAACAATATCGCAATGACGGAGTGTCTGAATAGCATACATCAGAATATCCCTTGCAATGGCCTGCACTGCATTCTCCGTAAATTTAGGACCGTAACTTTCCAAACGCTCCCACTTCTTTGTTGCACCCACACCTTCGTAGGTAACAGCCTCGCCACCGAACTGATTCTCTCCCATGCGTGGTTTCACATAGGCAAGCTGTCTGCCGGATGGAAGGGTCAGGAATAAAAATCCGCTCTGATAGTGGAACTTCAAACCGTGGGTTTCCATTGCACATCTTTCTTTTACGCAGGTCTTCACGGCACGGTCGATGTCCCACCACAACCTGGTTATCATAGGATTGGCATTTCTCCACGCAGATACAAGAGGCTGAAGTTCCTCCTCTGTAAGACCCATCTCCAAGGCTCCCATTGCTTTTAGGGCACCGACTGAACCGCCGTAGCCCAAGGCGAGTTCCGCGATTTTACCCTTTTGACGGAGATGTCCGTTAACACCGTGCTTTTCTACCGGAACACCAAACATCTGACTGGCACTGCTGCAATAGATGTCTTTGCCTTCCTCAAATACCTTAATTCTCCACTGTTCGCCCGCAAGCCAGGCGAGAACCCTCGCCTCAATAGCAGAAAAGTCTGCTACGATAAATTTTCTGTCCTTCTGCGGCACAAAGGCAGTACGGATAAGCTGTGACAGGGTATCGGGAATATCCTCATACAGAAGTTCCAACGCATCATAGTTCCCGTCACATACAAGACCACGTGCTTCTGCCAGATCCGGCATATGGTTCTGTGGCAGATTCTGAAGCTGAATCAGCCTTCCTGCAAATCTTCCGGTTCTGTTTGCACCATAAAACTGGAACATACCCCTGGCACGGTTATCCTTGCACACGGCATTTTCCATAGCCGTGTATTTTTTGACGCTGCTTTTGGCAAGCTGCTGACGTAAGGAAAGCACATTGGTAATATCCGACGGTGCTGTTTTGATTGCTGCCGCCACATCCTTTTTGCCAAGACTGTCCATCTCAAGACCGTTATCTGCAAGCCAGGACTTCATCTGCTGCACAGAGTTTGGATTGTCGAGATTTGTCATATCCTGCATTAAAGCCGTTAAATGTTCACGGCTCTTACTGTCGATTTCGATTGCCTCTTTTACAAGCACCATATCCACACCGATACCACGGTCATTGATTTCTTCGCTCACATGATATTCATCCCAAATCTTCTCAGGCACAGGGAATCGGGATAACTTCTCCTGGATGCCTATCTCCGTTTCCACATCACGAAGGTTATATGCCTTAAACTGCTGCCATTTTTCCATATCATGTTCCAGCAGATTTCTTGTGCGACCACCATTTACTTTGGTAGGCGCACAGGGAACACAGAAATATTTGATTAAAGATTTACCCTCGGTCAGCTTTTGTTTCTCCAAACCAAGAACTGCACCAACACCTTCAAGGGAAAGAGGCAGACCTAATGTTGCTGCCCAAATCATGGTGCAGTGCCAGCTTGCCGGATTTAAGTAACGGGCGCACTCCTGTGACAACGGATGATTGTCATGGAACGGGTCAAGGCTTACACCCATATCAGATAAGTACCTGGACAGACACACCCTCTCAAAAGCAGCATTAAACGCGGTTTTTATAACGGCATCATCGGTCAGTGCCTCAATAATCTCTGCCGGGATTTTCTCCCCACAGGCAAGGTCGACCACCTGCACCGCACCACCGTCCACGGCATAGCCGAACAGCAATATTTCAAAATCCTCGCTCTCTGCGTATTTGTAAACACCACATTTTTGCAGATTGACCGAGGAGAAGGTTTCAATATCAATACTTAATACTTTCATAGCACATTCCTTTCTATGACAAAGGCGGCAGAAGAATATCCTCCGCCGCCCGTCATGTTTACTCGGTCACATCTTCATTCTGTGCAGCCTTTTTCTGCTTACGCTTTTCACGGAAGGCTTTGACCTTCTTAACGATAAAGCGGATAACCTCACATACCGTCCACACGATGCCGTTGATGGCAAGACCGTAGATCAGGCAGAAAAGCACAATCACATCGACCTGTTTCATAAATTCGTATAATTCGTTCATATCGTTTTACCTCGTATTTCGTAATTTTCGTTTGAGGCAGACGGTGGTATTTCACACCGCCTTCCAGGGGTTACACTTAAGCCAGGAAATCGTCATCCTCAACAGTGGAGAAGTCATCGGTTGCGGAAGTACGGCCGCCGAGATACTCACCGTCACGGATTTTCTGGATGTTGCCAAGACCACAGGCAACACCGCGATTGCCGTTGGAGTTAAATGCATAGAAGTTCAAGGACACTCTCGCATAACAGCCGGAGTAGACCTCGTCACGGTCAAGGATAGGCTTCACAGCCTTGTCCACAATCTGAGGTGCAGTGGTGCTGTTGGCGTTCACGAAGTAATGACCCTTATAGGCGTCATCGTCACGCTCAACATCGCCATCACGAAGAGGCAACTTGATAGCACCCTTGTTAGGCTTCTTGCCGCCGAACTTGGCGATGCCCTCCTCAATCGCAGCATCCACCGCAGCGTTGATAGCGTTGATGGTTTCGGTATCGTCCTTCGGAATCAGCACAGATACGGAATATTTTTCAGCACCGCCATTGATGCTGACAGGCTCCCATCCGTGGAAGTAAGAAAGACGAGTGTTCTTGCCAGTGATAACCTTAGTTCTGTTTACGTTTGCCATAATATTAATCCTCCATAATTTCATTGAATTCGTTTTTTGCGTCTGAAACATTCATTGCCTGCCTCTTATCCGAAAGGGGAACGAGGGTAGGCTTTCCGGGTGGTTTGATTACGAGGCCGCCCAGGATTTCCTCGAACTGCTTTTTGCCCATCAGCTTCTGCATTTCGGTCAGCGTGATAAGACTCTGACGGTAAATATCTGTGTAACCGTGTTCCTTGGCTGCCGCCGCCACCGCATCCTCATCGGAAAACTTACGGTTAGAACGACCTTCCACAACCTTGAACCCGCTCCACTGCTTACCGTGGTTTAGTGCCGCCTCCAGGGCATAAGCACTGATTTCGTTTGCCCACTTGGTGATATCTGGCAACATCGGAAGAATGGATTCAATCTCTTCATCAGTAAGTAAAGGTGGTAGTTTGAATTCTTCCTCTGCAATACGGAGTTTTTCTGCTGCCCTTGCACGGCACTTGACCGCTGCACGGCAGAACTGACACCACTCTCCGGGACAATATTCGCCTTCGCCCTTGGCAGCCATTTGTGCCTTGGGTTTCAGTTCGTTTTCCGCCCAATCCTTCAAATCCTCCACGGATACCGTCCACGTTTGAACATTCTCACGTCTTGGCTGGAATATTGAGAGGGAAACTTCTTTGATGTCATACAGGCTTTCATAGACACCAAGGGCTGCGATGCCGTAACACATGAGCTGCGTATTTCGTTCCGCATCCACAAGGACTCCGAGTCCGTACTTCGCATCAATAATGTGCAGGGTATCGTCTGAAACCATAAGACAGTCTGCCGTTCCATACGACCCCGGTACAAAATCCGATAGGTCAACCTTCTGCTCAATCAGCACCAGTGGATCAGGGCAGGTCTGCTTTGCTTTTTCAAGTTGCTCCAACACAAACTCCACATAGCCGTCAGAGTGTTCTTCCATCTCATCGGTGTTAAATGCGGAAACGGGTCTTTTACTGCGTCTGCGGAGCGCCTTCTTCAGCTTGTGTTCGCACAGTGCATGAAAGGCGGTACCTTCTTCGGCAGCGTTACTGCTCTTGTTTTCAAACTCCGTTTCCAGGACTGCACTCGGTGTACACGATAACCACCTGTGGGAACTGGAAGGAGAAAGAAGTGCGTGATTACCCATTGCCAAGCACCTCCGCATCCTTAATAAGGTCTGCGTAATGCTTCGGATCCACATCTGACAACTTGGTGCCACCGTACTTGGTAATCAGACCCTTGACCTCGGTTGTCATTCCGTTCTGCGTTTTTACCGCAAGCACGGCACGGACATCTGCCAATGAAGGTGTTTTTTCTGCTGCTATCTGTTTTGTGGGTTGTCCTGTTTCGACAGGCTTCGACACTTCCTTGGCTTCAACGAAGATTTCCTGGCTGTCTGCGAATGCATAAGCCACAGCCTCCAGTCCGTCTGCCAACGAGTGCATCAGCTTCACCACATCAAGGAGCAGGTTAAACTTGTTTGCGTTTGTCATGGTTTTCGCCTCCTTTCAGTTCGTGAATCTCGACAGTCTGCACCGAGTCGCCGGGGGACAGAACAAGGACGTTTACCTGCTGACCAAAGAGAAAATCAAGTATTCTCTTGCGAATCTGCATCGTTCCGCTTCGGACTACCGGAGAAGGTGTGCCGCCGGGTTTTGCAATGTTAATAGAGATTTTGTGTTTTACCATTGCACTTGGCTCCTTTCCGAGGAGTTTTTTTCACCCCTCTGTCCATAAGCGAAAAATGAGGGGGAATCGAACCCCCTCAAATCAAACTTTTTTAAATTTTCTTTTTCAGCGTTGCGTAAATCTTCGTGAGCCTGTTACGGATGGCTGCCTCTGAAACACCTTCTTCTGCTGCAATCTGCACGTTGGTCATGCCACGATAGAACTTCTTGATAACGGTATCCTTCTGCTTGTCCGTCAGTTCCGAAAGAGCCACCTTCAGCTTTTCCATACGAACGGAACGCTCCTCGTTTGCGATAGAAGTGAGAATCTGCTGCAGAGGATTGTAGGTATCGTCCTCAAGGTATGGGTTGCGGTCATCCGCATCGTCGCCGTCCCCATCGTGGTAGCCGTCCAAGTGAACCGGACAGTGATATGCCTCTCTACGCTGTGCATCCAGTTCTTCATCGTCCATGCCGTGAAGCTGTGAGATAATGGTTGCGTTCTCTCCGTTTTCGCCGGGAGTGATGGTGTAGCTTGTACCATCGTTGAAGTAATAGATGTAATTTGTACGGTTGTCTTCCGCTGTTTTGAACTTTCTCATTTAAAGTCCCTGCCTTTCTTTTCCGCCCGACTGGGTGGCGGCAGGAACACAAAAAGAGCCGATGTGATGCTACACACCGACTCTGATACCGAAAATGGGCATGGCAAAGTACGGTGGGTACATCTTTGGTCAGTCCACGGCTATACCGTGAATTTGACTCTTGATGTATCCCGCCGCCTTAAGGTCGACCACTTCGGGCATTGGAATATTTTTTATTTGAGTGTCTGGCACTCAGATGGATACGCATTTCTGTGTACCCGTCTCAATGTCAGGCGTTTTTATTTATAGTTTACACTGGAATTTTTTTCTGCGATGGACACGCCGTGTCCGCTAAAAATTGCCGTAAAACGCAAAAAAGCCAGAACACGAAGAGTATTTACTCTCATGTTCTGGCTTAATTTTATCTAAATTTTATGAAGGCTTTTAAGAACGAAAAATCGGAAAAACGGGATTATGGTGTAGGTTGGTTCTTAATCATCGCACTATAAATACTTCTCATATAGCGAATGCGTTTATTATTCCATTCCTTCGGAACGTAGATTTGGCTTAAATCATAGTGTTCCCGGAAGAATTTTGCCCACTGTTCTCTTGTGGTGTATCGGGCAAAGAAACCTGCCATATCCCATTTGCGTACAATCTCTTTCTCAATATAATATCTGGCCGTCTGATAATGGCATATTTTATCTTTTACTTCATCCCAATCTGATTCCGATGCGGTATATACGGTTGGTACCAGTTTCAGCCTGTGTAGGACAAATCGACTTTCTGTATGAAGCATCTGTGTAAAATCCGGTGCTAACGGCATTGAAAGTTCGGCGCATAATCCCGCCAGGCGATGCACCGGAACATCCTGAACCCCTACTTCTTCCGCATTGACTGCACAGGAATAAAACAGTTCTACATTATATTTCCATTCTAATGTAAACAAGGCGATTGTACCGAAAATAACATCCTCATCCGAGCCATCCAGTTTTTTAAGAAGCAGGCTTACCAATTTATCATAATCCTGCATATATTCAAGGAAGGTTGCATTGGATATTTTCTTTACGTCACAGATTCGCTTATTTACGATAGCTTTAAGCAGTGGATGGTCTGCAAGCGTATTTAATTCAAAATACTGCATCGGGGTAATATTATGCCCCTGCAGTTTTCCACGCATGGTTTCAACATCCGCAGAAAGCAACTCCGGTATTTCAATACCTAAGTCATTTTTTACATGATTATACTGAAGGTCTCGATAATGCTGAGTATATGCAATATTTCTGCTGTCACGCATTCTTACATCGTCAGCATCCGTTCCTCGATTTTCTCTTAACGATTGTTTCGGCTCAGTCAAATAGT
The DNA here is from genome assembly GCA_045129695.1 of Lachnospiraceae bacterium. Classification (GTDB taxonomy): domain Bacteria; phylum Bacillota; class Clostridia; order Lachnospirales; family Lachnospiraceae; genus Eshraghiella. The sequence continues at coordinate 91,526 of JBGVJZ010000037.1, read as the reverse complement.
ACGCATCTTTAAGAATGAACATGATGATACAATCACGCAGATTCTCAATGCTAAACGGAGAAACATCGTATAATTCCGGCTGCGGAAAAAAGTGCGCCAACCTGTTATCTATCATCTCAAGCATGGTTAATCCCATCATGTCACCCCCATTTCACCGGACACGCCATGTCCGTTTTTTTATGAAAAAAATTTTTAAATATTTACACCGTACTGTTCCAAATACTCTCTGACTGCCCACAATGGCTCCGGATACTTCACGTGCAAAGCCTCGCTAATCCACTGATGATCTGGATTCATAGGCTTTAACTTGCAATTCAAAACATCCAACAGCTTTTCACTGATAACAGGAGGAAGGTTCATGCCAAAGCAAATAAGAACCGCTGTTTCAACAGATGGATTTGTTGTTCCTTTCACTGTTCGGCTGATTGTTTTAGGGTCACGGTCAATCGCATCACCAAGGTCCGTGTACTTCATTCCACGCCAATCAAGCAATAAATCCATACACTGTTCAGGGTCATCCGTCATCTGCCTGCGAATTTCCAACCATTCAGCCTGTTGCTTTTTCCTCATCTCTACCTGGCGCGATTGCGGCGCGTTTTGATATCCGTTGTGATATGTAATATCAAAGGTTATATCGCTCGGCTCACGATTAAGGAAACAGGCAGTATGGTATGTGGATTCTACCTTGCTTGTGATTTCCATATCAAAAGCAAGACAGCATTCATCCATATGCGCTCGGGCATAATCAGTCAGTTCAAGTTTACCATCTTCGTTATAACCGACATATAGGGGAGCGTTATAAACAAAATGGTTATCCACGAAAAGATAATCGCCGTTTGCGGTCTTTTCACGGAGTTCCAAATTCATAAAACGCTGAACTGCAGCGTCTTGGGCGCTCAAAGTAAATGTCTGATTAACTTTGATAGCACCTTTGCGGAAACCATGTGGCTTTACATAGTGTCCATCAACATAGTTAAATGTGCCGATGGCTTCTTCAAAGCCAAGCTCTACCAATCGGATTTTTACGGCTTGTCTTGAAACACCATAATCCCGCTCCAATGCCCCGATTACCATTTCCATGACATCAACCGTATGCCTTGCATCGGTCTGTCTCATGAAATAGGCTATGTATTCTTTAGCCTTTATTGTAAAAGGTTCCTTCGGCATCTGGATTCTCGGTGCAAGCTGATTAGCCTGCTTTTCCATATACTTTGTAGATTTTATGGATATGCGGGAATCTGCGTCGCCAACAACCTCGCAACTAATGTAAGAAGCATCCGTATTGAATAGCTGTTCCAGTTTGAATGCCTTACGATGCTTCGCCCAGTGAACACACTCGTGGACAATGGTATTATTAAATGAACCAAGATTTCGAAGCAGATAAATCTGCGGGTCCACAACAATTGTTTTTCCTTTGATGTGTGTAGGAACATCTGCATCCTCGTTTGCATCGTACATTACTGTATCGGTATCATCAAAATAAATCTGTCCAAATACAGAACCATCTTCACGGATACGCTGATTTTTGACGGTTAACCCCATGTTCTTTGCAAGTTCTGTCGGGTCAACCCATACAGGGTCTTGACCACGCATTGGAATGCGAAGTGCCGCCGGATAATATTCCTGCAAGAATGCTGTTGCCACATCATCCAACTTTTCATATGGGATAATCGGCACAAGAGAATCGTCCATCGGGTCTTTCACACGGCTTTTGCCGTTGTATTTTGATACCCGCAGGATTTCAAAATCATCCAGGTTCTTATCCAGATCACCACGGCAATGAGCCATCATCCACACGATATTTTCATCATAATCGTCGTAATGGTAATCTCCCTCATGGGTTTCAAACCAAATGGAAATGGCCACATCGAAATGCACCTCCATGCCCGGTTTGTCTTCAACCCACACGTGTTCTACCTTGACCTCTGAAATCTCCGTCTCTCCGGCACGATGGATTCTCTTTAATTCGATACCCAAAGAATCAAGGTTTGCCTCCAGGTAGCTTTCGGCAGCTGCCCAGAAATTATTATCAAATTTCTTTTTTACATATTCAGCAAATGAACGATGTGCCGCTGCCATGAGCACCCTCCTTTAATTACGGATTTCTTCTGTTGGCGAGATATTCCAACATTCTTCTTGCAGTATTCAATATTTCATCCGCATTTTCTCCAAATAGTTCATTAGCCCAAATTCTATCCACCTCTCTGATTTCAGGAGTTGCAAGATTTAAGAATTCTATTGAACCATATTTACCTGTTAAAGCTGTTATCGTTTCTTGTGTCACATTATCCAATACAGGAATATAGGTCTTTTCTATATCCGAAACTTCCATTTTTCTCATGCCTTCCTGGTCTTTAGAGGACACTTCGCATATCAATTGATAAAAAATGGTGCTCATCCATGTTGATAACATGATTGCCTTGTTCAAAGAAGGCAATGTGCAAACAACAAAGTTTGTAGATACAAACACTGGATTACGTGACAAGTAAATTCTTCCGGTTGTTCTGATTGCTCTTGGAACCAAAACTGAATTAGCCGAAAACCTGCCTCTGCTTTCCTTGATTAATATCTTTTTCCACTCTTGATTTGTCTTTCGTCTTCGTTGCTGCCTTCCTTCTCTATCAGGAAGTGCATTGTAAGCATCAATAATGGCATCTACGATTTCCTCTGAATTATCTGAAACATCCAAGAAATCACTATCTCCCGTTCCAATATCAAACGTATCCAGCTTAGCATTTCGCATTCCAGCAGAAAGAATAATATCCCGATTCTCGAACTGTCCATATAGATCAGGCCTTGAATCAAAGAACATAATATCACTGCCACCGCTATTTCCTGCTTGACCTCGTTTTGTCGGGTAATCTAATTCAGAGAGTTCCGTAAACTGTGGAGAACTCTGAAAATTTTCTTTGACAAATGTGATTGCATCAACCATTTCGCTATTCAACATTCTCCAACCGTCTTCTGTAGTATCAGATAATTCCTGCGTGGAAATTTTCTTTACTACAACACCCGGCATCATAGGTGCAAAATCCTCTGATGCATCATTTGGTAACGTCTGTGCGAATCTATGGATATCAATGTTAGGTATTTTATCGTAGCTTGATACGACTTTCACAGAATCCGCAGGCATCTTTGCTCTACCAACAAGGATACAAGTATCTTTTGTTACATCATCAAAAATCTCATCGCCGGGATAAGTAAATACCAGATGAAGTCCAAATTGATGTAACAACAAGCGTCTTATTGCTTTTGCCTCGGGTCCTCTTCCCATTAAATGCGTTTTAGGGAATACGCACGATATTGTTGTGCCTGGTTGAACAAGTTCGATGAGCAACTCAAGAAATACTGCTTCCAAGGACATTTGACCGATACTGGTTTTTGCATCACTACCAGTTAACCTTTTAATAGTCCGATACATTGGCTGTTTTCGAGCTACACAATTTATGCCTGCAGAAAACGGCGGATTCATTACCACAACTTTGACATCATTAAAGAAAAGGGGTTCAATATCCGCTATATTTCGATTATAAATAGCAGGTGAGTTTCTCAGACTTATTGTACTTGCATAATTCAAGCCGATTCGTAACGACAATAACTCAAGCAGCTTGCTATTTACATCGTTGACAACAATTTGAGTAGGAAGCAAATTATATGTAGGTATGGCCGCGCTAATAAGGTTGCCACTTCCTGCTGCCGGGTCACACACCAAATCAGTAGGCTCTAAATCACCACTGCTGTATTTTGCTAATTCCGCAACAATTCTTGCCAATTCCAAATCTGTAGGAACTTCTCCATCGTGTTCATGTCCTGCTGACACTATTGAATGTAAAATTCCAGCAACAGAGTCACCATTTATGTTTTGGTTACCAAAATCGTACAAATCAATTAGAGTATCATTTTCTATATCCACTGTGCGTTCAAAAGACTCGTCAGAATAATTAAAGATATCCTTAAAATTTACACGAGCCGCTTCATCGCAAATTCTTTCCACATCATTTCTAAATAATCTGATATCTCTTAATTCATTTCTGTTGATGAAAGTAAATGCGCCTCTAATATATTCATATAAAAGAGCAGCCAAATGCGTCTTCCATCTCTTGGGTTCATCTTTTATATGTTCCATATGAGATGCAAATTCCTCAAGAGTAACCAAATACTCATAAGAATTGTTAGTGTAGTCAGTTAGGCGTTCACTAAAATATCTTGCAAGTTTTTCAACAAAAATTTCTTCATCATCAATGTCAAAGCTTCCTATGTGGGAAAGACCTGGCTTTAACATCTGCTGAAAAACACGTGGTCTACCTGCATCATATCTAAAAGAAAATGCATATTCCAGATTTGTGAGAATATAAAACGGTTTTTCAGATTGACCCGCATTCATTTGGACATATGACATTGCCTGGAACTGATATCTCGCACTATGCACATCTGCGGGTGTTCTTTTTACTTCTACAACGCATAGATATTTACCTGTTGCAATATTTTGAACAACATAGTCCATTTCAAGAGCACCCGTATATTGGTGATGCAAAACCCTATACTGGTCATCTTTTCCAATTAACCTCAATGCATAATTTAATGCACGTTCACATATAGGATGGAATCGATTCACTTCCGAATCCGAATATGAAATCCACATGGATTAGTCCTCCTTAATAAATTTTTTCAACTCACGAGCGATTACGCCCGCAAGCATTGGGGGTACTGCGTTGCCGACAATAAGGTTTCGCCCCTGCTTACTGCTTGAAACAATCTTATAATCATCAGGGAAAGATTGCAATCTCAGTGCCTCTCGCACAGTTATTAACCTGTTTTCCATATAATGAATATTGCATCCAACATTCGGACGATTAAAATAAGTATTTATTGTATATGATGGCTTGTCAGGTGCAAGTCTACCATAACAAGTTGTGTGTCCACCATCTCGCTGGAGTCTTCTTATTCTGCTTGAATTAACATCAGCAGGTATATCCATATAGTTCCCGCCGGGTTTTACGTGGCGCACTATATATTCATCCAGTTCACTCATCTGTGGTATAAAATGTTCTGTAATAGCCACATTTCTTCTTACGAATTTCTGAAATTCGCTTTGTGCAGGCATACTGTAATTTACAACACCATTTTCATCTGCTATAGCTTCTGGCAAATCGCCAAGAGCTTCTTCCACACTCACATAACGTTTCAAGTCAATTCCATCCTCGCTGTGCGTAGGTTTAGGAAATACGAATTTTGCATCCTTCAAGCCTACAATGATTACTCTTTTTCTTCGTTGAGGAATTCCATAGTCGGCTGCATTCATAACTTGCTGTTCAATCGTATAGCCAATCTTCTTAAAAGCAATTTTAAGAAGTTCTATTATTTTTTCACCTTGCGAATTTTGGGCAGATAACAGTCCCGTTACATTTTCAAACACAAAAGCCTTGGGCTGCACCTGCTCTATAATATGAATGTATTTCCAGACAAGTTGTCCTCGCTCATCTTCTACATTTCTATTTCCCGCCAAAGAAAATGACTGACAAGGTGGGCCTCCGATGACCACATCTGCGTGTGGAATCTTGCTGATATCAATTTGGTTAATATCTGCACACATAATGTGGTCACCGATATTAGCCTTATAAGTTTCAGTAGCGTTTTTGTTGTTATCAATCGCCCAGATAATATTATAGCCCTCGGCAATAAATCCCAAATCCAATCCACCGCCACCTGAGAATAAACTAACCACATTTATGCTCACTTCATTTAACCTCCAATCGGTTCGATTTTATTTCAACATATCTATCCGTTATTTCTTTGTAACTGATTCTACTATATTTAGAAATCAGTTTTGTGATTTCTCCTATGACGGCAGAATCTGCACTTTCAAGTAATTTGTGACTCAAAACCATCAGTTCATTTTTGTCAGAATCAGAAATCATTTCATAGTTTGGAAAGAACAATCCCTCAATATCATACCTCTGCAATTTAAGCAATCCTGCTCCGTATTTTTTTCCGCTCAGTTCCAACTGATAATATGTGTAATAATTATTCAGTAAGGCGAACAGAACCCACTTATCAACTTTAGGTTTAATAACGTAAAAATTGTCTCTCGCAAGCACACCTGTTTCGTTCATAACAAACTTCATGTCGTTACGAACAAAATAGCTAAACAAAATACCCTCCCCACAGATTTCTCGTATTTCATACCACTTGTCACTGCTGTTAACTTTCATATACAGTGTCTTGGGTTTCTGCTCCTGAATTATTTTATTTTTCCAAAAATCCAGATAACTTGATATTTCATCAGAAACAGCATCCTCCACCGGACAGAACAAGCGGTCTAAACGAGCGTTAAGTGTAGTATATCCATCAATGCTTTTTGGCGAAGATATAATCGGCTTAAAACATCCACCATCTTCACAAAGAAGGTCTGGATTTATATACATTTCATTGCAACCTGTTGTTAACCCTCTTTTAATTGTAGCCAGTTTAGAAAATGGATAAGCAAATTCCTCGAATGCCTTATCATCTCTTATAGAAACACTTTGTAACTCTCCATCCTTTGATTCTAAATATTCCTCGACGGTGTCAATATCCATTTTCCCTTTAACTAACTTTAGAATAACTACATCAACCAATGCTTCTCTTTCAAATACATCTCCGTGAATATGTATCTGATTTTCTATGCCACATTTGGATAGCATAGTTTTTTGAAACTCAATTCCACTTTTTGCTTTCATCCAACTACTCGGGAAAATAACAATCAGCTGTCCACCGTTCTTCAATAAATCGATGGCTTTCATAATAAAATACATATACATATTTGCCGTACTTGGCAAGCCGGAAAATATGGAGTTAGAACGCAATCTCTCCTTTGTTATCCCGTATGCTTCTAATTCATCGATTTTCTCCTGTCGTATATAAGGAGGATTCATGACAATACCATCATACGCATTGGAAGCGTTATAAATAAGAAAATCGCCATTAATAAGTTTATACTGCTGGTATTTCTCTTTTGTGTTTTCAAATAAAATAGTATCCATTTCACAAGCAGTAACGTTTTCGTACTCATATTCTATAAGTGCATCCAAAAAAGAACCTGCACCAAAGCACGGATCCATAATGGCAGCTTGCTTAGGCAAATCGAATAACGAAACCATATAACGGGCAACATTACCCTTTGTAAATACTTGACCTAAATCAGCCATTTCATTGTTCCTCCTGTTAGATAGCACTTTTTCCACTTTTAACCCAAGCGTCTAATTCAGAAGATTTAAACTTCCACTGCTTTCCGATTTTATGGGCGGGAATTCCGGTGTTCTTTTTAATCCAGTCTCTAACTGTAATAGGCTTAACGCCTAAATATTCTGCGGCCTCTTCAATGCCTATCCATTTATCGTTCATCATTTCATTCACTATTTTCACCTCGTCAAATGTTGATGGATACATAATACCATTCTTATTATATCACGAAGGCACTCTGTTTTCAATGGTTTATATGATGTTTCTTGATATTTGATGATATTTCTTGCAAACAAACCATAAAGAAAACCCGAGAGCCAGAAGAATACCTCCAACCCTCGGAACGTTTTGCTTTCAAGCCACCTCAGTATTCAATTGCTTATAAATACTTTTTGAACGCCTTTTTCATTTTGATTGCCACATCCATCATCCAATCAAACTGTTCTGACCAAGTATCCTTGTTATCGAAATCGACCGTCTTATACACCAGGATACGGCTTGCTTTTTTCTCCGGAAGTTCATTCCACTCAAGCTGCACACCCATTTCCTGTTCAATGGCAGCCTTGTTGGAATAGAATTTATGATACAGTTCCTTGTCATCAGAAATATACCATTCCACAAGAGCGTGGTTGTATTTTCTTATCTGCGACATACTAATGTGGCAAGCAGATGAGCCGACACTGAATGTCATCCAATGGTCTGTGCTTGCCTTTCTCTTATTGAACTGCTTTGCAAATGCATGGTTTTGGAATGCATAATCATTGAAAGCAACCCAATAATCATATCTCGCTTGCAGCGTAGGGGAATTGCTGGTGTTACGCTTGATTTCCTTTGTCCAGTCATTCGGCTTTTCTACCACTTCGAACTTAACGGCAATATCAGAACTTCCGATTTGATACAGTTTAATTTCTACCAGGAAGAAAGCAATATTCTCATCAGTGTGATTATTCAGCCATTCGATAGCCGAGCGATGTTCTTCTCTTGCTCTCTTTACAACCCAAATCACGATATCAGCAGATTTACCGGATGCATATGTAATCAATTTACCAAGATGGTCATGGTTTGTATCTTCAAGCTGATTCTCGATGATGATTTTTCTGTCCGTTCCGGTTTCGGTTGCATAAATGTCTACATTGAAATCTCCAACACTGGACTCCGTTTCATCGACGGTAATCTCCAAGCCAACGGCATCCGCCAGTAACGCAAGATTATCCTCTTCTGCCAGCCAAGGAGTGAAGTCTATTGCCTCATGTGGCCATACCTTTCTCAAGTCTTTTATTTCTTTCAATTTTCCTAAATTAATCAACTCCATTCCTCCTTGCCGTGCAATTAACTATTCTATCAACTCAACAATAGGCAAAATCATCTTGTCCACTCGACTTTGCCCATTTTCGACCTGTCAACTCAACCTATCGTTTTCACAATAAGCTGGGTGTTAAATCTTCCGCTTGGCAGCCGTCAAACCAAGACGCCCAACTCTCGGAAATGCCTTGTTTTCAAGCCTTTTTCGGTATTTACTTCTGTACTTTTGACATCAACACTACGCACTCGACATGCCCGCTATGTCCAAACTGGTCCACCCCTTGCACCTTCTTGACCTCGTATCCGTTCGCTACCAGATACTTCAAATCCCTTGCAAGAGTTGCAGAATCACAGCTTACATACACAATCCTATTTGGCTGCATCTTCACCATTGTATCGAGAAGAACCTCGTCGCAGCCCTTACGGGGCGGGTCAACCACGATAACCTCGGCATACACCTGCTCATCCTTGTATTTACGCGGAAGCACCTCTTCAGCCTTACCAACATAGAACTCTGCATTGGTAATTCCGTTGATTAAAGCATTGTTCTTAGCATTCTCTATTGCCTGTGGAATAATTTCCACGCCATAGACCTTCTTAGCCTTCTGTGCAAGGAAAAGAGAAATTGTTCCGATTCCGCAATATAAATCCCATACAGTCTCATTTCCCGTAAGACTTGCATAATCAAGTGCAATTTCGTACAGCTTTCTTGTCTGAACAGGGTTAACCTGATAGAACGAAAGCGGCGAAATCTGATAACGGATATTTCCAATATAATCTTCAATATATGGCTTGCCATCGAGAAGACGGCACTCATTACCGAGAATTACATTTGTCTTCTCGGTATTAAAATTTAGCATAATGCTTGCAAGTTTTCTGTCATCGAAAAAAGTCAGAGTTTTAAGCATTTTAACAAGTTCTTCTTCATGTCTTAAAGAAGTTCCGTTAATAACCACACAAACCATTATTTCTCCTGTGATATAGCCCACTCTTATGAGTATGTGGCGTACCTGGCCTTCGTGAAGTACCTCATCATAAGGTTTAACCCCGAACTTTAACATATATTCCTTAATTTTTGCAAGAATTCCTGCATTTACATCCGAACCAATGATACAGTCGTCACATTCTACTATTGAATGGCTGTGTCCTGCATAAAATCCCATGACAATGTTACCATTCTTGTCAGTTCCAACAGGGAACTGCGCTTTGTTACGGTAACGGTAAGGCTTGTCCATACCGATTACCGGAGGAAGGTCAATGCCCGTAATTCCACCAATTCGCTCAAGATTATTGCGGATAAGCTTATTCTTAAATTCCAACTGCTTCTCATAACTCATTGCCATAAGAGTACATCCGCCACATCTTCTTGCAACAGGGCAACGTGCCTCGACACGGTCAGATGACGGAGTAATTATCTGCATTAATCTGCCATAGCCGTAGTTTTTCTTAGTCTTAATGACCTTTGCAATTATTCTGTCACCCGGAATGGTGTCTTTCACAAAAAGAGCGTAGCCATCTATTTTGCCTACGCCCTCTCCGGTCATTGTCATATCTTCAATTAAAATTTCGTAATCGTGATTCTTAATAATTTCCATAATTATATAATTGTCTTCCTTATGTTGCTGTCTAACATTTTATTAAAACCAATCCATTCACCGCTCTGTCCTGCCGGTGTACTGATTGCTTCCTTAAAGGTCTCTAATTTGGCATCAAGGTCATCTGCATAATGAAGAGCAAGTGCCTCCGCTAGTGCCGGCTTCTTAGGTGAACCATATTCAAATTCTCCGTGATGTGCCACAATGCAATGCTTTAACTGTCTCTCAAGAACCTTAGGAAATCCCGGAAGCTCTTTGACAGCATTACCAATAAGCTCACATCCCATCACTATGTGCCCCAACAGCTGCCCGGCATCAGTATAATCATTATCCGGAAAATCTGACAGCTCATATACCTTACCAATATCGTGGAATGCTGCTGCCGTCACCAGCAAATCCTTATTAAGATAAGAATATCTGTCAGCAATTATATCACACATCTTAACAACTCCAAGTGTATGTTCAAGAAGACCGCCAACAAAACCATGATGAACTCTTTTCGCTGCCGAATGTCTCTTGAACTCCTTAACAAATGCCGTATTATCTACAAAAAACATTTTATTTAGTGCCTGAAGATGGGGATTCTGAACCTTTCTGAGGCAAGCCAGAAGCTCACCATACATCTCTTCAATATCCCTTTCAGAGGTCGGAAGATAATCGCTCTCTGCATAAGTACCCTCCTCCGCAACTCTTACCTCGGAAATGTTAAGCTGTAATGCCCCGTTGAAAACTGTTACTTCAGCCTTAATATATACATAATCCTTCTCATCAAATTCACGTATTCCCGCAGAAGAAAGATTCCAAATCTTACCATCAACGGTTCCTGATTTATCCTGCAGAATTACACTTGCATATTCCTTGCCTGTCTTGGAAAGTGCGGTTGTCTTATACTTACAGAAATAAATTCCCGTTATAGTCTCTTTTTCCTTGAATGTCTCAATATATCTCATGTCCTACCACCTTTAGTCTGTCATATCCCTTCTATTCTACACCCAAAGTAGCCGAAAAAACAATCTCTTTATACTGCCCCCTGCCTTTTCTCTGAACAACTATCTCCACTGTGGTATTTTCCTTAAGTGAAAAAAGCACCTGCCTGAATTTGTCCATAGAATAGATTTTATTATTATTAACAGCAGTTATTACATCTCCCGGCTGTATTCCTGCATAAAAAGCAGGCGAATTAGTCTCAACTGTGGTAACATATATCCCCTTAGGATATCCGGCATCATCCGCCATGCTGTTGCTCACAGCCTGACCCTTTATACCAAGATATGTTGTTGATTTGCCATTCATAAGACGTTCGATTGTATCTGTTAATTCCTGAATTGAATATGCCATTATATGGTTGGAAGAGCCGGAATTATAATTAGTGGTAATTATTCCCGTAACCTCACCATTAAGGTTGGCAATAACACCAAATGAACTCTCTGAACCGACAATATCCGTGCTAATCATTGTAAATTCCGTATCCGTGTCGGATATTGTATAACCCGAACCCGTTACAATTCCATAGCCCATTGAATTATTGAATCCATACATCTCACCAACCGCAATAACTATATCACCCTTGTTAACCAAATCCGAATTGCCAAGTGAAGCAATTCTAACATCGTTAAGCCCCTCCTTGAGTGTTCTGATTACTGCGAGTCCGGTAGTCTTATCGGACTGTACATACTCTGCGGTTACCGAAACTCTGTCAGAATACTCAACTTTAAGAGGCAGCTTGTCGTTTACAAAAAAAGCATCCGTAAGTATATAATAATATGCGGAATCTTCAGCCATAATCAGTCCAAAGGATTCATTGACATTATAATAATCGCTCTGGAGTGAAACAGTATCAGACTCCTTGATTATTGTAACTGCATACTCATTAACTCTCGCAGCAACAGCCTCAAGTGTACCATACGACTCATTAAGTAATAACAGCCTGTCCTTAATATCATCATCCCATTCAAGCGGCTGAGTTGTCGTCTCCTCAGTGTATTCAGGCACGGACACCGTTACATCCTCTTCTCTATTATCATCATCATAATCATTAGGAAGCTTAACCTCCTCCTTAGCAGGTTCTGAAATCATATCAATACCCTTATGATACACAATAATCATAACAAGTCCTGCAACCAGCCCAAAAAAAATTGCCATAACGGCAACCATAGCACCCTTCTTCAGTCCTCGCTTGATTTTCTCACCTGTATCAGGAACAATATGCTCAGTATATAAATCATATTTCTCATTATTTTTCTGTTCCATATATACCACCCTATTCATTAAGCTGTGTTTATTATATAAATAAAATATGAACATTTTATGACATATATGTAAACGTGTACTTTCTTTTGAATATATTGAACTTTCTGAATATTTACGTTATAATTTTAGGGAAAATATCATTTGAAAAGGTTATCATTTTATGAACAATAAATCACTGCGAATTCTTGAATACAACAAAATAATTGAACGCCTTTGCAATGAAGCCACTTCCATGCCCGGAAAAGAGCTGTGTGGCAGACTTATGCCAATGAAGGACATGAATTTAATTAATAAATCACTACTTGAAACCTCCGATGCCGTTTCAAGAATTTTAAGGGGAGGAAATTTGTCTTTCAGAGGGCTTACAGATATACGTACTTCCCTTAAAAGCCTGGAAATCGGAAGTGTTTTGGGAATTAAAGAGCTTATGAACATAAGCACATTGCTTAGAATTGCCGGCAACGCCGTCAAATACGATTCAGGCAAAGAGTTGTTTGAGGGTGAGACTACAGACAGTTTAAGCTCTTATTTTAATGGAATTATACCACTTACCGATATACAGAAGGAAATTGACCGATGTATTATCTCAGAAGAAGAAATAGCGGATGATGCCAGTGCAGAATTAAAACATATCCGCCACCGTATTAAGCTGTCAGGTGAACGAATCAGGAGTGAATTATCCGGAATGCTTTCAGGTAATGACCGAACTTATCTGCAGGAAGCCGTCATTACAACCCGTAACGGAAGATACTGTGTGCCTGTTAAAGCAGAATATAAATCGCAGGTACCCGGAATGGTACACGACCAGTCCAAGGCTGGCTCCACATTTTTTATTGAACCTGTATCAGTAGTGAAGCTTAATAACGAAATTCGTGAGCTTGAACTTAAGGAAGCTGAAGAGATTGCGAAAATTCTTGCCGGTCTCTCCTCAATGGCCGGCGAACACACCACTGAGCTGGCCTCCGATTACGATTTGTTAAGCCTCTTGGATTTTATTTTTGCCAAGGCACGTTTTTCACTCACCTACAAAGGCAGTGAGCCTTTAATGAATTCTGACGGAATAATTAATATACGTAAAGGCAGACACCCTCTTATTGACAAGAACAAGGTAGTGCCTGTGGATATATATATTGGTGAGAAATATAATCAGCTTATTATCACCGGACCGAATACGGGGGGCAAAACCGTTACACTTAAAACAGTAGGTCTTTTCTCACTAATGGGACAGTCAGGTCTTCATATTCCTGCCCTTGATAACTCACAGCTGACAATTTTTCAGGATATTTTTGCGGATATCGGAGACGAACAGAGCATTGAGCAGAGCTTATCAACCTTTTCCTCCCACATGACCAATATTGTTAATATTCTGGACAATGCTGACAGCCAATGTCTTGTACTTTTTGACGAATTATGTGCAGGAACCGACCCTACGGAGGGTGCTGCACTTGCCATATCCATACTTGCAACTCTTCACAAACTGCATGTAACAACAGTTGCAACAACCCATTACAGCGAGCTTAAGATATACGCCCTTTCAACTGATGGAGTTGAAAATGCCTGCTGCGAATTTGATGTAGCAACCCTTGCACCAACCTACAGGCTTTTAATTGGTATTCCCGGTAAAAGTAATGCTTTTGCAATTTCCTCGAAGCTTGGTCTGCCTGACTACATTATTGAAGCAGCCAGGGACAATCTTGCCTCCAATGACATTGCCTTTGAGGATGTAATTGCAGATTTGGAGAAAAGCCGTATAACAATTGAGAAAGAACAGCTGGAAATTGAACAATACCGTAAGGAAATTGAGCAGCTTAAGTCACAGCTTGAATCCAAACATCAACGTCTTGACGAGCGCTCAGATAATATTATTGAAAAAGCACGTAACGAGGCGGCACAGATACTTGCTGATGCCAAAGAGGCGGCCGATGAAGCAATTCGTAAGATTAACAAAGCCAATGCCAGAGGAATGACTGTTGCACAGCTGGAGGAAGAACGACGCAGGCTTAATGAACACATGAGCCATAATAATTCAAAACGTAAGCTTTCCACTTCAACTCCGGTTAAACAACATAAGCCAACCGATTTTCATATTGGTGACCTCGTTCATGTACACAGCCTTAACCTCGAAGGAACAGTCCACAGCCTTCCAAATTCCAAGGGAGACTTGACGGTTACAATGGGTATACTCCATTCGCAGGTAAATATTAAGGATCTGGAAATCATCAAGGAAGCCGGTGAATCAGAGAAAATTCATCAGAAATCCACCTCCATCGGTAAGCTTAAGATGAGCAAAACCGCTTCTATTTCTACGGAAATTAACCTGATAGGAATGACAGCGGATGAGGCGATCATGGCTTTGGACAAATACCTTGATGATGCATTTCTGTCTCATGTTTCACCCGTACGTATTGTGCATGGAAAGGGAGCAGGAATATTGAGAAATGCCGTTCATAACTATCTCAAAAAACAGAAGCATGTAAAATCTTTCCGGGCCGGTTCCTTCGGCGAAGGTGACTATGGCGTTACAATAGTCGAATTTAAGGGATAAAACAACATATATAATTAACAGGAGGTTCAGTATGGCAGAAAAACAAAGAATACTCATCGTTGATGATGATGAAAATATTGCAGAACTGGTTTCACTGTATCTTATTAAGGAATGCTTTGAGACCAAAACAGTACCTGACGGAGAGGCGGCACTTGATGCCTTCAGTGAATTCCAGCCAAATCTTATTTTATTGGATTTAATGCTTCCGGGCATTGACGGATATCAGGTATGCCGCGAGATTCGTAAGGAAAGTAATATTCCGATTATTATGCTTTCCGCAAAGGGCGAGATTTTTGATAAAGTGCTGGGTCTGGAGCTTGGTGCAGATGACTATATGATTAAACCCTTTGACACGAAGGAGCTTGTAGCGAGAGTTAAAGCAGTACTCAGAAGAAGCACTGCACCCGCCAAAAGCATATCCGTTCCCGAAGCCGCAAAAACCGGTGAATACGTGGAATATCCTGATTTGGAAATCAACCTTAATAATTACTCTGTAACCTACAAGGGCAGGTCTGTTGAGATGCCTCCTAAAGAGATGGAATTATTATTTTTTCTTGCATCTTCACCTAATCAGGTATTTACAAGAGAACAGCTTCTGGATCATATTTGGGGCTATGATTATATCGGCGATACAAGGACCGTTGATGTTCATATCAAAAGAATTCGTGAAAAAATTCACGACCACGAGAACTGGAGTCTTAGTACTGTCTGGGGGATAGGCTATAAATTTGAGACCAGAAAATAGGTATTTATATGAAAAGTAAACTTATTATTAAATATATTGTGGGCTTTTTAATGGTTACACTTGCAAGTTTTATATGTACATCATTTATCATCTCACAGCTTACCTTTAAGCACCAGCTGAATGAAGAGGAAAGCAAGCTGTATCAGGAAGCCAATTTTTTATCCACAACGTATGCCGCTGATTACTATGACGCAAAATTGTCATTTGCGGAATTACTGAATGTTTTCAATGCTGTGGATAAAGTTAATGAATGTAATATTATGATGCTCCATACCAAGGGCACAATACTTTTGGATACGGGTGGACAGCATACCGGTCAGACAATTGATTTTGATCCAACCGATGCCGGAAGCCGGAATCGGTTTATGGATGATTTTTATGGATTATTTCCCGATGAACATCTGACGGTATTTTACCCAATCCCCCATTCCTATGATACGGCAGGTTATATTATAGTCAGCAAACCGGTTTCTGCAATCAGGGCAACCGCAAATTCTTTTTTTAACTATAACTATATTACCATGCTCATGATTATTGCATTCAACATATTTTTTGTTATTCTCTTCATAAGGGATATAAGCAGACCGATTCAGATAATTACGGCTCAGACAGACTCTTATTCCAAAGGTGATTTTTCAGGCAAAATACGGCTTAACCGCAGTGATGAAATAGGACAATTGGCTGATGCCTTGAACTATATGGGAGCATCTATTGACAGCATTAACGATTATCAGCGTAAATTTATCGCTAATGTCTCACATGATTTTCGCTCTCCGCTTACTTCCATCAAGGGTTATCTGGAAGCAATCCTGGATGGTACAATACCACCAGAAATGCAGGAAAAATACCTCGGAATTGTAATTTCGGAAACTGAAAGACTTACCAAGCTTACAAACAATCTTCTTACAATGAACAATTTTAATGAGCAGGGTATGGTACTTGATATTTCTGATTTTGATATCATTGCCATAATTAAGCAGACAATTGAGACATTTGAAGGTGTATGTGCGAAGAAAAGATTAAAATTCAAGCTTATATATCCTGACACAAGCATATATGTAAATGCTGATTTATCCAAAATACAACAGGTTCTGTATAACCTTATTGATAATGCGATTAAATTCAGCAATAACGATTCTTCAATTATTATCTCTGTTTCAGAGAAAAATGACCGGATTTTGGTATCAGTTAAAGATTTTGGAATAGGAATTCCTAAGGATTCTATATCCAAGATATGGGAACGTTTCTACAAATCCGATTTGTCCCGTGGCAAGGACAAGAGGGGCACCGGCCTCGGGCTTGCAATTGTCAAAGAGATTATTAATGCACACAAAGAATACATTGATGTGGTCAGCACCGAAGGAGTGGGTACGGAATTTACCTTTGGACTTAGCAAGACCAGAAATTAAAATGGTGTAGCACTGCTACACCATTAATATTATTACCAATCAAAGGTACGGGGCTTACCAAACATTTTCAAGCCCATAAAATCATTCTGTCTCAATGCTTCATACAGCACAATAGCAACCGAATTAGATAAATTAAGCGACCTTATATCTCCCCACATCGGGATTCTGATACTGGTATCAGGATAATTCTTAAGAATATCTTCAGGAATTCCTGCGCTCTCCCTGCCAAACATTATATAGCAGTCATCCTCAAATTCCACATCTGAATAACTTCTGGCGGCTTTGGTGGTTGCCATATATATTCTGGCATCAGGATTCCTCTGTAAAAAATCCTGAAAATTATCATACACTGTTACGTCTAATTTATCCCAATAATCAAGCCCTGCTCTCTTTAACATTTTGTCATTAATACGAAAACCCAATGGTTCAATAAGGTGCAGCCTTGTATTGGTTGCCACACAGGTACGCCCGATATTGCCAGTGTTAGCAGGCATTTCCGGCTCATGTAAAACAATATTTAACATTCTTATGCCTCTTTCACTGAAACATCCACCTCAATAGTCTTGTCTCCATCGTATTTAAAAGGTATACATACATTCTGTGCAAAATTATTTGCAATACTGAAATTACCCCGAATAATTGTAGGCGGTGTGATATCAATAAGAATATTCTTGGTTGAAAGTACTGTAGCAGCATTTCCAAATACCATATTACCCAGTTCACAAAGAGCACTTAGCGAAAGGTCATCTAACTGGTTAACTGGCATCATGCACATTTTGGAAGCAATATCGCATGCTGCACTGTTATTCAATGCTAAAATTACCTGCCCCTTAATCATTCCTGTTACACCAAGGCATATAACAACTGTATCTTCGTTGAATCTCTCCTTTTTAATATAAGGTGTTCCAACCACCAAATCCACTCCGCACATATCTTTTAAAACTTTTTTTGTGGCAATCAGGAAAGGATTGATATGTTCAATATTCATTTCCATTATTTCGTCCTCCGTTTTATAAAGTATTAATAAAATGTTCAAGTCTGTCCATTGCTGTCTTTAAATTCTTAAGGGAGCTCGCATATGACATACGCAAAAATCCCTCTCCGCTTGTACCAAAAGCAGTTCCCGGCACAACAGCGATTCTCTCTTCTTTGAGAAATCTTGTGGCAAACTCATCAGAGGTAAGACCGAATTTGGCAATATTAGGAAAAATATAGAATGCCCCAAACGGCTCAAAACACTGTAATCCCATTCCTCTAAGTCTTGTAAGCATGAAATTTCTTCTCTTATTGTACTCCTCCTTCATCCGGAGTACATCCTCATCTCCATTGCGTAATGCCTCAATAGCCGCATACTGGCTGTTGGTTGGAGCACACATAATGGCAAACTGATGAATTTTGAGCATCTGTTTCATAATAACCTCTGGTCCGCAGGCATAACCCAATCTCCAGCCTGTCATGGCATGTGATTTGGAAAAACCATTAATAACAATGGTTCTTTCTCTCATTCCCTCAATCGAAGCTATTGAACAATGTGCTCCTCCATATGTAAGTTCAGAATATATCTCATCAGATACAACAAAAACATCCTTCTCAACACATATTTTAGCAATCTCCACGAGCTCATCTCTATTCATAATAGCACCCGTAGGATTATTAGGGAATGGTAAAACCAGTATTTTAGTCTTGGGAGTGATTGCTCCCAACAATTCTTCTCCGGTAAGCTTAAACTCATTCTTCTCCTTCAGCGGAATTATTACCGGAACACCACCTGCCAGCACTACACAAGGCAGATATGAAACATAGCTAGGCTGTGGAATAATTACTTCCTCTCCCGGATTAATCATCGCACGAAAAGCCAGATCTATTGCTTCACTGCCACCAACGGTAATAATTGTCTCATGCTCCGGATTATAGCTGAGTCCATATTTTCTGTTAAGGAAATTATTAATCTCCACTCTTAGTTCCGTTAGTCCGGAGTTACTTGTATAATGGGTTCTTCCCTTTTCAAGCGACAGAATTCCTGCTTCTCTTACAGGCCATGGAGTGTCAAAATCCGGCTCTCCAACACCAAGAGATATTGCATCCTTCATCTCGCTGGCAATATCAAAAAACTTACGTATACCTGAAGGCTCGATACTCTCTATCTTCTCTGATAATGGATTTCTCATGGTGAAACTAACATCCTTTCATCGTTGTCTGGAATTTCAAGCACTGTTCCATGATCTTTATATTTCTTTAAAACAAAATGTGTGGAAGTGCTCAGCACCCCGTCCAATGGGGCAAGCTTATTCGCGACAAACAACGCCACTTCCTTCATTGTCTTCTCTTCAATGATTACTGTAAAGTCAAAACCTCCTGACATAAGATATAAGGATGTAATCTGACTGTAATTGTAAATTCTCTCTGCGATTGCTTCAAAACCCAGTCCGTTCTGAGGTGTAACCTTTATCTCTATGAGTGCCGTTACCTTCTCATCGCTTGTCTTATCCCAGTTAATTAATGTATGATATCCACATATGATATGCTCTTTCTCCATATCAGCTATTTCATTGGCAATATTAATCTCTGTTTCTCCCAAAAGTGCCGCCAAATCCGCAACATCTATTCTGCTGTTCTTCTCTAAAACCGCTAAAATTGCTTCTCTCATATGCATTACCTTCTTTCTGTTTATATTATACTCTTTCCAGATACCTTATTTCATCCTCATTGCGAATGATTTTATCGTTATTATCCGTAAATCTTCCAATAAGCACTGCGGGAATTTCATGGCTGTTAAGTCTGTCTGCCATCTGCATACCGTTATTACATACTATCATCAGACTTCCTGACGATTTCATTCTGTATATGTTCAGATTACACACATAAGCCAGTTCAATAATCTCCTGTCGCAACGGGATCGCTCTCAAATCCACCTCAAAGCCAAGTCCTGCTCCCTCGGCCATATCCCATAGTGAGGCAAAAACTCCGCCATCTGAATTATCATGCATAATTACATTATCATAATCCCTTGCAATTTCTGCTTCAGGGGCAATTGACAACCAGTCTTCATAGTGTTCAAATGTGTTCATATAATATGGTGAAAATCGCTCCCTAAGCTTCGCAGACACTTCCTGGTCATTCATAAGTATGGCAGCTTCCTCAAGGCCTGCCCACTTAGTCATAACAATTTCCATTCCCGGCTTAATATCTCTTACTGTAAGCACTTTATCGGATTTGTTCCCGATTGCAGTTACAGTTGAAACCGGATAGTTAACGGCCTCTGTAATCTCCGTATGACCACCGTTTAAAAATGTATTACACTGCCTGCAGGCAGACATTGTCTGTCTTGTCAGTCTCTTAAGTTCTCTTTCCTTACACTTAGGTGAAAGCATGAAAGCAGCCTGCACACCAAGCATATCTCCTCCTGCCGCACTGATATTATTACAAGCCTTAACAACTGCCAGAGTAGCGGCTATAGGATTATTAATCACTCCAACCTGGGTAGAACTGATAATCCGAACTCCATTACCAACAGAATGTTCTGAAACATCAATCCCTATTCGGGGTCCCTTTCCAATTAAATTAATTACACTACGCTTCAGCACATTGCCGGGTGCTTTACCATAATTCATATATTGTACCTTTTTATGCTTATTTCATAACATTTTATCATATATTGCCTGATAATCCAACCCTTTAGGTGAGTTTTTTGTTGCCTAAAATTACAAAAGACTGTATATTTAAATTATCAATGAAAGAATCATGGGAACTAACATCGCGAGCACCAGAACGCCTGCTATAATCATGGTTACAATTCTTGTTGTTTTTTTCTTTTTAAACATTTTAATTTTCCTTTCAAGCGAGGTTATTTTTATGGATAGATTTGGACCTGTAATTGTATTATGTACTATTATAATCGGTTTTGTTATTTTTTACGAGCGAAAAAAATCCGACAGAAAGCAATCCGAAGGCTCCCGTAAATTCTGGGAACTTGAAGAGCAGTCAAATTTCACCCGTAAGAAAGACATTTCCTTCCTAAATTATATTTCGATTCCGTTGGATACATTACCAATGGCGCCGAATGATGATGATGAGATAACTGAATACCAGCAAAGCATTAAGCATCTGTCACAATGTAAGATTCTTAATCTTACAGGATATTCCAATACGGATTTGAAGCTTGAATATGGTGTTGCCAATCTTACTGTTCTTACAGAATATGACAATAACTACATTACACTTGTTAACACGCTTGCACGATGGGGACACAGACTGTTTCAGCTCAATAGGGAGTCAGAGGCAGTTACAGTGCTGGAATACGGTATCAGCATCGGAACGGATGTAAGCCGTAATTTCTATATGCTGGCTGATTATTATCGTCAGCATGGGAATACTGACGAAATTGACCGTTTAATTGACCGGGCAGATAAAATAAATT
Source organism: Lachnospiraceae bacterium (assembly GCA_045129695.1). Taxonomy (GTDB): domain Bacteria; phylum Bacillota; class Clostridia; order Lachnospirales; family Lachnospiraceae; genus Eshraghiella. The sequence goes on along the minus strand of JBGVJZ010000037.1, from coordinate 70,042 downwards.
CAATTATGAAGCCTTCCATCCTGAAGAAATTAAACGAAATCCGCTCATATTGCAATTAAACGTTACCTGCTTTTTCCTGTTTTACACAAATCCCGCAGAAAGCATTCTTCACATCTGGGCTTTCTCGCCACGCAAATGCTCCTTCCAAGGCGGATTATGTGTATATTATACAGAATCCAGTGATCCCTTGGAAGGATTTTCATTAAATCCTTTTCTATTTTGACCGGATCCTCTTCTTTGGTAAGTCCCAGCTTATTGGATATTCTTTTGACATGAGTGTCCACTACAATGCTTGGTTCATGGTAAATATTACCACGTATTACATTAGCCGTCTTTCTTCCCACGCCGCTTAATGCCGTGAGACTCTCTATATCCGATGGTACCTCACCATTATGCCGCTCCAATAATTCATTGGCACACGCCTTTATATTCTTAGCCTTATTATGATAAAAACCTGTTGGCTTAATATCCTGTTCAAGCACCTTAATATCTGCATAAGCAAAATCCTCAATGCCCGGATACTTTACAAATAAATCCTTAGTAACAATATTTACTCTTGCATCGGTACACTGGGCACTCAGTATTGTAGCAAAAAGAAGCTGCCATGCATTTTCATGATTAAGATAGCATACATAATCAGTACCATACTCTTTATCCAGACTCTCTGTAATTAATTTTGCACGCTCTTTTCGATTCATAATACTACTCCATAAATTTATGTAGCTATTATATCACAACAAAAATAAAATTGTTCATATTTATTTGACTTTTCTATTATTTTGTGCATATAATTACTCGAATATTATTTTAATTTCAGGAGGATAATGAAATGGATAACAATCAGGGACAGCAGAATAATTACTATAACGCACCATATTCACAGCAGCCTGTTAATAACAATAGCCAGGCATCATCAGGACTTGCATTGGCTGCAATGATTTGCGGTATCGCAGGTTTTGTAACCGGTCCGGCGGTTTCAATTGCTGCATTAATTATTTCAAATATTGTTAAGAAAAAGAATAACGGACAGCATGTCAAGAAATCCAAAATCGGTTTCGGTTGTGGCTTAGGCTCGCTTATTATGTGGATTGTAGTTTTAATTATCTACATAATTTATTTTGCTATTATAGGCACTATGATAGTTGAAAACATATATTAAATTACCAATCAGACAATAGAAATCACTTGTTAATATAACAGGTTATTAATTGATTTTAGGAGGTTAATATGGATAACAATCAGGATAAATATACCAATTATACTTATAATGGCGAAGGAAGTACCAATAACAGCTATTACAGCCAGCCTCAGAATAGCTATGGACAGCCTCAGAGTAATTATTCACAGGCTTATAATCAGCCTAATAATAATTATCAACAGACTTATAATCAGCCTAATAACGGTTATGCACAGCCTAATTACAGTCAGAATCCATATGCCGGACAGCAGGAAGGCTATGGCTACCAGCCTTATGCCAATTACCAGACACCTCAGAATCAACATGCTAAGGTAGATGGTTTCTGTATTTCATCAATGGCATGCGGTATTATGAGCATTCCTTTTGGCTTCTGCTATGGATTCGGTCTTGTTTTATCAATCGTAGCATTTATAATGAGAGCTAATTACAGAAAGAGACATAACCACATGGATAATGGTATGTCTAAGTCAGGACTTATAACAGGTATTATCGGTATCGTTACAAGCGTACTGTTCTATTTGATTTTAGTTTTTGCTGTTATGGCTGCATTGATAGAAGAAGGGGTATAATTCACTTGTTGTTGCTCCTCTACAGATACCGAAAAGGGACTTCGTCACTGAAGTCCCTTTTATTAATATTAATAAATATGTATTCAAAAAGGAGTTTCAACCACGAAACTCCTTAAAAGCGGGTGATGGGAATCGAACCCACGTATCTAGCTTGGAAGGCTAGTGTTCTACCATTGAACTACACCCGCACATATCTCTTAACCTAGAATATAATACCACAGGTCTAAAGATTTTACAAGCTTTTTATTAAAAAAATTAGCGGAGACTGTGACTTGTATAAATCGCAGCCTCCGCTTTTAAGGACTATTTATTTCCCTATAACCTCTTTATAAGTTATAACATATAACTCAATTATTCATTTTCTTTCTTATTGTAAGTATAAATATTGTTGATGAAGCAAAAATCATAAATATCAACGCATATATCATAGCCACATTAGTATCATATCCTGCCTCCACATCTGAAACAGCAACATTAATTATGTTAAAATTAATATTTTCAAAAGAGTTCTCATCCAACTGTATATTCTGTTCAACATCCAGTTCAAGTGCCTTCTGTTGTTCCATAACGAAATATGTCGAGCAATGAGAGATTGTAAATTCTAAATAACCATCCTTAACTACTAATGGTTGCTTACCGACTTTTAGAATCTTATCATTGGCTTCATCATAGTAATACATCTGAACTTTTTCGCCTTCCTTGTATTTATTTCCTACATACACTTTAACTGTTGAAGGACCCGGAAGCTTGCCATGATGCTTGAAATTTACATATAAAGCATCTTTATCATATAGTTTTTTATCAATTTTTTTATGCTCCTCATTAATCTCTATATGTAAATCCATAGACATATCCGGATGAGTAATATATTTTGATGCAAATGACCATGAATATTTTAGTTCATTATTTTCATCAACCACACCATATATTATATTTTTACCTTTATCAAGCATTATATCGAACGCATCTTTACCGATAATCTGTGAACCGTCTGTTATCACTTCAATTGTATTATTATCTTCATCTGCAACATTATTTAATATCTCCTCAATTACAGTATCTGAATCTACAATTTCATCATCTTCAATACGTTCCGGTTCTTCATATCCGTCAGTCTTGTCGTCTCCTGATTCAGTGTTTGTGTCATTTCCTGTGTCGCCTGTACCTTCTTCTGAACCGCTTCCTGTGTCGCCTGTACCTTCTTCTGAACCACTTCCTGTGTCGCCTGTACCTTCTTCTGAACCACTTCCTGTGTCGCCTGTACCTTCTTCTGAACCATCTTCTGTTTCTTCTTTATCTTCTGCAAAAATATTTCCGGCATACACTGTAAGTTCTACATTACTGAGGTAAAAATCAGTGCCTTCATTACAATAAATTGTATTTAATAATGTTATATCAAATTCTGATACTCCATTTCCATTATATACTGCATTTCCACTTGTTGCATTTCCACTTGTTGCATTTGTTGCATTTATAACTTCAAATTGTGTTCCATCAACATATATTGTTACATATAATATATCATCAACATTTTCAACCACAACATCCATATGATGCTCTTCATCGGATTTCACAGGAATTGAACCTAAACCTAATAACATAAATATATAGTCGTCTCCATCAGCAATATTCATCTCCAAAAATCCCATAGAATCTGTTTTCAACGTCATATAGTATTCTTCCTCGTTGGTTCTGTCTTCCAGACTAAAAATACACTTATCGCCCTCAAATATTTCGCTAAATGTACAATCGCAACTCACAGTAAATCCATCCGTACATCCCCTAAAATCAATATTATCAACCATCTTATTTGAAAGCGAAACTATCTCATCACCTTTTTCATAGGTTATAAAATCTCCGGATGGTAATGGCAGTTCATTATATATTGCTATATCATTTTTATTTCTCAATGAAACTTTCCACGAAAGTCCATTTGGATTAGGTAAATAGGACATTTCTACCATTCCTGCTTCAACAGAATATTCATTTAGTATCTCATATCCGACTTTTTTATGTTTATCCTCACCAATATATTCATACTCTTTAACGGCACATACAGTTTCACCATTTTTGGCAATATCACCAACATATAATTTAATTTTTGCACCTTCAAGTATATGCTCTCCGACACAATAACAATATTTTGTCAGACCATCATTTAAAAAATCATATTCGAAAAATATGCTTGTATCTGTTAATTCTTCCGAAAACATACACATATTATCATATGACAGGATAATTATGCCATCAATATATAAATTTGATGAATCCAACATATACATATTCAAAGTCATTTTTTTTGAAATAATTAAATTCCATATATCTTTATTTACCCAAAAGCTACCATAAGAGCTGCTTGTATTTACAACAGAACCATCCGGCATATCATATATGGTGTCATAATCCATTGAAATACCATATATATCTTCCTCATATACGTTCTGTTTACCTGCGTTAACACCTTCATCCGCAGTAGCTTCATAATTAGGGTCTGCTCCTACCGGAATATAATAATAAGTATTACTGTCTGAGAATTCTGCATTTTCTACCATTGTTCTCATAGCTAATTCGTCAACACCATACTTATACGGGACAGCAGAATCATAATAAATATTATATGCGATCCCTGAATAGTCATAACAATATGTAACACCCTCAATATAAGTATTATCTACACCATATTTTTTATGCAAGTCAATATATACATTTTCCGTATTCCATATGTCTATTGTACTTTCATTATTGTTAAAATCAAACTCAATTACGCAGTCATCGTTCAAATCTTCCAATGCTTCCGCTAAATTAACTGTTGCATATGCGATATTTCCAAGTTCGTCCACATGTTGAAAGTTGAAGATTACATCATCTGTCCTGTTGGCAGCCCATTCAAGAACAGATTTTTCAAGAACAATTTCATTGCAGTTTGTATACCAATGCTCATATATATATCCATCGTCCACATACATATCTAATACACTTTCAAAATAATCCGTATTAAATTCAGTATATACTTCGCGAAACTCCATCTTGTTAATTGTTATGATTTTCCTGCTAAGAGCGGATAAAACCCATCTGATATTAGAAGCAAACTGCTCCGGTACGTTTGCAATAACATCTTCTTTAGTCAGATAATTTCCACTTAAATCAAGTCCATAAACGTCTCCCCTTTCACTCCAATCAAAAGGTACCTTAGTTAAATTATTATTACTCAAATCCAATAAATTCAGATTATTACAATTTTCCAAACCTGTAATCTCATCTATATCACAATTTGAAATAGATAATGTAGCAAGATTTTCATATTCGCTAAAATCTAATTTCATATTTTCCAAATTACTATTATAAATATGCAAGGAAATACAATTTACCGGGCTTTCATTAAAGCAAACATTATTTAATATGATATCCGTTATGTTATCATTATCACCTAGTGTAACTAATAATTTTTCATCATTCTCATTAGAAATGTTAACATCCACCAAAGAAGTATTTGAAGATAAGTCAAGCTCTGCGTCCTTTGGGTAATATCCTGATAATATTAAACAAGTCAACGTCTGGTACCGGGATATTGTATCGACATCTAAAATATTTATGCCTCCTGATAATTCCAATCTAGTCAAATTTGTAAATTGTTTTAAGTTGTTTAATGAAAAATCAACCGGATCCACATTAACCGGAAATAGCAAACTCAAATTATTGACTGTTTCATAAAAAGGTTTATCTGTTATATCCGCCTGCTCCATAAAACTAAAATCTGTTACATCACTAAACGTTCCATCAAACTCTTCCAATGCCATTTTAGTAACATTATCAAATATTTCTTCATCAATAAATACTCCCGTAATAAGCAACGAATAAATATTGTTATAATTGACCAGACTCTCAATCATCACCTTTAGTTCATCCTCAGTAACCTGTTCATCACTATCACTGTATCCGTATATTCCCACTCTTACATTCTCAATTAATTCAAGCCCTTCAAAACTACTTATTGGCTTAAGAATTTCAATAAAGCTAATAGCTGATGCTTCACTTAGTGTAAGTTCACCATTGGCATCCATATCCCCCGCTATAAGCATTGTGTTATACAAGTTCTCATCCGGAATATCTTCACTTGTAAGCACACGATCTGTAGTATCCGCTTTAATTGATGCAGGTATATATGCAAAACTCATACATATAACAAGCAATAAAGCAATCAGTTTCTTAATTTGTTTCTTCATACCTTAAATCTCCTTTTATAATATTTATTTGGCACTTAATATATCACATTTTCCTCGTTTTGCATCGATACCATCAAAAATGGTCTCGTTAACATCAAAAACTGCTCTTAAAATTTTATTTTAGTAAGTTATACTATTAACAACTTATAATTCACTTTCGATATATTTAAATCAGTACAAGATGAGGTACGAAGTAAATGAAAAAAACGTATTTAAGTCAACATATCTCCACAATATACATATGTATAATGTTTATTCTATTCCCATTAATTATGCACAACAAATTATTTGATATAGTAGAAACAAAACGAAACTGGTTTGTAGGGTTTACAATTTCATTCACCATTTTATGTCTGCTTAGTGCATTAAGTACACGGCAAAAAATACGACTCAAGCCGTCCTTACAGGATTATTTTATGCTGGGCTTCATACTAATCAACATCTTTTCATATATCTTTACATCACGCAAGGATATAGCATTATATGGTACAGAAGGACGCGCCTTTGGTCTTTTTACAATAATATTCATCGGAATTTCATATTTCCTTATAACCCGGTTTTGTACTATTAATAAATATATATTTACCGGTATTATGTTTGGTTCCTCTATCGTTAGTGTGAATGGTATATTAAACTTCTTTGGTATTGATCCATTTGGTATTTACACACATATGGCTTCTTATCAAACAGATTTCTATATTGCCACCTTAGGACATACAAACATATACAGTAGTTTTTTTTCATTAACGCTGCCTATTGGTATCGTTTTATACATAAAATCAATTAATAATAAAACACAGTTATTTTATTTAATCACTTCTTTGATATCATTTATTGGATTAGTTGTAGGAAACAGTGACAGTGGATATATAACCATCGGTGTGATTTTATTAACCATTCCACTGCTTTTGAAGTCACATATAGAATTAGTAAGATTATGTTTTTTCTTAATATGTGGAATTATTCTATCAAGATTAATAGGTATTATGTATGTCTTAATGGAGTGTGAACGTGTAATTGATTCTCTTACATCAATATTATTAATGAGTAATTATATATTGCCAATTGCTATTATATTATTGATATTCATGTTATTTATTATTATTCAGATAAAACAAAACAAAAATACTTTTAATAAGATACGAATGCTTATTTATATTTTAAACGGAGTTATAGCTATTGCCATAATAACCATATTTCTTTTTGCCAATATTAACGGCTATAATGGAAAACTGCATAATTTACTTGTATGGAGCGATAATTGGGGGAGTAATCGTGGTTTTATATGGACAAGGGGATTCCTTTTATTTACTAAATACTACCGTCCTCTGGAAATTATTTTCGGCTGTGGTCCCGACAGTATCAAACCCTTATTAGATCTTCACTTTGGTTACGAAATGGGTACAGGTGTTTTTGAAAATTATGATAATGTTCACAATGAATACCTGCAGTATTTACTGACATTAGGAATTTCCGGATTAGTTTCATATCTGTCTCTGATAATCAGTACAATAAAAAAACGTATGAATGACATCTCAAATAATGTCATTTATATGTCTCTCTTTGTTTCAATGATATGTTACACTCTGCAGGCACTTGTAAACATAAACCAAGCTGTTACCACCCCGTTGTTTTTTATTATAGTTGCATTGCTAAATATCGGAACATATATAAAGCAAATTTCCGACTAGATTCCACTTAAAAAGGGTTAACGCATCCGTTAACCCAGAAATATTAATTCAAATTAAATTATATATCGAAACTACAGCGGAATATTTCCATGCTTCTTTGGAACGAGTGCTTTGTCCTTCTGGGCAAGCATCTGGAATGCACTAAGAATTCTGTCCTTGGTTTCCTCCGGACGAATAACCTCGTCCACATATCCTCGCTCTGCCGCCACATAAGGATTCATAAACTTCTCCTCATATTCAGCAATTGCTGCTTTACGGGCTTCATCAGGATTCTCAGCTGCTTCAATCTTCCTGTTGGCAATAATATTTACTGCACCTTCTGCACCCATTACCGCAATCTGTGCAATAGGCCATGCATATACGAAATCGGCACCGATACCCTTGCTTGCCATTGCAATGTAAGCACCACCAAAAGCTTTTCTAAGAATTATAGTTACCATTGGAACAGTTGCTTCATTATAAGCATAGAGCATTTTTGCTCCGTGTCTAATAATTCCGCTGGTCTCCTGACCTTTACCAGGAAGAAATGCAGGCACATCCACAAGTGTAAGAATCGGAATGTTAAAGCTGTCACACAAACGCACAAACCTTCCTGCCTTATCTCCGGCGTTGAAATCAAGGGAGCCTGCCATAAATAACGGCTGGTTGGCTACAACACCAACAACCTCGCCCTCCATTCTCATGAAGCCCACGATAATATTTTTGGCAAAACCCTCCTGAATCTCAATAAATGAGTCCTTATCAGCAAGCTCATCAATAACCTCATGCATATCATATGACATCTTCATATTAGGAGATACGATATCTCTTAAACGCTTATGATAATATTTCTTAACCGGTTCTGCCTTAGGTGCCTTCTCTGTATAATTCTCAGGAAGATATGAAAGCAAATTTCTAACTCCCTGAAGACAAGTTGTATCATCTTCATATACAAAATGAGCAACACCGCTCTGGTTCATATGAACCTCCGCACCACCCAATTCATCAGTGGTAACGATTTCTCCTGTGACCTCTTTAATAACCTTAGGTCCGGTTATGTACATCTGACCATTATTCTTGGTCATAAATATGAAATCACAAAGTGCAGGTGAATAACATGCACCTCCGGCACAAGGTCCCATAATTACTGCAATCTGAGGTGCTACGCCCGACATCTGTGTGTGGTATCTGAACATTCTGGCATAGCCGTTAAGGCTGTCGATGCCTTCCTCAATTCTGGCTCCGCCACTGTCGTTAATCTCTACAAAAGGAGCCTTGGCATCCATTGCCATCTCCATTGCTTTACAGATCTTCATAGCGTGGTACTCGCCTAATGCACCACCACCTACGGTAAAATCCTGTGAGGATGCAAAAACAACTCTTCCGTTGACTTTCCCATAGCCGGTTACAACACCATCACCCGGTATTCTTTTCTTATCCATTCCAAAATCAATTGTTCTGGATGTCATAAGATTATTAACCTCTACAAATGTACCCTCATCAAAGAGGATATTAAGTCGTTCTCTGGCTGTCAATTTTCCTCTTTCATGCTGTTTGTCAATTCTTGCCTGTCCTCCGCCCATTATAGCCTTCTCACGGCGTTCCTCAAGCTCGTTTAATTTCTCATCCCACATTGCTTTATGCCTTTCTTATTCAATAGAATTTAAATCCTCTACTGTATTGATAGTTATAACCTTTTTACTTCTGTCAATTCTCTTCATGAAGCCTGCAAGCGTCTTGCCTGGTCCGATTTCATAGAAAGTATCAACTCCGTCTGCTAACATTTTTTCCATTGTCTGCTGCCACTTAACAGGAGAATATACCTGACGTGCAAGCGTGTCCTTAATAACTGATGCATCTGTAATAGTCTTGACATCTGCGTTGTTAATGTACGGAATAACCGGATTAGCAAATTCAACATTCTTAAGCTCTTCGCCTAATTTATCGCCTGCACCCTTTAACATCGGTGAGTGGAAAGGTCCGCTTACATTAAGGATTGTTACCATTTTGGCACCTGCTTCCTTTAATGGCTCGACAGAAGCCTCAACTGACTCTGTATAACCGGAAATAACAATCTGGCCCGGGCAGTTGTAATTAGCAGGTGATACAACCTTACCTGATTCGGTGGTAATTTTGTCACAAATTTCATTAATAACATCCGCATCAAGAGAAATAACTGCTGCCATTCCTCCTTTGCCGGCAGGAACCTCATTCTCCATATACATTCCACGTTTTCTCACAAGCTTCATTGCATCCTCAAAAGAAAGTGCTTTGGAAGCTACTAATGCAGCATATTCGCCAAGACTTAATCCGGCTGTAATATCTGCCGTAATACCCTTAAGCTCCACTGCTTTCAAAATACAGATTTCAGCGGCAAGCATTGCTGCCTGTGTATATTCTGTTTTATTGATTAAATCATTTTCCTCAAAAAGAATATGCTTTAAATCAAAATCCATAAGCTCATCAGCTTTGTCAATTATCTCTTTACATTCAGGGTAGGTATCATAAAAATCCTTTGCCATACCTACGTATTGTGCTCCCTGTCCCGGGAAAATAAATGCTGTCTTACTCATCATTCTGCCTCTTTCTATTCTGCGTAGATTGATTCTTTATCTACTGCAGTAAACATTAATTCGCCTTTTGCTCTTACCTTATCATTAACCGAAATTGTAACGGCAAAAGTGTATAATCCTGATGCACCCATTGTTTTCTTGCAGTCAATAATTAATGTGTCACCCGGAATTATAGGTTTAACGAATTTAAAATCCTTAACTTTTAATAAAACATAGATCGTACTTTCATCCGTTCCGTCTGCCTCGATTGCAAGTGAACAGGACTGTGCAGCCGCCTCAACGACAAGCACACCCGGCATAATCGGAGCATCTGGGAAATGTCCGGTAAAATACGGCTCATTAACGGATACATTCTTAAGGGTCTTAACTGATTCACCCGGTACTAGTTCAAGTACCTTTTCAACCATCTGGAAAGGAGGTCTCTGTTTAATTCTTTTGTTGATTTCAATAATATTCATCATTATAAGCTTAATCCTCCGTCCATAACGATTACCTGACCGGTAATATATGAGCTTGCATCACCGCAAAGCATTGCTACTGTTTCTGCAATTTCCTCAACCTTGCCAAGTCTTCCCATAGGAATATTTTTTAAATACTCCTGCATTTTATCCTCAGGAATCGCATCAATCATCTCTGTCTCAATGAAGCCTGGAGCAACTGCATTAACTAAAATTCCATAAGGAGCCAATTCCTTGGCAAGCGTTGCTGTCATAGAATTAACAGCACCCTTAGTAGCACTGTAAACTGACTGTCCTGCAAGAGCAAGCTTAGAGCTTACTGAAGATACGTTAACGATTCTTCCGCTTTTTTGCTTAAACATCTTAAGAGCAGCCTGCTGACAGCAATAAAAATATCCTTTAACGTTAATATCAAAGCTTCTGTCTAATGAATCTGTGTTAAGCATAAGAAGATATGCATCATCGAGAACGCCTGCATTGTTAACAAGTACGTCAATATGTCCAAAATGCTTATATGCTTCTCTGAACATTCCCGCAACCTCTTTCTGGTTACCCATATTGGCTTTAATTGCGATGGCTTCGCAGCCCATATCTTTAATTGCATTAACTACTTTCATTGCCTCTTCTTCATTGCTGTTGTAGTTGACCACTACATCCATACCCTCTTTGGCAAGTCTTAAAGCACAAGCCTTACCAATTCCTCTTGAAGAGCCTGTTACGATTGCTACTTTACTCATTACTTTATCCTCTCTTCTTAAATTTCTATGCCACGGCATCAGCCGCGGCACAAAATAAATTAGTTCACTTTTTTCAAGACAACTGCTGTATATGAACCACCTGCTGCATAGCTGGTTGCCAATACATATTTATAATCTGTTGTATCTACAGTAGTACTTTGAGCTGCACCATTTACAAAATTAAATGCCGGCAGAGTTGCTGGAAGCTTACCTGCTAACATTAATGAACCATGTGCAACTGCAAGAGTTGCAGCAGCCGCTCTGGATTCACCAACAAGTGTTTTAACGCTGAGTACAGGCTTCATATTATCACCAAATACTCTCTCATAAGAATCAATCTCAATCTTATCAATAGTACTGTTACCATTACCAAAACCAATAATCGCATCAATATCATTAAGTGTGATTCCTGCACTTTCACATGCTGTCTTAACAGCCTTATCAAGAGCCTCGCCTGAACCTCTTAAGGTTCCTACCGCTACTGATTCATGTGTCATTCCGTAACCGGCTACCTCTGCATATTTCTCTGCATTTCTTGCCGAAGCAGAAGCTTCACTCTCAAGCATTACAGAAGTACTTCCTTCACCAAGGATGTATTTTCTTCCCTCCATCTTGTAAGGTGTCGGGTCTGTTCCGTCTGAAACAAGTCCAAGTCTCTCATATATAATCTGTGTCATATCTGTATTTTCATCAACACCACATGCCATCATCATCTTCTGTGCTCCGTTACGAACGACATTGTATGCATAACATACGCTCTGAAGTCCTGCCTGATTACCGTTTGTAAGTGTTACGTTAATACCCTTAACTCCTGAGTTAATGGAAAGGTATCCTCCGGCTGCATTGTAAACTGTGTTAGGGAATACAAAAGCACTTCCTGCATTAATTCCATTCTTAATAAGTCCCTCATGGAAATTTATAATATCTGTTGCAGGACCATCAGCAGTACCTACAATCATACCGATGTCTGTTGCATTCTCATCTGTAACAGTTACACCTGCATGCTTAAGGCATGAACGTCCTGATACTACCTGAATCTGACTTAATTTATCAAGCTTACGATAAAAAGCAAGCTTGATCTCATGCTCTTTATAATCATCTGCTCCTACATTTGCATGGAGTGAGCCGTTTTCTGCAACTGATGTACCTGCTTTAACACCTTCAATATAGGATTCAACACTATTACCTAATGTTGTTACAAGTCCCATACCTGTTACGAATACGCGATTATTCTCAAGAGGCTTAATATCCTTCTCATGCTTTGCAAAAATAACACTGGCATTATTACCACCGAATGCAAAGTTATTAGTCATTGCATATTCAATTTCTTTCTCTTTTTTAACATTAGGCATGAAGTCTAATTTACCGGCTTTTTCCTTAAGATTCTCCAAATCCTCTTCTGAATATCCGATTGTAGGAGGAATTGTGTTGGTAGTTAATGCCTTAACGGTATAGATTGCTTCAACCGCTCCGGCTGCTCCAAGACAATGTCCGACCATTGATTTAGTTGAATCAACGCAAGTATTCTCGTTATTGCCGAAAATTGTCTGCATTGCCTGCATTTCAGTTGAATCGTTAAGAGGAGTTCCTGTTGCATGGCCATTAATATAATCAATGCTTTCCGGTTTCATATCTGAATGCTCAAGCGCCCATTTCATTGCATTCATCTGACCTTCACTGTCAGGTCTTGGTGCTGTAATATGATGTGCATCTGAGCTGATTCCTCCACCCAGAACATCACAGTAAATGTGGGCTCCACGTGCAACCGCATGCTCATAAGATTCTACGATTAATGCACCTGCACCCTCACCAAGAGTAATACCCTTACTCTTATTATAAGGTGAACACGGGTCTGTATCCAATGCATGTAAAGCGGTAAATCCACCGAAGGCAAGAGATGAGAAAGTATCTGAACCACCGCAGATAAATACATCTCCAACACCGGCTCTGATGAGGTCACAGGCATACTCAATGCTGATTGTACTTGCTGCACATGCATTACCTACGTTAGTAACAACACCCTTTGCTCCCACAACCTTTGCAACATTGTTAGCAATTGCTCCGATTGGCATTTTAAGAATCTCGTCTGCTGAAGGCTTTGAAGGATCTTCCTCATACTCCTTAAAGAATTTCTCAATGCTGTTAGCTCCGCCTACACAGCTTCCGATAATAACACCAACTCTGTCAGCATTTACTTTAGTCATATCTATTTTAGAATCACCAAGTGCTTCATTAACTGCCTTAATGCAGAGGAGTGATACTCTGTCCATTTTATCTGCATCTTCACCTGCTTCAACTTCAAAATGTGGTGAAGCCTCTGCTCCCATATGGGAATAGCACCCAGTTGTATCAATCGATTTTACTTCCTTAATTCCGCATACACCGTTAATACAGTTATTCCAGCTTTCCTCAACTGTATCGCCGATTGCATTAATCATTCCAAGTCCTGTTATAACAACTCTTTTTTCTTTTCCTGACATTATACTTACCTCTTATCATAATGCCTGTGAGGGGCATATGCCCCTTAGACATCTCTAAAATATTCTTAAATAATAGTTTCGTATTAATGCATAAAGCATGGAGGCCTAAAATTAGGCTTCCAAATGCTCCATAACATATTTGCTGAGCGCTTCAATGTTGTAGAAGTTCTCTTTAGCAACACCGGTCATCTGTACACCAAATTCCTGATCAATTCCGGCAATGATTTCAAGTGAATCAATTGAATCAAGACCAATTCCGTCACCGAAAAGTTCGATTTCATAATCAAGTTCTTCAGCAGGAATTCTTAAGTTCTCAACAAGGATTCCTTTAATCTTCTCTGCTATTTCTGTCTGTTTTGCATCCATTGTAATATTCTCCTTATTAATTAAAGTATATATAGATCAGTGAAATCACTGTTTCTACCATTCAATTTTGAACAGTCTGTCCTGAACCGTATGGTCTAACGGTTCATAGGATACGGTTGTTTTGGAAACACCTTTGTATGAAGGAAGTTCGGCACTCTTAGCTTTAACCCTTGCCTTAAGGTCTTTCTCAATATCCGCAGCCTCAGTATCTTTGTAAAAATCCATATCAGGATTAACCACAATCTCAATGAGAGGTCTTCCTCTTAAGTCACCTTCTTTGATTATGCAATCCTTAATTCCCTCTATGCTACCAAAGACATTTTCAAGCTCCTCAGGTGAAATGTTCTCACCATTCGGAAGAATAATAAGATTCTTCCTTAACCCTGAAATATGTAAATAACCATTGTCATCAAACTCACCAAGGTCACCTGTCTTTAGCCAGCCATCATCTGTAAACACCTCTGCGGTTCTCTCAGGATCCTTATAATATCCCTTCATAACCACATCACCTTTTACCTGAATCTCGCCATCAACAATTCTGACCTCTGTTCCGGGATAGATCTTACCGATAGAATCAGGTACGGTTGAATTGTCAACGTTACCCGAAATCATTCCTGCTGCTTCAGTCATTCCATATCCGGCGAACAGTGTGATTCCTGCATTTTCCGCCTGTTTAATAAGTTTGGGCTGGACATATGCACCACCACAGATAATTGTCTCAATTCCTTCCAGGAATTCCTTACCCTTGATTCTTGCAACTGCAAGAACGGTTTCAGCAAGTCCGGGAACCAAAGTAAGAATGGTTGGTTTCATTTTAGGTATATCAAACACAATATTACTCATATCCTCACACGCATATACAAGAGCACCTGTATAAATACATGTCAGAAGTCCCCTTATTGCACCAAAAACATGGGACAGAGGAAGTATTGCGATTGTCCTCTGCTTAAACGGCTGACCCGGTATGAATAACCCATTATGTGCCGCTCTCATAATTGATTTATGAGAAAGCATTACACCATATGGATTGGAAGGGTCATTATTAACTGAGAAACAAATAACTGCTGTATCATCAGGACTGACATCTGCCATCCCGCCTAAATCATCTGAAGTGTCCTCCAGTGAGAAAACCCGGGTGTGCCGGTTTTTCTCAATATCTTCGAACATGGAATGTATAAACAATCCCTTAATATCAAATTTATTAATTAATTTTTCCAATATTTCTTCATTAAGTGCGTTTTCCAACGCCGGAAGCATAATTACGGTAAAACCACCTGTTGGTATTGCCATATAAAGCTCCATTGCTGCCATACAGTTTGGCGAAAGAACTGCAATTATGTCACCCTTCTGAAAGCCTTGCTCATATAGAAAAGCTCTTCTGTGAGCAATGCGTTCATACAGTTCGCCATAATTAATTGTGTGTGTCAAATCACTTATTGCAGGACATTCTGAGAAGTTCTTTTTACAATTTTCCAGCAGCTCACAATACGTCTCATATAACGGAAGCTTCTCTAAATCCTCAGGTTTAAGAAGCTGTTCAAAATAATCTTTCTGTTCTGATGAATATGTAATCATTCTATGCTCTCTTTCCTAATTCAAGGTCAAGTTTATCCTGAATCCTCTGTTTTACCATATCACTTATTTCCGTCTTCTTCATGCTTCCATATTCACTATATGGAATCGGAGGAAGAAAATATACATATGTTTCACAGGGCTTCAGGCTGTTACCATTTAATGCCTTATAGGAATCAATAATTGTTACAGGCACAATCGGCGTTTTGGAATCAATTGAACACCTGAAACATCCCGCATTAAATTTCTGTAATGTATTTTTATTATCATTATAGCCACCCTCCGGAAATATAAGGTATCTCTTACCATCAGCAACCTCCCCGGCTATCTGTCCAAGAACCTTAAGCTGTTCCTTCGGATTCTCAAAATCAAGTCTTTTTCCTTCAACAAGGTCAATTACCTGTTTGGCAACTATTCTCTGAGACTGTTTTTTCTCCATGAGTATACGGCATGGTTCATCATGATAAAGTAAAATTCCCAATGCATCATATTTTCCCTGATGATTGGAATACATTATGTACCCACCCTCTTTAGGCAAATTCTCAAGACCGTATACTTTTGTCGTAGTTCTTGAACGTTTTCTCCAATGCTCCATAATCCACTGAGCCTGTCTGTATCTGTCCAACTCACTGTATTGTTCAGGATGCTTTTCAAATTTTGCAAATTTATGCAACATATGAAGTATGAAATACGGACTCGATAGTGCCACAAGATAAAATTTCCATAACTTAGTTTTCATTATCTGCTACTTCCCCGGTTATTTCTCTATTCTTTGAGAAAACTTTGCCAATAACCCGTCATCATTTTCTCAACTGCACGTGGCGGAACAAGCGGAGCACATACCTTAGCATGTGTTTCTTCGCTTAAAAATCCATTGTTGCCAAACTCTTCTCCCGCTTTCTTAACCTTAGCCAGATATGCATTAAGAATTGCATGCATCTGTTCAAGCAGAAGTATCTCTCCCTGCGGACAGAGAATTGATGTATATCCACCCTTGCCGAATATTAAGTCAAATTCCATTTTTACAGCTTCAAACACATAATCTGTTGAAGCATGGGCACAAGAAGACACTATTATGTAATTCTTATCCTTAACAGTCGGCCTGAAATCCAGAATACTTAATTTCTCCTCAGTTGCCAGTCTGCCGTTATATGGATATTTGAAAGGCAGCAATCTGTCAATCATGGTCTTCATCTTGGAGCCTATTCCGTAGAAATACAATGGAAACACCAGAACGATATTATCGCTTTCCAAAATCTTCTGATTGATATAATCCATATCATCCCTGATTGCACATTTACCCGGAGTTACCTTCCAGCAACAGAAACATCCCCTGCAGTGCTCTATCTTCATTTTAGAAAGTTCAATAACCTCTACCTCAGTATCGGTTGCATTCTTAATCCCTTCCACAAAGTTCTCGGCAACCATCATGGAACGGCTTTCATTTCTAAGGCTTCCGTTAATTATTAATGTCTTCATGTCATTCTCCTTATAAGAGAGTTTTATTCCAATCCTGTTTTTTCAGCTATGTAGTCACGAACTGCTCCGACTGTATCCAGATTAGGGAGTTCATCAAATTTAATGTCGTATTCTTCTTCAATAGAAACTGCAAGAAGCATCATTGTAAGGGAATTTAATCCTAAATCCTCAACAAGACTGCTGTCTTCATGAATTTCATTTGTATCCACCTCCGGGATAACATTTGCAAAAATTTCTAAAAGCTTGTCAAAAATCATTTTATTTCTTCCTTTCTTGTTTCAGTTTATTTTGTAAATTAATAACAGCCTGTCTGAAGCGTTCACTTTCATCCTCCAGATATTTAGGATTCATACATTTACCCTCAGCTGTTAACTCCATTGGTTCTTCCACCAATACTCTCTGTCTTCTTCCGAAGAACATATGATAATCCTCACCTGTAGCAAAAGGAACTATTTTCGCTCCGGTCAGCATTGACAACATAATAAAACCTGATTTAAACTCTCCGGGCTCAGCTTCCTTGCCGGTCTTCCCCTCCGGATAAATGATAATGGAATTGCCTGCCTTGAGCGCATCCTTAGTCTGTCTAAGCCATGCCGTATCAACATTGAATCTATCCATAGGTATGCAGAGATTATTTCTTAAATACCAATTTATCTTAGGTTTTTCATACCAATCCTTCGCAACCAATATGTATGCCTTACATCTGTCAAAAATCATAGCGCTCATTACGCCATCCATATGACTCGTATGATTTCCGACAAAAATCACAGGTTCCCCAAAATTACAATTTTTCCTGTCAGGTGCTGTATATCTTATCTTAGGTCTGTATGCTATATATACAAAGGCCTTCATAAGGCATCTTCCAAATCTGGCAATTGCCCTTAGTATTTTCTCTTTCATTTTGTCTGTCCTTATCCGCCAATTACTTTTGTAAAGTATTCCACTGCCACAACTGTTCCTGCAGCTATTAAAAATACTCCGCCTGTCCAGTACATCTTCTTATCCAGTTCGCCGTTTCTGTATCCTACAAAAACTCCTGCAATAACAATTCCAACAGTAAGTACGCAAATAGCAGCACCTATACTGATAAGCTCCAGCATAAGTAAACCGCACCCCATTGCCACAAACAATGTATATATGCTTGTGGACGCTGCAATACCACAGATTCTGCGGAATTCAATATCTGAGCACACCTCGGGAACTGCCTTTCTGCGCTGTACAAGAAATATCTTAATACCACCTGAGGCAATAAAAATTGTAGCTGATACCAGACTCCAAACACCACGCACATCATCATTATATTGGTCAATTTTAGCTAATGAAGCAATACCGTATCCAATTGCAGTGGCAATCAGCTGCCATGCACACACTATGAGGCACATAATAATAAGTCTTCTGCATTTTACAGTCCCAAGCACTGAGCCCTGGGACACTGCTATGGAAAAAACATCAAAAGCCAGACCAAAGCAGACAAGAAAAACAATTACCCAGTTCATTATCTGATACAAACCTTTCAACTGTATACTTTAATACAATAATCCAAATGTCATTCTACAAAAAATTTATTTTTCAAACCATATACAAAATGAGAAAAATGTAAAAAGCGACTACATTTTGCAAAAAATGTAGTCGCTATTCTGTCTTGACATCTATCAAATCAAATATGGTATGCTGCATAAGAAATCTGTATGTGTCTATTACTTCTTCAAGTTCAACTTCTTCTGTCCGGTATACCTCCAGACGAATCAGACTGATAACTCCACTGGCGTAATATCTTGCAAGAGCCTCCTTACTGAGAAGTGCGTTACCACATGCATCTTCTTTGATGATGGATGCAAACATTTCCGTAAAAAGCTTCTCAAGTGTATCCACAAAGCCGTTTTGACCGCCGATTTCAAATGCCTTCCGGTAATAATCCCTATCCTCAACAAAACCTGAAAAAAGTACCCGTATTACCCCTCTGGCACTTCCTTCACCGATTGCCACCTGCGTCTTATCAATAATCTCCGTCTTTACAATCCATTCCACCAGTTCGTATTTGTCATGAAAATGATTATAAAATGTAGGGCGGATTACATTCGCGTGGTCGGTAATGGTCTTGATTGTAATTTTTTCAAACGGCATCTGCTGCATCAGTTCCTTAAAACTGTTTGCAATCAGGCGTTTGGTTAGTTCTTTAATCTGTTCCATAGCATACCCTTCAAACTATCTGCAAGTGTCCCACAGATAATTAATTATATCAAATTTTAAGGGTTTTTCGCAAGTGTTAGATATTTAACATGCTAAAATTGTTCCTGAAAGAGGAGGCAGTGTAATTTTGAGTTTACCATCCAGATTACTGTACTCTCCACAGTCAACTTCAAAGCCATCCCTGTTAGTCAGAATTACCTGTTTAAGGATCTCATTTTCACCTACTCCGCATTCCCATACATTGATGAAAACGGTTCTTTCCGTGTCATTATTATTAATAATCGTAATAGCCTTGCTGTCTCTTGTAAAACGACCATATGCAATTACATTATAGTCACCATACAGACTTTTGTATGAGCCCGTATTAAGTGCAGGAATACGCTTGTGTATATCTATAACAGCCTTATGGAAATTAATCAAATCCATATCCTCATGTCCCCATGGATATGTTCTTCTGTTATCAGGATCAGTCCATCCACATACACCGGCTTCATCTCCGTAATACAGTGTAGGTGCACCGGGCCATGTCATCTGAATAACAACAGCTTCTTTAAATACTGCCTTATCCACATTCTCTTCTGCGGCTCTCGGTCCTCTCGATGCTGTTCTTCCCACGGTTCTGTTAGTTCTTGTTAAGAATCTTGAATGGTCATGATTAGATAACTCATTCATTGCAATACTGGTTGGTGAGCCTCCCATTCTCGACATATTATGTCTCATCGAATCAAAGAAATATGAAGGATTACCAACTTTGTCCTGGTTAAAGGAATCACTGTGTTTCTCCATACCTGTCAGGAACCATGTTATAGGCTCCATAAAAGCATCATAGTTCATAATGGTATCCCACTCATCACCCTGAAGCCATGCATTACAATCTCCGTAGTGTTCTGCAAGAATAACTGCATTAGGATTAGCTTCCTTAACCGCAGCTCTGAACTTCTTCCAGAACTCATGATTATATTCCTCGCTAAATCCAAGATCAGCAGCAACATCAAGTCTCCAACCATCCACATTATATGGCGGTGAAACCCATTTTCTGCCTATATTAAGTATATATTCTTCTAATTTCTTAGAGCCTTCATAATTAAGCTTTGGAAGAGTATCATGCCCCCACCAGCCATTATAAGTCCAGTTATAAGGCCATGCATTCCGGTCATTAAACTGAAAGAAATCTCTGTACGGACTATCGGCAGACACGAAAGCACCTTTTTCAAAATCAGCACTTCCCTCATAGATTCGTTCTCTGTCCAGCCACTTATTAAATGAACCACAGTGGTTAAAAACACCATCAATAATTACTTTAATATCTCTCTTATGAGCCTCCTCAACAAGATGTGCAAAAAGTTCATTACTGGCCTCAAGGTTTGCCAAATCCGTTACACGCTTAATATATTTGGAAGCATTGATATTATCATAATCTCCCTCTGCAAGTGGTTCTCCGCCATCCGAAACAATCTTTCCGAAATGAGGGTCAATATAATCATAATCCTGAATGTCATATTTATGGTTGGATGGAGATACAAAAAGAGGATTAAAATAAATACACTGAATACCCAATTCCTTAAGATAATCGAGCTTCTGTATTACGCCCTCCAAGTCACCGCCATAAAATTCTCTTACACCCATTGATGCAGGATATTTATCCCAGTTATCAACATGATTGACATAATCCCCTATATATGAGTATTCTCTGTTTACCACATCATTGCTTGTATCTCCGTTATAAAAACGGTCAACATAAATCTGGTAAATAACTGCACCCCTTACCCAGTCAGGAGTCTTGAACCCCGGAATAATTACAAAATTATAATATTCATTCAGGTCATTTCTTGCACCAAGCTGGTTAAAATAAAGAACAGTATTACCAAGAATAATTTCAAAATAATAATATATTTTATCCTCGCCAACAGGAAGTGTAATTGTATAGTAATCAAAATACCTGTCCCTGCTGGTCTTTTTCATAGTATGACGTACACCATTAACACATACAATTATTTTATCAACATTATAATGAACAGTTCGAAACTTTAAAGTTACTTCACTATTCTTGTCCGGTTCACAAGGTATGCGAAACTGCTCTGTTGCATCATGAAAAAGACCTCTGGCATTAAGTACCGGCTTTGTATTAAACAGGTACATATAGGTCTTTTCAAAAGAATCCAAATTTTCAAAATTCTTAATTATTTCCATTCCAAAAACTCTCCATATCTTAATACCCTATTACCACATATTGTAAAGCTTTTTTTATAATGTTTCAATGTGTTTTTTTATTTTAGCTAATTTTAGCGGAAAGTAAAAAGGACAGCTTCCGATGCTGTCCTTTTTGGAGAAGGTATTTCGTTTCTTATGGGGTGTAGTAAAACTATATAATGTATTGGGGGGTTACAATGAAAGTATAGCAATATCCCCATCTTAAGTGTGCACAAACTTGCACATTTTTTAAAAATTTTTTTATGCACTTTGCCTTATCCTTTACCACACATTATCTTTTTCAAACAACTTTTCAAATTCTTCTCTTGTTATTTTCTCTTTTTCAAGAAGTAAATCTGCACATTTCTCAAGAACATCTTTATGCTCTGTAATAATCGAACGTGCCTTTGCATAACATTCATCAATAATACTCTTTACTTCATTATCAATTAATGCAGCAATTTCTTCACCATACTGTCTTGCATGAGCCAAATCTCTTCCTATGAATACTTCGTCTTCATTACTTTCATAATTGATAAGTCCAATTTTCTCAGAGAAACCATATTTGGTAACCATATCTCTTGCAAGTGCTGTTGACTGCTTAATATCCTGTGAAGCACCGGTTGTAACATCATCGAATATCATCTCCTCTGCCACACGACCACCCAGACCAACAACTATCTGCTGCAGCATTTTACCTTTGGTATTAAACATTTCATCCTTCTCAGGAAGCGGCATTGTATAACCCGCAGCGCCTGTTCCTGTAGGAATAATTGAAACCGTATGCACAGGTCCCACATCCGGAAGAACATGGAACAGAATTGCATGACCTGCCTCATGATATGCAGTAATACGTTTTTCCTTGTCGGAAATGACCTTACTCTTCTTCTCAGCTCCGATTCCGACCTTTACAAATGCCTTGTTAATATCCTCCTGTGTGATATATGAGGCTTCCTTTTTGGCCGCAATAATAGCAGCTTCATTCATAAGATTCTCCAAATCCGCACCGGTAAATCCTGCTGTAGTCTGTGCAACAGTATCGAGATTAACATCATCTCCCACCGGTTTGCCCTTTACATGAACATCCAGAATCTCCCTTCTACCCTTTACATCCGGTCTGCCAACCATAACCTTACGGTCAAATCTTCCCGGTCTCAGAATAGCAGGATCAAGAATATCTACTCTATTGGTTGCCGCCATAACGATAATTCCGGAATTAACACCAAAACCATCCATTTCTACCAGCATCTGGTTAAGAGTCTGCTCTCTTTCGTCATGTCCGCCGCCCATGCCGGTTCCTCTTCTTCTGGCAACCGCATCAATCTCGTCGATAAAAATAATACATGGTGCATTCTTCTTGGCTTCGTCGAACAAATCTCTTACTCTGGAAGCACCGACGCCGACAAACATCTCAACAAAATCCGAACCGGAAATACTAAAGAAAGGTACTCCCGCCTCACCGGCGATAGCCTTTGCAAGCAATGTCTTACCTGTTCCCGGAGGGCCTACAAGCAGCAAGCCCTTTGGTATTCTTGCACCAAGCTGAATATATTTTTTAGGATTCTTAAGGAAATCAACAATTTCCTCCAGCTCCTCCTTCTCTTCAACGAGTCCGGCAACCTTCTTAAAATTAATTTTATTATCTTTATCATCCATTCGCTGTGCACGGCTCTTTCCAAAATTCATCATCTTGGCATTAGCGCCTCCGCCGCCCGCCTGTCGGGTCATTAATACAAAAATAATAATAACACCGATTATAACAATAATTATCGGCAGAATGGTGGTAACAAAAAGATTTTCCCTTGTTACATCCGGATACTCATATTTAACATCTGTATCGTCATTCTCATTTGCCTCGTTAAAAGCAATAATAAAATTCTCAATTTCCGCGGTATCACTTACATACGCAGTCTTTTTTTTGGTATCCCCATCCACAAATCCGACTCTGATCTTACCCGTAGGAACTTCCTTGTTACGTATGAATTCGACCGATTTGATTTCACCCTCTGCAAGGTCGGTCAAAAATTCTTCTTTGGTGTAATCAACAGTATTTTTGGTGCTCTGCCTGATTGCAAAAATAACAACAAAAACAATCGCTATAATAATCAGGTAAAAAATTATCCCCCCACCATTACTTTTTGGTTTCTTTTCCACTCAGATATCCTCCCTAATCAAATTTAACCACGCCAATGTATGGCAGATTTCTGTATTTCTGGTCATAATCCAGCCCATATCCAACCACAAATTCATCCGGTATATTAAAACCTGAATAATCCACTACCACATCCGAAACAACTCGTCTGTCAGGCTTATCCAGCAATGTACACAGTCTGATGCTTGCCGGATTTCTTTTCTTGAAAATTTCCAAAAGATGACTCAGTGTTCTTCCTGAATCGATAATATCTTCAACAACGATAACATCCCTGCCCTCAAGCGGCTCATCGAGATCTTTGACAATTTTAACTATTCCACTGGAACCGGTTCCTGAACCATAGCTTGATACTGACATAAAATCCATCGTTACATTACATGTAATTCTTTTGGCAAGCTCACACATAAATGGTGCCCCACCCTTCAAAACACATATCAGATGAACATCCCTGCCTTCATAATCTCTGCTGATGGCCTCTCCGATTGCAGCAATTCTGCTATCAACTTCCTTCTCAGTGAGCAAAACCTCTACTCTTTCCATTTAATTATCCTCCGTATTTTACCTCTAAAACCCGTCTGGTTTCATTATTTATCTTATAGTCTGCACCAATACGCTCTCCCACAATCCACACTATATGGTTTCCATCAGCGAGAAGAATCCTATTGTCCTTATCTGCTCTGGGCACTCCTGCATCAACAAAATACTGCTTCATTGTCTTGTGATGCCCGACATCATCTATGGCTATTACATCGCCGGACTGCCAGCTTCGCAATTGCAGACTGTTTTCTATTTTATCATAATCAAAGCATTTCGTATATAGTTCATTTGAGATTTTTTTATCAGCAGACCATTCCATAAGACGGAAAGTAAAGCTTCCGGCATTATCCCACGGCCTGATTTCAGAGGGAATATCTACATCAACGGGTTCTCTTTTAATCAGCGACTCTTCTTTATAGAACAATATTCCCTCTCTTGTCCGCTCTGCCCACAGCCCGTTCTTAATATTACACCTGCTGCCATTCTGCTGATTAACAAGCTGCATAAGCCTTTCTATATGAACAGCACCCACATCCTTAAGGCTGTGATTCATCTCTCCGACAGCTCTCCGAAGAAGCCGTTTTGCCATGAATGCGTCCTCTTTCTCAAGTCTTCTAAGAAGCAGCATGCTGTTTCTGTAGGAAACGCTTGCCATATATTTCTGCCCGGTAAGCTTCTCAAGATAATTTTCACACTCTCTGCTCTGATTTGCCAATAATGCAATATTCTCCACTGCTTTTGAATTAATATTTTCCTCAAGCAGAGGCACAATTCGGTTTCGTAAAGCATTTCTTGAATAATCCCCGGTCAGATTGGTACTGTCCACACAATATGAAACATTCCGTTCCTCAAGATAGTTTTCAATTTCATCACGGCTACAGCATAACAACGGTCTTATAATACGTCCTCTTACAGGCTGCATTCCGCCAACGCCTTTTTGGCCGCTTCCTCTGCAAATATTAAAAAGCACCGTTTCAGCCTGGTCATTAATATGGTGTGCCACGGCAATCCGGTAACCCTTCACTGCACATTCTTCAAAACACCTGTATCTTATATGTCTTCCTGCTTCCTCCTCTGTCAGGTGCTCCTCCCTGGCAAGCCTTGGGATATCATATCGGTAAAGTTTAAGGGGTACCTCCCATACATCACACAAATTCTGACAGAAATCCGCATCCCTGTCAGCCTCATCTCCTCTGATACCATGATGGACATGCACGGCCAGCAATTCAAAATGATACTCCTCCCGCAATCTCTTAAAAATATGAAGCAGGCATACTGAATCAGCACCTCCGGACAAACCCACAACCACGCCCGGGCATTTATCAAGCATTTTATTCAGTTCTATATATCTTTTTACTTTATCAAACATACGATTAATATACTTTATTCATCGGAATTTTTCAAGTATTCCAGCTTTTCCAAATTCCCGTAACCATAACCGTCATGTCATCCGGAAGTGTATTTCCAAGATAAAAAATAACCTCCTCCATAATTCTTTCTGCCATTTTCTTAGGATTACTCTTAGGTATTTTCTCTATAATGTCCGCCATCTGCTGTTCCTTATCATAAAAAGGCAGTGCATCCACCACACCATCACTTACCATTATAAAATAATCACCATCCTCTGCCGCAATACTCTGCACCTCAGGATCAATATTATCAAAAACTCCCGCCGGCATGGAATATGTCTTAACAATATCTACAGCAGTTTCCTTTTTAATATATGATGCCATTGCACCATATTTAACCATATTACAGGTACCGTCATACAAATCAAAAACTGCAGCATCAAGAGTAAAGGGGTTGTCCTCATTACAACTGGCCATTGCCGAATTAATAAGCTTTGCCCCTGTTTTTTCTGAAAATCCGGCTTCAAAAAATTCCTCCAGCATCTCCACAACCATTCCGCTTGTCTTGGCAGCTTCTATTCCTGCCCCCATTCCATCGCAAATACACACCATTGTTTTGCCATCATTATTGTTAATATATGAATATGAGTCTCCACAGATACGTCCACCATCCTTACATCTGGTCTCTACCCCGGTCATTGTGTAATAATCAGGGCTTTCCTCAATTACATACTCCTCAAGCTGGTTTGATACAAACATTCTGCTGCCGGGTGCCGGTACAAACCTGCATGAAAAAAATTGTCCTATAAATGCCGCAAGTTCCAACGTCTGAATGCACTGGTTTCTTAAAGTTCTCACTTTAATGACAAGCTCTTTTCTTCCATTAGCCTTTCGGAGCACATCAATACTTTCAAGCAGGATGCCCTTCTGTTTAAGAAGCTTTTTAATCTTAATCGTATTTTCCCTGTCGAAATTTTCCCATTTGTTCTCCAGACCGATAATCTGTTCCAGAAGGTTGGCCGTTTCAAGCAGCTGTTCTCCGACAACATTGTCCCCGGCCTTACCACTATATATATAATACAGCTTTCTGAAGCTGTTTGCCGTTTCCCTTATTTTCATTTGTGAATAAGATATATTTCCCATACGCACACACTCCGTTCACCTTTAGATAAGCTATAATTATATGCCATCTTTAGTGCAAAATTTGTCAAATTGAGGCATGCATCTCACTAAAATAAAAGTTTTTTATGAATTAAAAAAGCACTTTTCCATTGTATTAATGAAAAAATGCTTAATCTGCCTTAAATATCAGTTCTCCCGGATATACAAGACCAAGCTTCTCTCTTGCCATATCCTCCACAAACTGCTTTGTGTTAACATATTTGGAATATACCTGCAGTTCCTCCGTTCTCTGCTCTTCCTGTTCTATTTCCGCCTGAAGCTGCTCAATCTGTTTACCTGCTTTCTCATTCTCAGTCTTAAGCTCCCTGCCTCTGGAATAGAATACTATGCATATCGCAACCACCAAAACACAAATAACAGCACTGATAAGGCGGTTAGATGTCTTACGCGATTGTTTTCTGTTGTTCCTTCTCATGCCGTCACCCTTTCTTAATTATGGTTCTTTAGTACTATTTTTTATTTTAATTCTTTTCCTGATTTTTTTCAATATAAAAATAGTTAGTTTCCTTAATTTGCCAACAATGAATTCCGTTATAAATATTATCAGCCTGCTAAAGGTCTCTCTATATACAAAAATACCAAGTAAAATACCCAGAATAAAATACAGACGAAACACACCATCGTTAATGAATAATACAAAACAAAACGCCGGAACACTAAGGCATAACCAGAATATCAAATCCTCCGCACCCACTGCCACGGAATTATGGGGTATTATACGTCTTAATATGCGAAACACATCATATATTACCGCCATAGCCGCCCCAAAGCCCACCATCAGCCCCAGCTTTTGCAATTCTTCTAATATAAAAGCTGCCACTATTTAAACAATCTGGCGAACAGGGATTCACCTTTTTTGGCATAGGTATTAATATCCGAATACGAGAAACCGTCAATGGTTCCTTCTATATCAAGCTCTCCTTTTTCAACTGAGAGTCTTTTAATATGCAAATCATGACCTTTTAATGTAATCATACCATAGTCGGTTTCCAGCAGAATGGATGTAAGGTCAAAAGAAATTACATCCTTAACTCCGGTTACAGACCCGGTCTTTCTGTTACTAAAAGCCATGTTGTGTGGTCTGACTGATATTTTATCTTCCATTAACGCCTCCATATCCCATGCCAGCTCTCCAGCATTTTGTATATTATATTCGGGAATATGAGGATTTAGACCATACTATTGTGATATATAGGTAAACATATCCTTGGCATCTTCCTTCTTCGTACTCTCCACAATTTCGGTAACCTGTACTTTAACATTCCTGACTCCGAACTGTATTTCTATTACATCACCTACCTTAACCTCTGTAGATGCTTTTGCAACCTTGCCATTAATTGTTACTCTCTGTGAATCACAAGCCTCATTGGCAACCGTTCTTCTCTTAATTAATCTTGATACCTTTAAATATTTATCCAGTCTCATATTATCCTCCTAAATTCAGGAAAATGCACAAATTCCTTTCCATAAAGTGAAAAGCAACCCAGAACAAAAGTCCTGAGTTGCACAAATATCATCAACTGATTCAAAATCTGAGATTAGTTGAGGCTATCCTTTAATGCCTTACCAGCTTTGAATCTTGGTGATTTTGAAGCTGCAATCTGAATTGTCTCGCCTGTTAAAGGATTTCTTCCTTCTCTGGCTGCTCTTTCAGATACTTCAAAAGTTCCAAATCCAACTAATGTGATTTTCTCGCCTTTCTTTAATTCTTCAGCAACAACCTCTGTGAATGCCTTTAAAGCCTTCTCAGAATCTGCCTTTGTAAGATTTGTCTTCTCTGCAATAGCTGCAACTAATTCTGTCTTGTTCATGGATAAAATTCCTCCTAATAACATTGAAATTATTTGTGTAAAACTGACCTCATATTAAGTTTTATACTACGATCGTATTACCTACAAAATATTTATAATGGTTTTAGCATAATTTGTCAAGGAAAAATAAGGATTTTGTAAGATTTTAAATCTATTTCTTCTCTTTATTCTTCTGATATATTATATTAAGCCCTTTCAAGAGCAAACCATCATCTTTGATAATTGTATGCTTACACAGCGGAATAACAACACCTGCAAGTCCTCCGGTAGCAACCACCGTCGTCTTATAGCCCAGTTCTTCTTCCATTCTGTCAATCATTCCGTCAATCATTGCAGCATTGCCCACAATCATTCCGCTCTTCATACAATCTATTGTATTCGTACCTATAACCTTGTCCGGTGCCTCAAAACTGATTCTTGGCAGCTGTGAAGTACGATTAACAAGTGAATCCATTGATACTCTTATTCCCGGAATAATCACTCCTCCGACATAGTTCCTGTCCTTATCCACAACGCTGATGGTTGTGGCAGTTCCCATATCAATAATTATAAGAGGCGCACCATACTCGCATATTCCTGCAACAGCATCCACAATTAAATCAGAACCCACTGTTTTAGGATTGTCCATCTGAATATTAAGCCCTGTTTTGATTCCGGGACCCACAACCATAACCTGCTTATTTATTATTTTCTCAACCGCCTTTTTAATTATACTGGTAAGAGGAGGAACAACAGAAGAAATTATTCCTCCGTCAATGTCCTCACAATTTATTCCGTATAACTCCAATACCGTTTTGAAGCAGATGGCATACTCTAATTCCGTCTTTGATAAATCACTACACAGACGCTCAACAAAAACCGTTTTGTTACCCTGTATACATCCTATTACAATATTGGTATTACCCATATCTACAGCAAGCAGCATCTATCCGAAACCTCACTTTACATCAATCATAACAATTCTATTTACTAAATTTTATTTTGTCAGCAAAAGCAATATA
The DNA here is from genome assembly GCA_045129695.1 of Lachnospiraceae bacterium. Classification (GTDB taxonomy): domain Bacteria; phylum Bacillota; class Clostridia; order Lachnospirales; family Lachnospiraceae; genus Eshraghiella. Next base: position 40,305 of record JBGVJZ010000037.1, on the reverse strand, counting down.
TGCCGAGATATCGCATCCGTCGTTAACAATCTTTGCAAGACCGGATTTAATCTTAAGTTCGACAACCGGATATTTACTCCTGCATTCCTGCATAAAATTCTGATACAGCATATCAACTGTCGCTTCTGACAGAATCCTGCCTCTGTCATCAAAGAGTCTGACCAGTGCAACAACATTGTCTGCATTAAGTCTGCATCCCATAATAAATCTGCCCTTATTATTTTTAAGAACCTGAGTATATTTCCTAAGGATATCATCCCCGGCATCAAAGCCATAATATTCATTAATTCTTAAGAAACCGTCCAGCTTAACGCTGACAATACCCAACTGCTCGTCCTCATGCAGAGTAATATATTTATTTGCCTCTTCAAGAAATACATTCTGTTTATATAATCCGGTAAGTGCATCGAAATTATTACTGTTCTTAGAATTTGACAGCATCTCCCTGTATAATCTTATATTAATCAGACAAGTAGAAACAAGTCTTCTGACTATCTCAAATATTTTCAGTTCACTCTCAAGCCATTTATGCTTGGCAGTATGATTCTCAAAACTAATACAGCCGTTAACTGTTCCCACCTGAAATCCTGCAACTACGAATGACTTCATTCCCTCAGTGATAATCACAGATAATGGATCCGCCTCTTTAATCTGCGATGCATCACTGACCACAGCCATCTCCGTCTTAAGATTAAACCAGTCAATCGTCCTATAATCGATACTTGTCTTCTTAAGAACAGGCGGTTCCTTATCCGGCTTACCCCAGAAATATGTATTCTCTATTTTCTGACCTGCAATATCAAATTCATACATAACAACCTTATCAAGGTTATATTCCTTACCGACAATTTCAAACAATTCCTTAATTGTCTCTTCAACATCATCCTTATTCGTGAGCACTTCAAGTGTATTCTTAATAAGCTTATGCTCAATTTTCATAATGGCATTCTTAATTCTTCTGCTCTCTGAATTATATGTGTTGAAAACTTCTTCCAAGTCCTCAGTATAAACCTGAATTGTATTACCGCCACTATATTTTGCAAACGCCATTGCCATGGAAGCCTTGTTAAGAATCGCAAACATTCTGTCCCGTTCAAAATTACCACAGTAAACGCCGCCGCTTACGGTTATAACACCATCCTTAACTCCACGAAACTCCATGTCTTTAAGGTCTTCCTTAAAATCATCCACCTTATTAAGAAATTCTGTAGAGACAACTCTTCCGTAGTATGCCACGACAAACTCGTCTGCTTTAATCCTTCCAATGATTGAATTGTAGTAGAAAAGTCTTTTAAGACGCTGTACCACATCAATATAGGCCTTGTCTTTTATTTCATCAATTCCTTCCGTAAATCCATTATCCGCTTCCCTTACGGTAACAATAATAAATCCACCAGGAACTCCGTTATACTCCTCACATTTGGCTGCAAGCTGTTTCTTAAATTCAGAAGCCTTTAAAACACCTGTAAGGGAATCCATATTTTCACGAAGTGCTGCCGCTCCATTTTCACCCTCACCCGCTATTTCTGCAGGGATCAGTTTTCCAATTACATAAACAGGCTCATTATTATCATCAAAAATGGTTTTTCCAATGGTTCTGTACCAGTTTCCTGCCGCACCATTAAATTTAAGCTTAAGTTCCATCTCAAAAAAGCCTGTTTTCCCGGAGGAAATGGCATTAATATAGGCATCCAGCCGCTGTTTCTCTTCATCTGTACAACTCTGTTTGCGAAGCATACCGACATAATTATTAATAGCTGTTCCATTCCGGCTGTTAAAATCACTGCTCTTATATATGACCATCACATCATCGGCAATTGAGTATTTGTATACTATATCTCCCGTCATAGCATACACTTCTCTGTACAAATCCAGTTCTTCATTTGTATTCTTCATGACCATACCTCCCGTATTTCAAATTCTGCTGTTATTATAAAATCATATATTGGAATTCCCGGAAATTAGCAGGAATTAAAAAGCACTACTTTCATTATAACAGAAAGTAATGCCTTTTCAAATATAAACAACAAATTATTTATCTTATTCCGCTGTTGAGTCGTCCGCTGTTGAGTCGTCCCCTGCTGTATCAGATATAACCATTGTATTATTCTCAACAAGGAACTCCATTACCTTGTCATAAATAAAGGTCTCATATATATAATTCTCACCATAATCAGCATATTCCGACTCAAACTCCTCTATTGAACCATAGCTGAACTGTTCTACAACATCTGCTTCAAGAGATTCCATCTCATCAGTCGTCAGAGAAATCTTTTCAGCCTTGGCAATTGCAATTGCTACCATAAAACCCTCAAGCTCATACTTTGCACTCTCCATGCAGCCTTCCTGAATTTCAGCATCTGTTATTCCTTTGCTTGCAAGGAAGGTTTCATAGTCACTACCATTTAATGTAGCAATATATGTGTAATAATCCTTATAGTATGCGTAATATTCATTATAAAAAACATCAAGTTTATCCTCAGGATATCCGTTTCTCTCACAATTCTCAATAATTGTTGACCACAAAGCAGCTTTATATTCAGACTCCTGATAAGCTACATTTTCTTCATAAATAGTATCTTTAAGATATTTCTCATAGTCAGCAATTGTTGTGTAATCGCCGCTGGTATACTGGTTAACCAAATCATCAGTATACTCCGGAACTATGTCTTCACCATAAATGCAATTGACCTTAACTTTAAAAATTACCGTCTGACCATTAAGTTCATCCTTACCATAATCCTCAGGAAATGTACATTCGAGGTCATATTCCTTGCCAACCTCAAGACCAATAAGCTGATCATTAAGGTCGGAAATAAAGCTTCCGCCAATAGTATAATCATAACCCTCACCATCAGTGCTTCCGCCTTCAAATTCTTCTCCATTGAGATATCCCGTAAAATCAAGATTGATGGAATCCTTATCCTGGACAGTGCCCTCAGTAAGTTCTTCCTTAGTAGTAAAAGCATCAATAACCTGCTGTCTGGCTTCTTCCACCTGCTCCTCTGTTACATCTGTAGCACCAACCTCAATCTCAAGATTCGTATATTCACCTAAAGTAACATATTTGCTGTAATCGGATAATTTTCTTGTATTATCTTCAATCTTAGAGCATCCTGCCATAATGGAAGCCATAACGGTTATTCCTGCAACTGCCCCTGCTAAAAATCTCTTCTTCATTATTATATTGTTCCTTTCTGCCCCTAGTGAAGCTTATGCACAATACCGTGCAACTATCAACTATTTATACCACATTTCCATCGAAAAATCAAAGTTTTTCACAAAAGATTCATACTCTAAACAGATAAATCCAAATCATCTGCTTCTATCGTCATTATTATATCCTTATCCACATTGTCCAATTTGACAATTCTGCCCGCCTGATTAGCAATCGCACGTTCAAGAAAATTACGTGCCTCTCTTGCATTGGCAAAATTCGCAGGTTTGTTGGCGCATCTGGCCTCAAAATACTCCAAAGTCCTCTGCTTTGCTGCTTCAGACAGAACATAATCCTGACCGGCCGCTGTCATTTTGGTAATATCAAGCAACTGCTTAGGTGTATAATCCTGAAATTCAATAAACTTATTAAATCTTGAACGTAAGCCCGGATTAGAATTAAGAAATTCTTCCATGAGATTAGTATAACCGGCAACAATAACAACCAGATTCTCCCTGTTATCCTCCATTGCCTTAAGAAGCGTATCCACCGCCTCCTGTCCAAAATCACCCTCTCCCTTATTCGCGGTAAGAGTATATGCCTCATCTATAAACAGAATTCCGCCCATTGCAGAATTAACCACCTCAGCAACCTTAGTAGCAGTCTGACCTATGTAACCGCTTACAAGTCCTGAACGGTCCACCTCCACGAGATGTCCCTTGGAAAGAACGCCGAGTGAATAGTATATATTCCCCAACATTCTCGCCACTGTTGTTTTACCCGTTCCCGGATTACCGGAGAAAACAAGGTGCTTCGATACGGAAGGCTGTTTCATGCCACGCTCTTCACGAATCTTAAGCACTCGCATAAGATTGACAATACTGTTAACATCCTTCTTAACCTCATCAAGTCCTATAAGTGCATTAAGCTCCTCTAACGACTCATCAATTGTTTTGTTATCAGGTTCTTTTTCTTTAACTGTACCCTTAGGACTCAAAAGGCCGAATTCACTCACATATTTTTCAAGCATTCCAACATATTCCGTAAGTCCTGCAATCTCTGCATCCGAAGTAATGTCGTTGCATGCAACATATTCCTGCCCAAGGTTACGGAATGTGTTAATCAGGTGTACCGTACGTCTCTTACCCTGAAGCATTTTACCGCCTGCATCGGACAATATAAAATACTTAAGAGAAAATGGTGGTTTCTTCGTATACTCATCAGACAAAATTTTCTCGCTGAGACAAATTGAGCGAATCATTCCATCCGTAACTTTAAAACCGGTATTCTTCTGAATAAAATCTGACTGCTGTTTTGTAAACATTCCGTCCTTTTCTGTAAGATAAGACAGGAATTTCAGGAATTCATACTTAACATTCTCCCTGAATGTCGTATTCATACTGTCTTTAATTATTCCTGCTCTTTCAATTTCATCCGCAAGCTCCAGACATTTGTCAACCTGCTCTTTAAGTGTCTCTCCCATTGCACTACCCCTTTTTTACCAGAGCCTTGGCCCCTTCTGAATAATATATATTATAATCACTATCTACAAAAACTGCATATACTCCGTCAAGACTGTTTACAAGCTCCAATCCCTGTTCCATTCCCAGAACAAAACAGCCCGTACTCAGGCAGTCTCCCGTAAAAGATGACTCAGAAATTATTGTAACAGATAAAAGCCCATTATTACAAGGCATTCCCGTATCAGGATTTAAAATATGATGGTATCTGATGCCATTTTCTTCAAAATATCTCTCATAAACACCGGATGTTACCACGCTCAGTCCATTCACCTGCACTCCAAGCAAGGTATCCTGCGAATAAGGTTTCTGAATTCCGATTACAAAATCTGACCCGTCCGTTTTACCGCCTATGCATAAAACATTACCGCCAAGATTGATTATCGCACTGTCAATTCCCCTATCAATAAGAAATTTCTTAATACAATCAGCCGTATACCCCTTGGCAACGGCTCCCAAATCCAATCGTGTGCCATACAATTCAATCATATCATCTGTAACGGCAGGTTTTTGATAATCCACCCTCGAAACAGCCCTGTATAAATCTTCCTTATCCGGCACTTGTGAACTCTCACCGCTGAAATTCCATAAAGAAGAAGCAGGTTCTATTGTAATATCCAGAGCACCATTCGTCATATAAGAATATGCAAGACTCCTATCAATCACATCAAAGAGAATCGCTTCCTCCTCCATGTTTACTGTCATGCTGCCCTTTTCATTCAGTTGATATAAAAGTGCTTTCTCAGTGGTTCTGCTGAAAATCTGCTCATAGTAAGCACATTGTTCTACAGCCTCCTTTGCCAGTTCATCACTTCCGCACCCATAGAGTTTAATGTTGATATAAGTATTAAAATAATATCCGTCCGCCTCATGTATCGTGGAGGTGGTATTATATTTACAACCGGTTAGATTAATTGTACTTGTTAAAAATAAAATAAACAATAATACTACTTTTTTCATAACAAATATTATACTCTCTATTGACAGATAAATCAATTTTTTATATTATGATTATAGTAATAGTTACTAATATCACTTTCAAAGGAGGAATTCTATGACCGTAGCAACTATGAAATACAGCCGTCAGAGGGAAGCAATCCGAACATTTCTCTGTTCCCGCAGAGACCACCCCACAGCAGAGGTTGTATATGAGAATCTTAGAAAGGGATATCCCCGTATAAGTCTTGGAACGATTTATCGTAACCTTTCATTATTAGTAGAGCTCGGTGAGGCAACTAAATTCCCGGGACTGGATGGTCTTGATCATTTCGATGGAAATCCTGAACCACACTATCACTTTATATGTAATGAGTGTAATTCTGTTCTTGATTTAGATTTCCCTAATATCGAAGACCTTAATACCAGTGCCAATAAGAATTTTGACGGAATAATTACAGGACATTCCGCATATTTTTACGGAAAATGCAAAAACTGTTCTAAATAGTATTGACAAATACGATTTTATGATTTATATTAAAACAGTAATGATTACTATTATCATTTCAAAATGACTTTAACCAAAATTTATATTAATGAAAGTGAGGAAAATAAAATGGCAAAATATGTTTGTAGTGTTTGTGGATATGTACACGAGGGAGATTCAGCACCGGAGACTTGTCCGGTATGTAATGCACCGGCTTCTAAGTTCTCAGAGCAGAAGGGTGAGAGAACCTGGGCTGCTGAGCACGTTGTAGGTGTTGCTCAGGGTGCTCCTGAAGATATTATGGAAGATTTAAGAGCTAACTTCATGGGAGAATGTACAGAAGTTGGTATGTACCTTGCAATGGCAAGAGTTGCCCACAGAGAGGGCTATCCTGAAATCGGTCTTTACTGGGAAAAGGCAGCTTACGAAGAGGCAGAGCATGCTTCTAAATTCGCAGAATTACTCGGTGAAGTAGTTACTGATTCGACCAAGAAGAACCTTGAGATGAGAATTGATGCTGAGAACGGTGCGACTGCAGGTAAATTTGACCTTGCAAAACGTGCCAAAGAGCTTAACCTTGATGCCATTCATGATACCGTACATGAAATGGCTAAGGACGAGGCCAGACACGGAAAGGCATTCGAAGGACTGTATAACAGATACTTCAGCAAGTAAGAAAACCGCATAAAATAAGCTTTTTAAGAGCCATCCTTAAACTAAACTGAAACCCACGAGCAGTAACTCGTGGGTTTTTTGTCCGGGAGCTTAATTTCATTTTCCATCCACTTGTATCATGTTTAAAAATATTGTATAATTAAATTGACGAATCAGACTCGTCAATTTGCAAATCATTCTATATGATTTCGGAAAGGAGGAACAGGTTATGTCCGTATATTTAAAAAACAGCAACGTTCTGGGATTATTCCAGACAGGCAGCAGCTCAGGTTCAAGCTTATTTTCCGGTATTTCATTTACAGATTACGCCAGCATCAGGAGCGGCTCATACAGGAAGCTGTTAAATAGTTACTACGGTGGTTCTACTTCTACTAATTCCACTACATCCGATGCCGTTTCCAAAATTGTGGGAACTAAGACCGGAACGAATTTGACAAGTGTAAAAAGCAATTCTGATGAATTATCAGATGCATCCAAAGCACTATATAGTTCAGGCTCCGATTCAGTTTTCACAATGAAGGAAGTATCTTCTAAGGATGCCACTACCGGCGAAGTTACTAATAGCAGACAATATGACAGAGATGCCATTAACAAAGCTGTTAATACCTTTGTTTCCGAGTACAATGACGTTATCGAGGCAGTTGACAATACAGAATCATCACGTGTCTTGAGCACCGGCATCAATATGGCTAAGCAGACAAGTGCATACAGCAAGAGTCTTGCCGAGGTTGGAATTACAATTAATTATGACAACACCTTATCCGTAGATGAGACCAAATTAGCTTCTGCTGATATTTCTGATCTAAAGGCACTCTTTAACGGAGTAAGCTCTTTTGCATATCAGACATCACAGAAAGCCGGCCAGCTCGGACTTGCCGCCCAACAGTCCTCCAGTGCATCTACTTTATATAACAGCAGCGGCTCATATAATTACTATAATTATTTCAGCTCTATCAACAGTTATTTGTAAGAGATGTACATTTGCGGACTGCAGACAGGGACGGAATCTGTCCGCACAATTCAGGCTTCCAATTATGGAGCTTATCAATGAATGAAAAGAACCGGTTTGGCATATAATCCTATTCCGGTTCTTTTTAGCTCACATATGTATTGAATTATTTATTTTTCTCTAACTATCTTGTACATTTCAAATTCATCCTGATAAAGCTTGCTTCCCACTTCTGCTTCAAGAGGAAGCTTATATCTGGCAAGTTCAATTTCCTCGCCCTTAGAAGTCTGACAGGTAGCGTACTGCTTTCCGATTTCAATTACAGTATATAATTTAATTGTATGTTCTGTTTTCATCAAGTCACTCCTTATAACGTTAGATGTCACTCTTACTATTTTACCACTATTTTTGAAAAAAACTATATTTTTTTTATATTTTTGTTCTGTTTCCCACAAAAGGGACAGGCTCTTTTGCAGAACCTGCCCATCTATTTGAAAGCATTTGGCAGCAAATAACGGGAGGAGCCAGATGCCGCCAAATCATTATTCCTTTCCAATTAAATATAATGTTGGATCAACCGGTTTATCATCCGATGTTAACTGGAAATACAGATTACTTCCTTCAACGCTGAAATATTTTGTCGGATTGCCAACCTTACCGAGAACTGTTCCGGCATCAACATTGTCAGATATTCCTACCGAAAGATCAGAAAGCTGTCCGTAAATAAGCTTGTATCCATTTCCAACAGACACTACCATTGTTGTTCCAATAACAGGATCCTCATAAATGTCCTCAATAACACCGGGAGCAGCACTTACTACATCAGTTCCCCTCGCTACACTGATAACAATTGCAGGATTACACTGATACTGCTTAAGAGTTGGAAAATATATTGTATTATCCATGTTATATCCAAGTATAATCTCACCTTCTACCGGCCACAAAAGAGAGCTTGTCTCATTAAAAGTGTATACAGGTGAATTGACTTCAATTGAAGGTTCTTCTTCCTTTACGGTAGCTTCAACATCCTGAATTTCTTCTGTAATCGTCTCAGTCGGAAGTTCCTTTTCCGGAGCCTTGGTAATTTCATCGTCAGTTTTTTCATCTTTGTTATCTGCTACAAGATTTTCCTCATCTTCTTTAGATGTTTTGCTTTCCTCCACAACATTTAAATCAATAAAATTCTTATTTTTCTGTGATGCAGCACTTCTGACAATAGTAATAATACCCACTGAGAGAGCTGCCACGATTGCAAGAGTTGCCACAATCGAAAAAATCTTTTCTCCGTCTAATTTTTTTCTTTTATTTCTGTTCATAATAACCTCCACACTATAACCAAATGTTTGTTATTATGATTGCCGAAAAAAATCTTTTTATTCACTTGTCAGTTCAATATTTTTATAAAAATAATATAAAATCTCTTCATAGCCTGCTCCTGCTGCCGCTTTCTGTCTTGCAGTATACAGGGACATTCCATATCCGCATCCAACTCCTTTTACAGTAAAAGTAATATTTTCCCCTTCCGCAGAAATCATAAAATTCCCCGAATTCAGCTCCATAAGCCTGGCAAATTCATCCCCGCTCATGGTAAGATTTCCTACCATGATACTTGTTATATAACCGGCCTCATCCCTGCTGATAATCTGAAATGAGTCAGACAGCTTATCATTATATTGAAAGCTATCGTATTTTTTACTGATTCTGGCAGCGACCTCACTCTGTGTAAAAGAAACCATGCTCAAATAATCCTTGCTTTTTAAATCTTCACTACATCCCGTCATTACAAGACACGAATCCCCAATACTCCTTGTATACCCTGCACTCACCTCACAGAAATACGGAAGCATCTGACCATCCTCCATGGTCATGATAATCCCCTCCGTATCCTGTACAGCAGTACTTATGGCTTCATAATATGCAGGATAATACTCACCCCACTTCTCCTGCATTTTGCTATATGTAAGTGTATCCGGAACCATGGCGGCGGAAGCCTCGCCTGTTCCATCTCCTTTCGTAATATTTGAATAGGTTCTTGCTACAATAGCAAGTGCCTTAAGAAATTCCGCACTGTCTCCCGCCTTATAATATGCTGCAACCGTTCTTATTGTATAATCCGTCACATCAGTGATTTCCGATTCAATGTCCTTAGTGGCTACAACAGCATTTGCAGCTTCGCCTGCCTTATTTCCCCTACAACTTCCGCCCATTAACATTGTAACAAAATATGGAATCATAAGGCATATTGCAAAATATATAAAAATAAATAGTACTGTTTTCCGCATAAGACATTATTCCTCTTACAAATATCATATTCAAAAAAATCAAAAATATTCTGTTATAGTGGAAAAAAAATTTTTTTACGTGTATAATCTTATAAGAACTTAAATGGAGATCTGATTTATGGTAAACGACACAAGACCTATTGGTGTTTTTGATTCAGGCGTTGGTGGCATAAGCGTTTTACGGGAGCTGACTGCCCTTATGCCCAATGAAAACTTCATATATATGGGAGATTCCGTTAATGCTCCTTATGGAACCAAGACCTTTGATGAGGTATATGAGCTTACAGAGAGAACTGTTCAGTATCTTCTCTCACGTAACTGCAAATGCCTTGTTATCGCCTGTAACACAATTACGGCTGCTGTAGTATCACTTCTGCGCAGGGAATATCCTCAGCTCCCAATCATCGGAATTGAACCGGCAATTAAGCCGGCAATTGAGGCAAAGCCCGGCGGCAATGTTATTGTAATGGCAACCGCTGTCACATTGCATGAGGACAAATTTCTCCATCTCCTGTCAGAATTTGAAGACAAGGCCAATATTACTACTATAGCATGTCCGGGGATTGTGGAGTTTGTAGAACACGGAATTCTTGATGGTCCCGAATTATCAGAATATCTTGTAAGTCTGCTTAAGGATTCCTTAACCGTCCCGATTGATGCAGTTGTACTCGGCTGTACACATTATCCTTTTGTACGTAAGGCAATTGCACGAATCGTCGGTAGTGATACTTTTATAATTGACGGTGGCAACGGGACTGCAAGAGAGACACTGCACCAGCTCAGGGTACATAATATATGCGCTTCGTCCGACAATGCCGGTAAGGTATCTCTTGAGAACAGTAATTCCGACATGATACCTTTAATGGAAACCCTGTTAAGAATTGAGGAATAGAAATGTTTTTGGAAATATGCGTTTGCGTACTTATGGCTATACTGTTAATTACACAGCTGATTCTGGCAATCAGACAGATTTGCAAAAAGACCTATGACGGCAAAATTCTTTTGGCAATTAACATCGGCGTTATCCTGATATGGACACCACTTTCAACAGCAATGTTCATTACGGATAATTTTATAATAAAAATTATATGGTTTGTGATATCCGCAGTTTATATGATTTTTACGATGTGGTATACAAATATGTTACAGAAGAACATTCACAAATAAAGGAACCATGCCTAAGCACAGTTCCTTTATTTTAAGCTTATTTTATCTCTCACCATAGCTTACAGATTCAATTGCAACAGCTCCGCCTCTTACAACCTCAAGTCTGTATCCGAAGCTTTCCTTCAATATCTTAAGAAGTGCCGCATTCTTAGCTTCTGTCTGAGTGCACTCAAGAAGAATTGTATTCTTGTTGCAATCCTTAACCGTTACACCATACACCTGTGCAATCCTGAACGCTTCTGCCTTGTCCTTCTCTGAGCAGCTGTTAATCTTAACAAACATAAGCTCCTTCATATGAATTGACAAATCAGTAAAATCAAGAACCTTAATTACCTCAACGCTTCTGTTAAGCTGCTTCTTAATCTGCTCAAAGGTCTTATCATCACTGGTAACACTTATAGTCATTCGTGAAACTGACGGATCCTCCGTCACACCAACGGAAAGACTGTCAATATTATAGCATTTGCCGGAAAAAAGTCCTGAGATTCTTGCAAGAACACCGGCTTCATTCTCAACATAAATAGAAATCCATCTTTTTTTCATTGCATTCATCTCCTCTCTTATCCAAACATCATATCCGTCAATGCTTTGCCGCCCGGCACCATCGGATACACATCATATTCACAACTGATAATAAACTCAATAACAGTAGGACGGTTGGTATTAGCCTTGGCACGCTCAAAAGCTGCTCTCATCTCATCTTCATTAGTAACCCTGATTCCGTCACAGTTATAACTTTCTGCAAGCTTAACAAAATCAGGTACATACTGCACACCATTACATACACCCTCAGTACGACAGCTTCTGTTACAGCTTCTGCTGTATCTCAGACATGTTGCAGAATAACGCTTGTCATAAAACATCTTCTGCATCTGCTTAACATTTCCGAGATATGTATTATTGAAAATACAATAAACAACAGGAACTTCAAGCAATGACGCAGTTGCCAGCTCCTGAATATTCATCTGTGCGCCGCCATCACCTGAGATGCATACAACATGACCATCCTTCTCTCCAAGGTAGGCACCAATTGCTGAAGGAAGTCCGAAGCCCATTGTTCCAAGTCCGCCGGATGTAAGGAATTTACGCTTTCCATTCATCTTAAGGTACTGTGTTGTCCATAACTGATTCTGTCCAACGTCAGTTGTAACAGTTGCATCAGGGAAAAATTCATTAATTCCGTTAATAATATCTTCCGGAGTCATTCCATCATAATTACTCATGGTAATAGGAATTTCTTTCTTCCACTTCATAATGTCTGCCAGCCACTCATCTGTCTTACAACGGCTTGTATGCATATCCATCTCACTGAGTGCCGCCTTGGCATCTGCAACAATCGGAACATTAACTACAATATTTCTTGAAATAGATGCCGTATCGATATCTACATGAATAATCTTGGCATCTTTGGCAAAATCCTGAATCGTTCCGGTAATTCTGTCACTGAATCTTACACCAATGGCAAAAAGAACGTCGCATTTGGTAACTGCCATATTGGAAGCATAATTACCATACATTCCGATATTGCCTATGTACATCGGATGGTCAGTTGCAATAGCACCCTTACCCATAATGGTAGTAACAACCGGAATGTTCATCTTCCCGGCAACGGATGTAAGAACCTCACCCGCACCGGCAATCTTCACACCACCACCAACTAAGAATACAGGTCTCTTAGCAGCCTTAAGCATTGTCATTGCCTTCTTCATCTGTCCGACATGTACGCCATTGCTCGGCTTATAGCCTCGGATTGCGATATCCTCAGGATACTCATCACTTCCCATTGCCAGCTGGATATCCTTAGGAATATCTACAACAACAGGACCCGGCTTACCGGTTCTTGCAACATAGAAAGCTTTCTTAATAATTGTTGCCAGTTCCTTACGGTCTCTTACTGTAATTGCATATTTACAAATATTGCGGGTAACACCCACAATATCAACTTCCTGAAATGCATCATTACCAATTAAATCACTGGATACCTGTCCTGTGAAGCACACCATAGGTACACTGTCGAAATTGGCATTGGCAATACCCGTTACAAGATTGGTAGCACCCGGACCACTTGTAACAAGGCATACTCCAACCTTGCCTGTTGCTCGGGCATATCCGTCAGCTTCATGGCAGAGAGCCTGCTCATGTCTTGGAAGTATTACATCGATATCATCAGCATCATACAATGCATCAAATAAATCAATAGCCATTCCTCCCGGATAACCAAATACCGTATCAACGCCTTCTGCACGAAGAGCTTTTACAAATAATTCTGTTCCCTTGATATTCATGAATATCCTCCCGTTTAAAAAATCTATATGAATTATACACCATTTTACTCAACAATGAAATTGTCAATTAATCTTGTTTTACCGATTCTGACGGCAATTGCAGTGAGAACCGGTCCGTTAATCGTCTCCACATCCTGCAAAGTACCAAAATCCACCATCTCAACATATTCTACATTGGCAAGCGGTTCACTCTTAAGAATGTCCATCATAGCAGCTTTAACAGCGAGTGCATCCTTAATTCCCTCTTCCACCATTTTCTTACCTGTAAATATAGATTTGGAAAGAACGACTGCTGCCTCCCTCTCCTGAGGATTAAGATAGGTATTTCTTGAACTCTTGGCAAGTCCGTCATCCTCTCTGATAATAGGACAACCAATAATCTCAATATCGAAATTTAAATCCCTTACCATTCTTTTGATAATGGCAAGCTGCTGTGCATCCTTCTGTCCAAAATATGCCTTATCAGGTGTTACGATATTAAAAAGCTTGGAAACAACCGTACACACTCCACGGAAATGAATAGGTCTTGTTTTCCCGCAAAGCACCTCTGAAAGCGTATGCATATCCACATAAGTGCAGAAATCATCGAAATACATCTCCTCGTTCTCAGGATGGAACACAAGTGACGCTCCCATCTTCTCACAGAGTACACAGTCAGCATCAAAATCTCTCGGATAGCTCTCCAAATCCTCTGTCGGTCCAAACTGAATAGGATTGACAAAAACGCTTACTACAATCCTGTCATTTTCCTTTGCTGCACGCTCAATAAGACTTGCATGTCCCTCATGCAGATATCCCATTGTAGGAACAAGTCCTACACTAAGCCCCTGCTTCTTCCATTCCTTAACATTCTTTCTGACTTCTTCTACCGTATATGCTTTAATCATTATTATAAACTCCTGTCTAATATAATTTCTCTATTACTTCATCTGATATTGCAAAGGTATGCTCCTCTGCCGGAAAAGCACCTTCCTTAACCTCTCTTGAGTACTGGGCAAATGCCTCCTTCATAAGCTCTCCAAGGTTTGCAAAATGCTTAACAAACTTAGGCTTGAAACCACCATAAAGATTGAGCATGTCCTGATATACAAGCACCTGACCGTCACAGCCTGCTCCTGCTCCGATTCCAATTGTCGGAATACGAATGGTTTCACTGATAAGCTGTGCCAATTTGGCAGGCACACATTCTAATACTACCATAAAAGCACCTGCTTCTTCAACTGCTTTAGCATCCTCTATAATCTGTCTTGCCGCCTCTTCTGTTTTGCCCTGAACCTTAAAACCGCCAAAAGCATTAATTGACTGTGGTGTAAGACCAATATGTGCACACACAGGAATCTGTGCATTCACAATTGCACGAATCTGGTCGCAGACCTTGGCACCACCCTCAAGCTTAACAGCCTGACAGCCGCCCTCCTTCATAAGTCTTCCTGCATTAGCGACGGCCTGTTCAATTGAAACATGGTATGACATAAAAGGCATATCTCCGATTACAAAGGTGTCCTTAGTTGCTCTTGTCACAGCCCTTGTGTGGTGAATCATGTCTTCCATTGTCACAGGAATCGTATCTTCATATCCGAGCATTACCATTCCCAAGGAATCCCCGACTAGAATTGTATTAATTCCTGCCTCCTCCATAAGCTTGGCTGTTGAATAATCATATGCTGTAAGCATTGTTATTTTATCGCCATTTTCCTTCTGCTGCTGCAAAGTTAAAACCGTATTCTTCATTTCTCTAATATTCCTTTCATTTTATTATAATCATCTTCCTTTGACAAATCCGCAAGTTCCAATAACCGCAAGGATAAAAGTCTGTAAATTTCTGATTCGCCATCCTGCAATATATCCATATGCTTCTTAACGGTTATGTCATCGCCCCGGCTTACCGGACCGGTAAGTGCCTCCCTCGTGCCCTTATTCATCACTGCCTGTGCATTACCAACCACTAACGGAGTAAGTGCCTCCCTTGCTCTTTCTTCACTAAAGCCACAATTCATAAGCATGGAAACTGACATATCCAATAGTCCCACCACAAGATTGCTCGCAACTGCTGCCGCTGCATGATATCTCACCTTATTATCCTTAGTTATTTCCTGATAAGTATTACCACATTCATCAAGAAGCTTGCGAATCTGCGATAAGCCCTGAGGATTCCCTTCAATTGTAAAAAATGCTTGCGACATATCATGCTCCCTGCTGCTGACTGCCATCAGCGGATGTATTGAACATCTGCCGACATTTGAAACATAAATCGTATCAAACACCTCTGAGCTCATCGCCCCACTGCAATGACAGATTATCTTTCCGTCAAGTTGATAATCCTTAATGCCGTTCCACACATCTTCAATCACGGAGTCAGGGACAGTTATAAACACAATATCGCATGTTTCTATTAAATTTTCCACATTTTCAAAAACTATACTGTTGGTAAGTTCTGCCGCTTTCTTCGCTGAATCCGTACTCCGACTATAATAGCCCGAAACAAAAAAGCCATGCAAAATAAAATATCTTCCCAAAGAACATCCTACTTTGCCGGCTCCAATAAATCCAATATTCACTAAATTAAACACCTCCAGTCCTACGCACTACGGCTATAAGCTGTATGATTAAATCTCCCCTTAATGGCGGGAACACCACATGAAAAGGTCGCCGGTACAGTGTCCGTTAAGAACTACTATCCGCTAAAATATATAGCATAAAACACAGTAAATTGTCAATATAATAGGGCATTTGCACACTACATCTGTTTTCTTACAATCCTGTATTCATCATTATGCTGGAAATATGGACATGCACGCACATTGCCCGTAACAAAATTATACATCTCGTCTTCATCAAGACTCATACTGCAGACATAACATTCCTCTTCATCATCATACTCATAGTATCCGCATAATTCACAATTATCAATTGACATATTATTCTGCCTCCCAAAACGGATTTTATTTATATTTAGTAACCGACTTAACTTCTAACTCTCGTCCGTCCTGTCACTTATAATATATCGTGGTCTGCCTTTGACCTCCATATATATTTTACCTATATATTCGCCTATGACACCTATTGATATCATCTGTACACCGCTTAAGAAACATACAATACACACCGTACTTGCCCAGCCGGCAACGGTCTTACCCAGTATGGTTGTAACAATCGCCCATATAATCCCCGCAAAACTTAAGACTGCCACGAAAATCCCAAGCATCATAATAAGTCTTATGGGCTTCACACTTAGACTTGTCACCCCATCAAAAGCCAGTCCGATCATCTTAGACAATGGATAGTGTGATTTTCCGGCAAGTCTTTCATGCCTCTCGTAATACACGGAAGTACTTTTGAATCCTACCAAAGGAAACATACCCCTAAGAAAGAGATTAACCTCCTTAAAGTCAGCAAACTCCTTCAAAACTCTTGATGAAACCAGTCTGAAATCTGCGTGATTATACACAACCTCGGCACCCATTGCATTAAGAAATTTATAGAAACTCTCAGCTGACTTACGCTTAAAAAATGTATCCGACTCCCGGTTATTTCTGACTCCATAAACAATTTCACAACCATCATGATATTCCCTGACCATTTCCTCCATAGCCTTCATATCATCCTGACCATCACAGTCAATAGAAATTGTTATATCAGCATACTCCACAGACTCCATAAGTCCTGCCAGCACAGCATTCTGGTGCCCTCTGTTACGGCTCTGTGAAATTCCCTTATAATATGTATTTTCTCTTGAATAATTTACAATGAGCTCCCATGTAGAATCCTTACTCCCATCATTCACAAAAAGGATTCTGCTGTCCTTACTGACAAGTCCTTTTGAAATTAACTCCTTCAGCTCATCAAGCAGCAATCCGGAAGAAACAGGAAGCACCTGCTCCTCATTATAACAGGGTACTATTATATATAAAATTGTATCTTCCGGTCTTTTTCTACCCATACTATATCAGGCCCTTTCATATTATACGCTTAATTATAGAACAAATCCCTGAAAAAATGAAGTATTTTTGTATTCTTTACCGAATGTAAAACAATTTTATCTACACTATAAACAGATTAAATACATCTTTGGAGGAAGTTAAATAATGATTAACATGGGTGCACGTTTAAAACAGCTACGAATTGATAACAAGCTTACTCAGCAACAGCTTGCAGAACTTTTCGGTACTGCTTTGAGCTCAATCTCAACTTATGAATCGGGTTCACGTAAACCATCTTATGAGATTCTTAGAAAATATGCCAGTCATTTTCATGTAACAACCGATTATATTCTTGGACTCGACAAACGCAATAGCATCGATATAAGTGATTTAAGCAAATCAGAAATCGATTCAATCCAATTACTCATAAGTGAGTACAGAGCCAAAAAATAAAAGCATTAATTAAATAACTGTAGTCTGCTTCGTGCAAACTACAGTTATTTTGCTCTATTGCTTCAAGGAAATTGTCTTTAGCGGCTTCTTATCCGCCATACATTACAATCAATGTTAACTGTGTTGCAATTGCAAATACTCCATAAAAGCCTCTTTGTTCTCTAATGCAGTAGTTGTAGGTCTTCCCAAATCTTCCCTTGCACCAATTGAACACATAATTTCAATGAAAGAAAGCTCATTGCGCTCCTTTGCATTCTTCAATTCTCTGTCAAGACTATCAAAATTGTCCACTTGAACTGCGTTTGGATAACCGCAGGCTTTTGCAATCGCAACCATGTCAACATCTGACGCAACTGTAGGCATTCCCCCAACAGTCTCATGTGCTCCGTTATTAATAAGGATATGAATAAGATTTGCAGGCTTATTGGAGCCTATCAGTGCCATTGCTCCCATATGCATAAGTGCCGCACCATCACCGTCAATGCACCAGAATCTTCTGTCGGGCTTATTTAATGCAGCTCCGAGCGCAATGGAGGAGCTGTGTCCCATCGAACCTACTGTCAGAAAATCATATTTATGGCTCTGACCATTCTTGGCTCTTATCTCAAATAACTCCCGGCTTGCTTTGCCGGTGGTGGAAATAACAGGGTCCTCACCGGATACATCCGTAATATGTCTGATGATATCCTCTCTAAGCATTACATTATCGTTTTTATACTCCACCATTCCATCATATTCCAATGCACCCTTGCGAATAACAAATGCTGTATTTTTACCCTTATTAAGAAGCGGCCTGAAGCCTTCCATTGTATCCTTAAGCTCTTCCTCAGTTGTGTCTTTGCCGATTATGAATGATTCAATACCCATATCTTCAAGCAGCTTAATTGTTACCTCTCCCTGATAAATATGCTGTGGTTCATCATGCACACCCGGTTCACCACGCCAGCCTATTACAAAAATACATGGAATCGCATAAACCTTATCATTGAGTAGTGATGCAACAGGATTAATAATATTGCCCTCACCGCTATTCTGCATATACACAACAGGAATCTTACCCGTTGCAAGATGATATCCTGCTGCCAAAGCTGTACAATTACCCTCGTTAGCTGCAATTATATGATGCCGGAAATCAATTCCATATCTCTCCATTAAATAATTGCAAAGAGCCTGTAGCTGTGAATCCGGCACTCCGGTATAAAAATCAGCTCCAAGTATTTCAACAAATTTTTCAACCTTCATAATTAATTCTTCCTCTGTAAACTACTGACATAAGATTTTGTGATACAACATATTAAGTGTATCCCAATCTAATTTAACCGGATTATTCCTAAGTCTTCGTTCATTAACCGAACCTGCAAGTATATCCCATTCTTCCTCTCTGACAGAAGGGTATGGCAGATTAAGACTGTAATATATTTCTGAAAATTTATCTGCCGCCTCCATCTGTGTAAGGCATCCGAATATCTCCGCCAGTTCATCAAATACTGTCGATAAATATTCACATCCTCTCTCATCTGTGCAGCGATTGATATTGTCTAACATATATTTCCAGATTTCTGCTACACACATTGCAACTGCCTGTCCATGAGCAACATCGTACAAGCCCGTTATTTTATAGCTCATTGCATGACCTGCTGTTGTAGCTGTGATATTAATAGCTTTACCTGCGAGATTGGATGCAATAAGCATGCTTTCATTTGCGATATCATCATTTTGTAAATATGCATCCATATTATCCAGTATCATTCTGATAGCCTGTCTTGAATATTCCTTACTTAAATCATTGGAGTTAACTGACCAATATGATTCAATTGCATGGCATAAGGCATCAAGCATTGTTGATTTTCTCTGATATCCGGACAGAGTTTTCAATACCGAAGAGTCCATAATTACTGCCTTTGGAATACATTCGCTGTCAGTAACGGAGTATTTCTCCCCTCTATAATATATAACTGCATATCTGGTTGATTCACTGCCGGAACCGGCTGTGGTAGGCATTGCAATTAACGGAATATCATTAGCAACAGGCTCCTGCTCTAAATAATCCTTCGTACTGTCCAAATTTGCAAAAAGTTTAATACATTTTGCGACATCCATTGCACTTCCACCACCAATGGCGATAACGCCGTCACATTTATTGGTGTTAAAAATCTCCACACCCTTAACAACAGAATCATATGAAGGATTAGGCTCAAAATCCATGAATCTTACTATATTATCTAACTCCCTCATATGTCTGCCAATCGTCAAAAGCTCTATTGATTTACCGCACACCAGCAAAGGCCTCTTAATGTTCGACGATTTCAAATAATTATCAAGCTCTATATAGTTATTGTCAGATTTTAAAATTATCTGTTCACTCAAAATTCTATTCCTCCGGAATTAATCTTATTATCTCCTCAAAAGACATACAGTTATCATCACATTCTTTTGAACGATGCTTTTCAAGGATAAGCTTTGCTGTGTTTTGCATTGCAGGAAATCCGCTTCTCGTAAGATGATTAGCATAGATAACCACATTAACGCCTCTTTCCTGAAATTCCTCCTCCGTAACCTGATTGAAGGAGGTCGGGACAACCACAATAGGTGTTATCCTATCTGTTTTTCTGAACCTCCCAACAAAATCAAAAATTTCTGAGGGTTCCTTCTGTCTGCTGTGAATCATAATTGCATCCGCACCGGCTTCAACATATGCCTCCGCCCTCTTCAACGCATCTTCTATTCCCTTTTCCAGAATAAGACTTTCTATTCTGGCACAAATCATAAACTCTTTGGTCTTCTGTGCTTTTTTGCCTGCCATGATTTTCTCACAGAATTCCTTAATCTCTGCCTGCGTCTGTGCCACCTCTGTTCCAAACAATGAATTTTTCTTAAGACCGGTTTTGTCCTCTATGATTACCATAGATACTCCCATACGCTCCAGTGTTCTCACTGTATATGCAAAATGCTCCGTAAGTCCGCCTGTATCACCGTCAAAGATAATCGGTTTGGTAGTAACCTCCATAATATCATCCACTGTACGGAATCTTGAGGTCATGTCCACCAGTTCAATATCCGGCTTGCCTTTCTGGGTTGAATCGCAAAGCGAGCTAACCCACATTGCATCAAACTGCCTTGCACCGCCATTCTGATATACAACGGTATTCTCTGCAATAAGTCCGCTTAGTCCGCTATGCGCTTCCAATGCTGTTGCAAAGTCCTTCATTGCAAGCACTTTTCTCAAACGGCTCCTTCTGGCATCGGGAGTTGATAAATCAGCTCTTGCTCTTCTCTCAAGCTGTGTAAAAGTCTCATTATATGTATAAGGAAATTCTATAAGCTTTCCCCCATATTCCGATAATTCTTCAATTACCTCTTCTCTGATAAAGGTCTGTATACTGTTTATCCAGTCATCTCCATGAACCACCAAATCAGGCTTAAGCATTCTGATATTATCTGTATAGCTTAGAGTATTTTGTGCAACAACCTGATGTACATTCGTCAGATTTTCAAACATTATTTTCCGTTCAGAAAACGGCAACAACGGAAATCTCTTATAGCTGACAACCGCCTCATCTGATAAAACTCCGACAATCAGTTTTCCAAGCCCTGCTGCTTTACGGATTAGCGATATATGTCCGCTGTGAATTATATCCGTTGAGAAACACATATACACAGTTCTGTTCCGGATTGCTTCTAATCTCGTATTTACAGATTCCAAGTCTTTGGGATTGTCTATTTCATTGCATAAAATATTCCGGCAATCATAGGGAATAATATTACATTCTGATGAGACATTATTAAAAGCATTTTCAGCGTAACAGCTTCTCTGTCCGTCTTCACAGAATCGTATAATTTCATTAAGCCATACAAGCCAGTCCTTTTTATTAAGCTTATATAATGGCTGTGCTGCTACTGCATTGACCCAAAAATCTATTCCTACACTCCTTATTCTTCCATCCAAAACTACAGCTTTGAAGTCTTTATCCGGAAGTGGCATGACAGAGCTTACTGCCATACAGCTTTTTTCACATTCTAAAACGCCCTTCAATAGCAAATCATCAAACACCAAATCCCCATGCAGAAGCAGGATATCATCCTCCAGATATTCTCCCGCACAATAAATTGAATATATATAATTTGTATTTTCATATAACGGATTATTTACAAAGGTAAGCTGAACCGGCAGATTAAGGCTGTTGCAGTACTCTACTAATATTTTATCAAAATATCCTGTTGTAATCACAATTTCATCTATTCCATAATTCACAAGCTGTTTAAGCTGTCTGCCAAGAATTGTGTTACCATCTGATATTTCAGTCATGCATTTGGGTTGTTCACAGGTGAGTTCGCCCATTCTGCGTCCCATTCCTGAATTAAGAATTAATGCTTTCATGTACAGCCTCCTTGTCTACACATATATTAAAATCAGTTACACTTTTAAGTATTTTTTATTATCTCATTTTTCATGACCATGTTCAATTATATTTTCCTTTTTTCACCAACTGTGAAGTGCATTCATCTACACTAATTGTAAAGTCGGTGTTACGGAGGATAACTTTATGATAGAAATTAATAATCGCTTAAAGAAGCTTAGAAAAGACAGAAAACTCACACAGCAGCAATTAGCGGATGTGTTCGGGCTTGGAATCAGTTCCATATCATCTTATGAATCCGGTGACCGTAAACCGTCATATGCCGTACTAAAACAATACTCTGCGTACTTTCATGTATCTACAGATTATATTCTTGGTTTTGAAAATCGTCAGATGTTAGATATTTCTGATTTAACCGAAGATGAAAAGGATTCAATAAGAATACTCGTAACAAAATATAGGGAGAAAAGAAGGTAAATAAGACAAAAAGAAATTGCAAAGCTTCACTAACCGTGATAACATTTCAAAAGAATTTTATAATCAAAACTAATGTGTGATAATATTTATCTATTCAAAAAGAGCGAAAGGTATGGATTATGAAATGAACAAAATTAAGAATAAAATACTTAGCGGCATTGACAGAATAAGACAAAGCAGATTTTTAAAAATCGGTCTGATACCAGCTTGCGTATCCATAACATCGCTAATTCTTGTTATTGCTATAGGTTTTATAGTTATACGTGAACATGGAAAAAACAATCTTTACAATGCCAATTCTTCAGATGGTATAAATTGGGGGCAGTACTCAACCGATGAAGATGTTGAAATTGAAATAGATTTGGATAATATGGGAGAACCCGAAAATGAGATCATAGATAATGTCACTCATGAGACTACTGCTACTCCGACATTAGGAGAATACGTAAATACTAACGGAACTACAGGACCCTCTACACACAAACCGACACTACCTTCAGAAGAAGACTATGAGCCGGTGGAAACTGTAACAGGGAATATCATTCAAGGTAATGATAACGATGATTATGATATAATATATAATGAAAAAAAATACATTTATAATGAAGACATCCTCACCCTGTTAATATTAGGAATAGATAAAGATTCTAAAGCAGTTAAAGCAAAAGATGGTATATCCGGAGGTCAATCAGACGGAATTTATTTAGTTGTTATGAATCCGGACACTAAAAAAATAGACCTTATTACAGTACACAGAGATACCATTGCAAAACTGTGGATTTATGATAAAGAAGGCAATTTCGTCCAAACAGGAAGAGCCCAAATATGTCTTCAGCATGGCTTTGGTGACGGAATGGAACTTAGCAATGAACGAGCAAAAAACGCCATATCGACACTGTTCTATGGTCTGCCTATTCATTCTGTAACTTCCGTTAACATGGGAGCTATTCCAGAGCTGAATGATGCCATAGGCGGAGTGTCACTACAGTCATTAGAGTCATTTTCCCGTAACGGATATACTTTTGAACAAGGTAAGACCTATACATTAAATGGTATGTCAGCATATGCATATGTAAGATTCCGAGACATAACCCAGCACTACACCGCATCAAAACGTTTGGAACGACAAAAACAGTATTTATCAGAAGCTATGAAACAGGGGATAGCTGCAATCAAAGATGATCCTGGCATAGTAGTTGATATTTACAATATTATAAAAGATTATGTTGTTACAGATTTGAGTGTGGACGAGATGCTATATCTGGCAACAGAAGCATCCGGATACACATTAGGAAAGACATATACACCTGCCGGTACTATTGATACCTCTCGTACATATGAAAGATACTATTTAGATACAGCGGCATTTGAGGAATTAATTGTAAATATATTTTATGAAGAGGTAAAATAATATTGTAAAATTTCACTAACTATAACATTATTCCCAACAAACGTAATTTCAGATATTGAAATGACGAAGGAATTTCTCAAATACATAGAGACCGGAAAGGCAGACGGACCGGCTGCAATTGTGCAACATCAGTTTCATCTTGATCCGTTTTCAAATACTATGTTTTTATTTTGTAGCAGACACAGGAATCGCCTACAAGCACTTCTATGGGAAGGTGATGGTTTTGTATTGCTATATAAATGCCTTGTTATAAATATGAAGCAGAACACATAAATGCTCTGCTTCGTACAAATTTTCTCTCCTGAATATTAATGATTATTATTTTTCCAAAGCGCTCTTAAGGCGTGCAATTTCTGCTTTTGCTGCTTCAAGTTCTGTCGCAAGCTGGGTGTTCTCTGTCGCAAGCTGAGTGTTCTCTGTCGCAAGCTGAGTATTCTCTGTCGCAAGCTGAGTGTTCTCGGCTTCAAGTCCTTCTTTCTCTGCCAACAAGCGTTCTTTTTCCTGTTTTATATACTCTTCGAATGCAACTGCCTCTCTGCGTGCACGACACATATCACGTACTGCTTCTTCTTCATTATATTCATATACCATCTTAACCGCTGATTGCATTGCTTCATCTTCACCTGCACACATTCTCATATCCTCCCACGTGGTAGATTTAAACAGCCTTGCCCAGCGGTCAATATTGTAATATTTGTCCTCATCTGAAGCAATTGCTGTTTGATTTAATTCTACCACCTTGAGTATGAATTTACTAGTATATATTCTGTGAGTTTTTACGTTAGACATCATATATGTAGCACAGAATTCCGGTTCTTCCGGAAACAGTGTAAAATTAATGAATCCAATATGCACAGCACTATTTACGTTCTTATAATCTTCACCCTTTTCCAGACTGTCATAATTACGACATAAATAACTCAATGACCTCTCCGGCCAGTTGCCTCTGTTAACTATCTGCATTTCAAGATTGACAATCGTATTATTATTAAATTTTACTTTTAAATCAAGAAAGAAATTTTTCGAATCCATTGTTTTACCAACTTCCAACGGATTGCATACCTCTATCTCTCTTATATCTTCCGGCTCCAAGTGGAGCACAGCACATATAAGACCTTTAAGTGCTACCATATCCTTCTGGAAAACCATATGAAACATACAGTCATTAGTAAGCCCGTATGGAATAGTTCCTGTAGCGTTAATTAAGTTATTGTTGATTTCATTTGCCATAAGTGTATCCTCCCCAAAATTACTATTACGCCAACGCGAGGTGTTTAAACTGCATGCAATTGATAAACTTGAAAACAAAGATACACTTATCCAAAAACTATTTCAATGGCAATATTAGCCGAATTTTTCGAGTAAATTTCTGTAATTATTTTTTGTCAGATTTTGGACTTAATTTTTTTAAGTAATACAGATATGTGGAGTATAGGTTCTAAGTGAGCTGGGGTAGGGGGGGTATTTGAATCTCTACAGACCTTAGGCTCCAAGACCGGTGTCCCCTCTTCTGTGCAAAATCGCGAAATGGAAGACGGGGATATGGAGATACTATGATTTCGAGCAAAATATAAAAATTGAATTGATGCTTTGCTCGAAATATTTGGGTATAGTTTTCCAACTCATGGATATAATATATTATTGACATTAGTTCGGTTAACCGATATATGTAATAAAAGGAGGGAAAGCTGATCTTAATAAATGCGCAGCTGGAACTTTATATAAGATTGCTAAGGTTCTTGGTGTGACGGTTGATTCCATATTGGAAAACAACAATGGGTGACATTGACTTTATCATTGAAACACTTGAGGCAGATGAGATACGTAAACTTTATGAACGCAGTTGGTATAGAGAAGCCATATTTTCCGGCAAGCGTTGTAGTATCATATGCAGCGACAGGAGACGAAAGCATAAAAGAAAAGGCATTGGCAAAGGAGTTTCGCAAAAAGAACGGTATCCGCTGAGTATCTGGTAGCCATGAAACTTATGGCAGGTCGTCAATATAAAAATGATTTGTCTGATATAGTAGGTGTATTGATTGAACAAGAAGAGCAAGATGAGCCACTGAGCTTTGAAAAAATCCAGAAGGCAGTAGTCGATTTATATGATTCATATAACAAGATACCAGAAGCTTCCAGAACCTTTATAGAGGCTGTTTACAAGAAAGAGGACTTGCATGAATTTTACATGCAGTGCAGAGAACTTGAGCAGGAAAATAAAGATGTTTTGGTTGGATTTCAGGAGGATTACCCAGGTGTACTTAATGGTGACAATCTTGCTGATATTTTGAAAGCGGCAAAAGCTAAAAAGCAACAATAATAAGATATGTTTTGATAACCTTCCGCAATATAACAACTTTGGTTTGATATATTGCGGAATAATGGTTGAGCAGCTATAAAAGTAAGCAATGACTACGAGAATTATGTAGGATACATGCAGGATATTTGTTATTAGTGCCGGAGGTTTTGGATTTGCACCAATGATAAAAAATTTAGGATATTAAATTAAACCAATTCTTATTAATAAAACGTTTTGTAAGCTTTTTGAAAGAATCTAAAAACATTTTATACTCAGCCTCATTTTTTACAAATGCCCACTCTGATTTCATTGCGTTTAATGAAATAAGCTTTGTAAAATTGTCTAAGTTTGGACAAAAATACAATTTTTTGCTATTAAGCATATCGATTGAACAGTTCTGTCCGCTGAGAATATTGATAATATTGTCATGAGCATTCCAACGATACACTTCAAAATCATCCGCTTTCATATTCTCATCAAAAACAATATTGCTTTTACATGCTATGAAAGTGCCATTACCCTTTTCGGCAAATGCAAGATTTATATCTTCATAACAAGTTACATTATTGGGCTCGTCTTCCAATGTATTTTTGAGTATGGAATATGCAATTTCCTTATATTGAAACTTATATCTTGCTGCCAATACGGGTACTGCACACATTTCTCCGCTAACCGCATAATTACCCATTGCTCTGGTGTACAAACCCTCTCCACCACAGATAACCATCGATTCTGAATTCATATTCTGAATAATATAATCCATTATCATCTGATTCATAAATGGCAGCTCCTTCAACTGTACTTTTTTATCATTTTTACTGTATTCCGTTTCGGTTACAGCACTACTACCTACCCATATTACTTTATTTACATTACATATAATTGCTTTATCAAGGATTTGTTTTTTTAATTCGTTATATTTCTTCATGGTTTGAGCTGAACTGGAGTATTCAGTAACTTTATTATCGCCATAATTATATGTCTTAAAGCTACACAACCAGACTTTCTCTTTACATAAGCCATTCATTAATTTAATTATATTTTCATCTGCACATCCATCATCTATTTTTATATTATTTGGAATTCCATAGCCTATACCGCAGTCAAGTTCACCTGTTTTGAATGAACCGTTTTTTCTGTCAACTCCCATTTCCAAAATCTGACAGTGATTAATATACTCTTTAAATCCTGATTTCAGCGTAGCAGGATATTCCAGCCAGCTATAACCCTCTTCATACCTAACCATTTCAGAAATTATTTTCCTCAGAACACCTAAAGGCATATTAGATTCTACCTTATCCATAGTCTTGGCATTTTTCAATACTTCGAAATTTTTCTTATTTCTGATGGAAAAGTCACTTACAACGCACCACTGCATCTGTATATATTGGGCTAATTTCCCACTATTAAGTAAATATTCATATAAATTATTTAATTGACCTAAATCTCCTATTCCATCAGTTAAAACATATGAACTGACTGCAATCCCTTTAGAATTGTTAAGCAAATTTTTTAACATGTCAGCAAGTTTATTTCTCTCTTCTATATATCCCATAACTATACCTCCCGATATACTTTTTATATATTCATTACTAAACTTTTACTTTATATATATTCCTTTTATTAACAGGACTTTTGATAGCATGGGTATGGCTTACATTTTCATTAATAACTACTCTGTCTCCATTTACAGACATTACTATCCACTGTTCTTTTTTTACCCATGCTGGTATGATTCTTCCATTATAATAAGTTGCTGTGGGGGACAGCATAACAATGTCCCCCGCTTTAATATCTTCCGTACTCATCTGATACTTCATGCCTTTCTGTATTTTTAATAATCAATTTAACCAATCCGGTTTTCTTAAAAATCCAATATGGTACACTATGTACTGCATCACCACTTGATGTTCTCCGATATTAAGAATATAAAAATTTTTCTCCTGTCCTATTATTTTACCTTTAGGATAGTCAGATAAACATCTGTTGAGCAATTTAAGCTGTTCGTTATACAGGTTCTCGTCAGGTTGTTTTTCAGGATCACTGTTTCCAACAACCAGACGATGAACATATTTTACATCAGACTGAGAAAACATTATGCTGTTGCACCCTGAATCTTAGTAGGTGCACTTGCAGTTGCAAGAATATCAAGCATTCTGGCGAGACCTTCAGGCATTCCGTAATCCTTAGCATGTACACTTACATGATATTTAGCAGAATTGTCACTTGAACGTGTATTACTCTCATGACATGATATTGCCCCCTTAATTTTTACATTCATACTAAAAGGTCCGATTTTAAGACCTGCATTTGCCTCAAGTTCACCGCTCTTATCAGATGTACTTTCTGAAGATTCTGAAGATTTAACTTCCATATCAAATGTTATATCTACTGAATCAACTCCCAAAGTAGGTATTTTAACGATTGAAAGAAGCGGTACATTCATTGAAACATCTTCACTTCCTATTCCAACACCTGTCTCTGAGGTAGCCGCCCTTGAAAAAGAAAAAGCGGCTGTTTTCAATTTTCTTACTCCATCGGCTCCCGGTGCATCAAAACCCACATCCTCAATAAATTTTACTGTAGATGTTGCCAACATTGTCTGTGCATTACACACCGCCTTCAGCGGACCACCAATTAATGCCTCCATATTAAGTCCGCTAAACTGGTCACTCATCTTAACTAATCCATCTGCCATAAATGTTACCTCCTACTTATAATAATTTATATTGTTACTTTAACAAACTGATCCCTTATTCTCATAAGGCCTTCCGGTGGATCCTGAGATACAAACTTTAGCTTAATATTGGCATAGCTTTCCTCTCTATTGCGAAATTTACCTCCATGTGGAACATATCCAAGAAAAGTTTCTGCTTTACCCTCAGTCTGTTCAGCTTCTGTCAAACTTACCTTTCCATAAATCTGGACCTTAAAATCCACTTCTATTTCATCCAGCTTTAATGATGAAATAGGAACGAGACAGAGCTGTGGAATTGATACTACTCTGTACGCCGGAACTCCGTTCTCATCATAATATGGATACTGCATGTCAAAAGTTCTAGGCGTTCCGTCCTCCTCAAAATATTCCTGAAGTTTTGCAAGATGCTGTTCCTCCGACATATCATTTACCCTGATAAAAGCCTGCTGAATAGCCTGTATTAAATTATCAAAGCTTGCTTCCTTTGCCAATTAAAAATCCTCCGTTAAAAAATCAAAATTCTATAAACATAATCCAGAGTCCTATTGTGTTCACCAGCTGCTCCCTGCATATTGCAACTAATAATTCTTAAATTACTAATACATATACCCCTTTCAAAATTTTCTTGTTATCTCATTATAGGGTATTAAATAATACCCTAAGAATTGCAAGCAATTCTTAAGGTATTAAACAATGTCTGTCAAGCATTTTTTAATGGCAATCTAAATCAAGTTTACATGATTATCTAAAAGGGATTGAAGTATATCAGGTAAATAACTCGCCTACCAAAAAAAGTATCGCCACCTGTTCGAGGTGGCGAATTAAGATTATCTCTTCAGTTGTTGTTTACAGCAATCAGGAAGTGCCTCTGACCAAGGCATCAATTCTGATAGTTTATCTTCCGGAACATCATTTCCTGGTTACTAATAAACAAGGCAGAAACCACCCCGACCAAAGTTTGGTTTCCTACCTCTAACACCAACATAGGAAAACCTACGTTAACCTATGCCCTGCAAGACTATGATAACCTTATTTGTCGAAGAAAACAATCCTCTTACCCCCAATTTTTATAATGAAATGATTAATAACCTTCAGTTTCACCAACTTACCTGCCCCTGTGGTCACTCAGGCTGCCTGTCTGTTCATGGTTATTACCATCGTCATATCAAAGCTTCATCCGGCAGGCTTCTTTTTCGCATCTGCCCGAAGTGTAAAGATACAGAGGAACCGCAGTTCATTAAAGACAACGGGAAACCAGCTTTTATTGAAGGAAGCTATATGTCAGAATCATTGCTTTCACTGATTGCTTATCAAAAGTATGGTCTGTATCTTCCGCTCTACAGACAGGAAAAAGATTTCCTGCAGCTGAATGCTCCAATCACTCCTACGAGAGCAGGAGAAAATGCAAGACGGTTCCTAAATGGAACCGCTCCCGGATTCTCTCTACTGCGAAAAACTGTTCGCATACGAACGGTCCTATAGAGAAAAAGGACTTGGTTATAAGCAAATATACACACGCCGCCTCAAAGACGAAAAACCTGTTATTGAGGGCTTTTTGGCGTGGCTGAAACAGGTGGATCCGGGCAGTAATGGCAAACTCAAAAAAGCTATTACATATATGCGTAACCGTGAGGAGTTCCTGATGACCTATCTTGAAGACGGTCGTTGCAGTTTCAGCAATAATCTCAGCGAGAACAGTATTCGACCAGTAACGGTAAGTCGTAAGAACTGGCTATTCTCTGACACACTAGAAGGCGCACAGGCTAACACGCTGTATCTCACAATTGTTGAGATGGCAAAAGCCTATGGCCTGGATTTATACAAATATCTGAATTTCCTGTTTGAACAAAGGCCAAGCAAGGATATGTCAGATGAAGAACTCGAAAAACTGACTCCGTGGAATGAAAGTGTGAAGGAGCTTTGTAATATAAAATAGAGTAAAACGCTTGCGTTCCGGATTTTTGGCATGAAGTCCGGAATACATTTTTAGGGTACACCCTGAAATTAAGCGCTTACTCGAAAACGATATTCCCAACAGATGATGCACTGTTTAAGATGCTTTATCTGGCAATGATGGATGTAACTTAAAAAATGGACAGGTAAAACATGGGATTGGGGATTGACCTTAAACTTCGGCACCTTTTTTTGGTGTCGGAGTTTTTTGCTTATCGAATGTTCTTTACAAGATATTTCTTCTTTGAAAGTAAATCGATTGCATTCGCATACTATGTCAAAGATACATTAAAATACTTCAATGCTTCGTCCAGCTTAGTATTATTGTCTAAGGTATACTATCACATACACGCAATTAGCAATATTCTTTCTTCAATTAGTTTTTCAAGACTTGCCTTCATACTATCTGGTATATATGATTCTCTACACATAGTTATATACTTATCTTTAAGATTAACTATTTTTTTAATTATTTTTTCTGCTACTTTACCATCAATATCAATAGCTTCAGCATAATTAATGAAATCCTTTCTACGAATATTTTGCTTTTTGCCATTAATAGTCAATGCCATCTGCTCTTTATCATCAGGTATTACCACATTCGTAGAAAGCATATCATAAGCAGCAGAAAGTATATATTCACCGCTTGCTTCGGCGGTTTCAATCAACGAAAAATTCTTAAGATGCATATCAGAATTACCAACTACAAAAGAAAAAACAATACGAATAAATAATTCTGTCTTGTCTAGTCCTTTTTGTGCAGAGTATGCTAATATAATTTTAGCACACCTCTCATACGAACCACGATACTTGTCTTCAGTAAGCCTTCCATCTAGCTGACAAAAATCCTCCATAGCAAGAATCTGCCCATTTTCCCGATCTATTCTCTTAGTTATATAAGCAAATGCATTATCCTGAGACGGCATACGAATCAAACCACATGGAACAGTCTTGATACCACTAGCTTTCGCCATCTCCATAACAAGAAATTCCATCTCCGGTAATGCAATATACTCATCCGTCTGTGGTTTAAGAATATAACCTGTAGGATAATTTACAAGTGTTAGTCGAGGATTATCCTCTTTTGAAAGGTGCAATGATAACTTTTTCTGTACCCCCGGGACAGTAAAGCCTTTGTTTGTATTATCAATTGCAATTTGGTTCAACACTTCTTTTGATACATCTATATCAGGAAATTTTGAAGTTCCAAAAAAAGCTTTGATGCAGGACATATGCCATCCATATTCATTTTCGGTACGGAGCGGTTTCCCACAACATAAACAACGGCTCATTCTTTCGCCTCCTTTATACGGACGTTTCCAACAGGATCTTTACAAGCTACAAGCAATATTCCAAAACGATCTTTTCTGTCAATCTTCCAATTATGACTTACAACATTAAGTAACCATCCCTCCGGGATTAAGCCATCAAAAAAAGCGAAAAGTGTTTTGGATGTATATTCTTCTTTTTGAAGAGGCATAGTTATACTGACCGCTAACGGTTTTTCCCCTATAAGATAATCATTATCATAAATAAAAGAATATCCTGAATCGGTTTCTCTCAATATTCCTGCAAAGGTATCCCTTACATATACATAAGCTGTTCTATATGCATCCATTAATCATCCTTCCTTCCGGGAACTGCCTTCATGCCAAACATTGAAAGAGCCTGATTAACCTTGTCCATTCGAACTGTTTCCTTTCCTTGCTCAAGTTCCCTAATAAAACGAAGTCCAAGCCCTGAGCGGATTGCAAACTCCTCTTGAGTAAGCCCCGCTTCTTTTCTTTTTTGTTTGATAAATTCTGCAATAGTGTTCATATCTATATATTATACCCTAAAGGGTATAATGTCAATGTTTTATATTAGAATTATACCCGATAAGGTATGGTATTCATCAGATTTATTCTATACAATATTAAGTTTCCCACCAACATCAATATGGTCAGCGGCACAACAAATATAAGCAAAAGCATACCAAGCAGTCCGGCAGTCTTTTTTTGATAAATACTAAGATGAAAAATTGAAACGGTTAATTAACTGCATATTAATAAAATAAGCCTATCTTGACATACTATCATTGCAATGATATAATTCATGTATAACATTGCAATGATATGGGAGGCTCAATTATGAATAAAATTGAACTACTTCATGGAACAGATCATATTATTGAAGTTCCTGATATAACCAAAGGAAATCCCAAGAACGATTATGGAATGGGATTCTATTGTACTCGCCTACCTGAGATGGCGAAGGAATGGGCGTGTAAACAAAACACTGACGGCTTCAGCAATCGCTACGAATTAGATTTAACCGGTTTGAAAATACTAACTCTATCGGACGGTATGCATACCGTCTTAAATTGGATTGCTATTTTGTTGCAACATAGAACCCTTTCATTGGATTCTGAAATCGCTATTGATGCAAAGGAATATATTATTGAGCACTATTCCATAGATACCTCTGAATACGATGTTATCGTAGGCTATCGTGCTGATGATTCTTATTTTAGATATGCAGAGAGTTTTGTTGAAAACGGTTTATCACTTCGTAGTTTGAATAAAGCGTTGCGACTTGGTAAACTCGGCGAACAGACCGTTCTCGTTTCAAAGAAGGCATACGATCAAATCAAATTTATTGATGCAGAGCCTGTCGACAAAACTATTTATTATCCCAAATTTGTTGACCGCGACACAAAGGCAAGAGAAGCATACAAAAACGATATTAAGAAAAGTAAATCTTACCGCGATGATATATTCGTAATGGATATACTCAGAGAGGAGATGAGAAACGATGACCCACGCTTACAACAAATCTTATCTGAGTAATGCCAAAAGTCGCTTAGCTCAATTTTTTGACTATGCAATCAATGATTGTAAAATTAAGAGCGATTGGATCGCTATGTTGTTTGTTCAATCGGGATACGCAAAACAATTTGAGAGAGGTAATCCTGCTGTACTTGCAGGAATGTCGGGAATAGAACTTGCTCAGCTTGTAATCAATAAAATCTATATAGAAAAAGAACTTCCTTCCCCAAGTTTCAGTGGTGATAAATCACCGGAATACTGGGCAGGCTGGGCACTTGCAGAATATCAATGGTACACAGGCAGAAGATTTAAAGATATCTTTGAATATGCACCGCTTTCAAAAATCATATCAATGTATTCTGTTTATCATGAAATGGATATAACACAGTTTATTGATACAATGGAGCAATTTTATACTGAGATAGACGTGGAAACGAAATTGAAACGAATTCGTGAGAATAGAGGACTTTCTCAAGCAGAGCTCGCATGTGAATCGGGTGTCCATCTCCGTTCTATTCAGATGTACGAACAAAAAGCAAATGATATAGATAAAGCACAAGCCAGAACTCTATATAAATTATCAAGAATTCTCGGCTGCACAATCGAAGATTTATTAGAAGATCCTATGAACTAAATTCTTGACATGTGATATTATTATGATATACTGTAATGATTTAACCTTGATGTTAAATGGGTGGCATGGGCGAAAAGGAGAAAAATATGTATCATTACATTGAGGATAAAGACTTTTTAAAACGTATGAAAAGCCTTTGTTCAGACATTATCAATCAGCTTGTACAAAGTGTATATTCCGACCGCTTAGAGCACACTGCACGGCGTTTTAGTGCATAGTTTCCGCTCATACAGTGCACTCCTTCCGGTCATCAGAGCATTGCTGTTATTCTGGGATCTTTATTTCATTTTCTTTTAGCAATGACTCGAGCAACTTCACACGATCCAGCAGATAATTGATTTCATTCCAATTGGATGAACATATTTCCTCTGCCTCTTGTAAAGCTACCTGTGCTACCTGGTAATCAATCCATAGCACACATTTATTATTATTGAAGGGACATTCGTTTGTCATGAAATGCCTCCTTCCGTTTTGGTTTTTAGTCCATGCCGACGTCGCATTGATACCTTTCCTTCAATGAAAATGTCGTATGCATTGTTTGTAATACGATCCATGATAGCTTCTGCTATAGGACTTCCTTCATCGTATTCAGGGTCAATACGTCCATACCATTCTTCATCATTGTACTGGGTACAGAAAATCATAGAACCCTTAGGGCTATTAATCCTCTTTTCGATAATTTCAAGAAGGTCATATCTTTCTTGAGTAGAAAGTTTTCGAATCAACCATTCATCAATAATAAGAAGTTCCGCTTTACAGTAAGCATTAATTACTTTACGAAATGTTCCATCTGATTTTGAAAGTGCTAATTCATCAAGTAATTCCGGCATTCTGATATATCGTACGGTTTTGAATTTTCGGCAGGCAGCATTACCTAATGCACATGCAATATAAGTCTTACCCGAACCGCTGGCACCCTTTAAGATGATATGATGTCCTTCATTTATATACTGACAAGTTGAAAATCTAATTAACTGAGCTTTATCGAGTTTACGGTCCGGTAAATACTCTATATCTTCAATACAGGCAGTAGATATGGAAAAGGAAGCCCGCTTAATAAGATTCTTCAATTTGTTTGCCTGACGTCGGTTCCATTCGGCATCAACAAGAAGCCCTAACCGTTCTTCAAAGCCTAATGAGTTGTATGACCTCGAATCATTGATCTGATTCTGGAATTCATCAGCCATGGCACTGCAATTTAGTGCCTTCAGTTTTTCGAAGGTAGATGCATTAATCATTCTGCGTCACCTCCATTTCTGTAGGCTGAAAGTCCACGGGTTATACCATTACTTCTTTTTTCGCCTGTTTGTTTAGTTAGTTTAGAATCAGCACCAAGTTTGTCCTGCCCATTCTTAAGGATTGTGATAATACTTCTTAATGATGGCTGTACGGTAATAGTTAAAAGTCTTTCACAGGCTTTTTCTATACGGTTGTTTCCGTATTTCTCAGCAGCTTTCATTAAGCCAATGCAGTACTTAAATCCTTGTTCTGGTTCTTTTTCGGAATATAGAAAATGATTGATTGTTTTTAATGTAAAAGCACCGATATTTTCTGCCCAGCTGACAAACTCTTCCGGATTATAAGCAAGATACTTTTGATGATTCAGAGGCATATGTTCCTTGATACAGATAGGATCTCTTTGTGGATTAATTTTTCTAACATGTGAAGCAACGCGGCCACCATGATAAAAAATCTCTACCATTGCACTGGTTAGACGGATATCTACCTGTTCCCCGATTAAATCGAACGGAACTGAGTATTTATTGATTCCGTCACTTATGAGATAATCATTCTGAACCTTCGCAGTGGACCAGACTGCTGGTTCGTAAGGGGCTTTGGGAAGCGGCTGCATAAAATCTCTTTCTTCGTTTAGAAAAGCGGATCGGCGATTTCCGAGCCTCTTTTTAAATGCGCGAAGATTAAGTTCTTCCAGTTTCTCCGAAACTGCAGCTTTTGCCTCCTCAATAGAAAAGAAATGATAATTACGCAATGCAGCCAATATCCAGGTGGTTGCAAACTTTACAGAACCCTCTGCATTCGGCTTATCATCCGGATGTTTTACTCTTGCCGGAACGATTGCAGTATTATAGTGGTCAGCCATCTCCTTGTACGCCCTTGGAATCAGGGTATCATAGCGTGTATTCTTAGTTACACCGGTTTTTAGGTTGTCCGGAACCAACAAGCGTGTGGAACCTCCAAAGTATGTATAAGCATGTACATGACAGTTAATGAAAGTATCTGACTTCATGTTAGGACAGAGTTCCGCATAAACATAACAACTGCAGGAAAGTACAGCCACAAACAAATATGCAGGAGTAGCAACGCCTGTAACTTCATCGAATATATCGATTGTCGCACCAGCCCAGTCAACCTCCATTTCGTCACCCGGTTTATGCTGGATACGCATGGTAGCCTTAGTGATACGAGCCCATTTACGATAGTTATCATTAAACTGTGTGCTCATGTAAGGTTTCTTGCCGGCAGCACTTGCTTCAAGACAGTATTCCGTCCAAAGAAGCGTAAGGGTAACGCCTTTCTTGGCAAGTTCCCTATGAATCTTAGGATAATCAGGAATGAGACGATCCTCATCGGATTTATTCCTGCCTGGATAAAACATAGCCTGAATATTCCGCACCTTGGATTCCATCAATCCGCACTATGAATCCGCTTGTCCAATGCAAGGATTCCACTTGTTACAAACAGTAATCCACTACAAGGATTCCACTCATCCGTGACAATGAGTCCACTTACCTTTATCTTATAAAAAGGAGCATTTGTTCCAAATATAAGATAAAGGAGGCCTAAACAATGGCAAACAAAATCAGAGTTAAACTGATTCTGGAATTAAGAGATGCACATATGTCCAGAAATAGTATTGCAGCAACTCGAAACATGTCCAGAAACTCTGTCAGTGAAGTGCTTCACCTCGCTGACGAAATGCAAATCCGTTATGAGGATATCAAAGATTTGTCAGAGGACGAAGTCTATCAGATGTTCTTTCCTGACAAATATACGGATTTGAAACAACTTTATACTCTCCCTAATTATGACACTATACACGGAGAGTTAAAAAAGGTAGGTGTTACATTAAAACTTCTATGGAAAGAATACAAGGCGGACTGTGAATCCAAAGGAAATATTCCTGTAGGTTATTCAAAGTTTTGTGATGATTATGCCACGTATGTATCGCAACAAGCACTTACAAACCACCTGGTCCATAAGCCAGGTGTACGATGTGAAGTAGATTGGAGTGGTCCAACTATGAAGTATGTTGATATAACCAGTGGCGAAATCATAAAAGTATATCTGTTCGTAGCAACTCTTCCTTATAGCCAGTATTCTTATGTTGAGCCCTGTCTTGATATGAAGCAGGACACCTGGCTTAGATGTCATATTCATATGTACCAATTCTTTGGTGGTGTTCCAGTAAGAACGGTATGTGACAATCTAAAAACTGGTGTTATCAAGCATCCGAAGGAAGGTGATATCCTTCTTAACGAGGCCTATGAATCTTTAGGCAACTATTACTGTACTGCAATCATGCCTACCGGAGTAAGAAAGCCAAAGCAAAAAGCTTCTGTTGAGGGTACCGTTGGTAAGATAGCCACTGCTATTATTGCCAAGCTTCGCAATGAAGAATTCTATTCATTAGGCGAATTGAAGATGGCTGTCAGCCAAGCTTTGAAAGAATTCAACGAAACTCCTTTTCAAAAAAGAGATGGCAGTCGTTATACAGTATATTTAGAAGAAAAGCCATATCTTCATGAACTTCCGGCATTTCCTTTTGAAATTGCAGAATGGAAGCATCATGTAAAGGTATATCCGGATTGTCACATTGTATATAAGAAAAATCATTACTCTTGCCCTTACCACTATCGAGGACAAGAAGTAAGCGTGAAGGCAACCGATACGTTAATTGAAATCTATAATAATCATGAGCGTATCTCAACTCACACGAGGTTTCCTGATTACAGGACTAATGCGTGGAGCACACATAAAGAAGATATGCCCGATGAATATAATCAGCCCGAAATGGATGAGGAACGTATGAAACGTTGGGCTGCTTCCATTGGTGAAAATACAGCTGAAGTAATTGACCGTATTTTCCGTAGCGTAAATATAAAAGAACAGGGCTACAATTCAGCCCTGTCAGTCTTAAAACTGGCAAAGAGCTACTCTGATAAACGCCTGGAAATCGCTTGTGAGATTGCCCTGACCAGCATACGGGTTCCCCGTTATCATCATCTTAAAACGATTCTTTCCGGTAATCAAGATAAAATCTATCTTGCTCAGAAAGAAGAACTAAAAATTCAAGAACAAAATAAACAGACGCTTGGATATGTCCGCGGTGCTGCATATTATGGAGGTTACGATGATGATAAATAATGAAACCAGACGTAAACTGGAAGAATTAAATTTAGGTGAATTTATACAAGCAATTGAAATACAGGCTAAGGAGCCTAGCTATCAGGCACTACCATTTGAGGAACGCCTACAGTTAATGGTGGATTATCTCTATCAAGAAAAATACACCAATAAAGTAAAACGTTTAAATAAGATGGCAAAATTCCGTTATCCACAAGCTGCCATAGAGGATATCTACTATACTGACAGACAACTGGATCGTAATAAGATTTTAAGTATTGCTACCTGTCAGTTTATGAACACTAATACCAATATTATAATTGATGGATTTACAGGGTCTGGTAAAACATTCCTTGCCTGTGCCATCGGCAAAGCAGCTTGCAAGCAAGGCTATCGAACTCGATATATCCGAATGCCAGACCTGCTTCAACTACATGATGAAGCATCAACAACCGTTACTGGTGTTTCTAAACTAATTAAAAAGTTTGAAGGATATG
This sequence comes from Lachnospiraceae bacterium, assembly GCA_045129695.1. GTDB lineage: Bacteria > Bacillota > Clostridia > Lachnospirales > Lachnospiraceae > Eshraghiella. The sequence goes on along the minus strand of JBGVJZ010000037.1, from coordinate 975 downwards.
CGCTTCTCATTATAGATGAATGGCTCATTGATGAACTAAGCCGTCAGCAGGAACATTTTCTGTTTGAACTAATGGAACGCCGTCATACAGATAAAAGTACCATCCTTTGTACACAGTACCGTATAGAGGACTGGCATAACCGACTTGGTGGCGGAATTCACGCTGATGCCATCATCGATCGTATAGTTAACAATTCTATACATATATATTCTGGCGAGTTAAATATGCGAAAAATAAAAACTATATTATAGCAATAGCGTAGCCACCTGAAAGGTGGAACTAATGTGCGTATAGGTGGTACGATTCCCACGGATTGCAGGTATCCTTATCTGCGATTCGTGGAACGAATCGTGCGGAATAATCAATAGCCTCCAGGGAAGCATTGGTGACATCGTCATCAAGTGGCCAGCAAATATGCAGATTTCCTGCTAATGTCAGAACTTCCGAAACGGTGTTTCTGGAACTGTGAACACTGGATGCAATGTCTTTCATTGTGTACCCAAGACTCTTAAGTCTCAGGATTTCTCGATAATCAACCATTGTTATCGAACCTCCTATAAATGATAGTCACACAAACGTGTGCCAATCTAATTATAGGACTAAAATATAGCAATGCACTATGTAGCGGAAAGGATGCACTCAATCACCGGAAAGCGTGCACTAAAACACCGTGCAGTGTGCACTAAGTTATCGGTATTTACAGCTAACGGTCTTAACGTATATGCATACCTTGAGCATCTGCTTTTGTATATGCCTGGTTCTGAATGGCAAAGATACCCGGAAGAACTGGATAATCTTATGCCATGGTCACCGGAAGTACAGGAAAACTGCAAAGTAAACGCTTAATTTTAGGGTAGGTTCCCTTACATAGAACCTAGTTTTATAATGATTGTTAGGAAATGCTAACATTTTACTTCATCAATTATGTCGTAAACTAGCATTTTACTACATCCTAAAGAGGTACAATCATTATGA
>JBGVJZ010000036.1:0-17650 GCA_045129695.1 Lachnospiraceae bacterium | reverse complement strand
TACGAGTGTAATCATCTCGTACCGCCTTAATCTCTTCTCGTTGGTTCGGGGTAGTAGAGTAACTACCCCATTCAAGCCAGCCATTATTAAATTTCTCTCCGGTCTTCACCGCTTTTAATAAGTATCCTTTATATTCAGACCTTTAATAACCTCCTATGCATATTCCGGTGTACCATATCTCTTATGGTGCTTCTTGTTACGCTTGCGGTTTACCCTTCCGAGCTCTCTCTCATCAATCTTAACGATGATGTCACCGCTTTCATCGCCTCTCTCATCCAATGCGGTATTAAATGCCTTAACCATAGTCTCAAGCGGTGTCTCAATGTTGGTTCCATGCTTCTGATCACCCAATACGGCGAGGAACTCTCTGTTCGCCGGAATAACCGCACCTGACGCAAGTTTTGGAATCTGAGGTATAGATATGGTTGAAATATTCTTAAAAGGCTTGAGCGAGCCTATCTTGATGCTCTTGATTGAGGATAATGCCTTATTAATACCCTCAAATGGTGTTTTGATGACTTTGTTGATACCGTCAATTAATCCGTTGATAATCTTTTTAAGACTGGTCAAAACACCGTCTTTGATATCAATAAATATGCTTCCACCTTTGCTGAATACATTTTTAACATTGGTCCACGCTTTGGTAAATGTAGTTTTAAACCACTCGGCCGTACCGGAAAACGCTGATTTAACTCCGTTCCATACGCCGGCAAAAAAGCTTTTAACATTGGTAAATATGCTTCTTATACCATTCCAGGCGGACAAGAATATTGAAGAAAACCACTGTTTTACACCAGAAAAGATGCTTTTAATGCCTGACCATATATTGTTGAATATGGTTATTGCACCACTCTTAAGTGAATTAATTCCATTAATAAACCCTTGTATACACCACTTTCCTATATCCCGAAACGTGGTGCTGGGTGAATTAATTCCAAGGAATGACTTAATAGGATTAACTATATAGTCGCTTACCCATTTCTTCAGTTCTTTAGGTGCTGTTGAAATCTTTTCTTTAAGTCCATTAAGAAATTCTGCTGCCCCGTCAGCTCCAAGGCCTTCAAAAAATGCTGATAATAATTGCAATGGAACTTCCGCACTCATGCTGCACAAACCTTCGACTGCTGCAACTACTAAGTCAAATAGTAACATTACTAATGCAGATATCAGCTCTACCCAGTTAATTTCCTGCAACAATGTAAGGATTATATCTGTTAGGGTACTTAGTACTTCCGACAAATCAATGGTCTCAAGGAATCCTGATACCAACAGAATTACGCCTTTAATAACGGCTGTTATGTTATCAGCAAGTGCTACCGGGTCAATACTTTCAATCAATCCCATTATCAGGTCTGCAACACTCGTTCCAAGTTCTACCCAATCCATTGTCTGGAAAAATCCCGCAACAAGCTCTGTTATGGAATTAATGGTTTCCATTATGGTATTTCCAATTTTTTCAAAATCAATGGTCGCTATTGCATTTGAGAGCAGATTTCCTATTGATTCACCTAGCTGCAGCCAGTTAGTTTCCGTAAGGAATGTATATATAAAATCTACTATTCCGTTTAAACCTTCACCAAGCTTTATTCCTAAAGTTTTGAAATCAAAGGTTCCACTAAAAGAATTGATTGCATCGGATATTGTGGTTGCAAGCCTTACCGCACCTTCCGAGAACGCTTTGGTGTCAATATTACCGATAGCGTCATTCAGCTTATTGGTAAGAGATGTAATTACACCTGATATATCTCCATTCTCAATCGACTCCTTTATAGACTGGAGATAGCTGTCTCCGGTATAATCCGTTGTGTTAAATGTAGGAACCGTTATATCGCTCGAAGATGAATCATCCTGTCCAATAACTGAAAGTTCATCATAAGAGCCTAACGCATCATTAAGGTTGTCTGCTGCCTCTGCCTGCTTCTGTAATGCCTCTGCTGCCGCTTCACTTTCCTTAACCGTCTTACCAAATAATACGGATGTGAAGGATGCAAGATAGGATGTAACTTCCTTCATCTTGCCCATGAATGAATTCAGAATAGGCAATATGTACTCATATATTGGCTGAAATGCTGTGAGAAGATTGCCATATACCTCCGAAAGAGAACTGCTGAACTCATCATTAGTTTTAAGCATTTTACCGAGCTTGTCTTTAAGTGATGTTAATCCCTTGCTTATGCCATTAAATATTAACGCACTTGCTGCAAGTCCTTTAAGACGTTTCCACAACTTGGATATCTCACTCTCAGCCCGTCTGGTATGCTTGGCGGTCTTCTTTGCACCGCTTGAAGTGTGTTTGAAGGCTTTTTTACCTTTTTTGCCGGAGTTTTTGTATTTATTTCCGAGATTGTCCACTTTATCTTTCAGAATTTCTACATTGGTAGCTTCATGTCCTATCTGAGTATGAAGTTTCTGTACTTCCGGAATCAGATAAGGATTGAGTTTCATATCTTCTAAGGTAGAATTTATTCTTTCTCCCTTAGAATATAATGCCTCTGTTTCCTGCTCTATCGCATTAAGTTCCTGCTCAATATATTTCAGACGTGCTGTATCTGTTTGTGTTTCAGAATTTTTAGGAAGCGATACTCTATTATTAATCTCATTTTTTTCACTTTCCAATTCTCTTGACCGCTCTCTTAGCTTTGCATAAGATTTATCAGTATCTGCCAATTCTTTCTGAAGATTCTTGATTGACTGCGGTGTTGTATTGCCATTAAGAATATCATCCAAGGACTTTTGAAGGTTATCAACCTTTACTCTTGCTTTATCAAGTGACAAAGAAGCTCTATCAAACTGGTTTTTCAATGATGATGCCGCTTCGTTAGTCGAACGCTTGGCTCTGTTAAGACCTCTCTCCAGTCCGCTGTTATCAAGTTTTGTACAAATTATTACTTCTGAATCTGCCCCTGACGGCCTTTAATCATCCCTTTCCCAAGATTCTATCAACTGCTGCCATACTCACTTTCTCTGCCTCGGTATATCTGCGTTTTAAATCAATCATTGATTTGTGTGTGCGATAGAATTCTTCTTCATGTTTTTCCAGTTTCTTTTTCTTATTTCTCTTATTGCGAATGCTTACAACCGTTGCAAAGGTTCCATCACCAATTTCCATGTAGAACCCCAAGAAGGTCCAGAAGTGAAGATATTTCATGCTCCTCACTTCTCGGACTGCAACTTTATTAATGGCTGGAAAATATAATGCTTCATCCTGTTTCCAGTCCATCACCGGCTTGGAGGGTGTTTTATTTTCCTCTAGGTCTCCACCATTAAGAAACCATACCAGCTGTTTATATGCCTCTTCATAATCCTTCTCGGGCATTTTTCTGAAGTTCCTGTATAATATTACAAGACTTATATATATTTTCTCTTCCATTTTCAATTCATCATCCGCGAATGCTTCCATGATACGAAGGCAGTCACGATAATCTGAACGGATGGAATATCTAGTGCCGTTTACGTCTAGGCTTGTGGGAAGTTCTCCTATCATTCATATACCCCTTTGTATACTGTTCAATTCTACCGGATTTCATCATTTTCTTGTATTCCGGTAATACGCTGGTTAAAAATGACTCAACAAATGACATTCCGTTTTCCATTCTGCTTAAGCAGCTTGTGTTTCCAAATACAATGTCAGATACTTTAGAATCAAAGATTTCATCAATTTTTCCCTTGAGTTCCTTATCAAGTGCAACCATTAAATCAATTGCCTCTTCCATCTTGCCTTCACTGCTTAAACGGTCAATTTCTTCGACCTGTGCATCTTTGGATTCCAGATAGCTTCTGAATCCTTTAATTCTTGCAATAAAATTAGGATCACCCGGATTAAACGCAATCTTGCCCAGTTCATTGCCGGCTTCGTCTTTTAATGTATAAACTTTTTTTCCTGTTTTAATCTGTAATTCCAATGTTATTTCCTCCTAACAAAACAGGGGATGGGACTGTGTTAATCAGTACCCGTCCCCTGACTTACTTATTCTGCTGCCTCTTCTGCTACTTCACCGGCCGGTGTAAATGCCGGAACTCCATTTGCAATCTTAACGGTACCTTCAATACGGTTTCCGTCAAAATGTACCTCATATGGGATATTAACACCCGATGTATCGCCTCCATAGCTCTGTGGCTTAACAATTACATTCTCCATGTATGCTTCATGTGCCTCAGCTGCGTCATCTTCAACAATAACCTCAAGTATTTTGGTCTTGCAGCTATCGCCGGTAAGACGTTTAAATGCAATCTCCTTAATCTTTGGATAAATCGAATCCTCAGGATTTGCATAATACGGGTCTGCTGACATGGATGGCTCATATCCGTTATCCTGAACGGTTGTTTCTCCAAGTATATTCTTCTTGGTCTCAACGTCCGGATTAAGTTCTACGGACATTTCTTCAATATCTTTTCCAATTAAGAACCATTCAGGCTGTTCAACGCCAAATGATGCATCCAGAAATGTCATAAATGCTTTTCTTGCTAATTTCCTTATTTTGCCTCCTTAATATAGACTATTCCTATAGTCATCTGATAAATTGATGTGTCATTCTCTGCCTTTTCGACAAAGAATGGTGTAGTTACCGAAATCTCTTCACAGGTTCCTGCGTCAAGAATCGGATAGTTACCCTCTGAATTCTGTTCAGATATCCACTCCGTCAAAAGCTCCATGTACTTCTGATTATTAATCCTATCCGGATCCAGTTTGGAATCGAGTCGTACCCGGAATGTATAATGTTCCATTCTCTTCTCGTTTCCAAGAATATCCTTCTTAATGTTGACCTGTGGAAGTTTGAACAATCCGTATGAAGCTGATGTGCTTTTAAGGGAATCGGTATCTATTTTGTTAGGCTCAAAAGTTTTAAGCCATTTGATAATGGATTCTGATATTGTCATCTGCTTTTGCTCCTTCGTCCTACAAATTCTTTAAGTGCTGCTACAACCTTGGCTTTGCCTCCATCCTGCATTGCCCGGTCTGCCCAATAGGCTCCACGCATTGGAGCTCCCTGATAATCAAATTCGGGATGATAGTAGAGATATCTTGCATATGGGGTACGATATTTTACTAATCCGCTTCCCAGTATTGTATTATTTTTTCCACTATTTATAAGCGTTTTAGGATTAGGATATATGCCGGCAACGTCGAATGGTACATAGGGTTCGCACAACGTTAATACCTGTTCATCTACCATCACCTGTGCTGCATTGTCGGCACCAAATCCCAGCTTATCCATTATAGCCTCTGTATCAAAGTTAACGTATGCATCTATTTTTAACGCCCTACTGTGCCACCACCTTAATATGCTGTAAAAGCCTTCTGTTACGGTTATCTGTAACTGCTTTAATGGTTACAGCACCATACTCCTTAATCAGATTGGAGATGGTGTATTCATCTGTTATCTCTGCCGGACATTCGCCACATATGAGTACATCCAGTTCATCCTTAGTATTGAGTGTCCAACTCCCTATAGGTCGCTCTGTGCGTTCAAATTCTGGCACAGAAAGGAAGTTTTTCTGCAAACCTGAGGAAAAGTCTATAGTAATCCTTTTTGTGGCTGTAGCGGTCAATATTCCGTTATCGTTAGCCACCAAAGTCTTACCATCATTCCACTGGATATGTTCAACTACTGTTCTTACCCACTTATCATTGCCCTCTGAATCGATGTAATGGTTGTATACCGTCATTTTGTCTGTAAACAGTGTATTCATATAGCACCTGCCAATCCGGTACCACTAAGCCCTGAACGAATAACCTGAAGGAGTTCTCCTTCCTTCTGGGATGTGGTTTTAATCTCATAGCTTTCTGAATATCCGTCATTGCTTACAGAAGTAATTCCTTCTCCCAGACTGTGTACTTCCTGATTGTACATCTTATTCATAAGTTCACACATGGTCATCCGAATCTGTTCATAGACCTGCTTCTCAAAATCCGTAGCTGTCGCTTCGTCATATTGCGAATAGAATCTTGCAGTTCTCATATGAGTACAGGTATTTATCTTAATGGCGGCTTTCTTCTCACAGGCTTCAAATCGTTCCTGTGGGATATTGTCATAAAGGGAGCTGTAATACTCCCAATCAATGTAAGACATATTGTCAGCTCCCTTCTACTACTTTTGGTTTATTCAGATTCTTCCGAATCTTCTTTTTTCTGTTCACCTGCATCCGACTTTGGCTTTGTGGACTTCTTTACAGGATTTAATTTAGCAGATGTCCTTTTTGCTCTGGACTTAATGTCTTCCTTCTTAATTCCCACTGTTCTCATGTGACACCTCCTACTCTGCCTTAGTGCTTAGGAATATACCGGCAGCTTTATTCTTATACACATCAACAATTCCATATTTTCTATACTTTGAAATATCCGCGTCTGCTTTCGGATTAATTGATGCAGGGATGATATTGCTTGCAATGTGCTTATCAAACTTAATCAAAGCCGGCTTGTGAATTATCATAAAATTAATGTCAAGCCCTGATGTTCCCTTTTTATAATGTCCGATTTTCTCATCCTCACTTCTTCCATCAAGCATGTCAATTGCTGAATAGAATCTGCTCTGTGGCACTTTCTTCTTAACAGAAAATCTGTTAAGTACTTCTCTTGACTTATATGTATCAAGAGCAAGTAAACTGTTAAACAGTGTAGGTGTTGCATAGAGTATTCTTCCCTCTTCCGGCACTTCATCCTCATCCATTAATGTACTGGCTGCAATTAATTCCGCAAGGAACGCTTCCGCTGTTGCAAATGTAGTTGGATTACCTACTGAAATATTCTCTGTTCCTGCAATCTGAGCAAATGTAAATGCATCCGCTTCAGGTGCAACCTTTTCTCTCATAAGGCTAGCTCCCGCCATTCCAAAAGCAAGATTTCTACTCTCCTCGTTATCCATAACGTCTACAGATATTATGGTACCGCGGTCATAGTTGAATGCTGATGTCTTCCATTCCAGGTTAACGCTTCCTTCTGTATATCCGCTGTTTCTGCTGTAGTCACCAAGACCTGTTACTGACATCTGCGGATAGATAATCTCATTTGCATTTGCTCCGGCTTTAACCAATGTGGAATCACTGATTAAATCCGCGGTTACCGAAGCCATTCTATACACTTCGTCAAGGTTACTTACATAATTTTTTGCTAAAGCTATTGTATTCGGCCTTAATTATTCCTCCTATTCTGATTTTACCGGTGGTAATCCCATAGCCGCACGCAATGCCGCATCTCCGGAATCACCCTTGTTCCTAGTTACTGTACCAATGAGATTTTCATTGCCCACGACTTCAACATCACCAAAAAGCATTTTACTGTCCTCTGCCTCAGTTAAGGTCTTAAGTGCCGCGGCAATATCCTCTTTCTGATTCTTGGACTGCTTAAGAGTATCCATATCCATAAGTGCCATTATAGCCTTCTCATTCTTGCCCTTGGCTGTTCTGATGGCTTCTTTGACATTGTCGTTGAAATCTCTTTCTGCCAGCTTCTCTGCTAATTCTTTGTCCTTAGCTTCAATAGTGGCTTTAAGGGTTTCAACTTCCTTTGGATCAATGCCTTTAAACTCTTCAAGGCTTTTGGTTAATGTTGCTACCTGCTCATTTGCAGTCTCAAGCTTGCTTTTCTGCTTATCATAGTCAGTTACCGTCTTGTAGTTCTCGTTGACTGCTGCCACTATGGCATTAGTCTGTTCCTCGGTCATGGTTACTCCACTTTCCGATAAGATAGTTTCAATGTTCTTCATTGTGTTCTCCTTCCTAACATTTTATTTAACAGTGCTGTCCACTGTAAGGAAATAGCGGGCAAGGGAATTGAGCCCTTTCTTCCAGCTAAGGAGACTGGTATGCTGCCTTTACATCAACCCGCGATATTCAATTAATAGTTGCACCGGTGCAACTTTGGCCAAACAAAAAGAGCCCAATAATTAATCATTGATTAACTATTCGGCTCATTGGCTCTATTGTTATTATGACTTCCCCTTTGCATTTCTTACAATATGCCGGGAAGTGTATGATTCGGGTATCGGCATAACGCTTAAGTAAATGCGGCTGTCCACATGCGGGACAAGACACCCATTGGGTCTTTTCTTTATTCATGTTATCACGCCCTCTTTTTAGAGAATAACATGAATCGAACATATTTTCAATTAATTTTTTTCTACTTTTTCATACTTTCTAATATTTCTTTTTCTTTCTCAGCCATAAGTTTGTCTCTTTCTTTTTGTGACATTTGCCTATAGCGATTGATTTCTTCTGTATTCGGATTGTCATTTTCTTTAACCATGCTATTTCACTTCAATTAATACCACATAATAAGTTTTTCATTTGGTAAATTCTCCTTGTGTGCTAATTTTATCAAGCCATTTACTGCATGATGCAAATACATAGGTAATGGTTCATCTAACTCTGTAGATGTGCAATCAATAACCTTTCCACTTGTGATATCAAGTTTTATATTCCCAATCAATCCACTATTCTCGGGTTCATAGTCAGCGGATATTATTTTGTTATCTTTTTTTATATTTTTTAATGTTAGCATGATATTCCTCCGCCTCCTTAGAATAGTTATATGTTTGTGATGCTATATTATGTGCTTCATATTGTGTCAATCCAGTTTGCATTAACTCCTGTTCTAACAGTTCATGCCTAATCATTGTTATATCATGTGGTTCCGGTTTTCCTTCTACTAATCTCTGCCATGATTCAGCCATCATATAATCCGGCTCAAACAGTTCAGGTTCTTCTCCTCCCAAATCATGTTTTTCGTAGAAAATATATTCTTTGACAGACTGTATTTCGTTTTCTGACATACCAGTTGTTTTTGCAATCTTTGTGACATCTGTTTTCATGCTACGCACTAATCCGTAATATCTGTTGGCATGCTCATCTGCTTCTTTGCTAAATGGATTCCTTGCACCACTAATGCCACCTGATACTAACATATTACTACTTTTGTCAGTTTTAGCAAGAGTTTCTTTTGAAAATTCAGCATCAACACCTGAATCTTCCACCATCTGATGATATTTCTGATATGCCTTTGTCTTGGTTAAATCGCTACTGCTGCCATCATAACGCAAATTCACATTGCTGTATTTTACCTTGCAGGCTTCACAGAACCGTCCATACTGCCTTGTGTGCTCTTTAATCTTAACATCTATATCCTTTGTACTCATACCCAATGATGCAAGAGCAGCCTTTTCACGCTTTAATGCCCGTATTCCTCGCTCCATCGAACGCATTTTCTGTGTTACTGCATATCGGTCATAGGTTTTCCCCTGGTATGTGACAGGCTCTGGTTGCTTAACAGGAGCCGGCTTCTGACTTATTCCCTCGAACCATACATGACTTCCATGACGGCAGTTATAACCATTCAGTCCCAAAGGATTGTTTTCATGCACTCCATCTGCACTGTATCCGGTTTTCTCCCAAAGGTCTTCTATGCTGCTCTGTCCGACACGCTTTGCCTCGTCAGTATAATCCTTGCCGGGCTTAACGTAATATACTTTACCCTGCCATTCCTCATGGTTGGCTATTCCGGTTCCTGTATTACGGGCGCCTTCATGCTCACTCACATACACGAGGTTACATCCGGTATTTTCCATATTTCGATTGAGGATTTTACCTGACAGCTGATGACATCCCGTTCTGACCGCCAGTTTCGCCGCTGTGTCAAGCTGCATGGAGCGTCCGCTGTCAAAATTAACTGTTCTTAATCCGCTCTGTGACAAATTATGAATGCACTCTTTTACAACCTGTTCCTGCGAGAAGGTACCGGAACATATCTTGATTGTAGCCTTATCTAACTCGTTCTGATACAGGTTCTTGATTGACTCCATTCCAGATTGTGTCTTAAATGCGGTAGTCTGTGTAAGATTCTTCAATTCTCCTTTGGTCTGACGCGTCATTACGTCTACAAGCTGCCCAAGGAAACTATTATCACTCAATGACTTCCCGGCACTTTTCCATACCCTCAAATCATCTATCCAAGCCATTCTCCCGGCTGCTGCCACAAGCATATTACCTTCAATGTATGCCTGCTTTGTAATATCTTCAATAAGTTGCTTAATTTCTTTCTTGTATTCCAATGTATTCTGAGCTACAGCCTTTCTGTATTCTTTATCGGCATTTAGTATTTTCATGGCTTCTTTGCGGATGCGTGCCGGACTGTATCCTAAATCCCTCATTGCTGCTGCCTGTATCTCTGCCGTTCGGGTGTATGTAAGTGTCTTGCCTATCCTTCTCGCTATATCTTTAATTACTTCCTGTTCAAGATATTGGAAAAGGGGACGGATTGCGTCCCCTATTATGTCTAACTGATCATTACTCAGCCTTATTCATCCCTCCTTGTTGCACCGGTGCAACTTACTCCTCTTCATCCTCCGGCTCCGGTTCCTGCTGTCCTTCTGCAATAATTGCCGCTGCTTTCTCTTCCGTAAGTCCATATGCATCCATAAGATACCATATCTTCAGCTTTGGAATATCAAAGCTCAAAGCATCATTTCTTTTACGCTCTAACTCTGATTCTTTATCAGTTATGTAACTGTCATCAAAGCTGATTATTATCTCCTCTTCGAGATTATACTTAGCATTATGATAAGTGTTACGGAACCACATTATGGCTCTGACTATCCCGGTGATATAATCAACCGCTTCTTTACGCTGACGGTTAAGTTCCTGAACCTGGTCCTGACGTTCCCCAATGTATTCCGTTGCTGTAGTTACCTGTCCGTTTTCAAAATTATACTTCTTGGTACCGTAGCCGAACATCATTGAGAGAAGCGATAATAATAATTTTATTGTCTCTACAATCTCGTTGATACGGATTGTAGGGTTGTATTCCTGTATTACATCCTTCTCCTCAGGCAGCTTCTCACCCAGGAGCACGAACAACTTCTTCTGTTCCGGTGTGAGCTTAGGTTTGCCATTTTTATCAAATTCACATAGTAACTCATTGATAAGCAGGATCTTTTCTGCTTTATCCAAATCACTGAAAAGCACATTGTAAGCCAAATCCAGCCCCTTCAAGACTGGAATGACATTAAGAATCTTAGGAAGTCCATAACCTTCCATATCGTCAATATTGTTAACCTCGGCATTTCTCATTACTGCAAAAGGTTTAACATCTCCTAACTGCAATTCATGCCCTTTCTCAGTTATTTCTTTTCCGGTATGGTCAAATATATGTGTTGCAGCTTTATACAGCCCCTTTTCGTCTATTGTGAATATTACAAGTACAGTTTCCTTCTTGCTATTTTTAAGGGTGCTTGATGAAAAGGCAGCTTCTAAAACCTCATCATTAACCACTGTAAGCGGGATAAAAGATTCGGCTTCGACATAATTCAGCCTAATCTTTCCACCTTTTATCGTGTTATCACTCATTATTTGAGCTTTTTCAAGTCTTATGTAACAGGCAACAGTTCCATCCGCTGATGTTTTCTCAAGCTGCTTGCGGTACTGAGTGTCAAAACGGTTACTCTTAAGGATATTATTAATCTCTTCAAACTGTTCCTGGTCTTTGCCGGCATTAATCTCTATTACCTCGCATAAGTTAGCGTCATCAGAACAGCAACGCTTTGCAAATCCAAGTCTTGACAACTCGTATCTATCCCCTTGTATAGTCTTTCGCTCATGGAATGCCTCAATCTTCCTGTTAGCATACCAGTCATCACATTCCTTGATAATATCCTGTGCTGTATCGTTAATTGTATATCCCAGTTTTTCCAAATAATCTTTTACGCAGTTTTCCCTTTTTGAATCCTCCTATCGTTTTAAATCTATGAATTTTACAAAATCAAGAAAACAGTAATTAAAGCAGTCCCACCAGTCATTACAGTTTCCTATATTCTTATCCTCCGGCTGGTTTGGTTTCTTCTCATCCCATCTGAGAGAACCTATCGCCTTTCTTGTCTGTAAACAGCGTTTATTAAGCTTCAGTCTTCCGGTATTAAAAAGCAAATCTACTGTTACAGGTCTTTCAGATACCTCGTTTTTCTTACAACCTGATATATTTCTCCATGGAAGTCCTGCTTCTCTTGCAGCTGTGCGAAGTGAATTAATTAATGTTGTACTTGCACTATCCGGAAATATCCAATCTACTTTACCATATTTCGCTATTGCCATTTTGTAGAATCGAACAAATGTATCACATATTGTTTTTGCATCTATTTCCTCCGTTACCGGAAGCCCTTCCTCTTCCAGTAATCTCAGGTGACGGTATCTCTCCATATAACCCATCAGATTAAATGTTGTCTTGGATCCGTTACCTCCGAAGTCTATCCCCATTGTGATTTTGCTAAATACTACTTTAAGAACCTGCTCTCCTCTCGTATTTGTCTCAAATATCTCATTATCATCAAATAAGTACTTACTGTCATCCTCAGCAAAATAACGGAATATGAGCCCTTCTGCAAGCACCCACAAGCCTCTTATATAGCGGTCGTAGAATACACCTGTGTACATATTCTTGTATCTTTGCTTAAGTTCTTCCGAAAGACTCAGGTTATCATCCATTGTGAAATGTAGATATATTAAATTCTTTTCTGCCGCTTTCTGAATCCACTCCGTATAAAAATAATGGTCTGGACCTTGCGGGTTGCAGTTAAACCACCACTTGGATCCTGTTACAGAACATCTTGCTGTAGCCTGGTTAACAAAGCTTTCCGGCATCAATGCCACTTCATCAAAGAACATACCGGCAAGGGTTATACCCTGTATTAAGTCCTGAGAGCTTTCATCCTTACCACCGAAGATGTAGAAATAATTCTCTACTTCACCTTTGGATACAATCAGCAAATTGTCAGTCCTATGATCTTTGACTGTATAGCCTCTGCCTCGTAGCATTATTTTAAGCCAAAATAGCACGTTACGTCGGAATGAACCTATTGTCTTACCGGCCATACCGAAATTCTGCTTATTAAAGCTATTCATAGCCCACAATTCATAGCTTAATGACATGCTTAAAGTTTTGCCGGAACGGATGGAGCCATCTGCTATTATTCCTTCTTTGTCTTTAACCGGGCTTGCCGGATGCCACCATGTAAGTATTTTCAGTTGTTTTTTAGAAAATGGAGAATATACAAATCCTGTGGTCTTTATCTTTTGCTTTAAAGACGTCGCCCGGTTCATAATACTATTTCTTAATTTTTCAATACGTCTGTCTATCTCTGCCCATTCAATCCTCTGTCCACACGTCCTTTACTGATTGTTTAATTACTTCTTTAAAATTATCATCCGGTGGCTCATCCTGAGGTTGTTCCTGTGTCTTTGATGCCTCCAGTTTTAATAATTCCAGCTCCATTTTGCGTTTTTCAAATTCCTGACGGTGTTTATCCATTGGATTCATCATAAAGTATCTGCTAAGCCAATCAAGAGCTTTCTCACTATCCTTTAACTTAATGGATGCTCCGAACATTCCGGCTTTAACCTCCTTGATTAAGCTTCCATCCACTTCTTCACTACTCTTTAGCTTAACTATACCTCCTTTGAATTCGGCAAAATCGGTTATATCTGAAAAAGCTAAATCTATGTATTTTTGAAGAATATCTTTCTCTGTCAGGAACTTCTGAGCAAGTGTTATTTCTTTAAGTTCTTTTATCTCGTTTTGAACCTTAGCATTTCTTAGCATCCTGCACCCATTTACTGCAGCTGTATTTTTATCTACTCCGTACGCCTTTTGGTATGCCTTAGTTGCATTAAATGATTTTACGAAGAAAACACAGAAAAGACGCTGTTTTTCGGTTAATTCGTCTTCTTCATTTTCTGTCACATTTTCATGCTCGATTTGCTCAGATTTTGGGTGCACCCTTTTTTCGCTTTTTTGTGTGCATTTTGTGTGCACACTTTTTCGCACCCATTTATATCTCTTTTTCCAACTCTTAACGGTGTCGATAGAGACATCATATTTGGCGGCAATATCGGCATACTTCATACCGGCTATATAATCTTTTTCTGCTTCTTCATGCTTATTCCCTATCTCACCTTCCTTTATAATGACAAAAGCCGCATACACGCTAAATGTATACGGCTCTGTGGCTCTATGATTTGATTATAGGATATTTCGGTTAAAAAATCCATATTATTTTATTTGCTTATTAATTCCATACTCAACTACTAAGTACACAAATTACGCAACCCTTTTCAAATTCTTTAAAAAAATTGAGGGCAGCCCTCAAGTCATTTCATGTCTTTTGGGATGCCCCCTCAATTGTTTAACTTATATTGTATCCTAGCTTTTCACTTAATGCATCCTGAAGAACACGTGAGAAGTTTATTCCCTGCTTCTCTGCTTCCACATTCAAATAATATGGTATTGTACAATTCTTCTTGACCATTCTGTTATCGTGCTTTTTTCTATACTCAGTAAAATCAACATCAACCAATGTCTTCATATCACCTTTTTCAAGTGTAAATTCAACCGAAAACGGTTCCGGCAACTCCTTTCCTTCATCCTCCAGTTCAATTCCCATAATGCCAATAACATCTCTTGCCATATATATAGCTTCGCCTAAATCTTTTCCCTGAGTATCGACATCAAAATCAGGTACATTTACAATATAGCCTTCTTCTGTTTGGGTTAATATAACCGGATACACTTTCAACATATTTTTTTCTTCCTTTCGTTTGTTCCTCTTATTTTTTATTCTTGTATATCTATTGCATGTATTTTTCTCTAAAGAGAGGGGATTATTTAATCCCCAACTTCTTTAGAATCTTTCGTGCAAGTATTTCGTTAATCTCCTTGTGTCTTGGTATGGGTTCAATTCTATTTCCATTCGAGTAAATATCATGTTCCGCACCATTTCTCTTCAAACTCCACCCGTTCTTCTCTAATAGCTTTATCAGGTCGGCTCTTTTCAAGGTTTTAGCTCCTTTCTATATTTTCTAATCATATTATACGCATTTAATGCGTATATGTCAATATATTTTAAATTATTTATATGACAATACAACATCTCTATGTACTGCTGCCTGATTTTTCCTTCAACTATGCAAGCTCCATGCTATGCTTCGCTTTGCTTTTATAAAAATTACATTTCTCATTCTTGCAATAAAGACTGTTTAATGCACTACAGGCATATTCTTCTGTTTTTGTTCCATCATAAGCGAAACAATCTGTTTTTATTTCATTCTTTTCTGCTGCCATAATTATTCTCCTCGTCTCATGTTCCATGCTTCCGTTGCTGCTTCAACCGTTGGTAAATCTCTTGTCTTTAAGCCACATTCATTGCAAATTACTGCAAATAAATCAAAGCAAGAAATCTTTTTACATACCTTGGCATTGCCACCACAACAGGGACATTGTTTCAATTCCGGTTTATCCATTTATATTGACCTTTCTTATGCTCCATCAACTGATTCTTTAATAATTTTTAAACTCTTATTCATCTTGTCAAATTCTGCTTTGAGTATTTCTATGGTGCTAAAACGATACCCGCAGTTTACACACTCCCTACGTCTCCTCACATGGTTAAATTCATCCCTCGAATCTATGACTATCGTCGGATTGTGGCACTTACTGCAATGCTTAACATCCGAGCTTTCCCACTGTGTTGACATTATATCCCTCCTTCTCAATTGGTTGCACCGGTGCAACTTACTCTATGTATCACTCTGTGTCTTCTGGCTGATATGGTGTAGGTAATGGCATCCATGCCACCACCTTTGAATATGTTATTTGGGTATTAATCATTTCTGCGATACACACCCATTCATTTTTGGTATTCAGCATTGCAATGTAATAACATCCCTTATCTGTAACAACCAACACTTTTTCAATCTGTTCCGGCAGCCGCTCACTGCAAGGAATCCAGCTATTGCTAACAGACTTGCCCAATTCATAACCAAGTTCCTTTAACTGTTCTATATCCTCTACAATAGCCCCAAATCCAGTTCTGCCAATTCGCTTATCTTTAATTAGCAATCCCATTAACTCTTCTTCATTAATCATTCTTTAATTCCACTCCGTTTTTACAATTCTGCTCTGCTGCCTCTTCTGTAAGAAATACATATTTCCCTATATCATTAACTGATATTTCAACACATAAACCTCTAACGCTAAACAGCCAACCTGTGCCTTCATTCCATATACTTTCTACTGTGCTCTTAAACAATCTTTCGTTTCCATTGTTACACTCTTCAAATTCGCAGTCGTTTTCAAATGGGCACTCTTCTATGCCAGTTTCATATTCTTTTGACATGTGTACACATTCACAGCAAGCCTTTAAATATACCCTATCACCAACTTTAATTGGTAAGCTACTCTTCTCCAGCTCTGCTTTAAGCCTGTTAACCTCTTCGCATTTCTCACGATACATCTCGTCAATCTCTCTAAGTTTGTCAGGAGAATCGCAGATTTCTTCGTAATGCTTTAATTTATACAACGCTCCGTATAAATATGAACTGAGCTTCTTCATGTCAAAATCAGCTCCGTTTACATGCCATATTCCATCTTCTTTTACTGTTATTAATTTACTCATTAAACATTCCTCCATATTTTTACTGTTCTTCTGTTTCATTAACCGGAGCAAGAAGACCCATGTATCCGTTTGGCCACCGTTTCTTGTGTTCCTCCATGTATTGTCGCTCCGCTTCCGCTATTGCGTTTTCAATGCTTCCGAAACGGGCTGTTGCCTTTTCCATGACATATTCCAGTCGCCGCTTGTCATAAAGTATTATCCATTTGTATTTTTCGCCGGTGCTGGTTGATGTATAGCCCGATAGGTTGCTATATTCTTGTGATGAAATTTCATGCCTGTATTCATTTGTTATGAATCTTGCTTCCTTTGCTGACCATTCGTCACATTTATCAATATGTTTCCTGAATTCCTCGTCAAATTTAAAATTTCTCTTCACGCGCACTTCCGGATATTCTATTTTCTTTCGTTCTTCAAGCTCATGTGCTTCTTTTGCCCATTCAATTTCATATTGTGATGGTTTATGCCCTTTTCGCATCTCATATTCCTGCTCCCATTTAGCAGCGTCCCACATATTAAGCCTCCCTTGGCAGTTTTAAGACAAAATATACTACAACCGAATTCTTTTCATCCGAATGCGGCTCTTCTTTGATATTTGTCAGCTTACGAAGTTTTCTGACAAGCATCTTATGTTTTAAACTGTTAATCGGTTTTAGGCTTATATTCACATTCTCTCTGTCAGCTCCGAATTTGTCTCTGTCAATCTCTGCTGCCAGCTCGTGCTCCTGTAGAAAAGTTTCTGCCTGACTGTAGTATTTTTCTTTATCGTTAAATGCTTTTAATATTTCTTCCATTGTTGTCTCCTGTTATGTATTGTTCTGCTGCCGGGTTTATATCCGGCAGCTTTGTGATATATAGATTATTGCAGCGCATTGGTCATGCTCTGTGTCTAATCCAAGCCTACGCCCCTTGTGTGCGACAGGCAGTAGGGCTATATTACTGTTCCGGCTGATACCTTCTTTTCTATGCCTATGTATAAACCGTCTTTTTTAAGGCTTATCTTAAGTTTCTCTGAAGGACCGTCAATTTGGGACGGAGGAATATCAATAGCTGCCTTCTCGAGATTACCAGCGATTATGTCTAGGGAAACGCTGATTAATTCAAGCATTTTCAGTTAATATATGATAAAATGTAAGTATCAAACAAAAGGTGGTATACCTATGAATCAAATGACACTTACAGATATGGAATATTCCAATCGCAAAAAGAAAACCAAACGA
>JBGVJZ010000035.1:0-83366 GCA_045129695.1 Lachnospiraceae bacterium | reverse complement strand
CCATAAAGACTATGGCTTATTAAAGTGCGCCTAAAATCTGACTATACTTATTTTTTTCTTGAAATCTGTTTTTAGTACAATTTCTACTTATTTTTTGCCTTAAGATTGCTAACTCATAGAGTGAGTTTCGCAAACGCCTATTAATAGTAAATAATATTCTTTTACTTGAATATCTTCGTTAAAACGAATATAATGTATCCATAAAAATTATTTACAGGAGGACAAATATTATGAAGGAGTTTATTAAAAAATATCGTGTGCCAATAATTGTTGTAGCATCCCTTGTGGTGATAGCACTTATTGTGACAGGTGTTTTGCTTGTGACAAAGCCAAGAACTACAAAGGATGCTAATTCGGACGGCATTACAACGGGTGAGAATGGCACAATAACGGATGAGAACACTACAACTTCTGACAGTGGTGAGAAAATAACCACTAAAGAATGGATTATAATGTTTGCGGAGAAATTTGGACTTAGTTCTTATATGAATGACAGTCCATATTTTGAAAATGTAAAAGCTGACAGCAATATTTTTTCGTATGTACAGACTATGGTTGAAAATGACATTTTAGATGTGGCAAGTGAAAGCCTTAAACTTGATGAAGAAATTAGTCAAAAGTCTGCACTTATTCAGCTTGCCAAAATATATGGAGAAACATATATAGAGAATCGTTTAGAGAAAGAAAATCTGACGGATGATGATTACATTAAATTTGCTACAGAGAATATTGGATTGAGTCTTAATGCTGTAGAAGAGGGCTTTTCGTTCTCAGAAGCGACTGATGCAATTGATATGACATGGGAGCACTATCTTGCAAAAGAGTACGGAAATTTTGAAAAGATAGAGTACACCGAAAATGTAATTGATTTGAGTACTGTGGAAGATTATGTATATGAAAGCAACACTATACTTGTGTCAAGTGAACAAGAAATTACGGAAGGTAAAGTTCTTGTTTTGGCAACAAAGGACGAGTATAAAAGTCTATTTGCACTGAAAGTTACATCGGTTGAAAAGGATGGTAATAATTATATACTTGATGTTACTGAACCAACATTGGATGACATTGTAGTTGCAATGAATATTGAGTTTTCACAAATTGCTAATTGGGATGATTTTATACCTGCAGAAGGTGTAACTGTTCTTGACGGAAAGAATGTTGCTGCTTCAGGTAGTTTTGACCATACAGGTTCGGAAAAAACTTTTGAAGTAAATTTTACTGATAAGAAATTGACATATTCTGATGAATGGGAGGACATATACGGAAAGCTGACTCTTAATGGTATTAGTACTAAAAATGTAAACTGTTTCAAAGATTCTAAGGGCAATATGATGTCTAAATATAAAGAAGGCGTTGAAATAGTAGGAAAAATTACAATTAAAGATTTGATAATAAAGGGTTATGCGGAATATGATGGTAATCTTGAATTTAATGTGGAGACCGGAGCCACTATTTCGTCATCATTATCAATAAAAGGTAAAAAAGAAGAACAGAGGATAAGAGTAGGCGAATTGCCTATATATACTTTTGGTTCTCCTTTCTCCTTTGTTGTTGATGTGTATGTTGTTGCCACAATGGAAGGCGAGATAAAAGTTGAGCCAAAGGTTACAGCCATTGCTTCAGCTAAAAAACAAAAAACAGTGGAGTTAATTTTACAGGAGATATTACTACATCGGATTTAAACAGTACCATTTCCGGTAAGGTTAAATTAGCAGTATGTCCGGATGCAGTTGTTTGTATTTACGGTTTGGCTGATCTTATGGATTTATATATTGAAGCCGGAGTTGGATCCGATGCAAAATATGACCTTAATGACCCAGGAAAAATAAAAATCGAAATATATGCACCAACTTTAAAAGCCGGAGTCGGTAAAGATAAAAAATCCATTTTAAGTGGAGTTTTAGGAATAAAATATGAAGTGAAAATAATGGACAAAAAAGATGCATTATTTAAGTGTCCATATATAGAAGAATTAGAATTTGATATTCCGGCAATTATTGACTTTATTACAGGAGAAGAAACAACGACGGAAGTTCCTACTGAGCCGGAAATTCCAACAGAACCGATAACAGAAGCACCAAAACCAACGGAGCCGGTGACCCAGAAACCAACAGAAGCACCAGCACCGACAGAGCCAGTGACAGAAGCACCAACACAGAAGCCGACAGAAACTCCGACACAAGGGATTGTATTGTCAGAAAAAGGTTATGAAGCTTATATGTATTGGACTGAAAATTTGCATTGTGTTAAGGAAAATGGCAAATGGGGTGTTGTAAGCAATGCAGGTAATGTGTTAATACCATTTAATTATGACTCTGTAGAATATGCAAATGTTAGCAAAAGTGAGATTAAATTTATAATTAATAATGGAGCAGGAACATTTGGTAATTTATGTGTTGTTTATAATACAAATATTGACAAAATAGTAGAATACGGAGAATCCGATGGGTGTATAAGTTATGACTACAAAGATGGAATGTATATAACCACAACAAAATTATCACCAATAGCAGGTGCACGTGTTTCAATTACAAATATATATTCAGGCGATGTTATTTTTGAGGGACAGGCATCTTATATGGCACTTGGTGGAGATACAGTGGAATTTGTATCCAAATTAAACAATGAAGCTGTTATATTGCTATGGATGGCGGCATATGATAGTAACGGATACCCTTCCTTTGATGAGTGCACATTTGTAAAGGTTACACCAAATGGGTATACAACAACAAAATGTAATATAGAGTATATATTTATGGGGCATATGGCATATTATTCAAATGGCTATTTCACTATTTTTGATGGAAATGGAGGAAGAATCCAAATAAATGTTGATACATTGGAAGAAACACAAATTAATTTAAATGGAGACTGTAGTCGAGAGAATTATGAAACATGCCCAGCAAAATGGTACTATGGAAATGGAAAATATTTTGCATTTGCATCAGACGGAAAGAATTTTAAGATTTACAATGGAAATAATGTACTCATAGATAAAATATATACGTGGTGTGATTTTCAAGATAATAATTACATAATAGCAGGGAATGGTAATAATGCGGAAATCATCGATTACAGCGGTAATGTAATCAAAACATTTAAAGATGTAGATGCTAGGTCATATAATGGAAAGAGATTGGTTTATGATGGAACTGGTGTTTATTATATAGATAATCAATTAAATAAAATTTCAGAATATATTTATGAAGGAGCAGATATATCCGTTGCAGGTGGAGGAATTAGAATTAATAATAAATTTTACTTCGTAAAATAAAAAAACTATTAATAAAGATGCTTCAAATACCGAAAATATTGGAAAAACAATTAATTATTTATAATAAAATCTTTCCTGCTTGAAAATTTCCTAATGCTACACTGAAATTACAAAAACAACGCTCGCCCACAAGGTGGGTTGACCTGTAATAAAGTGGAAATACCACCCTGATGCTCGGTCAAAGTCAAGAGGGTGGTTTTTCTATGTGTATAGAATAATTTTAGCATTGTCAAGTAAAATTAAAATTTACTTGACAATGCTGTTTTTATGAGTAACAATATGATTAATGAATTATGTAAGGAGGTGCGGAAGATGAAGAATAATCCTCTTGTTAAAAATGCAATTGGTAGTTACAAGGAAAATGAATTAATATTTGCAAGCAAATTATATAGAGAAAAGCTAAGTAATCTGATTAGCGAAGCAGCATATTACAAGACTCTTGAGAGAATGTGTAAGGCCGGCGAATTGGTTAAAATTGCAAGGGGAATATATCATTTACCCAAGATTGGTAAATATGGAATTGTACCACTATCGGATAGAGAAATTGCTTCAGCATTTATTGATAATGGAACGGGAACTGTTGTGGGATATTCATTATATAATGCTTTGAAGCTTACAACTCAGATTCCTAAAACATTAATTGTTATGTCTTCTGCATTGGAAAGCTATACCAGAAGAATAAGAAATGTTGTAATTCGTCAAGTCCAAATTGAATATTCACAAGAAATTATTAATATGATTGATGCTTTAGAGGTTCTACAGAATTTTAATACAATTCAAAATATGGATTATTCAGCATTTGTTAATTATTTTCAAAGTGTGGCAGAGAACTATAATGAAGATATATTAATTGAAGTTGTGTCTAATATTTCTTATAAAAAGTCAACAATAGCTTTTTTACAAGAAATCTTAAAATATTATGGAGTGAAGAATAATCTTAGTATGTATCTGTCAGCACTTTCAGAGTATAAGCATCCTAGAATGGAGGAGATATATGAGATTGCACGAATATCCAAAGGAGTTTAAGTATTTAGTATCAATTGTTGCAATGCAAAAGCATTTACCTGAAGCTGCAATTATACGTGATTATTATATTGTAATGCTACTAAAGAATCTGGCGGATAGTGAATATTCTGATCAGTGTGTATTTAAAGGAGGAACTTCACTCAGTAAATGTTATCCTGGTTCTATTGAAAGATTCTCTGAAGATATAGATTTAACTTTTTTAGGAATGGAGTTTAGTGATAAACTATGCGATAAAACCATAAAGCAAATTGAGAATATCATGACAGTTGGTGCTAATGTTGAAAAAATAGATGCCGAACGTTCTAATAGAAGTAAAAGCATGTATGTGTGGTTTGATGATGTAGCTAACCGCGTCAAGCTAGAGATAGGTAGTAGTGTTCGGCCAGATCCATATTCTAAGAAAGTACTTAAATCATATATTCAAGAATTTCTTGAAGAAAACGGTGGAGAGGATGATATACATAGATTTGAGTTGAAGAATGTTACATTAAATGTTTTGAATATTGAAAGAACATTTGTAGATAAATTAATGTCTGTAAAACGACATACAATATGTGGTAGTATTAACACAAAAGTTAGACATATATATGACGTTGTAAAGTTGTTTGAAATGCCGGAAATCAAGGCATTCCTTAATAATTCTAACGAGCTTCAGCACTTAATATTTCTTTAATTGGAGTTTTACATCTGCCATCCACAAAAGATATTTATCGGGTGCTTGTTTATGGCATTAACGAACATCCAATGATGCTTGCCACCAATAAAGAAATTAAATCTAAGGATGATGTGATCCGAGTGGCAAGAACGTACTTTTCACGTTGGAAAATCGAAGAGTATTTTCGTTGCAAAAAGCAGATATTCCAGTTTGAAAACTTTCGTGTGCGTAAGCTAAAAGCAATCAACACACTTAACTTTTATATTACAAAAGGCAGCTTGGGCATACTTTATTATGCAAAAGAGCGCGTCAGACTCTGGTTCCGGACAAAATGCCCGGCATACCGTCAACTCTGTCTTAAGCTTTCAAAAAAGTGACAAATCGGTGCTTTGGAAAGTTACATTCATTTTGAAATTACATTTTGCGGAAACTCAAGTAGACATATAGATTGCGCTGATATAATTTTTATGATAATGTATACATTAGCTTGTTTTAGAGGTAACTATGATGAAAATATTATCATTATGTAAATTATATAAATCAAAAAAGGGTAAATCACACCAAGCTTTAAAGGATATTGATTTAAGTTTGCCGGACAAGGGATTAATTTTTATTCTTGGAAGAAGTGGCAGCGGTAAATCAACGTTGTTGAATTTAATTGGAGGACTTGATTGCCCTACTTCTGGTAGTATTGAAGTGGATGATTTTAATCTATCCTCATTGAAAAAATCTAAATTTTCGGATTATAGAAATACATATATAGGCTTTATATTTCAGGATTTTTATTTGCTTAATGAATTTACAGTTTTTGATAATGTATCGTTGGCGTT
Organism: Lachnospiraceae bacterium; assembly: GCA_045129695.1. Taxonomy (GTDB): domain Bacteria; phylum Bacillota; class Clostridia; order Lachnospirales; family Lachnospiraceae; genus Eshraghiella. The sequence goes on along the minus strand of JBGVJZ010000035.1, from coordinate 77,581 downwards.
GGATTTACAAGGGATAGCAGATAATGCTCTTGTTTATGCTACATTGAAAAAAGTAGGACTTGAAGGCTACGAGGAGAAGTATCCATCTGAATTATCCGGTGGAGAACGCCAGAGAGTTGCAATTGCAAGAGCGTTAATTAAAAAACCTAAGTATATTCTTGCGGATGAACCAACAGGTAATCTTGATTCGGATACAACGGTTGAAATTATGGAATTACTCCAGTCTCTTGCGAAAGAGAATTTAGTTCTTGTTATTTCACACGATAAAAATTCTGCTAGTCAATATGCAGATAGAATAATTGAAATATCTAATGGTGAAATTATATCTGATAATTTAAATGAGTTAATAGAAGATTCATTAGAAAAAGAGAAAAAAGAATTTATTATTCCGTCTTTTAACAAAACTAAAATTCGAAAGGCTTTTTTTAAAAACAAATTTCCCAGGATATTGTTGTATTCATTTATGGTAGCAATAATTATGATTGTTTTGCTTTTAGCACAAACAATAACCAGATTTGATTCCGCACAGATAATTAAAAAAGAATTTGAAAAAAACGATTCGGAATCTGTGTTTTTGACAAAAACTTTTAACGAAACACAACAAAATAATTCTGAAAAGTTAAATAAAGTAATTAATGGATTTGCTAAAATTGAAGAAACGGAAATTATGGAATTTTACAATTCCGGTTATAGTAATGAAATATACAAGGTTTATAAATCAAACATATTTATTAATCAAAGTCAGGTTTCAGCAGGAATGTCGTCTAATGTTTTTGATGAATCGTTGTATAGTATAGAGCCGCTTGGTGTAATGGTTGTAGATGAAGAATTTTTGGTTGAAAAATTTGGTGAATTGAAATATATTGCCAAATCAGATTATTTTCATCCAACGGGAATAATTATTACTGATTATTTAGCGGATATTATGTTAAAGAATGGACAGCTTGCTTATGCAGATTCTTATGAAGACTTGCTTGGGGAATATTATTGGGGTATTCGTGAATCATATAGTTGTGTTTCAAGAGGATATATAAATGCAATTATAGACACGGGATATAAAGATAAGTATAAAAGTTTATTTTCTAACTTGGGAAAAATAAATTATGACAATGTGAATAAACTACTTGAAAACGAAGAGGTTTTAAGCTTGGTAGATGATATTCACACGATGTATGGTTTTTGTTATTCACTTAATCCTAATTTCTATGAGGAGACTGTACAAAATCCATCCTGGGATATGGTATGGCATTATGCACTACAATTTGGTAATAAAAAAATGTTTACATCAGATATCCCACAAGTAAGAAAATCCGATTTTTATGGAATTGAATTAAATGATGATGAGGTTCTTATGGAGATGAGTGTGTATAATAGTGTTTTTGGAACACATTATACGGAAACAAATCTTGATGAGTTTATTCCTCATACAGAGAGTTTAAGCCATTATTTATATTCCGGATTGGAAACGGAGGACAGGCTTTTTTCACAAGAAATAAAAATAGTGGGACTATTTGTATCTGAGCAAAACAACATGGCGGGAACGTTTATTGTCAGTGATAACGTATATAATCTTTTTGCTAAAGATAATTTTTATATTACAGGACTATATTTTAATGGTAAAGAAGATATAAAAATTGTATATGATACTGCAACAACTCTTGGATTTCAAAATAACCTGATAGTAAGTGATAGTTTGTATACAATGACAAAGATAGTAGATATTTTTGTTCCGATTTTTGAAGTAATATCATCAATTTTATGCGTTGCAGTGGTATTAATTTTGATGAACTATTCATCAAGAATGATAAATAGTAAAATGCAGGAAATAGGTATTCTTAAAGCATTAGGAATGAAGCATTATATTATAGGTTTTATTTTTGGATTGCAAGTATTCTTTATAGCGGTATGCACTGCAGTGATTGCTGTCCTTGGGTATGCATTATTAGTTAATAAAACTAATGATTTATTGATAAATTCACTTCAAACCTTTGCTTTTGGGAAAATGATACCAAACATTGATTTCCTTGTTTTTAGAGGTGATATAGTTATAGAAAATGTTTTATTGATTTTTGTACTTGCATTTGTGTCATTTATTGTTCCTATGATAAAGATTTGGGCACTTAATCCGATTGATATTATAAAAAATAACAACTAAATCAAAAGAATATTAGCGGTGATGTTAAGGCTCTTTTAAGTTTGTTTAGTGAGTCAGTTTTTTGAGATATAAAAACAATTAGAATCAAGATAAGGAAATCTTCCCCGAATTATAAAAAAATTGTAACGTTTTCTTTTCTACGGTCTCTAATCCATAGAAAGGAAGAAAGGAATTATGTAATGGAAATAGTATTGAAGCACAGAGATGCCGGTTATTGTAATTTAAAGCTGCTGTTAATGACAATGGTTGTATACGGACATTTGATAGAACCCATGATTTATGATAATAAAATACTGTATGAAATTTATCGTATTGTTTATTTAGTTCATATGCCGATGTTCACATTTTTGTCCGGATTATTTTTGAGAAATATAAGAAGCTGTCTTGCTCAGGCACGAAAAGCAATTATTTATTATATTGTATTTCAGAGTATATATTTAGTATTCGATTTTTGCGTTAATCAAAGGATTGGATCAATCATAACACCTTACTGGCATTTATGGTATTTGTTAAGTCTTGCGTTGTGGTCATTAATAGGAGCACTTTATTACTTAATGGAAGATAGATTAAAATGGAAATGGCAGATTAAGATGATTGTTGTGATTGTTGCCATAGCAACAGGCTGTTTTGCAGGAGGGATAAAAGAAATTGATTATCGGTTATCTCTTTCACGAACGTTGGTTTTTCTTCCGTATTTTCTTGCAGGTGTGTTATGTAAGATGGAGACCGGGTGGAATAGATATTGTAAAATTGGTGCAGGTGTACTTATTGTAAGTATGATATTGTATGTTATTATCAGAGGCAGACTTCCTGTTGAATTTCTGTGGCAGTCGCAAGGCTATGGAGTATTAGAATTTGAAAATGGTTGTGTACTTAGGATTATATGTTATATTTTGGGTGGCGGGATTAGTTTTTTTCTTCTGACTAATATGACAAAAAAAAGATTCTTTTTTACTAAAATCGGTTCAGATACCATGTTTATATATGTCATGCATATACCGGCTGTGATGTTTTTTCACAAAATTTTATCATTGGATTGGAGGCACATAATTGCTGCACCATTGGAAGCAGTACTGATTATGTTGCTTCTGTATAAAATTTTTCAATGGAATAGTCAGATATTTATAATTAGAGGAAAGACTTGGAAGGAGACTTGCGGGGATGGCAGTGTTTAAAGATGTTTATAAGGAATACGGTAAAGCTGTATATCGTTTTCTGCTTTCTCTTACCGGAGATGAGAGTTTATCTGAAGAGCTTCTTTCGGAGACTTTTTATCAGGCTTTTTTACATATAGACAGTTTTGAGGGGCGGTGCAGTATTCTTACATGGTTGTGTCAGATAGGAAAAAATGCATGGCTTAAAGAATGTAGGCGTAGAAAAAGATTTAATGATAATGAATCTGAAAAATATGAAATAAAGGATTCGGGTTTAACACCGGAGGAAATAGCAGTACAGAGAGATACTTGTGAGCATATACGAAAAGCCATTTATAATTTAGATGAACCATATCAAAATGTTTTTGTGCTTCATGTATTTGGCGAGAGAAAATTTGCTGAAATAGGAAGACTATATGAAAAGTCGGAAAACTGGGCAAGAGTTACTTTTTTTAGGGCTAAAACGAAGATTTTACAGGAGGTTGAGTCATGAAACAAATTTGTGATATTGTTAAAGATTTATTACTTTTATATGAAGAAGGAGAATGCTCTGAGGGGAGCAGAGAGCTTGTTGAAGAACATCTGAAAGATTGCGAAAAATGCAATAAAATCAGAGAAAAGATGAGATTGACAGATAAACAGACTGTTTTGAGTGATGATAAGGATGATAGTGCAGAAAACAAGGCTATATCAAAGAGTTTTCGCAAAATTAAGAAACGTTGGGTGATTTCAATTATTGCGGTATTAATGATTTTCCCGATTGCCGGAGTGGGAATTTTAATAGGGAATGAGATACGCAAAGAAGGTATGTGTTTTTCAAATATGCAGGAGATTTACATATGCAGGAAATGGGTAAAGCTGCTTGAAGAGAAACAGTTTGAAGAGGCGGCAAGGATGGTTGATTATTCGGCAGATTATGCAAGTATTATGGAGGCATATGAGTGGCATAAAAAGAGGGTGGAAGATAATGCTGATAGTGCCGAAGAAGATATGGAAAGTTTTATGGAATACTATGCCGACGAGGTTGACATGTCTTTGGAGGAGTACGAAGAGGCAAGAATTCAGGATTTTGTATTGCGTCTTTCAACCTATACGGACGAAGGAAACAGTGTATATTATCGCAGCTTTAATGATGCATATATGAGTGAGGGGAAATGGTATATTACACTTAGTATAGAAGAGAATAATGCAAATTATTCTTTAATTACATTTTACGTACAGGATGATAATCTGTATGGAACGGTGGGATCTCAGGGAAATAATTATCTTACAGGTGGAATTCTCGGAAGGGTGAACTTTGAAAGTGGCGTTCAATAAAAAATTATGTTGTAAATTCATACCTTTAGTTGTAGAATTATAAGAACAATATTTTATACAACAAGAGGAGGATATGTGGCATGTTAGATTTTATTAAATCAAATCCAATCGTAATTGTTGTGGCAGTTGTAGTTATCTTTTTGATATTTTTCCTGCTCATCGGTTATGAAAAAGCACCATCAGACAAAGTATTTCTTATTTCAGGTATAAGAAAGAAACCAAGAGTATTAATTGGTAAAGCCGGAATCAGAATACCATTCTTCGAGAGAAAGGATATACTTATTGCTAAGCAGATAAGTGTAGATATTAAGACTAATGGTTTTATTCCTACTTTGGATTTCATTGGTGTTGATGTTGACGCTATTGCCAAGATTGCGCTTGACGTTGACAGTCAGGAGGGTATTCTTCTTGCACAGAAGAACTTCCTTAATATGAATGAAACTCAGATCAGGGAAGCTCTTACTGATTCACTTCAGGGTAATATGCGTGAGATTATCGGTACAATCAACCTTAAGGAAATCTGTAACAACAGACAGAAATTCGGTGATCAGGTACAGGAGAAGGCTCAGAGAGATATGAATGCTCTCGGTGTTAAGATTATTTCATGTAACATTCAGAGAGTTATTGATGAGAATGAATTAATCAATGCACTTGGTCAGGATAATATGTCCAAGATTCAGAAGGAAGCTTCAATTGCTAAAGCAGAAGCTGAGAGAGACATTGCAATTGCACAGGCAGAAGCTAAGAAGCTTGCCAATGATGCTGAAGTTAATGCCAAGACTGAAATTGCAATTAAGCAGAATGAATTAAGTATTAAAGAATCTGAATTGCAGAAGATTTCGGATACCAAGAAGGCTGAGGCTGCTGCTGCCTACAGAATTCAGGAAGAGGAACAGCGTAAGATTCTTGAAATTACAGCAACCAATGCAGATATCGCTAAGCAGGAGAGAGAAGTAGAACTGAAGGCGAAGGAGGCAGAGGTTAAGGAACAGGAGCTTGCCGCTTCCATTAAGAAACAGGCAGAGGCAGAGAAATATAGAATTGAGCAGAATGCACAGGCTGAGCTCTTTAAGAGACAGAAGGAAGCAGAAGCTAAGAAATACGAGGAGACTCAGAAAGCAGAAGCAGAAAAGGTTAAGGCAGAGGCTCTTAAATATACCAAGGAGCAGGAAGCTGCCGGTATTGCAGCAATCGGTAGAGCTGAGGCGGAAGCAATCAGAGAAAAGGGTATTGCTGAGGCAGAAGCACTTGAGAAGAAAGCAGATGCTATGGCTAAATATGGCAGAGCGGCTATTCTTGAAATGGTTGTTAATAAGCTTCCTGAAATGGCAGGAGCTATTGCTAAGCCATTAGAGTCAATTGATAAGGTTACTATCATTGACGGTGGCGGAACATCGGGTTCAGGTGTTGAATCAATGGGCGGATACGTACCTGCGGTACTTGCTAAGACTATTGAATCAGTTAAAGAGACAACCGGAATTGATATTAATGAAATTATTAAAGCTGATACATATGATGCTAAGGTTAATAAGAACCTTAATGTTACAGGTATTGACGGACAGGATGTTAATCTTGTGGTGGGAGATACCCATAAGGAAGCAGCTGCTTCGGCGGAGAAGAATTAATTTATATGTCCCGAGACTATATTAACATGGTCTCGGGATTTTGTTATTTTTGACGTAAATCATACCAAAAGTGAATTAATAAGATAATTTATCTTCAAAAGGGATAAAATATATGTTATAATTTACAATATGTAAAAATGTATTTTTATCAACAAAATGGAGATAAAGTATGAGTTTAACAATTCAGACCAATATAGCAATGATAAATGCTGAAAATATTTATAAAGTTAATACGGGGAATAAGACAAAAGCTACAGAACGCTTATCTTCCGGATATAGGATTAATCGTGCTGCTGATGATGCAGCCGGATTATCTATATCGGAGAAAATGCGTTGGCAGATTCGTGGACTGGATAAGGGGACACAAAATGCACAACATGGAATATCATGGGTTCAGACCGGTGACGGTGCTTTAAGCGAGATTCATAGCATATTGCATCGTATGAAGGAATTGGCCATTCAGTCTTTAAACGATACCAATACGGCTAATGACAGGGCTGCTCTGCAGGCGGAATTTGATGCATTACAATCAGAGATTGACAGAGTTACTGATAATGCTCAGTTTAATACCAAGAATATATTTTCAGAGCATGAAGCTACGTATTATCAGTTTGAGGGAAATGTTAAATGGGATCAAAGCCAGCAGCATATAATTAATGCCGGATCTAACGATATATCCATAGAATATCAGAAAGATGCTAACTCACCTGTAGGGACTGTGAGTGTAAGTGTTCCGGCTGGTATATATACCACACAGGAATTGACTGACGAAATAGAAGAAGCGTTTTCAAAATCTGGAGTAAAAGGACTGGTTCTTGAATATACGGATGATGGTACATTTAATCTAAATTTTGAAGGTGGAGAGAAAATTGAATCCGTAGGTGGAAATCTTGCATACCTTATCTATGATGTATATGAAGGCGGAAGCGTAGGTGCACTGGTGGGAACTACATCGTTTCCTTATGAGTCCAGTAAGCTGACTATAACTGGCGAGAACAATAATATGTCATTTAGTGTAGAGGATTTTGATGGTAATCAGTCAACTAAGAGTATTACAATTCCTGATGGAAGATACACAAGAAAGGAATTGATTGATTTACTTAATAATGAACTTGCAGGAAGTGGTATAGAAGCAGTTGAATATGGAACAGGAATTAAATTGGCAAGTAATGACAGTATTATTACCGGATTTAAGGGTAATATGTTTAAGATTGATGAAGGTGTCAATGTATATACATCTGTATTTTATGATAACGTTAAATATGGAAATATCACAATGACATCGGCATCCTTTACGGGCGGTGCTGTAATTCCGACCAATAATAAAGATGCAGAACATCAAATGTTTAAAATAAACTCCTCTAATAATACACTTACTTTTAAGTCGAACGGAAGTGCAGATGAAGTTACTATTATAATTCCGGAGGGTGAGTATACGGTAACGCAGATGGAACAACGGCTGGATTCGTTGTTTGCAGATAACGGATTGGAACTCGAAGCGACTTCCTATACTCAGAATGGATATTCCGGACTTATTATAAATTCAACCGTTAAGGGTGCGGTTAGTCAGGTTGGAGTTAGTTCTGATTCAACCAAAAGTACTGCATATGACACTCTTTTTGTTAAAAAAGTATATAACAGTTATACTGCAGAGGCATATAATTACAAGGATAACAAAACGGATGTGTTGGCAACCTTTACAGGCAGTATGTCTCATAGCGGAAGTAATGTACCTTTGACGATTACTGCTGATTCCAACGACCAATTCATGTTGGTAATTGATGGTAATGAATATAAGATAAAACTTAATGCAGGTAATTATGCGGATGTAAGTGCAATTAGGAATGAAATTGATGAACAGCTTAATGGTAATTCTGCACTTAGTGGTTATAAAGGAATGGTTGATGTAAGTGTAACAGCGGATAATAAGATACAATTAACCGCTGCAAAAGGAATTATTGAACTCAAAACAAAAGAGGTTACCGGTAATAGCGGATATAAAGATATATTTGTAGGAACTAAGGTTACATATACATCTGTTTCTGCATCTAATACAGGTACGGCTACAACAAAACCTACAATAACACTTAATACGCCTGTAAGCAATCCTACAACAATTGATAGCAGTAATAATGAAATATATATTAATGTGGATGGGGTTAATCACAAGGTTACATTGCCTACAGGAAATAATATTACACATGATAATATAACCGATGCTATTGAGAATCAGATTAAAGAATATACAGATGTAACACCTAATACTTTTACGAATATTAATGCAGAGGGGAAAACAAGGTCTAATCATTTTAACATTTATGATAATGGAAGAACAAGTGTGTCATATAAGACTTATTCTGATACCGGAAAATCAAAAGGTATTCAGGGAACGGCCGGAGCATACGAATACAATAATCCTGCAACTGTTACAATAGAACCTGTAGTGCCGGATAAAACAGTGATTACTGACAATAATAATACTATACAGCTTGATATTAATGGTGAAATTAAGACGTTAATACTTAGTAATGGTACATATGACAGAAGTGGACTTGTTAATGAGATTCAGAGTAAGATAGATAAAGAATATACAAAATATTTTGGTGGAGCTAAGGTATCATTGGATGCTTCTAACAGATTAGTGTTGACGGCAAGACTTAACCATACGGATGGTGGCGTAGCTGAAGCTGTTGAGACATCTTTGTCTTTAAGTTCATCCAATAGCAGCTTTTTAAAAGAATTGCATACTACACGAACTGCAGCAACGGTTAAGACAAACCAGCTTCAAAGCACCATTAATATTGCACAACCTGATAATACTTTCATGTTTACATATACAGAAAATGGTACAAGCAGGCTTGTTACACTGAATCTTGATGATGGAGTGTATGACAGAACCGGATTTGTAAATCAGATTAACAAACAGTTACAGCAACAGGGCATTGATATAAAAGCAGAACTTGATTCCGGTTGTCTGAGATTAACAACCAATAAAACCGGTGATGGTAATGGAATAAGATATTCGACTGAGAGTGGAGGGACATCTGCGGAATCAATATTTGGAAGCTTGTACAGTTATACTCCTGCCAGTGCGACTATCGACAGAGATATACAGGACAGTATAACTATAAATAAAGATGCCGATGACATATTTTCTGTCAAAGTTAATGGAACGCAATATGATATTGTCCTTGATGAAGGCACATATAATCGGTCTGATTTTGTTAATATGTTAGATGAAAAGCTTGATTCCGTAGGATTGCAGGCGAAACTCACAGGAAACAGAATCACACTTACTACTGATAAAACAGGTAGTGATGCATCATTTCAATTGAATTACAGTACCGGTGGTACATCAATGAAGCCTATTTTCGGCGAGTCTTCTAAGACATATGCCGGAGTTGAGGCTGAATTTACATCCGATAACAAATTAAAACTCACCGGAACTCAGAATGGAGGAAAACTGTCTGTATCATCAGGAACCGGAGGTGCTTTTCAGACACAGGAACGTAATGAGACGGAAATTCCTGTAACGTCGTCAAACGGATATGTATCACCGAATCATTCTTATGTTGATGGAGTTAATATTAGTGAACCGGTTACGATTGACAGGTGGAATGATGAACTGAGTTTTACATTTTATGACAATGGAACCAGATATAATGTAGTGCTTGATGTGCCGGATAATGATTATAGTTTTTCGGAATTGCAGAATTATTTACAGACTGAAATCGATACTCAGCTTGGAGGCACCGGTAAAGTAACTGTAAGTGTTACCGGTAGTGGGGTCAGATTTGAATCTGTAAAAACAGGTAATCAATATTATTTTGAAAACAATTTTACAGGTGATTTCTATTATAAAGTAATGGGAACGGCGAAAGAAATTACTTCTAACACCTATCCATCGGTTAAAAACGGAGCGGCACCTAATGATATCGCATATACTGTGGGAAGAAAAGATGTCAGAAATACATCAACGGAGATTAAGACAGGAGTGAATGATACACTGTCAATTGATTTGGAATACTCAGGTACAGTAAGAAAAATCACTATGAAATTGGATTCCGGCATATATAATGGAAATGAACTTAAAGATATGATTCAGGAAAAGCTTAATGAGCAGCTTATGTCAATGGGCTTATCTGAGAATATGATTGAGGTTGGAATCGGAGGAATTAATACCGGTGTAACAGGTTCTAATGATGATAATGCACTTAATTTTAAAATCTCAAGAAGTGTAAGACTTCCGGCAGAAGGTAAGTATGTTATTGATGGAGTAAGCGGAAATGCGGCATTTAGTGTATTCTATCAGACAGATGGCGAATTGAAGGAAGCATATGTTAAAGGGTCTAAGGATATTTCAGAAGGTGTTACCATTGAACCGGGCAAAGAAGAACTGATTTTTGATGTTGATGGAACAACATATACAATTAATATTCCGCCTAAAACTTATTCAACAGAAGAGCTGATAGATGAAATTAAAACACAGTTTCATGCAGTTGGAGCACCTGTTACTGCCGAAAATGACAATGGATATTTGAAGATATTCTATATTAAGCTTGGTGTACACAAAATTAATAATATTAAAGGAAGTGCTAAAAATCAGCTCTTTTTTCAGGAAAATGGCGAAATAGGTGAGGCTGAAGGTGTTAAGATTCAGTTGAGCAGCAACAAAGATAACTATGTGGAGATTGACAGACCACCATTAAGTACTTCTTTTCTTTCGATTAATTCAGTTGGAATTTCTGCTCCTAAGTATGCCAATAAGGCTTTGGAAAGAATAAATGGAGCTGTTAAGATGGTGTCTGACATAAGAAGTATGTTCGGTGCAATGCAAAACAGGATGGAACATTCCATAATGTATAATCAGAATGCTTCAGAAAATACACAGTCAGCTGAATCACTTTTAAGGGATGCTGATATGGCAGAAGAAGCAATGAATGTTGTAAAACACAATATATTAGAACAGGCATCGTTAGCTATAATGACACAGATAAATTCTGATGCTAATGGTGTTTTAAGACTCCTTGAATAATAAAAACTGTTATCACCAAAGACATAAGTCCTAAGTGGTAACAGTTTTCTTCATTCCTATATAATACTTAAATTATTCACTCTTGTTATCATCGGAAACGGTTGCTTCAACATCTGCCACAACTTCGCTGTTATCGTTATCATCACTTTCAGCCCATTCAGTAGCTTTGTTAACACCTGTCTTAGCAGTTTTTAAAAGAGTCTTGCCTAAGCCTTTGAATGCATGACCAAGATCTCTGCCGGTTTCCTTCCAAGCCTCTTTAGTTGATGCCATAACACACACCTCCATATAAATATTATATTACAAGTGTAGCTTTTAATGTTTTTTTTGTCAAGAATGGTGTGCAAACCTTTAATTTTTTTATTATAAATGTTATAATAAATAAAATTATGTTTTGAGAGGGTATTTCATATTTTCAGGAGGAAGTTAAATTGGAGAAGTTGGTTGCGGTATTGATATGTCTGCCATTTGTTCTGGCTGTTTTTCCTGCAATTATTAAGAAAGACAGGGTACGAAGTGCAATTGTTTATGCAGGTTGTTTCCTGGTTGCGGGAGTGGCGGTTGCGGTATCAGTGTTATGGTTCAGGGAGGGCAGAACGATTACAATGGATTTGCCGTATTCGGAGTTTTTTGATATTGGAATATTAGTGGGTGATTTTGTTCTTATGGGAATTATAATTGCGCTTTCCATTAAGTACAAAAAGTACCTTATCGGTATTCTTTCACTTGCGCAGACAGGCGTTGTGGTATGGACAGAGATTAATGGCCCCGAAATTGACCATGCGGCACATATCCGTCTGGACTGGCTGAGCTTTATTATGATTATGATTATCGGTATTGTGGGTGTTGCAATAGGTATCTATGCAATCGGGTATATGCGTGGATATCATGAACACCATACAGAATTTAAGGACAGAAGAAGATTTTTCTTTTCAATGATTTTTCTGTTCTACGGAGCAATGTTCGGACTTGTAACCTCAATGAATCTTATTTGGATTTATTTTTTCTGGGAGATTACAAGTGTATGTTCATTCCTGCTTATCGGTTATACGCGTACAGATAAGGCAGTGGAGAATTCCTTTAAGGCTTTATGGATGAATCTTCTTGGAGGGCTCGCGTTCGCCATTGCAATTATATTTTCGGCATACAATTTTAAAACACTCAATTTGTACGATTTAATAGACAGCAAAACTACAAGCGCATTAATACCGATTGCAATGCTTGCCTTTGCGGCACTTACCAAGTCGGCACAGTTTCCTTTTTCAGGCTGGCTTCTTGGTGCCATGGTTGCGCCTACACCTTCATCAGCACTTCTTCACAGTGCTACAATGGTTAAGGCAGGTGTGTATATGCTGTTGCGTATTTCTGTGGCAATGTCGGGTAACCGGGTTGGACAGATGGTATATCTGATAGGAGGCTTTACTTTCCTTGCTGCTTCAATTCTTGCAATTTCACATAGTGATGCGAAGAAGGTTCTGGCTTTTTCCACAATATCCAATCTGGGACTTATTGTAGCATGTGCCGGTGTGGGTTCACAGGAAACAGCGTGGGCTGCAATATTTCTTATTATCTTTCATGCGGTATCCAAATCAATGCTGTTCCAGTGCGTTGGTGCAATTGAGAATACAACAGGAAGCAGAAGTATTGAGGATATGCAGGGACTTGTTATCCGATATCCGAAGCTTGGCTTTATTCTTATGGTTGGTATTGCCGGAATGTTCTTAGCTCCGTTTGGAATGCTTGTGTCCAAATGGGCAGCACTTAAAGCATTTGTTACAGCACCAAGTACAATTATGGTTATTTTCATCGTGTTTGGTAGTGCGACAACCATGTTCTACTGGACAAAATGGTTTGCGAAGATACTCGGGCTGCATCAGGAAAAGGGCAGGGATATTACACATAAAAGCGAATATATTTCAATGTTTTTCCATGCAGGATTGTTAATTTTATTATGTATAGGTTTTCCATTCCTGTCCAAATACATTATTGAGCCGTTAATGGTTGATATGTATGGTGTTTCAAGTCCTGTGCTTTCTGATGGTAATATAATTATTATGTGCATAATGATTTGCGCAATTTTTATTGTGCCGGCAATTAACTATGCTCTTTCTAAGAAATTTATGGATAACCCGGTTATGGTGTATATGGGTGGTGCCAACGCAGGAGATAATAAGAAGTTCATTGACTATAAGGGTGAGAGTAAAGAGCTTGAGATGCGTAACTGGTATTTACTGGACTGGATTAACGAAGCTAAATTAATGAAGCTTTTTGAAATAGCAGGTGCGGTGATAATAGTAGTATTTATCTGTACTATTATAGGAGGTGCGGTTTAATGAGTGAATATGTTATAAGACTTATTTGTATGGCGGCTTTCGTTATTGCCGCACCTTTTATTGGCGGACTTTTAGAAGGGTTTGACCGTAAGATATCTGCGAGAATGCAGGGCAGAAAGGGGCCGTCTGTATTGCAGCCTTTTTATGACGTATCAAAACTTTTTCATAAACAGCTTTTAGTTATGAATAAGTTTCAGACCCTGATGGTAATGTCGTATTTATTTTTTGTGCTTTTATCAGGAGCATTGTTTTTCGGTGGTTTTGATATGCTGATGTGCTTCTTCTCATTGTCAACGGCGGCAATGTTTCTGATACTTGCGTCTACTTCAACACATTCGCCGTTTAGTACAATCGGTTCACATCGTGAGATGATACAGATGATGGCATATGAGCCAATGGTGTTACTTACAGCAGTTGGTTTTTTTCTCGCAACAGGAACCTTTAATGTTGCAGAGATTATTAAAGCAGATGCACCTACAATTATATACACACCGGGGTTTTTTATCGGATTCGTGTTTATTCTTACAATCAAATTCCGTAAATCTCCATTTGATTTAAGTACCTCCCACCATGCACATCAGGAGGTTGTAAAGGGTGTTACTACTGAAATGATTGGAATTGAATATGCTATGACAACAATTGCCGAATGGTATGAGAATGTGTTTCTGCTTGGTGTGGTTGCACTGTTCTTCATTAATTCCGATAGGTTGAGCTTTGTGGTGGCTGTTATTGCAGTACTTGTGGTATATTTTGTTGAGATTCTTATTGATAATACATCGGCGCGTGTAAAATGGCAGACGATGCTTAAGATGGCGTGGGCAGTTACAATGGTTACCGGCGGTTTGAATCTGTTTATTCTTGAACTGCTGAAATCACGTTAGGAGGCAGAATATGAAAAGTTTAGAGAAATCACCATGGCTTCTCCATTATGATGGCTCAAGCTGCAATGGTTGTGATATTGAAGTGCTTGCATGTACTACCCCTGTATATGACGTAGAGCGTTTTGGCGTAATTAATACGGGAAATCCGATGCATGCGGATATTTTTCTTGTAACAGGCGGAATTAACAGTCAGAACGAAGAGGTTGTGAAGCAGATTTATTCACAGATTCCGGCGCCAAAGGTTGTAGTGGCGGTTGGTACATGTGCCTGTACAGGTGGAATTTTTAAGGAATGCTATAACATTAAAGGCGGAGCAGACACAGTTATTCCTGTGGATATCTATGTACCGGGCTGTGCGGCCAGACCGGAGTCAATTATTGACGGTGTTGTTAAGGCTGTAGCTCTTTTTAAGGATAAGGTTAAGAAGGGAGAAAAGAAGTGATGGAAGCTTTGGGTAATAATATTTTCAAAATTGAAAAAGAGGACCTTCTCCCTGTAATTATGGAGAAAAAGAACGATAACTGGCGCCTTGCACAGATTTGCTGTTCTTATGTAAATGAGACTTATGAAATCAGCTATTCTTTTGCAAAGGATTATGATATTGAGCATTTTCGTCTTGTGATTGATAAGGATGATTCAGTAGCAAGTATTTCACGTGTATACCGCTCGGCAGTTTTTTATGAGAATGAGATGAAGGAGCTTTTCGGACTTCAGGTTACACATATGAAGCTTGACTTACATGATAAATTATATCGGATTGACGAAGAGACACCTTTTGTACCAAAGGAGGCAAAATAATGGCTAAGAGAAGTGTTGTACCTTTCGGACCACAGCATCCGGTTCTCCCGGAGCCTATTCATCTTGATTTGGTTCTGGAGGATGAGAAGGTTGTTGAGGCTGTTCCTTCTATCGGATATGTTCACAGAGGTCTTGAAAGTCTTGTTAAGAAAAAGAATTTTAATGAAATGGTATATGTTGCGGAACGTGTTTGTGGAATCTGCTCATATATGCATGGAATGGGATATTGTAATGCTGTTGAGCAGATTATGAATGTAGCTGTTCCGGAGAGAGCCAAGTACCTCCGTACAATCTGGTGCGAGATGTCAAGACTGCACAGCCATCTTCTGTGGCTTGGTCTGCTTGCAGATGCATTTGGTTTTGAAGCATTATTTATGCAGTCATGGAGGCTTCGTGAGAAGATTCTCGATATGTTTGAAATTTCTACAGGAGGAAGAGTCATTTTCTCTGTTAATAAGATTGGCGGAGTATTGAAGGATATGCCGGCTGACATGCTTGCGTCTTTTGTTCAGACACTTAATGATATGGAGAAGGAGCTTAAAGCTACAACATCTGTATTTCTTAAGGATTATACAGTAAGAAGCCGCCTTGTGGATGTTGGTATTCTTTCTAAAGAGGACGCAATCAGAAGGGGTGCATGTGGACCGATGATGAGAGCCAGCGGAATAGCAATTGATATGCGTAAAACAGGTTATGAGGCTTATGCCAACCTCGATTTTGAGCCTATTATCAGTAATGCCTGTGACAGCTATGCAAGATGCGAGGTGAGAATTGGTGAAATTTTCCAGTCTGTGGATTTAATTCGTCAGGCAGTGTCCAAAATTCCTGATGGCGAGATATCAACAGCTGTTAAAGGTTTACCGAATGGTGAAGCTTTCATTCGTATGGAGCAGCCAAGAGGTGAGGCGTTTTACTATGTAAGAGCTAATGGAAGTCTGTTTCTGGACAGAATGCGTGTAAGGACACCTACTTTTGCCAATCTGCCTTCATTGTTACAGATTCTTAAGGGCTGCCAGTATGGTGATGTTCCGCTTTTAATACTTACAATTGATCCATGCGTCAGCTGTACAGAGAGATAAGGAGGTAAGCTATGGCATCAATTATGACTTTTGCCGGTCAGGCAATTAAAAATTTGTTTTCAAAACCGGCAACTATCTCTTATCCTGCTGTGCCAAGAGAATATCCGGAAAGAACAAGGGGACATATTGAACTGGATGCAGAGGCTTGCATTCTTTGCGGAATGTGTATGAGAAGCTGTCCGCCGGGAGCGATTAAGGTTAATCGCGAGGCAGGAGCGTGGACAATTAACCGGTTTGATTGTATTCAGTGTGGTTATTGTTCGGAAAAATGTCCGAAGAAATGTCTTGCACTTGTACCGGGGTATCAGGAGCCCGGAAGCGAGAAGTTTGAGGAGACGGTTCATGTTACGGTGCAGATACCGGCGAAACCGGCGGCTAAACCTGTAGAGAACGAATAGATTTTAAAATGGGAAGGCCCGTTACCGGGACTTCCCATTTAATCATTTAAGGATGCTGTCAGCCTGAAATTATTACATAAATTTGAGATAGGTCAAATTATAAATTCAAGCCCTTGGCTTCATCACAACCAAGCATAATATTCATGCACTGGATAGCGGCACCGGAAGCACCTTTTCCGAGATTGTCAAATTGTGAAGACACTACGATTCGTTCTTCATTGCCTGTCACATAAATTTTCAAACCGTCCCAGCCTGATAAGCCGTTGCCTGCAATAAAACCGCTTGCAGCAACTTCATCGTCTGCTTCGCTTACTTTGATAAATGGTTTACCGTTATAAAATTCCTTATAATATTCCAACAAAGTCTCAGGTGTCATTGTCTTTGAAAGCATATCAGCATATAATGGAACGGATACGACCATACCGCTGTAATAATCATCAATGATAGGGGAGAACAGAGGAGTTCTCTCTAAGCCCGTAATTTTTTTCATCTCTTTTAAATGCTTGTGCTGCTGTGTCAAGGCGTATTCTCTTCCTGAAGCAAATTCCTTAGGTCGGTCCCCGCTTTCATATATGGCGATTGTTTTCTTACCTGCTCCGCTGTAGCCTGACAAAGCAAAGCTGCTTACCGGGTAATCAGTCGGGAGTATTTCACCCGCTACTAAAGGATATACTAATGAAACAAATCCGGATGCATAACAGCCCGGAACAGCAATTCGCTTTCCGGAAACAATTGCTTCTCTGTGACCGGCTGATAATTCAGGGAAACCATAAGCCCAGCCTGTTTCGGTTCTGTGTGCGGTTGAAGCATCAATAATTCTTACATTTTCATTTTCTACAAGAGAAACTGCTTCAATTGCAGCTGCGTCAGGAAGACATAAGAATGTAATGTCTGATGCATTTATGTATTTTTTCCTTTCATTTAAATCCTTTCTAAGCTCGCTTGGTATTGTGAGGATTTCTATATCATCACGACCCTGAAAACGCTCATTTATTCTTAATCCGGTAGTTCCTTCACTACCGTCAATGTAAATTTTAGTTTTCATAACAAAATTCCTCCTGAAAATAGCCTGTATATGTAAAAAAATAATTTATGACATTGTATAATCTTTTTAAGGAAAATACAAGAGAAAAATGTTATAATTAAATCAATTCAATTAAATGGAAGAGGGCATATTTTGATTACGGAATTTATTAGAATAAGCGGTCTGGTACAGGGTGTGGGCTATCGTCCCTTTGTGGCAGAGCGTGCACAACTGTATAATATTAAAGGATGGGTCAGGAATACACAGGGAATTGTTACCATAATGGCAACAGGAAATCCGGATGATTTGCTGCACTTTAAGGCGGAACTGGCAGCCGGACCGATTGGCTCGAAGGTTATGAAGCTTGAGGCGGAAAAGTCAGCATTGAGGAAATTTCATGATTTTGTAATTGAGGACAGTAATCTGTGCCCCCAGCCTGAGATTCCTTATATTCCGCCTGATTTGCCGACCTGTGACAAATGCGCGGCTGAATTAGCGGATGTCGCAAACCGAAGATACAGACATCCTTTTATAAGCTGTACTTCCTGTGGACCAAGATACAGTATAATTGACGGGCTTCCGTATGACAGGTGTAATACCGTAATGAAGGACTTTAATATGTGTAACGAATGTACGCATGATTATAATGGAGGAATGCGTCATTATGCCCAAACAATCGGCTGTCATTACTGTGGTCCGAAGCTTAACTGGAGTGTTGCAGGGAATTCTGAAAGAGGTGTAATTAATTTTGATGGCAGGACTGATATAGATTGTATTGAGAAGGTGGTTGTACATCTGCAAAATGGTGGAATAGCAGCAATAAAAGATATTGGCGGCTATCATTTGACCTGTCTGCCTGATAATTCCAATGCCGTAAACACATTAAGAGAACTTAAGGCAAGGGAAGGAAAGCCGTTTGCGGTTATGTTTCACGATGTTGATACAATAAGAGAATATTGTTATGTGGATTTGCAGGAGGAGCAGGAGCTGCTATCCAAGGCGCGCCCGATTGTGTTATTGAAGCATAGAGAAGATGGCAGACAATTTGAACATGGCGTGTGTGTGAACAGTCCTGAGGTTGGTTGTATGCTGCCTTCTAATCCGGTTCAGATAATGCTTGCCAGGGCCTTGGGTAATCTTGTGATGACAAGTGCGAATATATCCGGTGGACTTATCATTACAGATAACGACTTGATTGAGAAATGGATTTCTGAAAGACTGGAGAGGTTGGATAACCGGGACATATGCGGAATTTTGTCCCATAACCGGGGTATAATCACGCCGCTTGATGATTCAGTTGTCAGAATGGTGGCAGGAAGAAGACAGATGATTAGGAGGGCAAGAGGCTTTGTACCGGAGCCTGTTAAAGCTTTTGTCGGGGCAGGAATTCATGCTGCCGGAGGTGATTTGAAATCCGTATTCTGCTATACGGATGAGGGAAGAGCCTATCTGAGTCAGCAGTTTGGCGATTTGGAGGAGGAGAGCTGCCTCAAAGAATATAATAAAGAAAACATAAGAATGCAGAAGCTTTTTGGGTTTGAACCTAAGATTAATGCTGTGGATTTGCACCCGAAATATTTGTCGGCGCAGGTTGCAGAAAGAGCTGATTACAGAATCCAACATCATAAAGCGCATATTGCTTCAGTGATTGCTGAGCATGAGTTGCAGTGTAATATTATCGGAATTGCTTTTGACGGAACAGGTTATGGTGATGACGGCAATGTGTGGGGCAGTGAATTTTTTATATATAACAGTGAATTTCACAGAGTCGCACACCTGAAGTCTGTGGCACTTTTGGGCGGTAATGAGGGAAGCCGTAATGCTGAAAGTATTTTGTACGGATATATTAATTCTTTTAGTGAGAATACAAGGAATATGCTTCTGAATACGGAACATGTTGAAATAGACAGATATGAGTTGGTTTCTAAAGCAATTAACTGCAATATTAATCAGATTAAATCATGTTCAATGGGAAGGTTATTTGATGCGGTAAGTGCGTTTCTCGGAATATGTTTATACAGCTCATATGAGGGTGAGGCTGCAATTGAACTGGAATATGCAGCGTCACTGTCGGAGTCTTTTTACCCGATGACAATCAAAACAATTGAAGGGACGGAATTAATCGGAGATACAGAAAATTTGTTCATTGATATTTTTAATGCATTGGAGCGGGAAATTCCTGTACCGCAGCTTGCGAGAGGATTTATTATCGCAGTAGCGGATTGGATAATTAGTGTCTGCGGCAGAATAATTGATAAATACAATTTGTCGGGTGTGGCAATTGCTTTATCCGGCGGTACATTTTTGAACAGAATACTCGTGGAAGAATTGGCTGTAAAATTTGCCGAAAAGAGTCTTAAATGGTATATTAATGAGCAGGTGCCATCCGGTGATGGCGGATTGTGTCTTGGACAGGCATTTCTTGCAGGCAAGTCTTTGTCTGACAGGGAAGATAATCTTAAATAAGCGGAGGTGAGCATATGTGTATTGCAATGCCGGGAGTGGTGGTCGAGGTAAATGATGCCACGGCAACAGTGGATTTTTCAGGAAATATGGTAAATGCATACAGAGGACTTGTTGATGTTAAGGCGGGGGAGTATGTACTTGTACATGCCGGATGTATCATTCAGAAGCTTAGTAAGGGCGATGCATTGGAAATTTTGGAATTAATGGGTGCGGATGATGAAGCTTGAGAATGTGATAAAACAACTTAAAGAATATAACGGCAGAGAGCTTAACCTGATGGAGGTGTGCGGAAGCCATACTGCTGCAATCAGTAAATACGGCATACGTGGAATGGTTTCAGAAAAGCTTAACCTTATAAGCGGTCCCGGCTGCCCTGTATGTGTCACACCGACTGCATATATTGACCGACTGATTAAGCTTGCTTTGGAGGAGAATTGTACGATTGTTACCTTTGGGGATTTAATGCGTGTGCCGGGCAGCAGAATGAGTCTTGGACAGTCAAGAAGTATGGGAACAAAGGTTGTAATGGTATATTCACCTATGGATACATTAAAGCTTGCGTTAAACAATCCGCAGGAGCAGTATGTGTTTGCCGCTGTGGGATTTGAGACTACGGCACCGGTATACGCACTTTTGATTGAAGAGATAATTAAGAAACAGATTATCAATGTCCGATTACTGACTGCAATTAAAACAATGCCGGCGGTTATTGAAACTCTTATATCTCAAAGGGCCGGAAATAAGGAAAGACGGATTGATGGTTTTATTGCACCGGGACATGTGTGTGCAGTCATGGGGAGTGATGTTTTTAAACCGATTGCAAAGAAATTTGAAATACCTTTTTCTGTCTCGGGTTTTGAGGACAGAGAGCTTATAGCCGCAATATACGGATTAGTTAAAATGTGTACTGACGGAAGATATGATGTTGAGAATTATTATCCGTCAGTAGTAAATAATACAGGAAATCTTATTGCACAGGACAAGATACATAAGTATTTTGCCGGCTGTGACTGTGTGTGGCGCGGAATGGGAAATGTAAGAAATTCCGGACTTATATTGAGAGATGAGTATGCAGTATATGATGCCGGAAGTGTAGGACTCAACGAGGATATCCATATTAACAGAGCGTGCCGCTGCGGAGATATTCTTTCAGGAATGGCAAAGCCTTTGGATTGTCCTCTGTATGGTACCGTATGTACACCTGAGAGTCCTCAGGGTGCCTGCATGGTTTCAATGGAGGGAAGCTGTTATCATAGCTATAGAAATATCTGATTGGAGATTATAATGGATAGAATAATAATGGAACACGGAAGTGGCGGACGTGCCACTAATAATTTGATAAATGAGATTTTTGCGGTAGAATTTTCAGATATTTTCTTAGGACAGATGGAGGATGCTGCGGTGGTAGATTCTGCTGTCAGAATTGCAGTAACTACGGACAGCTTCGTTGTAACCCCTTTGGAATTTCCGGGTGGGGATATCGGAAGATTAAGTATCTGTGGAACAGTTAATGACCTTCTCATGCGTGGGGCTGTGCCTAAGTATATAACCTGCGGTTTTATTTTACAGGAGGGATTGGAGATAAGTCTCTTGAGAAGAATTGCTCATTCAATGGCAGAAACCGCAAGGGAAGCAGGGGTGCAGATAATTGCCGGTGATACCAAGGTTGTGGAAGGTAATGGCGGAATATATATTAATACAACGGGAGTAGGTTTTGTTAACTCCGGTGTTGATATTTCAGTAAAAAAAATTAAATCAGGGGATTCCATTATTGTATCGGGCGATATGGGGAATCACCATGCCGCAATTCAAAGTATGAGAATGGAAATTAATAATTCCATTGAAAGTGATAACGCGCCTCTTAATGTTATGGTAAAAAGGCTTATTGAACAAAATATCGAAGTACACGCTTTAAGAGATGTTACAAGGGGCGGACTTGCAACTGTGTTAAAAGAGCTTGCTGACGATTCAGCATTTTGTTTTGAAATAGAGGAACGAAAAATTCCGGTTAACCCGATGGTAAAGGATTTTTGTGGACTTTTGGGACTTGAACCGTTGTATATGGGCAATGAGGGCAAGTTAGTGGCAATTGTTGCACCGGAGGATGAAGCAAAAGCACTGTCAATTATTCAATCGTCACCATATGGTGAGAATGCGGCGGTTATTGGTAAAGTATTATCCGCAAATGAGGGGCAGCAGCGAAATTTGATTGTCAGGACTCCGATTGGAGGAAGAAGGGTTATGAACATTCTTGAAGGTGAGGGTCTTCCGAGAATTTGCTGAAAATCATATTAAGTTTAAATGAAATTTGTCCGATATATAAGATGTAGGAAAACTATGCACAAATGGACTTGTGGCATAGCAAGGTTTTACCTTAATAATATACAAGGAGGTTTAATATGAACGTTAATGTTACACAGGGTGTTGCTGCATCTGTGGAGAGCTATTCTTACAGGAAAACAGGCTCAGTTAACGCTGAAGCAGTCAGCATAACAGAACAACCGGGTGCTGTTTATGAGAAATCTGCTTCCACATCCAATGCAGGTTATTCAATTAACAGGATGACTGAAGAGGAACGTGCGGCGTTAGTAGACCAGCTCAAGTCAGAGGAGCAGTCAAGGAGACAGCAGTTAGAAGGCATTGTACAGAAGATGTTTACAGAGCAGGCTTCGGCATACGGCAAGGCTAACAGTATATGGGAATTTATTGCAAGCGGTAATTTTACCGTTGATGCTGAGACTAAAGCACAGGCACAGCAGGACATTTCAGAGAATGGCTACTATGGTATTAAGCAGACTTCGGAGAGATTATTCTCTTTTGCAAGTGCTTTAGCAGGTGATGATGTTGATAAGATGAAGGAAATGCAGTCCGCCATGGAGAAAGGATTTAAGCTAGCTGCCAAGGCATGGGGCAAGGAGCTTCCGGAAATATCACAGAAGACGCTGGATGCCGCCAATCAGCTTTTTGAGGACTATTATGCTTCGAAGGAGACAGAGCAGTAGAAGCTTTGTGCAGGAGTGTCGTGTTAATCATAACACGGCACTCTTTGCCATATTATGAAATTAAATTTGTTGAATTTAATGGAAAGGGGAATATTAATGAATACAATTACTAACGAAATGGTTAACAGCCAGTATAACAATACAGTTTATAAAGATGATAAGAAGACTAACAAGGTTTCAGGCAGAACAATCGGAGATGTGAAGTTAAGTGATGAGGCTGCCAAATATTATGAGGAACTGAAATCCAAGTATTCCAATATGGAGTTTGTTTTAGTCAGTTCTGACATGAAGGAACAGGCACAGGCTCAGGCAGCAAGCTTTGCAAATCCTGCGAAGATGGTAGTGCTTATTGATGAAGATAAGATTGAGAGAATGGCGACGGATGAGGATTTCCGTAATAAGTATGAGAGTGTTATCGCTAATGCGGCAAATGATTTGTCCCAGATTGGAAGCAGTCTTCAGAGCAGTAATGCCAATGTGGTAGGATATGGAATGCAGATTGATGACAATGGCCTGCCAAGTTATTTTGCAGTACTTGAAAAGTCTTCTGAGGCTCAGAGAGAAAGAATTGAGGCAAAGGCAGAAGAGAAGGCGAAAGAACGGAAGGCTGAGAGAAAAGAGCAGGCAGAAGAGCGACTGGAGGAATTGAGAAGTTCTAAGGATGTGGAGGTTATAACTGCCTCATCCGTTGATGAACTTTTAAAGAAAATAGAAGACGCTTCTTTTAATGCATTAAGCGATAATGTTCTGACAGAGCAGGAGAAGCAAATAGGACAGAATTTTGACTTTTCTGTTTAGGAGGGATGAAATATGCTCTATAAAACAGGTTCAGTATTAAATTCTATTAAAGTGGCAAAGCTACAGGCAGAATGGGAAGCTAAGAATAACAAGCTTATGAAACAGCAGAATGAAATTATTACGCCTGAGGAACGTATGCTTCGTCAGTATGAAGAAGATTTTCGTAAGATGAAAGAGCGGGCAAAAATCAATGAGATATATTCTAAATTGGCTTCAGGAGCGTCGCTTTCAGCTGATGAGCTTGATTATCTCCGAAAAAATAATCCTGATGCGGCAGCAGAATATGAGCGTAGCAGGAATGAACAGGAGGCTTATAAGCAGGCACTTAGAAATTGCAAGACCAAAGAAGAAGCAGAGCGTCTTAAACAGAATAAAATGGGATGTTATGTTGCAGAGGCAAAAAGTATTGCCAATAATCCCGTTATTCCCAAAGGTATGAAAATGGCTATGATGCAGCGGCTTTTAGGTAAAGCTACCGGAATTAATAAAGCACATGCTGAGTTTACCAGAACTGCCGGATATGCAAGTCTTCCGACAGAAGCAGAGCTTAGAGAGGCAGAAGCCCATAAGACAGAGACGGAATCCGCTGATAAGATTATAGAAGCTATTGTGCCGGAGAGTGATGATACAGAACAGACAACCGAAAACAATGACGTCCCAACCGATGAAGCAGATGTGGAGAATGCAGATTTTGCAGATGTTAAGGAAGTGGTTGAAAATTATTTTACCGATAATAGAACTATGGGCTCCGGCGAGCTTGTTTTGGAGGAATCCAAGGAGTTAAGAAACGGTAAAGAAAATAATTAAAATAAGTACTTGTATTTTTCTTCCTTTTTGACTAAAATACATGTTTGGTAAAAAGAAATAGGAAGGTGAAGAAAAATGTACGAAAATTTACGTGATTTGGCCATTATTATTGCAGTAGCAGAGGGATTTGGTCTTTTGTCGAGAAAGATTAAGCTTCCACAGGTGGTTGGTCAGATTATTGCAGGTCTTTTAATCGGACCATGCCTTCTTGGATGGGTTGAAAACACTGAATATATTAAGATTTTTGCCGAAGTTGGTGTTGTTCTTATTATGTTTTCAGCGGGACTTGAAACCAATCTGAAGACATTAATTAAAACAGGCCCGATAGCACTCCTTATTGCATGTATGGGAGTGGCAGTTCCACTTGTTTTGGGAACTATTATCACAATGGTATTCAGAGGATGGGCAGCAGTGGGAACACCGGAATTTTACAAGTCAATGTTTATCGGTGTAATTATGACAGCAACCTCAGTTAGTATTACTGTTCAGACACTCAAGGAAATGGGTAAGTTAAAAACTGAGCTTGGTACCACCATTGTAAGTGCGGCAATTATAGATGATGTAATCGGAATCGTTGTTCTTACGGTTGTTCTCGGAATGTCAAACGGAGACGGAGCAGGCGTCGGAAGTATTCTTTTAAGAACGGTATTGTTCTTTGTGCTTGCATGCGGATTAGGATTTGCTCTGTACAAACTGTTTTCGTTCCTGGATAAGAAATATCCTCACAGAAGAAGAATAGTAATTATGAGTATTGCGTTGTGTTTTGCACTTGCGTATGTTGCAGAAGAGTTCTTCGGCATTGCAGAGATTACCGGCGCTTTCGTTGCAGGTGTAATTTTATGTAATATTCAGGATTCCGAATATGTTGACAGAAGAGTAGGAATCAGTTCGTATCTGTTCTTTGGACCGATTTTCTTTGCAAGTATAGGTCTAAAAACAAATATCAAAAATATCTCATGGTCACTGCTTGCTTTTGCTGCAGCATTTGTTGTAGTTGCACTTTTAAGTAAGATTGTAGGTTGTGGATTTGCGGCAAAGGTTACAAAGCATACATGGAAGGAATCTTTAATCTGTGGAATAGGAATGATGACAAGAGGAGAGGTTGCACTGATTGTTGCACAGAAGGGGCTTGATTCCGGGCTTATTACAGCTGATGAATTTACTCCGGTTATTCTGCTTATTATATTCTCTTCAATATTAACTCCGGTATTCTTAAAACTGGCGTTTAAGAGTAATAAAGGACTGTCACCACAGAAAATTGACACGACAGAATAATTGTTACGCTTGCCTGAAAAAGCAATATAGTGTAAAATACTAACTATATTGGGGCGAAAGGTGTGATGTTTTTGGATTTTGAAGCAGATGATATCAAGGAACTGAAGCAATGGCTGTTTAAAGAGAAAATCAGACTTGAAGAAGAACGTCACCAGCTCGAAGAGGACCGCAAAGCTTTTGAAGCAGAGAAGCGGGAAGCTCTTATGCGGCTGGAGGAACGTAAGACTTTTGCACGAATTCAGGCAAAACGCCTTGAGATGAGCGAGGACATGGTTAAACAGAAGCTTGATGTGCTTCATAAGGAGTACGAACGCCTGGCAAGGGAAAAAGCCAGACTGGAGAATGAGAAGAAAACCTTTGAGGCGAGAAGGGCGGCAGCAGGAATGGGAAATACACCGCCTAAAGTTGAAAAGGCTGATTTTTCCAATGCAGGAATTCTTTTCAATGGTGTTGACAGTGAACTCGCACTTAAGAAGAGATATCGGGATTTGCTTAAAATATTCCACCCTGATAATATGAATGGAAGTACAGAAGCTATCCAAAGTATTAATGTGGAATATGATTCTCTTAAGAAGATGTTATAAATAATCTTACAGGGCAGCTGTGTGCTGCCCTGTTTTTGCGTTATTTTGAGCTGATTTATTAAAAAAACCTTCAAAAAAACAATAATTCAATTGACAAGTTCAACCTATGTGTTAAAATGTATCAATGGGATATTTACTACTTTATTTATGTGAAGGTGTATTATGAGAAAAATGGTTTTATCTTTACTGGTTCGTAATGAGGCCGGTGTTACAAGCCGTATTTCAGGCTTATTTACAAGACGAGGCTATAATATGGAAAGTATTACAGGCGGGGTAACAGAGAATTCTCTTGTGTCAAGGATTACAATTGTAGTATCAGGAGAAGAGAATTTGCTTGAGCAGGTTACAAAGCAGTTAGCCAAGTTGGAGGATGTTATTGAGATTGAAGAGCTTGAAGCTGATAACTCAGTTTGCAGAGAACTTATTCTGGTCAGAGTTGCAGTTAATGAGATTCAGAGACCGGAGATTGTTTCAGTTGCTGATATTTTCAGAGCCAACGTAGTTGATGTGGCGAAGGATTCTCTTATGATTGAGTTAACAGGTAATAAATCTAAGCTGGATGCATTTCTTGAACTGCTTAGAGGCTATGAGATTCTCGGTATTGCCAGAACAGGAATTACAGGACTGTTCAGAGGAATGCATTTAGAGAAATAATCTTTGATTTTTATTGGTTTTACCAATTTAAATATTATGTTTTAATTTTTAGGAGGAAGAAATTATTATGGCAGCAAAAATTTTCTATCAGGAAGATTGTAATCTTTCATTATTAGAGGGAAAGACAATTGCTATTATCGGTTACGGTAGCCAGGGTCATGCACATGCATTAAACTTAAAGGATTCAGGTTGTCATGTAATCATTGGTCTTTATGAAGGAAGCAAGTCTTGGGCAAAAGCAGAAGCTCAGGGATTTGAAGTATTCACAGCAGCAGAAGCTGCTAAGAAGGCTGATATTATTATGATTCTTATCAATGATGAGAAACAGGCAGCTATGTATAAGAGAGATATCGAGCCAAACCTTGAAGCTGGTAACATGCTTATGTTCGCTCATGGTTTTGCTATTCATTTCGGACAGATTATCCCACCGGCAGACGTTGACGTTACAATGATCGCACCTAAGGGACCTGGACATACAGTAAGAAGCGAATACCAGGAAGGTAAGGGTGTTCCTTGTCTCGTTGCTGTTCATCAGGATGCAACAGGTAAGGCTCAGGAGATGGCACTCGCTTACGCACTTGGTATTGGTGGAGCAAGAGCAGGTGTTCTTGAGACTAACTTCAGAACAGAGACAGAGACAGACCTTTTCGGTGAGCAGGCAGTTCTCTGCGGTGGTGTTTGCAAGCTTATGCAGACAGGTTTCGAAGTACTTTGCGAAGCCGGATATGATCCAAGAAATGCTTACTTTGAATGTATCCATGAGATGAAGCTTATCGTTGACTTAATTTACCAGTCAGGTTTTGCAGGAATGAGATATTCTATCTCCAACACCGCAGAATATGGTGATTACATAACAGGACCTAAGATTATTACTGATGAGACTAAGAAAGCTATGAAGAAGGTTCTTGCAGATATTCAGGATGGAACTTTTGCAAAGGATTTCTTATTAGATATGTCAGCAGCAGGCGGACAGGCTCACTTCAGAGCACTTAGAAAGCTTGCAGCAGAGCATCCGTCAGAGCAGGTTGGTGAAGAGGTTCGTAAGCTTTACAGCTGGAACGATGAAAGCGGAAAGCTCATTAACAACTAATTATATGTTTTACATACCTCCCATTTAATTGGGAGGTTTTTTTTGCTCTAAAATAACCCAAAATATTTCATTGTGAGAAGATGAAAAATGTGATAAAATATTAGTGAGTATTTGTTCGGATTATGAATAGAATAAAACGCCACAGGCAGAAAAGAGGAAAACTATGTTGATTGCACTGGTTCCAATGTTTGATGAGAATTTAGCGGTTAAAGCTTATTCCATATTTGTACAGAAAAATAACTATCTTCTGAATCCTTTATTGTTGGGAACCGGAATGAATGACGGAGCTTCAAGAATTCATGGATTGGAATTAATAGAGAAGATGGGAATTGAGACAATATCAGAGGATACGGAGGTATTCGTTCCGATTTCCAACATTTCTATTTTTCAGGATATTGAGAGCGAATGTTCCGCACCTAAGAAAAGGATTGTCCTTTTAATTGATAATACAATTCCACCTGTTGATATGTACATAAACCGAATTAAGGAATTAAAGGATAAGGGATACAAGTTTGCTATCAGAAAACTTAATGTGTCTGATTTTGAGAATTACAAAGAGATTTTCAGACTGATGGATTATGTGGTGCTGAACAGTAAGAAGATTCCTATTGATAAAGCAGGTATTTATTTTGGAAAGCTTTTCCCTAATATAACTATTTGTGCAGGCAGTATCGATACTATGGAACAGTTTGAAGCCATTAAGGAGGCAGGCGGCTGCGGTATTTATGAAGGAAGTTTTTTCAGAATGCCTGTAACCAAGGGCGAGACCGAGGTAGCTCCGCTCAAAGCCAATTATATTGAGCTTCTGAACATGGTTAATAATGATAACTATGACTTGACGAAGGCTGCAGACGTTATTTCGCGAGATACTGCATTAACCATTTCGCTGCTTAAAATGGTTAATACAATGGCAAGGAATTCTGAAATTACGTCTATCAGACATGCGGCTGCAATGCTTGGACAGAGAGAATTGAAGCGTTGGATTAATACAGCGGTTGTAAATGTATTATATGCTGATAAGCCTAATGAGATTATGCGCTTGTCACTTTTACGTGCAAAGTTTGCCGAGAATCTCGCCAAATCCTTTGAACTTGCAATTAAGTCTGAGGAATTGTTTATTATGGGACTTTTCTCAGTGTTGGATGTTATTCTGGAGAAGCCGATGGAGGAGGCTCTGAAGGATGTACATGTATCCAGGGATGTCTATGATGCACTTGTTAACAGGAAGGATAAGCTGGCACCTGTGCTTGATTTTGTAGAGCAGTATGAGAATGCTAACTGGTCAGAGATTTCAAGACAGATGGTTGTTAATAATATTGATATGAAGGTAGTGTATGATTCATATATGGATGCACTTATGTGGTATCGTAAGCTTTACACAATCAAATAATACAATCCGGGGCTCACATACAGAGCCTCGGATTTTTTAGTTTTCATCAGAAAGCCCTCGTTGCATTAAGTTTGGATTTATGGTATTATGCAACAAGATAAAATTTTTTTGGAGGAATTAATATGGGAATGACAATGACTCAGAAGATTCTTGCTGCGCATGCAGGACTTCCTTCTGTTGAAGCAGGTCAGCTTATTGAAGCTAAATTAGATTTGGTTTTAGGAAATGATATTACTTCACCGGTTGCTATCCATGAGATGGAGAAGATGACAACTGACAAAGTATTTGATAAGGACAAGATTGCATTAGTACCTGACCATTTTGTACCTAATAAGGACATTAAGTCAGCAGAGCACTGCAAATGTGTAAGAGAGTTTGCTAAAAAGCACGATATCACCAATTATTTTGAGGTTGGTGAGATGGGCATTGAGCATGCTCTTTTACCTGAGAAAGGTCTTACAGTTGCAGGTGATGTTGTAATTGGTGCTGATTCACATACGTGTACATACGGAGCACTCGGTGCTTTCTCAACAGGTGTCGGCTCAACTGATATGGCAGCAGGTATGGCAACGGGACTTGCATGGTTCAAGGTGCCATCTGCAATTAAATTTGTATTAACAGGCAAGCCTGCTAAATGGATTAGCGGTAAGGACATTATCCTTCACATTATCGGTATGATTGGCGTTGACGGTGCTCTTTACAAATCAATGGAGTTTGTTGGTGATGGTATTCAGTATCTTACAATGGATGACCGTTTTACAATTGCTAATATGGCAATTGAAGCCGGCGGTAAGAACGGAATTTTCCCTGTTGATGACCTTACAATCGAATATATGAAGGAACATTCAGTAAGAGAATATACAGTGTATGAAGCAGATGAGGATGCAGTATATGATGAGGAGTATGTTATTGATTTAAGTACATTGAAGCCAACTGTTGCATTTCCACATCTTCCTGAGAATACACATACAACCGATGAAGGCTTTGATATTACGATTGACCAGGTTGTTATCGGTTCTTGTACCAATGGACGTTTGGATGATTTAAGAATTGCGGCAAAGGTTCTTAAGGGACATAAGGTTAAGAAGGGTATCCGTACAATTATCATTCCTGCTACACAGAAGATTTATCTTCAGGCAATTGAAGAAGGGCTTGTTAAGACCTTTATTGAGGCGGGAGCAGTTGTAAGCACACCTACCTGTGGGCCATGTCTTGGCGGTTATATGGGAATCCTTGCAAAGGGAGAGCGTTGTATCTCTACAACTAACCGTAATTTCGTAGGACGTATGGGTCATGTTGAGTCAGAGGTTTATCTTGCAAGTCCTGCCGTGGCAGCTGCAAGTGCAATTACCGGTAAGATTTCATCACCGGAAGAGTTATAGGAGGAATTAATAATGAAAGCACATGGAACAGTATTCAAATATGGAGATAATGTGGATACAGACGTTATCATTCCGGCAAGATATTTAAATTCCTCTGATCCTGCAGAGTTAGCAACTCACTGTATGGAGGATATTGATAAGGAATTTGTAAATAAAGTTCAGAAGGGTGACATTATTGTTGCTGATAAGAATTTTGGCTGTGGTTCATCAAGAGAGCATGCTCCAATTGCAATTAAGGCTGCAGGTGTAAGCTGTGTTATCGCTGAGACCTTTGCAAGAATTTTCTACCGTAATGCAATTAATATCGGACTTCCGATTATTGAGTGTCCTGAGGCCTCAAGAGGAATTGAGGCAGGAGATGAGGTAGAGGTTGATTTTGACAGCGGTATGATTTACAATAGAACTAAGGGAACTGAATTTAAAGGTCAGGCATTCCCGGAGTTTATGCAGAAGATTATTGCGGCAGAAGGACTTATAAATTATATCAATAATAAATAAATTGGGTTTTAGTGAAATAAACATTTTCACTGAATAGTGTGGCAGGTTTGCAGTCTTCAGGCACTCATTGCACACGTAGGTTTCGTATTTTTGATGATATTTTGACTGAATTATATATAGAAGCATATGATATTGCAGAAAGACTTTCCGGGTAATTTTCCGGGAAGTTTTTTTGTAATCCTTTTTCTCTGAGACAATCGGCAGCTTTGTTATAAGCGATTGCCGCTTCTTCAGGAGTTTTGTAGGTTCCTACAATATAATCCCCATTAATATGTATTTTAACTTTATAATAGTCACGTCCGTTCTTGACAAAATGGCTGACACCATGATAAGGATTAACGATTACTATATTGCCATAACGGAAATCTTGTGAATCTCCATTGGCAAAATAATAGTCCTTACCCTGAACAGCATAGTCTTTAATACCATATCTGGACAGAATGTTAACCTGCATTCCATAGTCTGCCACAAATAAATGACCGCCCCTTCGCATAATGGAATGGGTGGAGTAGTAGAAAAGGTCATCAGCATCAAATTTAAGATAATAATTTTTGTCAAAATAATAGTAAAAATATCTTTTGTACAGATAGATAGGTGTTTTAAAATAAATATGATTATCTCTGAAATTAATTAATACAACAAATTTATTAAAAGGTAGTGTATATTTGGCAGGACTGTAGGATTCAATGGAAATATCGGAATTAAATATATCCGTTGCTTCTATATATGCTCTGCCTGCATGTTCCGGTATATCGAAGCTGCCAAGACTGATGTGTTTATTGCGGATTGTAATTCCGGCACGATAGTATTTACTTCCGTCTTTTCTGGCTGTTTCATATACACCTGCTAATTTATCCATGCAGATTCTCCCTTCATTGAAAATCAATCTTCTTACAGTATACATAATAAATATAATATACCGCAAGTGCTTATTAAAATTGTAAGAAAATGTTTCTTACAATTTTGAAGAATTAAAATAAAGTAAAAGAGTAAAAAAAATGGAAAAAAATGGTTTTTGCCACCACTTTTTCAGCTTTTTTAACCTTAAAAATGGGAACGAATATACTAATTTTACCAAGGAATGTAAAATAAGTGTATATCTGATTTTGAAATATGATATTAATTTGCACAAAAAAAACGTAAAAATATGAAAAAAAATATACATAATGACGGTCATAATTGTTACAAAAATGTTACAAAGGACGTTTTTCACAAAAAACCTCTGTTTTGTTGACACTTAAAATCCTCTGCACGATAATTCAACATGGCTTGAACAATTCAGGTCACTATTAGTTGAAGAGAGGTTTTTATGCAGAATATTCAATCGAAGCTTCGAGGTTTTCTTGCTAAGCTTGAAAATTCTTCGAAGGCTCTATGTCGTAAGCATACGGCATGGGTAGGGCTTGGGGTTATTACCGTGATTGTTGCTGCTGATGCTTTCTTGTGTGTGGATGTAAAAAAGAACGATACAGAGAAAGACATTAATTTAGTAGTTGAAGCAACACAGTCTGAGAAAATGACCGAAACACAGACAGAGGATATTGTAGAAAATGAAATCGCAGAGATAGAGTCGGATGAGATTTATCTGGTAATGGGGACCATGACAAATCATACAGCATCCGTGGAGGTTGCAGAAGAGGAGACAACAGAAGAAATTGTTGCTGAGACAGAAACAGTACCGCAGACTGTAATTGACTATACAGAGGAAGATTACAATAACCTTCTCAGAATAGTAGAGGCAGAAGCTACAGCGTGTGATGTTCTTGGGAAAATCATGGTTGCTAACGTTATTATTAACAGGGTTAAAAATCCAAGATTTCCGAATTCCATTACAGGAGTTATTTATCATGGAAATGGTGAACAATTTGTACCTGTTAAGGATGGAAGATTTAATAGTGTAACAATTACTCAGTCAACTGTTGAAGCTGTTGACAGAGCACTTGCAGGGGAGGATTATTCACAGGGTGCAATATTCTTTGTATCGGTGAAATCAGCAACACCTGACAGTTGGCATGTTACAACACTTGAAAGACTTTTCGAATATGATGGTCATATTTTCTTTAAGTACAGATAATATTATTAAACAGCATTGGACAATATATAGCCTAATGCTGTTTTTTAATTGCGATTTATACCGGAACATACTATAATATACTTTAAATGATTTATATGGTAAAGGATTTTGAATATATGAAGAAGGTTTCTGTTATTATCCCGGCTTATAACTGTGAGAAGACATTAATCCAGTGTCTTGGAAATATTGTTAACCAGACATTGAAGGATATTGAGGTTATTCTGGTTAACGATGCATCCACTGACAGTACATGGGATATTATTCTGGAATGTGAAAAGCAGTTTCCGGAAATTATTATGGCGATTAATCTTGAGATAAACAGAGGTGCAGGCGGTGCCCGTAATGTGGGACTTATGTATGCAACCGGAAAATATATAGGATTTGTTGACAGTGATGATATTATAGCAACAGATATGTATGAGAAGCTGTATGACGAAGCGGTAATGGGTAATTATGATATTGTGGACTGCGGCTATTATAATGAAGAAAAAGATTTAGCCATGGTACATACTTCGGACTGGCTTACAGGGGATTTGAATAGTACGAAACGCAGTGAGCTTATTGTGTCAGGGGGATATCTCTGGTCACGAATATTTAGGCGCGAACTTCTTATTGACAGTGAAATACGTTTTAGGGAAAAAGTAATACTTGAGGACTGTGAGTATCTTATGTATATGTTTGCCAAAGCAAAACGGGTTGGTAATGTTAAAGAGATTCTGTACAACTACAGATATTTTCCCAATTCTTTGTCCAAGAGCTTTAATGTAATTAAATATTATGATAATGCTACAGCGGCTATGGATGCCATATACAACACTATGTCACCACTGCCGGATTATTGTGAGCTTAAAGAGGCTGTGGAATATGCAGTATTTCAGCTGGCGTCATTTTGCACCAATCTGTGTTTTGGCTATGCTAAGAATGAGAAACTGTTTTCTGTAGAAAAAGGGCTGACAGGAATCAGGGAGCGAATTAATAAATATATCTCAATTCCTTATCAACAGAATAAGTACATTATTAGTAAAATTTCAGCTGCAGATTTGGAAATAATGAAGAAAGTAATACAATGAGTTGTTGTTTTTAAATATTCATTGTGTTATAATTAGACGAATTTTAGAAAAAGGTGGTACTATAATGAATCTTTTTTATTCAAGCACAAGAAGTGCAGATGTTAAAGTAACAGCTTCGCAGGCTATTTTAAAGGGTCTTGCAGCAGATGGAGGATTATATGTTCCGGAGACAATTCCGGCTTTTGATGTAAGCCTTAAGGATATGACAGAAATGGATTATAAGCAGGTTGCTTATGAAGTTATGAAATTATACCTCACCGACTTTACAGAGGAAGAACTTAAGAATTGTATTAATAAGGCTTATGATGCCAAGTTTGATACGGACGAGATTGCACCTTTGGTTAAAGCGGATGGAGCATACTATATGGAGTTGTTCCATGGTGCAACAATTGCATTTAAGGATATGGCTCTTTCAATTCTTCCACACTTATTAACAACAAGTGCGAAGAAAAATCAGATTAACAATGAAATTGTTATTCTTACAGCAACATCAGGTGATACCGGTAAGGCTGCTTTAGCCGGCTTTGCTGATGTTCCGGGGACAAGAATTATCGTATTCTATCCTAAGAATGGTGTAAGTCCTATTCAGGAGAAGCAGATGGTTACCCAGAAGGGTGATAATACATATGTTGTTGGAATCCATGGTAATTTCGATGATGCCCAGACAGGTGTTAAAAATATGTTTGGTGATGAAGAACTTGCCAAGGAGCTTGCAGATGCAGGATTCCAGTTCTCATCAGCTAACTCAATCAATATCGGAAGACTCGTTCCACAGATTGTATACTATGTATATGCATATACAAGACTTCTTGCAAATGGTGAGATTGAAGAAGGTGAGAAGATTAATGTAGTAGTTCCGACAGGTAATTTTGGTAATATTCTTGCAGCTTATTATGCTAAGAACATGGGACTTCCGATTAATAAATTGATTTGTGCTTCCAATGAGAATAAAGTGTTATATGATTTCTTCTTAACAGGAACTTATGACAGAAACAGAGAATTTGTTCTTACAACCTCTCCATCAATGGATATTCTTATTTCAAGCAATCTTGAGCGACTTATCTATAAGATTGCAGGAGCTGATGCTTCTACTAATAAAGCACTTATGGACAACCTTAAGAACGAGGGTAAATATGATATCACACCTGCAATGCAGGAAGAGCTTAAGGACTTTTACGGCAATTATGCAAGTGAAGCTGAGACAGCAGAAGTTATTAAGTCAATTTATGAGAATACCGGCTATGTAATTGATACACATACAGCTGTTGCTGCTGAGGTTTACAAGAAGTACAGCAGATCCACAGGAGATAACACCAAGACTGTTATTGCGTCAACAGCCAGTCCGTTCAAGTTTACCAGAAGTGTTATGAACGCAATTGATGAGGTTAAATACTCAGCAATGTCAGATTTTGAATTAGTAGACGAACTTAGTAATATTGCAAATGTTACAGTTCCACAGGCGATTGAAGATATACGTACAGCGCCGGTTCTTCACGACAGAATTTGTGACAGAACAGAGATGAAGGCTACAGTGAAAAATATACTTAACATTAACTAAAACGTGACTTGACCGTCACACTCTATTCTTAGTATAATCTAGGAAACGAGTGTGACGGTTTTTTTAGTGGAAGGAATTGAACATATGAGCAAAATATTAGTTGTAGATGATGAGGAGAAGATTCGTCTTATTATTCGTAAATATGCAGAGTTTGATAGCTATGATGTGGATGAGGCTGAGGACGGAATGCAGGCACTTATTAAAGTACGTGCTAATAATTATGATTTGATAATTCTGGATGTAATGATGCCGGAGATGGATGGATTTACTACTTGTCGTGAAATAAGGAAACTCAAGCAGATACCTATAATTATGCTGTCTGCAAGAGGCGAGGAATATGACAAAATCCATGGTTTTGAGCTGGGAATAGATGATTATGTTGTTAAACCATTTTCACCCAGAGAACTGATGATGAGGATTAAGGCTGTAATCAGTAGGAGCGCAAGTGCAAGAAGAGAAAGTGAACCACATGATATATACAGTGTTGAAGGTCTGAGTGTTGATTTTACAGGAAGAATAGTTACTGTAAATGGAGAAAAGGTCAGCCTTACACCTAAGGAATATGAGCTTCTGTTTTATATGGTTAAGAATAGGGGAATTGCACTTACCCGAGAGAAGCTTATCACAGAGGTATGGGGTTATGATTATTACGGAGATGACAGAACTCTTGATACCCATATTAAGCTGTTAAGAAGCAGTCTTGGAGAATACAGAAAGTATCTTGTTACTTTAAGAGGTGTAGGATACCGATTTGAGGGGTAGTTATTGAAATGTTCCGGACTGACAGAGAGAATT
Organism: Lachnospiraceae bacterium; assembly: GCA_045129695.1. Taxonomy (GTDB): domain Bacteria; phylum Bacillota; class Clostridia; order Lachnospirales; family Lachnospiraceae; genus Eshraghiella. The sequence goes on along the minus strand of JBGVJZ010000035.1, from coordinate 40,339 downwards.
ATGTATATACCAAATAAAAATTGTCTAAATATTAAATGGAATGAAATAGTGTTTTTATTATAAATGGCGTGCAAAATAGCAAGTCATTTATTTTTTTTGCAACCTTTTTTGCCTTTGTTCCCTCTATTAAGTAGAAGCATTAAGGAGGTGAGGCTTATGATGAGACTCGTGTGCGATGTTATTTCTGAACCTGTCTACAGCGATAGCGTCTGCACATTTAAAGTAAATGTTAATGACAGGACATTTACGGTTGTGTCACAGAATCGTCAAGCAATTAAAGACAATATTTTTGTTACCAGCAGGCAAAAAATTGAAATTGAGGGGAAAATAATAGACGATAAAATATACACAAGATACAGCAGAATTAAACTTAAGTAGCTGGGATTTGATGGAAAACTAATCTTGCGATATGTATGAGTGTATGCTAAAATAACTATGAGAATTCGAGAATACATGGTGTACCACTCGACGTAGCTGCAACTACGCCGAGCAAGGATGGTAATAGGCTACCACACAATACAGACCTAGGCTGCGATACACATTATTTATTTTACAGTAAATGCAACTTATTTACAAGGAAATAATAATATATTGCAGATTAGTTTATGACCTTCAAATATATTTTGGGGTGTAAGTGTGGACGCATACTTACGCCCTATTCTTGTTTTCTCACAGAATATACCCAAGGGGGCGGCACACTGCTCCTAAGGGTTATTCATGTGAGAAATTTCATTAGGGGACTAGGGAAACTTAGTCTTTTTTTTCTTAGTGCGATATTGCACATGAAAAATTTCCACATTTTTTTAAAATTTTTTCAAAAAAGGTGCAACCTTTTTAAAACTTATGCTCTCTATAGAGTATAAGATGAAAAAATACATATTTGAAGGAGAAAAAGATTATGAAAAGTAAAGTGATTTTAAAATGGACAAAGTGGTTTTATAGGGCGTTAGTGGTGCTGATAGTAGTGCTTATGAATATTGGTCCTTGGATGTACAATAGTGGATACAATCCATATGGTGGTATAGTCGAAGTAATGAAAGATATAGCAGAGTATAAGAGGATATATGTAGATGGATATACTTGTTTTGGCGTAATTATGATTGGCTTGATTATGTTGATACTTTCATTTATTAAATCTAAAAAGTTTAAATTTTTTATTGGTGCATTAGTGGTAAGTATCATTATTGTGATTGCACTCACAGGAGCAGGTATTATTATTCCAATTTTATATGATTGCGAGATATCAAAAGTATGGTGGATGGCAGATGTTACTTCGGTGCTGTTATTAATATCAACTGTGATTGGAAGAATTTGCGAAACAAAAGCACTTGTAAAGAATGAGGCAGATGTTACAACAGAGCCTGTGTCGAATGATAAAAAAATAAGTATGATTACTGCTATTGTATATGGCATTGTTACTTTAGTGGTAGTAATTGTAAGTGTTGTTATTGTTGATGATAAGGGGTGGAGAATTGAAGATGACACTCTTTATCTTGAGAGGGAATTAGGAATTTATCATTTTTTTGATGATGATGAAACCTTATGGGGAAAAGGCGAGTTTAAAGAACTTAAAGTAGAGAATGGTGTAAGAGAAATTCAATATATTGGATTATGTAATAATGAAGATTTTGAAGAAGTGGATTTACCAAAAAGCTTAAGAGTGATTGGAGAATTTGCTTTTAGTGATTGTAAGAATTTATATGAAATAGATATTCCTAATAAAGTGGAAAAAATCGAATGGGCTGCTTTTTGGGAGTGTGAGAATCTGTCACAGATAGAATTGTCAGAAAATTTGGAAATTATTGAGGGAAGAGCTTTTTATGGTTGTAAGGAGTTGTCATATATTAATCTGCCAAAGGATTTGGAGGTAATAGGAGAATATGCATTTGAATATTGTGACAGTCTTAAAAGCATAACAATACCAAGAAATGTTAAAGAAATAGGTGATAATGCCTTTCCGAAGGATACAGTATTAACTGTTGGATATGACTCTTATGCAGAGCAGTGGGCAATCGAAAACGGATATACATACGAAATTTATTAAGATTAGAAATGGAGAAAAAGATTATGAAAAAATTAGTTGTTTTAGGATTATTAGGAATAGTATTCGCGTCAGCATTTACAGGATGTGTTAGAGCAAAAGGAGTTGCAGTAAATGAAAATAGTGCACAAGCAATGAGTGGAACTATGGCAGCAACAGAAGAAGCAACAACAGAAGAAATTGTTACACAGGAGCTAACTACAGAGCCTCCAACAAAAGAGGCGCAAACAGAATCTCTTACTAAGGCACCGACAGAAGAACCAACAACAGAAAGACCGACTGAAAATGTTGTTGAGATAGTTAACAAAATGCTTAAAAAAGCAGACGAGTACTATGTAAATAATGAGGACGGATATTTTGAAGTTTTTGAAGAATTAAAAATAGAATATCCGGAGTATGCTTATTTAGCTATTGAAAGAGAAACTTATTATTCCGAATTCGAAAGCTATTCAAACAGTATATGGTTATTAGGTGAAGAACCTTTTGATAGCAAATATATGGATGGACCTAAGATAACTGTTATTGATTATGATTATTTTGTGGATAAGTTTGGTACAGAATATGACATGTATCTTGAAGCTATAATGTCAGAGACTAACGTTGGGAAAAATAACAGATATGTTGTATATAACGCAAATGGAGAGTATGATACTTTTGAAGGAATGATAGTACCACAAGAAGAAACTGATGAAATTAATCTTTTCCATGCAGAAGTGTATGGTGACGGAGAACTTATCTACACAACTGAAACTATTAACGGATATTCAGATCCATTGACATTTACAGTAGATATTGCAGGATATAGACTTGTTAAGATTTGCTTGGTAAGAGAAGACGATTATTTATCAATTGCCAAAGCACAGCCATCTGTTGCACTTGTGGAGGCATGGTTTTATAATCAGAATATACCTGAATTTATACCTTTTGAACCGATTGAGGAGTAAACTATGGAAGAAAACACGAAGAACAATAAGAAAAAAATAATAATTATCGCTTCCGTTATTGCAGGTGTTATCCTTATAGGATTAACAGCATTTGGAGTTGTTAAGCTTATTGAAGGTGGCAAAAAAATTGCAAAGGAAGTTGACAAGTTTGCCGAAAATATAGAGGAAAATAATCCGGTCATTGATTTAGGGGATAAAATCGACGAGATTGTCAGCAATGTTTCAGATGACGAAGAGGAAACAGAAGAAGCAACAGAAGAACAAACTGAAGTGGTGACAGAGGAAGCAACAGAGGAAGATACTGAGCCGGAAACAGAGGCACCAACTGAACCGGTAACAGAAGCACCAACAGAGGCTCCAACCTTACAGCAGATTGATTATGCAAATGTTGACTGGTGGGCAATAATGGGTCAAGTTATGGAAGCCGGTAACTATGAAGATATTGACTGGAGCTTAATATTAGATGCAATGGTGAGGTCCGAAGGCAAGGATGAAAGTGACAGAGAAATTATTTTAAACGAATATAAAAAAGCTGATAATTTTGATAGTATTGACTGGAATGCTAAGGATACTTCCTTTGTTGGACCATCTATTGATATGGAGGTTACTATTACAACCACTCAGCCTGCAGTTAAACCGCAAACTAAGCCATTAACATTAGAGGACAAGCTTTTGATGGATGAACTTGCAGATGAAAATGGATTTTACAATGATGGAAATGGCTCTTGTTATGTTGGTTCGCTTAAAGGTGAACTTATGCCTACTAAAAATCAGTGGATAAAGGATAATTTTGGTACGAGCTTTACCCATAATGGCGTGGAATTTGGATGGAGTGAGGAACAGGGTAATTATTACTGGATTAATAAGGTTGGGGAAATTCATTATATGACCAGTACAAGTACCTACAGAACCGAATATAATTGTAGAAAAGTTTTTTCATACAGAATTGCTGATTACTTAGGTTTTTATGGAACAGATAGTACAAGATATCATAGTGAAGCATCTTTGAATGATAGTATGTTTTTATGGGATGCGGAAACAGATTTTGCCACAGTTACAGATGTATATGCCAATAATTTTAAATATTTGTCAGAGCTTGGCTGGGTTGAGGCAGTGCATCCTGATGATGATATCTCCAGAAGCTGGACTTTAGAGTCGCCTGAGGGTATTCCGGCTTACATGTATGAGGATGGTCATTTGGCAATTTATGTATTGTATCCCGGAGATGAAAAAGAAAAGTTGTGTTATTTTACTATTGAAGAGTATAATGAACTTGTGCAAAACAATAATTGGAGAATCAGCAGTTACAGTTTTTCAAGCGGCTTTGAGTTTGAGCCAAAAGAGAACTGGCAGAAGCATATCAAAAAATACGTAATTATAGAGTAGGATAAAATATGGAAGTTTCAGCAAATCTCAAAAAAGCAATAGAGGACTATATTAACGGTGATACAACAGCATTTACCACCATATACAACGAATCACACAAATACATATATGTATGCGTTAACAATGTAATGTCTGGTAATGACAATAAAGAAGATTTGATTCAGGATATTATGCAGGACACTTATGTAGAAATCAGTAAGCATATTAATTCGTTACAGAATGTTAATCATTTTTTATCCTGGTCGGGCACAATTGCTACCAGAAAATGCTTTGAGTATATTAAAAAAATGGGTAAATACACATTGCTTAACGAAGACGAAAGCTTTGATGGTCTTGCAGATGATGACAACATCATTCCTGAGGAAATAATGCAAAACAAGGAAAAGCAACGCCTTCTTCGTGAGATAATTCAAAATGAACTTTCCGATATGCAGAAGCTTTGTGTTGTGGGATATTTTTATAATGAAATGAAGCAGAGCGAAATTGCAAAGGAGCTTAATATTCCGGAAAATAGCGTTAAGTCACACCTTCTTAGAGCAAAAGCAAGAATTAAGGAATCCGTCCTTGATTTGGAGAAAAAGAAAGGTGCCAAGCTTTATGCCGTTACACCTCTTTTACTTTTGCTTTTTACAGACGAGGTCGAGGCTTGTACAGTGAGTTCTGCAATTGGTGAGGCAGTGCTTTCAAGTGTGGGTGTTTCCGGGGCGGTTGCTGCAACTGCCGGTACTTCCGGGGCGGTGGCTGGTAGCCAGACAGTGGCATCTACGGCTTCTACAGTTGGTGCAACTGCGGCTAAAACTGCTGTGGCAGCAGTGAAGATTAAGGCGATTGTAATATCGGCAGCAGCGGTAGTTACACTTGGCGGTGTCGGTGCAGGGGTTGGAATTGCAATGCATAATAGGAATCAGGAAGTGGACAATGAGCCAACCAAGGTTGTGGAGACTACTGTGGAGGATACCACCGAGGAAGTTACCACGGAGGAGGCTACTATGGAGGGCTCCATATGGGATGGAGTGGAGTTTGCAGAGTGTGGACAGAAGTATTCTATGTTGATGCGCGAAAAGTTTTTTGAACTCAATGGAGAAGCTGATTTCTATGGAGGCAGTATAAAAGGTGGTATAGAAAACATTACTGTAAGTAAAGATAAATTAATAATAAATCTTTATGATGCGGAATTGTTATTTTCTGATTATGATTTGCCTTATTTGAGCCAGAGTTTTTACTGTCAGTTAATTGATAAAAATACTGGTGAAATATATAAAGATGTTATAATTGATTACGATGTTAATAAGGTAGAGTTTGACAGAGATTTTGATTTAGAAGAATACTATCTCTACATATCTTATCAGACTATTTTTATGAAGGGAAACATATGGACGGAAGATGGAAGTTATTTAGGTCTTTTGTATAAAATTCCTGATGAGGAGTCCTCGGAAACTTCTATATGGGATGGAGTAGAGTTTGCTAAGATTGGGGAAATGTACGAGACTATGTTATTTGCTCAAAGTGATTTAGAAGATCCCGAAATAGAAATCAAGGAGAGTAAAATATCTTCTATGGTAGAGACTATTGATGTTACATCCGATAAAGTTGTTGTAGAACTTGCAGATATTAAAAATATTGAATCTAATTTATATATTGATTTTAATAAATACGGTGGAGTGGTATATTGCCAATTAATTGATAAAGTTACCGGTGAAAGTATTAAAACAATAGTTCAAGGAATAGATAACACAACAGTTATTTTTGATAAAAATAATGATGTAGAGTTAGCCGAAGTGAAATTTGCTGATTGTGTCTTGGGGGTAACATATTTTCATGAATGGACATGGTATGAGTCGAATACATGGCTTTTATACGAACTTCCTAACGCAGAACCGGACGATGGATTAAAATCGACCTTAGTTGAAGCTGCAAAAAAAGCAGTTGAAGATTACGGTTTTGCCGATGCAGTGGCATTTTCTGATTATAATGGTGATGGTGTACCGGAATTTCTCGCTCTAACAGGGTCAGCCTTCGGAAATCTTTATGGAATGATGTACAAGTATGAAAATAATGAGTATGTATACTATATGGACGTAAATTCATTTGGTGATAATTGTACAAGGTTATACAGGGATACAACGGATGGCAGTTATGTGGTTTTAGAAATAGATTATAGATATAGTCCTGTCTATGATGAAAACTATGAACCAACAGATGAAGCTTATTCATATAATGAAGTGTATTTTGTAGATGCTGACACACAGGAATCCTACATTTTCAAAACTATAGAAGGTGATGATATGTTGTTTATTGAAGAGAGAACCTTTTATAACGATGACGGCACAACTATGACTGCAGAGGAATTTTTTGCACTCCTTGATTCAGAAATGTCACCACAGTACGAATATGTTGGAGATTTGAATTATGGCTACGAATACATTAATGATGATAATACTGAATTAATTGCAGCTTATAATTACTATCTTGATAACAAAATTGAATAATGTATTTTTCGGCAGTCTTTTGACTGCCGATTTTTTTGTGTTTTTCATAAAAACAACATATATTTTTTATATGCTGTTTTTATTAATTATAAAGTGAGGTCTTACCTTGAAGAATAGAAAACGATTAAGCATCAAATGGAAGATTTTTGCATATTTTATCGGTTTTACGGTATTTTTGCTGGTACTGGTATGGTATTTTCAGATTGTTCATTTAAGCACTTTTTATGAGTATTTCAGAAAAAATGAAATCAGTAATGTGGCGGAGGAACTCTTTGAGCATGTGGGCAAGGCTGATTTTACAGAATATCTTAGTGATTATACAAGAGCATATGATATTAGTGTTAATCTGGTGGATAGCGAGGGCAGGAGTATTTTGTCATCGGGGCTTACAGAGCACAGCCATGTATATGTTGCTAATCAGGAAATGCTAAAAGATATGATTGAAAAAGCCAACTCCGATGATGGAATGGTTATGTACGAGGTTGATGGCAGATTTAAAAATGATATGCCACCGCAAAGACCGGATGAGCCTTTTGATAAATATATCAAGGATGCAAAAAGTGTGGTGTGTATATGTGAGGTAAATGCAGAGGACGAAGAGCTGTATTTGCTTGTAAGTGCTTTGATTACTCCGGTGGATGCCACAGTGTATACACTTCGAATCCAGTTTGTATACATATCCGTTATTTTTTTGGTTATGGCGATTATTATTGCACTTATCATATCTCAAGTGGTTTCCAGACCGATTGTAAAAATTAATCAGTCAGCCAAGGAGCTTGCCGGTGGAAAATTTGATACAGAATTTGAAGGGGATGGATACAGGGAGGTTCAGGAGTTGTCTCAAACTCTCAATTATGCCGCATCGGAGCTTGGTAAATCAGGAGAACTTCAGAAGGATTTAATTGCTAATGTTTCCCATGATTTGAGAACCCCATTGACAATGATAACGGCTTATTCGGAGGTTATGAGGGATATTCCGGGAGAAAATAATCCGGAAAATATTCAGGTAATCATTGATGAGGCAACAAGACTTACCACACTTGTAAATGATATGCTTGATCTGTCCAAGCTTCAATCCGGTGTAAGTGAACTAAAAAGAGTGTATTTTGATTTTACAACAAATATTCTGGCGGTACTCAAACGTTTTGCAAAGCTCACAGAGCAGGCAGGATACAGTATCCGGTTTGAATATCGTGATAATGTAAAAGTGTTTGCTGATGAATATAAAATTTATCAGGTTATTTACAACCTTATTAATAATGCAATCAACTATGCCGGAGAAGATAAAGAAGTTATTGTCCGTCAGATTGTTTACGGAGACATCATTCGCCTTGAGGTAGAAGACCATGGTAAAGGTATTGAAGAAGGTGAATTGGAATATATCTGGGACAGATATTATAAAGTGGACAAAACACATCGACGTGCTGTTCAGGGTAGCGGACTTGGTTTGTCAATTGTTCAAAATATTTTAAAACTGCATGATTATAAATATGGAGTTCGTTCAATAGTCGGTAAAGGCAGTATTTTTTGGCTTGAGCTGCCGAAAGCTGACGGAGAGGAGATTGAGGAGAAAAATAGAGGTATGTCTCGATTTACATGATGAAATATATGGAGGATAATAATATTATATCTTTTTTCAATGTATTTTCCTATGTTGCAAAATCAAGGCATAAGAATTGTTAGAATGATAAAAGAGAATAGTGTAGGGGTAAAAAATTATGCACAAATTAATTGATATACGGATTTTGGAAATATTAAGGAAACACTCCAGTCCTGAGAAAAAATTAAGTCAAAAGGAAATAATTAAATTTCTTGAAATTGAATATGGAATAAAAATTGCACGTGGAGCAGTAGGTCAATATATTGATGAACTTCGTGAGGCGGGATATATCGTCGGAATAAGGGGAGTATATTCGGTTAATGAATTCAGTGATACGGAGTTGCGTCTCTTAATTGATGGAGTTATGTTTGGTAAACATGTTCCGGCAGGTGATGCGAGATTGCTCATTAATAAGCTAAAAAAACAGTCGGAGTATACAATGAAAAACCGAGTTAAATACATATGCTATCTTGAAGGTATCAACAGAACTTCTAATGAGAAACTGTATGAGATTATAGATATAATTGATGAAGCAATCAAAATGGCCATTATATTTCCCTATATTATCTTTAAAAATCTGTAAAAGTGGATTTAATCTATATTCAAGGAATAATCATTATGAACCCTAATGATATAAGAATTTCTGGGAGAAGACAGAATTTTGCTGTCACATGCACCCGCATGCAGATTTTTTATTATGACAGACCCGCATTCATGAATGATTTTTAATCTTTTTTCAATTTTTTTAATTTTTTTCAAAAAAAAGTAACAAAATGAATTTTTTTGGTACTACTTATATAGAGGGGATTCTTATTAAAAAATGGAGGTGATAAAAGGAAATAATGAATAAAATCAAATATACCCGGAATGTATTTGATTGAACAAGCTTTAAAATAAAAGGTGGAGACGGAAAGCAAATGATGTACGTGAAAATGAATTGCGATAAGTCCTGATTTGCTAAATACAGGAAAGAAGTGTATAATAATTCAAAACTTGTTTTAGAGAGGCAGAATTTTAGATGGAAGACGAGAAGATAATTGATCTGTTCTTTGCCCGATCCCAGCAGGCAATTATTGAGACAGATATGAAGTACGGCAGAATGTGTATGCATATAGCTAAAAATATTGTATTTAATGAAGAAGATGCAGAAGAATGTGTGAATGATACATATTTGGCGGCATGGAATAATATTCCACCTACACGCCCACGTTTTTTTTCTGCATATATTGCAAAGATAACAAGAAATTTAGCTATGAAGAAGATAACTTATGCTAATGCAAAGAAAAGAGCAGCTAATCTTACGATTTCATTAGAAGAGTTGGACGGTTGTTTTGCCTCGTACAATGAAGAGGTAACGGAATTAGAACAACAGGAATTCGCAAAGTGCTTGGAAAAATTTTTGTGTAAACAGAATTACAAGAGCAGGAATATGTTTTTAAGAAGATATTGGTTCATGGATTCTGTCCCTGACATTGCTGACAGATTTTGTGTATCAAAGAATAAAGTCAGGTCAGAATTGAAGAAAATCAAAGAAAAATTAAAAAAGTATCTGGCGAGGGAGGGATATACATTATGAGTGAAAAAATTTTAATAAGCTTGGGAAAGCTTTCTGATGAGATGATTGAGGAAGCAATAACTGCATCCGGGGCAGAATGTAAAAAAATATGGAGAAAATTTATTCCTGCTGCGGCAAGCCTTTTTCTGATTATAACGGGAATAATTGTTATGATTGTGTGTAGAAATTCTCAAGGAATAGGTATTGGAGTTAATCCGGATAATTCGCAGATTGCATCCACAGATATATTTTTAAATCCGTGTGATAATTCATTGTATGTATACTATGAAGGCATTGATTATGTCTATTATGGTTATTGCAGTAATGTCCTTCCGGAGGGATTTGAATATGCAGGCAGGGCAAACAATATCGGGGAAAACATTCCTGAACATAGCTTTGATTCAAATTATGATGGACGTATCTATATTAATGAAAGTAAGTCTGATGTGATTTATTTCAGATTGGATAAAGGGTTTGAAAGCAAGATGGAGCTATTTTTAATCCTTAATCCGAAGAAATAAAACGTAATTTACAATTTATATTCAAGGAGAGTGACCAATGAGAAAAAAAGTATTATCTTTATTACTGGCAAGTATTTTAACAATATTATTGATACCATCCGGTATATCGGCAACAGAAAGTGAGACAGCGGAAACAAACTGTTATATTGCGACAACGGAATGCCCACAGGGATATATTGATTTTGCTGAAGAAAATGTTTCGAATTTTGTTTTATCAATGGGTGAGAGTCTGGATTATGATGATATTATCGTAGGATCACCTTTTGCATTTGCCGATTATGGTGCAGATGTGTATTATTTTCCTGTTATATGTGATGATGTAATTACTTATTTATTCAGAGTATATCCTGATGGAGATTCATATTCAGCTGTGATAAGTCGTTTTCTGGCAGATGAGATAGAGGAATTGTCTGATTTAACATCTGTACAGAACCCAATGTATCTGAATTTAGTTAATAACAGGATTGTTGCAACAATTGGAACGGAAGAGTATGTTTTGTTTGAATATCCGGATGGTATATCCGATGTTAATCAGCCTGCTGTCGCATCTTTAATAGAACATGAAGTTGTTGATGTTAAAGAAACGTCAGAGATTGAATTAAATCTTATGCAGACAAGAGTTTTTTATCAGTACATCGACCTGGATATAATTGAAACACAGTCTTCTCGTGATAAGTGGTGTACGGCATATTGTTTATCCACAATTATCAGAACACAAACCACATTTTATACCACTGCTGAAAGCTGTGTAATTATTGCATTGGGAAGTGATGCTTCAACAACTCAGGCTTTTCCATGGAGTTCTATAGCAACAGTTTCCAAGCAGTATAGAATTACGCCAACTGTTTTGACAACAACTGCATCCAATAGTGTTCTTATGACAGAACTTAATGCCGGCAACCCGGTTATTGCTGCGATGGATAGGGGTACGTCCCAACATGCAATTGTATTGCGTGGGTATAGTACGGCCGGCAACTGGAGTATCTGGAATCCATGGTTCGATTTTTATGAAAGTTGTTCAATGTCAGGTGCATATGTGCCTGTTGGATTGCCATCGTCTACTAATTCATATTATCCATATGCACATGCATATAATTTTGAATATAATTCATAATTAATAAATATTTCTTTATCCGGATATACGCCCCATATTTTGTAAAAAACAATAGACTTATCACTACATATAGTGCTATTATGTGTAATGATAGGTCTATTCTGCATTCTGGGGAATAGCATACATAATGAAAGGAAAAAGTAATGGCAGGAAAAGTAGAGAAACAGTATGATGCTTCCAGTATTTCTATTCTGGAAGGACTTGAAGCGGTCAGAAAAAGACCGGGAATGTATATTGGAAGTGTATCTACCAAGGGATTGAATCATCTTATTTATGAAATCGCGGATAATTCTGTGGATGAACATCTGGCAGGGTTTTGTGACATTATTTCAGTGACGCTTAATAATGACGGTTCAGCAACAATTACCGATAACGGACGAGGTATTCCAATAGGAATGCATCCAAAGGCAGGAATACCGGCTGTTGAAGTCGTTTTTACAATACTTCATGCAGGCGGTAAGTTTGGAGACGGCGGATATAAGATTTCAGGCGGACTTCATGGAGTAGGTGCGTCAGTTGTTAATGCTCTTTCGGATTGGCTTGAGGTTCGTATTAAGAAGGACGGGATTGTATATGAGCAGAGGTATGAGAGGGGAAAGGTGTGTTATCCGTTAAGAGAGTGTGGAACCTGCCGTAAGAATGATACAGGTACAAGTGTAACATTTCTTCCTGATGCCACTATTTTTGACAAAACAGAATTTACCTCGGAGAAGATTCAGAACAGACTTCACGAGACTGCATACCTTAATCCGGGACTTACAATTAATTTTACGGATGCCAGAAAAGGAATGGAGACAAATGTCACTTTCCATGAGCCTGACGGAATTAAGGCATATGTAACAGCTCTTAATAAGGATAAGCCAACTGTAATGGACGTAGCATATTACAAAGATACAAGAGAAGGTATTGAAGTAGAATGTGCTTTCCAGTATGTGGATGAGTTTCAGGAGGAGATTTTTGGCTTCTGTAATAATATTTACACCCAGGAGGGTGGAACACATATAACAGGCTTTAAGGCAAAGTTTACAACTGTAATTAATCAGTATGCAAGGGAACTTGGAATTCTTAAAGATAAGGATGCCAATTTTACAGGTAATGATGTGCGTAACGGTATGACAGCAGTTATAGCTGTTAAGCATCCGGAGCCTCGTTTTGAAGGTCAGACCAAGACCAAGCTTGATAATCAGGATGCGGGTAAAATGGTGGGTGACATAACCGGTGATGAGCTGGTACGCTATTTTGACAAGAATCTTGAGAATCTTAAGAATGTAATTGCATGTGCGGAGAAGGCTGCAAAGATTCGTAAACAGGAGGAGAAGGCTAAGACCAACCTTCTTGTGAAGCAGAAGTTCTCATGTGATACCAACGGCAAGCTTGCCAACTGTGAGAGCCGTAATCCTGAGGAATGTGAGATTTTTATTGTAGAGGGAGATTCTGCGGGAGGTTCGGCTAAGACAGCGAGAAATCGTAAGACCCAGGCGATTCTTCCAATCAGAGGTAAGATTCTCAATGTAGAGAAAGCGACTATGGACAGGGTTCTTGGTAATGCCGAGATTAAGACTATGATTAATGCTTTTGGTTGTGGTTTTTCCGAGGGATATGGTAATGATTTTGATATAACCAAATTAAGATATAATAAGATTATTTTTATGACCGATGCAGACGTGGACGGAGCACATATTGATACATTGCTGCTAACTTTCTTTTACCGCTTTATGCCGGAACTTATTCAGGAGGGACATGTATATCTGGCTACGCCTCCTTTGTATAAGGTTGTTCCCAAAAAGGGAGAGGGTGAATATCTGTATGATGATAAAGCTCTTGAGAAATATCGTAAGGAACATGAGGGTACAAGCTTTACCTTGCAGCGTTACAAAGGTCTTGGTGAGATGGATGCAGACCAGCTATGGGAGACAACACTGAATCCTGAGACAAGAATATTAAAACAGGTGGAAATTGAGGATGCCAAGATGGCGTCAGATATTACTTCGATGTTAATGGGTACTGATGTCCCGCCGAGACGTGATTTTATACATGCACATGCACATGATGCAGAACTGGATGTTTAGGAGGTGAAGTAATGGCAGAGACAATTTTAAAAACAGAATATTCTGATGTAATGCAGAAATCATATATTGATTATTCCATGAGTGTTATTACCTCACGTGCTGTTCCGGATGTAAGAGACGGACTAAAGCCTGTTCAACGGCGAGTACTTTATGCAATGGATCAGCTGGGTCTTAATCATGACAAACCACACAGAAAATCTGCCCGTATTGTCGGAGATACAATGGGTAAATATCATCCTCATGGTGACAGTTCAATCTATGAGACATTAGTTGTATTGGAGCAGGATTTCAAGAAGGGCATGGCTCTTGTTGACGGACATGGTAATTTTGGCTCAATTGAAGGTGATGGAGCTGCTGCTATGCGATATACTGAGGCAAGACTTAAGAAATTCACACAGGAAGTTTATCTTAAGGATTTGGATAAGAATGTTGTGGATTTTGTACCTAATTTTGATGAGACGGAAAAAGAGCCGGAAGTGCTTCCGGTGCGTGTTCCCAATATACTCATTAATGGTGCAGAGGGTATTGCTGTTGGTATGACCACAAGTATTCCTACACATAATCTTGTAGAGGTTATTAATGCTGTAGAGGCATATATGGACAATGAAAATATTTCCACTGAGGAATTGATGGAATATATGCCCGGACCCGATTTTCCTACGGGCGGAATTGTAATAAATAAAAGTGATTTAAAGGATATTTATGAAACCGGTGCAGGCAAGGTAAAGCTTCGCGGCAAGGTTGTTTTTGAACCGGGCAGGAATCGTTCGGATAAGGATAAGCTTGTTATTACAGAGATTCCGTATACAATGATTGGCGCGGGAATCAGTAAATTCATATCTGATGTGGTGGATCTTATTGAAACCAAAAAAACACAGGATATTACGGATATTTCCAATGCTTCCTCTAAAGAGGGTATCCGTATTGTACTTGAGCTGAAAAAGAATGCGGATGTTAAGAAATTAGAGAATCTTTTATATAAAAAGACCAAGCTTGAGGACACCTTCGGCGTAAATATGCTCACTATTGCGGAGGGACGGCCGGAGGTTCTGGGACTTAAGGATATTATTCGTTATAATGTTGAATTCCAGTATGAGATTAACACCAGAAAATATCAGACATTACTTAAGAAGGAATATGACAATAAAGAGGTTCAGGAAGGCCTTATTAAAGCGTGTAATATTATCGACCTGATTATTGAGATTTTAAGAGGAAGTACGAGCCTTAAACAGGCGAAAGCGTGTCTTATCTCAGGTGAGGTTGAAGGTATTAAATTTAAATCCGTGCAGTCCCGTAAGGATGCTTCTAAACTTCATTTTACGGAGCGTCAGGCAAGTGCAATCCTTGAGATGAGATTATATAAGCTCATCGGACTTGAAATTGCAGCTTTGGAAAAAGATTATGAAGAGACACTTGCAAGAATTGCGGAGTACGAAGATATTCTTGGCAGCAAGAGAGCTATGAAGCGTACAATCAAAAAAGACCTTGAGAAAATCAAGAAGGAATACGGAGTACCAAGACTTACTGTTATCGAGGATGCAGAAGCAGCGGTTTATGAAGAGCCAAAATTTGTTGAGCAGGAAGTTGTGTTTATTATGGACCGATTCGGATACTCCAAGACGATTGACACAGCAACCTTTGAACGTAACCGCGATGCAGTATACTCAGAAAATAAATATGTATTTAGCTGTATGAATACCGAGAAAATCTGTATTTTTACAGACAACGGAAATCTTCATCAGATTAAGGTTAATGATATTCCATTTACCAAATTCCGTGACAAGGGAACTCCGATTGATAATCTTGGTAATTATTCAAGTGCCGGAGAAGAGATTATCTATCTCTGCCCTTCAAGCCAGTTGGCAAACCGTAAGCTTTTATTTGTTACAGAATGCGGTATGATGAAGCTTGTTGACAGCAGTGAATTTAATGTATCCAAGAAAACAGTTGCATCAACCAAGCTTAATGAAGGCGATAAGGTTATCATGATTTATGCAACTGATGCAAGGGTTGAAATTAATTCCGAAGATGCCAATGCCACTACCATTATCAGCAGTCAGACTGTAGTGCTTCAGTCCAAGGGTGGCTTCTTCCTTAAATTCCCACTTACGGAAATTCCTGAGAAGAAGAAGGGGGCTGTCGGTGTACGAGGAATTAAGCTTACCAAAGATGACAGACTTGAGGATGTATATCTTATTCCTGATAATGCAGATATTACCATTGATTATAAAGGTAAAGAGGTTTCACTGAAGAAGCTTAAGATGTCAAAAAGAGATGCAAAGGGGGCGAAGGTGAGGATTTAAAAATATGGTTTAGTGAATTAAATGTTAAGGGCGATAGCTCCGTAAAATATTCCCCTCAAGTGAGCACTCTCGCTTAAGTTGCCTGCCTGGCAGTATATAAGGCTACAAAGTACGTAGCCTAAGTACTGAGGCATGCAAAACATCCTTACAACACTTCTAATTCACTAAACCGCAATTTTGTAAAAGGGAGGCTATTCATGAACAAAGCACAGATTTTAATTGATAATATCAACAAAATAATAGTTGGAAAGTACGATGTGGTTGAACTGGTTGTCACAGCGTTGATTACCGGTGGACATGTTCTTATGGAGGATATGCCGGGTACAGGTAAGACAATGCTTGCGAAGACTCTTGCTAAATCGGTGGATGCGAGTTTTGGGCGTATACAGTTTACACCGGATTTGTTACCATCCGACATAACCGGACTCAATGTATACAGTCAGAAAAACGGTGAATTCGAATTTCATAAAGGTCCTGTTTTTTGCAACATTCTTCTTGCAGATGAGATTAACAGGGCAACACCGAGAACACAGTCCAGTCTGTTGGAATGTATGGAAGAGAAGCAGGTTACTGTTGACAGAGAGACAAGGAAGCTTGACGCACCTTTTTTTGTAATTGCAACACAGAATCCTATAGAAACAGCCGGAACATTTCCGCTTCCTGAGGCACAGCTTGACAGATTCCTTATGAGAATTTCAATGGGAATGATAGGGGATTTGGAAGAGGTTAAGCTTCTAAAGCAAAAATTAGCAGGAAATACAATTGATACAATTACCTCTGTGTGTACCGGAGAGGATATCATAAATATGCATGAGGAGGCAATGCAGGTATATGTTCACGAGGAACTTATTAAATATATCTGTGCGATTTGTGAAACTACGAGAAATCAGGATAATATTGTTGCAGGAGTTAGTCCGAGAGGCAGTATTGCACTGATGCGTGTGTCACAGAGTTATGCATACATAAAGGGACGAAATTATGTTACACCTGAGGATATCAAACGGCTTGCTGTTCCGGTACTTGCACACCGTCTTGTATTAATGGAGGGGTTTGCCGGCATGAAGGTGTATGAGGACAGAATTGCAGGAATTGTCAGAAATGCACATGTACCAACGGAGGATTGGAGTAAATAATTAATGATTATTCTGCTTTTTTTAGTCAGCTTTTTTATAATACGAAAAGTTATAATTAAATATTATGAAAAGCATTGGAAGGACAAGCTTTCTGCCAGTGTGTATTTTGAAACGGATTATATTAACGAAGGAGAGAATGGCCACATCTGCGAGGAATTGATTAACGATAAAGCTCTACCTCTTCCTGCGGTTAATGTCAAATTCGAGTTGGACAAAAGTGTATTTTATGAAGATAGCAGGAATATCGTTGTGTCTGATAAACAGTATCGCAGCGATTTAATGACGCTTGGCTCTCATAAGAAAATTCTACGTCGTTTCAAAGTGAATTTTACCAAAAGGGGTGTTTATTCTATTGAAACCGTAAGCATGAATACGATTGATCCGGTATCGGAATATCTGTATATTGAGCAATTTCCTTCCAAATCTACAATATATGTTTATCCGGCATACAGCAGATATAAGGAACTGCTTGCACCTTTTTCCAGAATAATGGGTGAAGCGTTAAAAAATCGATTTATTTTGGAGGATCCGTTTGAGTTCAAAGGAATTCGTAATTATACAACATCTGATCCCATTAAGAAAATCAACTGGAGTGCTACTGCAAAAACGGGTAATTTGAAGGTAAATAGTTATTATGATACAACAAGCAGGCATGTAACCATATTTCTTGATATAACCACTACTAATGTCTGGAAAAAATATGACCAGATGGAGGAGGCTATCAGAATTACAAGAAATTTAATGGAGGAGCTTGTGCGTAATAAGATACCTGTTCAGATAATCACCAATGCAAGGGACTGTCTGGAAGGTAATAATATTGCAATGGAAAGTGGAATCGGAACTAATACGGTAATATCCAATCTTAGAAATCTTTCTATTATTGATCTGGATAAAGATACGGAGCCGATGATGAATTATTTTATGGATAATGAGGCCGGGAAGGATGAGTTATCCGTATTGATTTCCACCGATAATGCACTGAAGCTTGTACAGGCTTTTGAAAAATACCTCGGAAATAGTAATGGAGAGTGGATAATGCCTATAATGTCAGCAAAAGATTGCAATATCCATTCACGTAAAATACAGATTACGTATGTGGAGGTGAACCGTATATGAAAACATCGACTGTTATACGTTATCTTGCACAAACATTATTCTGGTTTAATTGTATTTTATTCGTATCATGGATGTTTACATCTAATGATGCTGAGTGGATCTTGCTGTTAATGGCGGCAGCTGTTGTGCTGGTGGGTTTTGTGTTTCGAATACCTAAGTTAAAGGTAATATCTGTTTTGTTACATATCACAGCCTTTATTATTCCGGTTATTTTCAGGGCATGGGCTAACATATCCATTCCATCGATGATCGTAGGAATAATTATGATTATATTTTCCATTATCGGCAAATGCGGCGAGATGAAAATCATGAGCAGGGCAAGTGGATTTGGCAAATTCGTTCTGGTGGCAATATACTGCGTGGGCTCTGTAATGAATTACAAATATATGATTCTTTTGTTTGCCGGAATTTTTACGTTTTATTTTTTGGAATTTCTGCAAAATAATTTTGAGAAAAATGAAAACTATATTGATGATTTATGTGATACATCCATAGTTGATATTAAGAAAACCAAATGTATGGCAAATCTTGTGACAGTGCTTACTGCTCTTTTTATGGCAGTCGGCTGCG
This sequence comes from Lachnospiraceae bacterium, assembly GCA_045129695.1. Taxonomy (GTDB): domain Bacteria; phylum Bacillota; class Clostridia; order Lachnospirales; family Lachnospiraceae; genus Eshraghiella. The sequence continues at coordinate 21,498 of JBGVJZ010000035.1, read as the reverse complement.
GACTGATTGCTCTTTTGGGTAAAATACCTTCGGCGGCAGTATTTAGTGGATGGCTCAGAAATAAATTCAGCAATATGATGTCTTTTTTAAGAAGAATTACGCTTAATTCTTCTAAGAATGAAGCGGTAATAGAGCCTCCGGATCCGTCAATAGGCGGAGAAAATGAGTACTGGCAGGATGATTCTGATAGAAGTCTGGAGAGATACATTTTTACTGCTATTGCAATAATTGTTGTGGTTTCAGTACTTGGTTTTGGTCTTTATCTTCTTATTAAGAAAATATATAAGTATTATCTTAGGCTTCAGCATACCGGCTATATGGATGAGGAGGTTTCAATTAAGAAAGAAGTCTCTGAGAAGAAGAGAAAAATCAGACCTAAGGATTTGGATAAGAGCTATAACAACAGAAAGGCTCTGAGACGTATTTATAAGAAAAGAATCAGAGGCACAAAATCCGGACGAAGGGACGATTTTATTAACAGAACTCCTTATGAACAACGTGAAAAAACAATTGCTGATGGTAACAATGTCAGCACTGATTTTGTGGATATGTATGAAAGAGCCAGATACAGTAATGAGACTGTAACGAAGGAAGATGTTCGTAAAATGAGTAAAATGGAATGAAAATTTCTAAAAGGGGGATTGCACTTCATTGGCAATCCCCCTAAAAGTTATTTTTATTTAAAACCGGTACTTCCAAAGCCGCCTTCGCCTCTGACTGTATCGCTTAATTCGTCAGCTTCCTCAAATTCAGCAGTAAGAAACGGAGTAATTACCAATTGTGCAATTCTCTCAGCAGGTTCAACGGTCTGGGGAGTGAGAGAGTGGTTATGGAGCGCTACCATGAATTCTCCACGGTAATCAGGGTCAACAACACCAACCTTATTTGCAGGAGCAAGACCTCTTTTACTTGCCATACCGCTTCTTGGATAGATAAGACCCGCATATCCGGCAGGAATTTCCATTGCAAGCCCTGTATGAATCATGACAGTCTCACCCGGATTAATTGTAACTTTTTCTTCCATACAGGCATATAAATCAGCACCTGCGGCATATTCTGAGCCATAGGTTGGAAGCGTGGCAGAAGAGTTTAATTTCTTAACTTTTATATTCATAACATTCTCCTTTGTTTAGGTATTTGAAAATACGTATTTAGGCTTGTCAGGCTCCCAGAAGACAAGTTCGTCGTTGTTATGAAGAGTTTCCTGTACAAGTATTGCACGCTGGTTACTGGAGCCTCTGAAATAAGCACCTAAATCCTTGAGTTCTTCTATATATGGACCGTCCATCATAACATCAACATATGAAAGAATTTCTCTTGTTTCGGGAACTGAATTCATCATACGTCCCATAATATCTTTGTCAAAAAGATAGCCTGAGAAAACCCAGATACTTTTTGTGTTTCCGTAAACCTTTCGTACCTTTCGAAGAAGCGGAAGGATACCGGCCTGATTGACAGGTTCCATTGGTTCACCTCCGAGAATTGTAAGCCCTGAAATATATGAAGGTTTAAGGTATTCAATTATTGTGTTGATTTCATTGTCAGTAAAAGGCTTTCCGTAATTAAAATCCCATGCAACCTCATTAAAACATCCTTTGCATCTGTGTGTGCAGCCGCTTACAAAAAGTGAAATTCTTATTCCCGGACCATTAGCCGCATCACATTGTTTTATATCTGCATAATTCATTATAATTATCCTCTTTGATTATTACTGTTAAAAGTGGAAGGACCTGTGAAAGTCCTTCCACTGATTAATACGGATTTAAACATTATACATGTAAAACTCTTGAGTTAATCTCCTTGGTTTTACCGACATTCCAGAAGTTCTCACCGAGATAGCCACAGGTTCTTCTGGTAACATTCATTTTATTGTGATCCTTATTGTGGCACTGCGGACATTCCCATTCAAGTTTATCGTTAATAATTATTTCACCGTCATAACCGCATACCTGACAGTAGTCGGATTTGGTATTAAATTCAGCGTACTGAATATTATTGTAAATATATTTTACTAACTCTTCAAGAGCAGGAAGATTATGTCTTAAATTTGGAATCTCAACGTATGAGATTGCACCACCTGAAGAAATTTCCTGGAACTGGCTCTCAAAAGTAAATTTATTGAAAGCGTCAATTTTCTCACGAACATCAACATGGTATGAGTTGGTGTAGTATCCTTTGTCAGTAATGTCAGGAATATCACCGAATTTCTTTTTATCAATTTCTGCAAAGCGATAGCAGAGTGATTCAGCAGGAGTTCCGTAAAGACCAAAACCGATTCCGGTGTTGCGTTTCCATGTATCACAGGCTTCACGGAGTCGTCTCATTACCTTAAGCGCAAATTCTGTTCCTTCAGGGTCGGTATGGCTTACACCTGTCATTAACTTGGTAACCTCATATAAACCGATATAACCAAGTGAAATTGTTGAATATCCGCCATGAAGGAGGGCGTCAATGGTCTGCCCCGGTTCAAGTCTTGCAATGGCACCATACTGCCAATGGATTGGGCTGACATCTGAAAGAGTTCCTTCAAGTGCTTTGTGTCTGCACATCAAAGCTTCAAAACAGAGGGAGAGCCTTTCTTCCATCAACTCCCAGAAATACTCCTCATTACCCTGAGCAAGAATACCAATCTGCGGAAGGTTAAGGCTGACAACACCCTGATTAAATCGACCTTCCCATTTGTAATTACCATTCTCATCCTTCCAGGGACTTAAGAAAGAACGACAGCCCATGCAGCTGAAAACCTCACCTTCATAATTCTCACGCATTTTCTTAGCGGAGATATAGTCAGGATACATTCTCTTGGAAGAGCATTCAACAGCGAGTCTTGTTAAATAGTCGTATTTGCCCCCGTTTAAACAGTTATGTTCATCAAGAACATAGATAAGCTTAGGAAAAGCAGGAGTAACAAAAACGCCTGATTTATTTTTGATTCCCTGAAGACGCTGTTTTAAAATCTCTTCGATAATAAGTGCATTTTCTTCTATATAAGGGTCGTCCTCCCTGAGGTTCAAAAATAATGTAACAAAAGGAGACTGACCATTAGTAGTCATTAATGTATTAATCTGATACTGGATTGTCTGTACACCGGCTTTTAATTCGTCTTTCATTCTGTCTGTGGCGATTCTTTCAATCTCTTCAGGAGTAAGATGAGCAGAAAAAGTTTCGGTATAGTGTTTTAAAAATTTCTCCTTGGTCTTACGGAGATATTTACCAAGATGTCTGATGTCAACGGATTGTCCGCCATACTGGCTGCTTGCAACAGCAGCGATAATCTGTGTCATAACTGTACATGCAACCTGGAAGCTTTTAGGACTTTCAATCATCTTACCGTTCATAACTGTTCCGTTATCAAGCATGTCACTTATATTAATAAGACAGCAGTTGAAAATTGATTGTACAAAATAATCTGCATCATGAAAGTGAAGAACACCTTCCTCATGTGCTTTGGAAATCTTCTCAGGAAGGAGAAGTCTCTTGGTTAGGTCCTTGGATACTTCACCTGCAATAAGGTCACGTTGTGTTGAAGCAACAGCGGCATTCTTATTGGAATTCTCCTCCATGGCATCCTTATTGGTCTGCTGGATAAGTCCGAGAATTGATTCGTCAGTAGTATTGGATTTACGAACCATTTCACGCTGATAGCGGTAAATAATATATGTCTTTGCAAGCACAAACTTACGCTCCGCCATTAATTTCTGTTCAATAATATCCTGTATCTCTTCAACCTGAAGAGTATTGGAACCAAGCTTTTCAATTGAACTTACAATTCCATGAATCTTCTCGTCAGAGATTCTTTCCCCCAATGGCACTTCATCATTGGCCTTATGAATTGCAATGATGATTTTGTTACGATCATAGGTAACTTCACGGCCATCTCTTTTGATAACTTTCATATATTTCATCCTCCATAAAAATACGGTCAATTAACCTACGAGAGTGATTATAGCACCAATATATATATATGTCCACTAAATATTGTGAAGTTTTTTTAAAAAAAACAATAAAAACACAATATCTTGTGTTGAAATGTCACAGCTGTATGCTTCCCGAAAGTACCATATAAATAGGAAGAAACCTTAACAAATGTGTCAAAAAACTGTCACATAAAAAAACTAATATATATATAAAGGAGGAACCGTTAATGAATATCACTGTTTTTAACCGATACGAAAATAAATTTAAACTAAATAACAGTCAGTATCATGAAATTATTAAATATCTGGATGAATATATGGTTCCTGACGAACATAGTAAAGACGGAGGTTTTTACAGCATATGCAATATATATTATGATTCGCCGGATGACAGCCTAATCAGGAAATCAATTGAAAAGCCTGTTTATAAGGAGAAACTGAGGCTGCGGTCATATGGTATTCCTGATGATTATTCTGAGTCATTCATCGAAATCAAGAAAAAGTTCAAAGGAAATGTTAATAAGAGAAGAATAACTCTACCGCTTAAGGAGGCTGTGGATTATCTTGACAGAAATATTCCTCCTGACAGCATTGACTGCAATTCACAGATATTCAGGGAAATAGATTATATGAAGAACAGATACGCCCTTGTTCCAAAAGTATATATATCGTATGACAGACGGGCGTATTTCGGTAAGGACGACAGAGAATTGAGAATAACTTTTGATACTAATATTAGAGGACGGAGGGTAGACCTTGATTTACAAAAGGGGACCTATGGCGATATGATTCTCGAAAAAGGTTACTGGCTTATGGAAATCAAGATTTCACAGTCAGCACCGCTGTGGCTGGCAAAGCTTCTGTCCGACTGTAAAGTATACAAAACCTCATTTTCCAAATACGGAACAGAGTACACAGCTTATATTAATAAAATGCAAAAAAAAGGAGAAAAGGTAATATGTTTAAATCAATACTCACAACAACAGAAACAACAATATCAGCCCTCCCGGCAGTCATAATAATAATAGAAGGGTTCATTTTGGGGATTTTTATAGCTGCATGCTATGCCTTTACCCAGAAAAATTCTACATATTCCAAGGAATATATTGTAACGGTTGCGATTTTACCGGCAATAGTGTCACTCATAATAATGCTTGTAGGCAGCAGCGTTGCAAGGGCACTTTCACTTGCAGGAGCATTTGCACTTGTGCGTTTCCGTAGTGCACAGGGAACTGCAAAAGAAATAGCATTTGTATTTTTTGCAATGGCAATCGGACTTGCCTGCGGACTTGGCTTTGTATTTTTTGCCCCAATAGCGGAAGTAGTTATCTGCACATGTCTTATTATTATATGCAAAAGCAAATTCGGCGAGAAAAAGAGCCATGAGAAAATTCTTAAGATTACAATTCCTGAGGATTTGAATTACAGTGGACTTTTTGATGACTTATTTAAAGAATATACTAAAGAACATACAATGAAGCATGTTAAAACAACTAATATGGGAACACTTTATGAACTTTCATACTATATTGTTCTTAAGGATGGAGTTGATGAAAAACAGTTTATTGATTCCATTAGATGCAGAAATGGTAATCTCAATATTTCAATCGGAATGTTGCCGGACAGAAGCGAGGTTTCACTTTAGGCTTGAAGTTTTTGTATGACTGGGATATAATTTTCTAAAATATGGATAAATATTTTTAGGAGGATTATGTAATGAAGAATAAGAGAGTGCATGGTGGGGCAATAGCCGGAAGTGTTATTATTGCAATCATAATTACAATGATTTTGTTTTCTGAGACATTTATTTTGGTTGTGAATCGTATTTTTACTTCAAAATTTATTGCGGAGACAATTAGTAATGTGAGATTTGAGGAGATTGAGATTCCGGTTGAGGTTAATGGAAGAACATACGACAGTATATCGGATGCGGTAGTAGGTGAGATTCAGGAGAGTAATCCGGAAGCAGATATTGCAATAGAGGATGTAGAGACTTTTTTTGAGGAGTCAGGTGTCAGTGATTTGCTTGGAGAGAAAATGAGTCTTGCAATTGATGCAATTATGAATAACGAAGAGACAGCAATTCTTACTAATGAAGAGATTATGCAGTTTGTAGAGGATAATGAACAGCTTGTTGAGGACACTTTTGATATTGAAATCACTGAGGAAGACAAGAAACAGCTTGAGACAGAGCTTGAAGAAAGCAGAATTGAGGAAATTTTTACTACACAGACAATTACTAGTACAATTTATGAAACAGAGGAAAATCCTCTTATGGATATAGTGAAGGTTATGAAAACATTTTTTTCTACAACATTGCTTATTGTAGGATATGTTGTAGTTGTGGTTTTGTTTGTTGGTTTATTTTTCCTTAATAAGCGTCAGCTATGGTATGCCGGTCCTTATATAGGTATTCCTGCAATAGTTGTTGGTGCCGGTGTATTGGTTACAGCTCTTGGTGTTAAGCTTTTAAGTGCTGCAATTGCTGAGAATGCTTCAGAGTTTATCAGACCGGAAATGTTTAATGCTTTAATTGAACTTTTATTGGTAATCGGAGTAATTCATTTATTGCTTGGTATTGTAATTACTGTAGTTTCGTCTGTAGTTAAGCATTCGTTCGCTGCACAGGACAGAGCATTGGCAGCTGATGAAAATAACGTTACATTACAGTAATATGGAAAGAGACTGAATACAATGTTAGACTTAAGAGAGAATGAACTGGATGTTGATACATATCTATTCCTTCGCAAACAGGTTGGCTGGGTAGAGCTTACGGACCGGCAGGCTGAATATGCACTGAAGAATTGTCTGTTTAATGTGTGTGCATATCTGAATGGCAGACCTGTAGGAATGGGAAGAGTGGTAGGTGATGGTGCGGTAATATCCTATATACAGGATTTGGTAGTTATACCGGATGCACAGGGACAACATATTGGAAGTGCCATACTTACAAGGCTCAAACTATTTGTTGAAGACATCACTGAACAAGGAAGCAGAATGATGCTGTGTCTTATGTGTGCCAAGGGCAGAGAATCTTTTTATGAGGCACATGGTTTTGTTGCAAGACCGACAGACAAGCTGGGACCGGGAATGATAATTTATTTGGATAAGTAAACCGCGTGTCTGTCAGCAGGAATTAAATATTGCAGGGCCGGTGCCCATAAAATATTCTCCTATAGGGGACGTTCGCACGTAGTTGCCTGCCTAATGGTACATTAGAATCCTATTTACCGATGGGTATCCAATTGAGTTGTCCGCTTGAGGGGAATATTTTTATGCCTTTAGTTGCACAATGCAAAATTAAGAAAATTGGAAAAATATAATAAAAAGATATTGACAACATAAAAAACTAATGGTAGCATAACAACTGTACTAATTGAGATAGTACGGTTGTTGTGCTTTTATAGCATACTGCCTGATATATTAATACTTAATGAATGATAGGAGAGTTTTATGTTAGAGACAAGAAACCTGGGTAAAATTTATAAACCTAAAAGAGGCGTTCCGGTTAAGGCATTGAACAATGTTTCATTGAAGTTCCCGGAAAAAGGAATGATATTTCTTCTTGGTAAATCAGGAAGCGGTAAGTCTACATTACTTAATCTTCTTGGCGGACTTGATAAATATGATGAGGGCGAAATCATAATTAAGGGAGTTTCATCAAAGGATTTTAAACAGCAGTATTTTGATTCATATCGTAACACTTATGTTGGTTTTATTTTTCAGGAATATAACATTCTTGATGAATTCTCAGTAGGAGCAAATATTGCTTTGGCAATTGAGTTACAGGGAAGAAAAGCTACTGATGATGAAATCAATAATATTCTTAAAGAGGTTGATCTTGAGGGATATGGAAATCGTAAACCTAATGAATTATCAGGTGGTCAGAAGCAGAGGGTTGCAATTGCAAGAGCATTAGTTAAGAATCCTGAGATTATTATGGCGGATGAGCCTACAGGCGCACTTGATTCTAATACAGGTAAGCAGGTATTTGATACATTAAAGAAGCTTTCCAAGGATAAGCTTGTTATTATTGTATCTCATGACAGAGATTTCTCTGAGCAATATGCGGACAGAATTATAGAGCTTTCAGATGGTTGTGTAATCAGTGATGTGGAGGTTGCCGGTTCAGATACAGCAGAGGTTGAGGAAGAGAACAGGGGGATTAGTTTTAACGGAAGTATAGTTGAAATATCACAGGGTTATCATCTTACTGAAGCGGACAGAATTGCAATTAATGAATATATTGAGAGAGTTAATGATGGAACTGTAAGTATCAACATTAACAGCAAAAATAAATCATCAAAAAAGTTTGTTAATACTGATCAGAGTAAAATAACCGAACAGGACGGAAGCAAATTTAAATTAATTAAATCCAAGCTGCCATTTAAGAGTGCATTTAAAATCGGTGCCAGCGGCTTAAAATATAAGAAGGTAAAACTTGTATTTACAATTATTCTTTCATGTGTTGCATTTATTCTGTTTGGATTGGCAGATACCTTTGGTTCCTACGACCATGTAAGAACCTGCACCAATTCACTTATGGATTCAGATGTTAACTATGCGGCTTTATCAAAATCAATTAAATATACTTATGGTATTGAGGAGTACTGGAGCAGCTGGAATACAACAATAAGCAAGACGGAGCTCGAAACAATTAACAAAGAAACAGGGCTTGATTTTACCGGTGTATGTGTGCCAAGAACCGGCAGTATGAGCTTTAGCAGCCATATCAACAGTGAAGCAGAATATACTAAATCCAATATGGATATTTATTCATGGTCATTCTATGGTTTTGCTGAGATTACAGAGGAATCTCTTGATGCCATGTCATTTGAACTCCTTGCGGGTAAGCTTCCGGATGGCAGCAGGAATGAAATTGCAATCAGTGAATATATCTATCAGACATTTGTAATAGGCGGATACTGCAAGGCTGACAGTGAAGACGGTCTATACAAAGAGATTAATGAATATGAGGACTTAATTGGTAAAACTCTTAATCTTGATGGTATAGAATATACTATAACCGGTATTATTGATACTAATGTTGATTTGGAACGCTATAAGGTACTTATTGAAGATGATACGCTTTTGTCATCGGCTGAGAATCTGGCAAACTATGTATTATATAATGAGATGGAGTGTATTACCCGTTATAGCATGGCAGGCGTTGCAATGGTTGGAACGGGCTTTGTTGACAGACTTATTGACGAAATGCCTCCTATCTATTCATACGGAGTTGAATATGCGTGGTTTGATGGAGATACATTATCAGTTGAATTTAATAATATTGCCAAATTTGATGAAGTACTTGAAAGTGATGTTGATATTACATGGATTGATGGTGAGAAGAAAACTCTTGCAGATAACGAAATCATAGTTGCTTCAGACGGCCTGAATATATGGGAAAAAGATGGTGATATGATGTATGGGGAAGAGGTTGACAACATTGATTATAAACAGATAAAAGATGCAAAACTGGAGTTATATGCTTATGGCAGTGACGGCGAGATAAATGAAACCGGTTATAAGATTGTGGGTGTAATTAATACAGATACTGAAAAAAATGAGGACTGGTATTATACAGTTGTTTCAAATGATAACTTGTTTAAAACACTTATGTCAGGTGTTGAGACAGGCGAATACGACCATGTAATCGCAGCAATGCCTGATACAAAGGCAGAGATAACAAAGCTTGTAGAATATTGTAACAGAACTGACACTAATATTCGTTTTGAAATGGAGAACGCTGTAACATATGAGCTTGATACAATTAACAGTGTGCTAAAAATAGTTTCCAAGGTATTCCTGTTCATCGGAATCGGATTTGCAATATTTGCAGCATTAATGTTAGCCAACTTCATTGGAACCAGTATTTCGTATAAAAAGCAGGAAATCGGAATACTCAGGGCAATCGGTTCAAGAAGTAATGATGTATTCGGAATTTTCTTCTCAGAAAGTCTGATTATTGCAGTGACCAACTTTTTGATATCGTCAGTCGGTGTAGGTGTAGTTACATTTGTTATTAACACATTTTTACGAAAAAGTGCCGGAATATTAATTACGATATTGCATTTTGGAATCAGACAGGTAGTGCTCTTATTTGTTGTAAGTATAGGAATTGCAGCTCTTGCAAGCTTTATTCCTGTTAAGAAGATAGCGTCTAAGAGACCGATTGATGCAATCAGAAACAGATAAATATTTAAAGGAAAAGGCGGTTAATCTTTCAAAAGGATTAATCGTTTTTTTCTATGTATAAAATTTAATAAATAAGGATAAATTAAAAAAGTAAATTTGATTATTCGACAAAATACGATAATAAAAAAAAAGGTATTGAATTTCTTTTGAAAAATGATACAATGTACAACGAAAGTAAGAAATAAAAAATGTTGAATCTATAACACTATGGAGGTTAGATATGAAGAAAACAACAGTAAGTGAAGATATGATTATGAAAGGTGCTAAGAATGAACCTGAATTGGTTGCATTACAGAAGGAGCTAAGAGACAATACTATGAGCCAGCTCGTTGCAATCAGAAAAGAAAAGGGTATGACTCAGAATGATATTTCCATGATTACAGGTATTTTAAGACCAAATATCAGCCGTATGGAGAGTGGTAACTACAATCCTACTCTTGACATGATTGTAAGAATTGCATACAGCATGGGACTTAAGGTAAAAATCTCTTTTGAAGACAGATAATGGAATAATCTTACTGATTTCGGGGAAAATATTTTTACAGTGATTCTGTAATAGTTTTATCCCGGGAGAGAAGATATGACATTAGTTAGCAATAATATAGAAGAAAGTGTTAAAACATTTTCCGCAATTGTTGGACCTGAACGTAATTTTGACATAATTCAGAAACATATGATTATTGGAGAAAGACTCGCAGAACTGTTCATGATTGATGGATTCGTAAAGGATGAAATCATGGAGAAACTGCTGGAGTCTTTTTCTGCTTTACAAAAAGATAATATGCCAAAAACTAATGAGGAATTTATAAGGCTCATTCCGTACACTGAGGCAAGTATTAATACAAACTATGAGAATGCTGCAAATGATATGCTGAAGGGTATGAGCTGTCTGTTTATAGAGGGATATTCCTGTGCTTTTATGATAGATTGCAGGACTTATCCGGCGAGAAGTGTTTCGGAGCCTTGGAAAAATCGTGTGCTGCGTGGTTCAAGAGACGGTTTTGTTGAAACTATTGTGTCAAATGTAGCTTTAATAAGACGACGGATCAGAACTCCTGATTTCTGCGTGCAGGCCTGTAAGGTGGGAACAATGTCCCAGACTGATGTAGTATTTGCTTATATTCAGGGTAAGGCTGACGAGAAACTGTTAAATACCCTGACTGACAGACTTAGGAAATCAACAGTCGAAGCTGCCACAATGAATATTGAGAGTCTGGCGGAGGTGCTTCTTAAGGGGCCTTATATTAACCCGTTTCCCAAATTTAAGTATTCTGAGCGACCGGATACGGCAGCAGCAGCTATTTTTGATGGAAATATAGTAATTCTGGTGGATAATTCACCGGCAGTTCTTATTGTACCCACATCAATTTTTGATGTGATGGAGGAAGCTGATGATTTTTATTTCCCTCCTGTAACAGGTACTTATATAAAATGGTCACGCTATATAATGACAATCGCAGCTCTTATAATGACACCATTGTGGATTCTTTTTCTGCATAATCCGGACTGGTTGCCTGAAAGTCTGAAATTCATTCTGATAGAAGAGGGAGGTTCTACAATACCGGTTATTCTGCAACTGTTAATTCTGGAATTTGCTATTGACGGACTGCGCCTTGCGGCAGTTAATACTCCTACCTTACTAAGCACGCCTCTAAGTGTAATTGCAGGTATTGTGGTGGGTGAATATGCAGTAAGCTCAGGCTGGTTCGATTCGGAAACTATGTTGTACATGGCATTCGTTACCGTAGGTTCATATACGCAGACCAGCTATGAAATCGGTTATGCAATTAAGTTTTATAGAATTTTGCTGCTTGTTGCAACCTGGTTCCTGGGTCTGTGGGGATTTATAGGCGGCCTGGTAATTATGACACTTACAATCTGCTTTAATAAAACGATATCCGGCAAGAGCTATATATACCCGATAATTCCATTTAACTGGAATATGTTAAAAAGGAAACTATTCAGAATAAGACTTGGAAAAGAAAAATAAAAATACACAAAATTTGCTTAAAAAGAAGCTTATATTTGTAAATATTGTTGAAAAAAAAACTTTTCTATAGTAGAATAAACACATGATATTAAAAAAAGGACGTGTAAATATGAGTAAGAAAGACAAAAAAGTTAAGGAACCTAAGATAGTCAGCCAGACTAAAGATGTTAAGAACAGGGGAAGCAAAACCTCAATTATAGCCAAATTTATTCTGGTTTCCATTGTACCACTTGCATTATTTTATGTTGTTGCACTTTTAGCTTCAATTTTTGTGATTCAGAAGACTGTTAATGAAGAAAGACAGAATACATTAAACACAGCTGCAACATCTATTCTGGCCAGCTATGATAACAGCTATCCGGGAGATTACAGACTTACCAATTCGGGTGCGTTTAATAAGGGTGATACATCAATTTCGCTTAACTACACCGTGCTCGATGCCATCTTGGAAGAGACAGGCATTTATACCACATTCTATTACGGTAATTTAAGCATGATAAGCTCTGTTAAGGATGAGGATGGTAAGAGAGAGTTCAAGAACTCAGCAGATGAAGAGATTTATGACTATGTAATTGATGGCAACGTATACACCGGTTCTCATGAGGTTCATGATGTGGACTGCTATGTATATTATGCACCTTTGACTAATAGTGACGGAAGCCATGTAGGTATGATTTTCTGTGCAATCAGCAAAGAAGGCGTGCTTGATGATACCAAGGCTAAGGTTGTTACAGTTTCAATCGCATATGTTATAACTCTTGTTTTAGGACTTGCATTTATTCCATTGGTTACTAATAAGATTGGCAAATCCCTTAAATTGGTTAATAAGGATATCGAACAGATTGCAACAGGTGATTTAACAGTTAATGTTAATGATAAAGTACTTAAGAGAAACGATGAGGTTGGCGGTATAGCCAGAAGTACAGTTACACTTAGGGATTCATTTAAATCTGTTATTGGCAAGATTGATGAGACAGTTAACATTGTTAAGATTTCAGCAGAAGAGGTTGACGTTATGTCAGCACAGTCCAGCAGAACAGTTGATGATGTAAGTCATGCAGTTGAAGAGATTGCAACAGGTGCTTCTTCACAGGCAGATGAGACACAGATTGCTGCAGAGCACATTGATAATGTTGGTAAGCTCATTCAGAACATTGTTACAGATGTTGAGCTTCTTACCAAAACCGCTAACAGAATGGGTCAGGCTGAGAGTGACGCGCAGGGTGTTCTTGCGATGCTTGATGCAACCACGAACAAGACCAGTGAGGCAGTAGAAGAGATTGCCAAGCAGACAGAGGCAACCAATGCTTCAGCAAGAGAGATTACACAGGCAGTAGAGCTTATTACATCTATCGCTAACCAGACTAATCTTTTGTCTCTTAATGCTTCAATTGAGGCTGCCAGAGCAGGAGAGGCAGGAAGGGGATTTGCAGTTGTTGCATCTGAGATTCAGAAGCTTGCAGAGCAGTCCAACAGTTCAGCAGAGAAGATTCAGGAAATCATCATAGAGCTTACATCAAGGTCAGATGAAACAGTTGAATACATGAAGATAGTTAAGGATGCCGTTGCAGAACAGGAAGAGAGAATTTGTGAGACCAAATCAATCTTTGGCAATGTCAGAGAAAGTGTCAACAACTCACTTGAAGGTATTTCAGGAATCAGAGATAAGAGTACAGAGCTTAATGGAATGCGTGAGAAGCTTGTTGAGATTATCGAAGATCTCTCAGCAGTCTCAGAGCAGAATGCAGCAAGCACAGAGCAGACAACAGCTGCTGCTCAGGAACTTGCTTCAATGATGACTGAATTAGCAACATCTGCTAATAAGTTAAGCGAACTTGCTGACCAGTTAGAGAATGCAATTTCAGTATTTAAGGTTGAGTAATTAATTAAATATATTTAAAACACCCTGACAGACAGATGTTTGAGATAACTCAAAGTCAGTTCATCAGGGTGTTTTTCTGCTCTATGGGAACTTTATAATGGAATTAAATTTAAGGGTTTATTGGTAATTTATCGGGTAAGCTCCTCCATCTCTTTAATTAAATCGCCAAAAATCTTAAGGGCGTCCTCAATCGGCTTAGGACTTGCCATATCAACACCTGCTATTTTTAAAAGAGAAACAGGGTCGGCTGTGTTACCGGAGCTTAAGAACTTAAGGTAACGCTCAACAGCAGGCTGGCCTTCTTCCAAAATTTGTTTGGAAAGTGCGATTGCAGCACTGAAGCCTGTTGCATACTGGTAAACATAATAATTGTAATAGAAATGCGGGATTCTTGCCCACTCTAAAGCTATCTCATCATCCAGAACAATATTATCACCAAAATACAGATGCACAAGTTTTTTATATTCATCCTTAAGAATGTCAGCAGTAAGAGATGCTCCCTGTGCTACAAGCTCATTCATCCTCAATTCAAATTCCGCAAACATGGTCTGCCTGTATATAGTTCCTTTAAACTGGTCGAGAAAATGGTTGATAAGAGCAATTCGTTCGTTCTTATCAGTGGTGTTATTAAGAAGATATTGCATCAGAAGTGATTCATTACATGTAGAAGCTACTTCTGCTACAAAAATTACATAGTCAGCATAAATAGGTGCCTGTGTGGTATTTGACAGATAGGAGTGCATTGCATGTCCCATCTCATGTGCAAGTGTGAATTCACTGTCAATTGTATCCTTCTGATTAAGAAGTACGTATGGATGAATAAGACAACCGGAGGAGTAAGCACCGGAACGTTTGCCTGTATTTTCGTAAATATCAATCCATCTGTTTTCAAAACCGGATTTAAGAACGGAAATATATTCATCACCAAGCACTTTAAGTGCATTAATAACATTTTCCTTCGCTGTTTCAAATGGAATTCCGGCAGATGAATTTGGCACCAAAGGAGTGTATACATCATAAATATGGAGTTCATCCACATTCATTATTTTCTTTCTGAGGTCAACATATTGGTACATATAATCCATATTATCATGTACTGTCTGAATGAGATTATGGTATACTGCTGTATCAACATCGGTCATATCCAATGCGGCCTCAAGAGTGGAATGGTATTTTCTTGCTTTTGCATTGAACGCCAGAGCCTTCATCTGGGAAGAAATCAGTGACGCGAAAGTATTACTGAACTGGTTATAGGTCTTGTACATGGACTTAAAAGCGAGTCTTCGTATATCGGCATTAGAATTCTCAAGGAGAGGAACAAAGGTGCTATGTGTAACAGGGTATTCCCTGCCCTCGTAAAATACCGGCTCAAATGTTAAGTCAGCATTGGACAACAGACCATAAATATTGTCGGGTGCAACTGTAAGTTCGCCCGCCATTGAGAGAAGCATTTCACCCTGCTCATCCAGGATATGATCCGCGAGACGGCGTTTTTTATCTATGTCATTACGGTAAAATAAAAGTCCCGGTTCCTCTTCATAATATGAGTTCAGGGTATCCTCAGACAGATTAAGCAGCTGAGGAATGAAAAAAGAATTGGCACTTTCATACTCAATATATGCACTGGTTGCCTGATTCTTGAAATCCTGATATTTGGATACGGAGGTATCTTCGTCAGATTTCAACATGGAGTAATGTATTAATTTGTCAATTACAGGAATATTACCTGCATAGAATTCATAATACTTAAGGAGCAATTGGGCACTTGCAGTAGCAGTGCCGTCAAATCCGGTAATTTCCGGGATATTTGCCCTAAAACGGTTAAGCTCTTCGATAAATGCTTCGTCAGACGGATAAATATCTTCGGTAGCCCATTTATGCTCAAGAGCAATTTCATCACGTGGTAAAACTTTTTCAATATCCATTTCTAATCTCCAATACTAATTTGATATTTTGATTATATCCCAATAATGAAAATTTTACAAATAGTGTGGATAAAATTATTAATTTATTAAAAAAGGGGAAAAAGGAGGGCCCGGTGAATTACTCCACCGGGTTTATGAAAAAGAAAAAGGAATAACAATTATTCTTTGTTTATGAATTCAGTATAATATTGATTTATTGATTTTCTATGTTAAAATATTTAATAAAATATGAACAAAAAGGAAAATAAAAATGAATAAAGTTAATTATCAGAAGGAATTGGATAAAATAATATCGGATATAACACTAAAAGGAGAGGTTAAGACTCTTCTTCTTCACAGCTGCTGTGCACCTTGCAGCAGTTATGTATTGAAATATCTTTCTGAATATTTTAAAATTACTTTATTATATTTTAATCCCAATATATTTCCGCAGGAGGAATATGTTAAGCGTGTAAATGAGCAAAAGCGTCTGATTAGTGAACTTCCGGTTCGTAATCCGATTGAATTCCTTGAGGGCAGATATGAGCCGAAGGAGTTTTTTGATGCGGTTAAGGGCATGGAGAATGAACCGGAAGGTGGAAGCAGATGTATGGTTTGCTATGAAATGCGTCTGAGGGAGGCTGCAATATATGCCTCTCGTATGGGATTTGATTATTTTACCACAACACTTTCAATAAGTCCTCTTAAAAATGCCGGGAAGATTAATGAAATTGGCACAAAACTTAGTGAGGAATATGGGGTAATGCATCTTCCGTCAGATTTTAAGAAGAGAGAGGGCTATAAGCAGTCAGTTGAATTATCAAAGGAATATAATTTGTACCGTCAGAATTTTTGTGGATGCGTGTACTCACAAAATAATAATTGAGCAATTTAGTAGCAATGGAGGTAAAAAAATGACATACGATTATGAAAAAAGAGTTGCTTATTATGAAACGGATATGATGGGAATTGTACATCATTCCAACTATATACGCTGGTTTGAGGAGGCAAGAATTGAGTTTTTGCGTTCAGCAGATTTGTCATATAGGACAATGGAGGATGAGGATATACAGATTCCTGTTGTTTCCGTAAGTTGTAAATATAAAACTCCGGCTGTTTTTGATGATGAGATTATAGTAAGAACAGGAATCAGGAAATATAATGGGATTGTCGCAGAAATTGAATATACCGTTATTAAAAAGTCTGACGGAACTGTTCTGGTTACCGGAGACAGTTCACACTGTTTTGTTGACAGAGAAACCTTTAAGCCTGTTAACATCAAAAAAGTGCGACCTGATATGCATGAGAAATTTTTAAAATCAATGGAAGAAGGACTGTGTCGTTAACTTCCTTAAATTAAAGAGAGGATACTATGGCTAAGAATAAAGAAATTAAAACCAACGCAATGCGAATTCTTGAAAAGGAGAAAATTCCTTATGAAACCCGTTTTTACGAATGTGATGAATTTGTTGACGGCGTACACACAGCGGATTTACTGGGCATACCTCACGAGCTTGTGTACAAGACCATTGTGACTGTCGGACATTCCGGGAATTATTTTGTGTTTGTAATACCTATTGAGAAAGAGATTGATTTTAAAAAGGCGGCGAAATCCGTAGGAGAGAAGTCAGTCGAGCTTCTGCCTCTTAAAGATGTTACCAATGTAACAGGCTATATTCGTGGTGGTTGTACAGCAGTCGGAATGAAAAAACAATATGTGACCAGAATTGATTCTTCAGCGGTGCCGCTTGCACAAATGGTTGTAAGCGGGGGCAAAATCGGAGTTCAGCTTACGGTTGCTCCACAGGACTGGTGCAGGGCATCGAGAGCGGAGTTTGCAGATGTGGTGAAATAAATAATCCTTATCTTAAAGTAGTATAATAACTGCTTTGAGATAAGGATTTTTTACATATTTTTTACAGTCTTGGGAAAAGGAATTTTACATTAATGGAATATGATTGTCTTGTATAGAAGAAAACTATTCTTGATTCAGATATTTAAAACAGGATTAAGGAAATGTTTGCTGTAATGCTTATGGATGAAAAAAGCAAGACTATACGGAAGTATATGATAAAGTAAATAATATTTAAAACGGATATCAAGAAAGCAGGTTAAAATGAGTAATAAATATAAAAAAGCCATAGTGGATATCGGATCGAATTCCATGAGAGTAGTAATGTATGAAATCGAGGATAATCACTACAAAAAAATATTGGATGAAAAAACATTTTCCGGTCTGATTACTGAAATTAAAAAAGAGAAAATGACTGAAATGGGTCTGAGTAAATTCTGTTATTTTCTTAATTATGTTCAGAAATTATGCAGAATTGCCGATTGCACTGACATAAGCTGTTTTGCAACCTCGGCGATGAGAAAGGTAATTAACAAAGAAGAAATTATAACCTTTACAAAGCTTAAAACAGGAATAACCACTCTGATTCTGTCCGAGGAAGAGGAGACTCATTACGACTGTGTAAGCATTTTAAATAAGGTTGGAGACATAGAGGGCGTTGCACTTGATATGGGCGGCGGCAGTTGTCAGATTTTTAAATTCGGAGAGCGTAAATTGGAGGAAGGACATTCTTTTGAAATCGGAAGTCTGTATCTCTATGATAAATTTGTAAAGGGTCTCATTCCAACAGAAAAGGAAATCAGAAACATAAAGGAATATGTAAAGAAATGTCTCGCAAAGTTTGAAAATCTTAAGGATTTAAAATATGATGAGGTATATGTATTCGGTGGAACAATGCGTGCAATCTATAAGTTGTATGATGAAATGCCTTGCAACAGCGAGAAAAGCAGCAAATATGACAAGGAAAAGAATATCATGGAGCTAGTTAAGATAAGTGAAATTCAAAAAATGATTGATGAAATATATGAAATGAACATAGATGCCATCAATATTCTCTGCCATGTAATTCCTGAGCGCGTATATACTATCGTTCCGGGAATGATTGCAATTAAAGAGATATGTAAATACCTTGGAATTAAGAAAATACGCCTGATTGATGCCAGCGTACGGGAAGGGTATCTGATTGAACAGTTGGGGAAATAAAAGGGGGATATGTGCGTGCAATGAGCCATGCCGGAGGTAATTGAGATACCCGTTGGGAGAGTGATCCCGGCAGCCAATTCATCGAATCCATGCATGGCTAATGTCGAACCGCAAATTATTTTCTACCATTCTTTAATAATGTTCTTGACCAATTCAACCATTTTCTCTCCGGAAATTTTGGCAATTGTACCAACCTCCTCATGGGATAATTCATTATTTCCAAGTCCTGCTGCCTTGTTGGTAATAAGAGAAATTCCAAGAATATTCATACCACAATGTCTGGCAATGATTGCTTCAGGAACAGTGGACATACCTGCTGCGTCTGCACCAAGAAGCCGGACTGCCTTGATTTCTGATGGAGTCTCGTACTGTGGCCCGGTAAAATAACAGTACACACCTGTCTCAATAGGAATTTCAAGTCTGTTTGCAATTCTTTTTGCAAGTTCCATGTATTCAGATGAATATATATGTGTCATATCGGGAAAACGCGTACCGAATTCGGAAAGATTAGGCCCGCGAAGCGGAGAAGGACACATAAAGCTTAAATGGTCACGAATAAGCATAATCGTTCCCGGTGAAAGCTTATCACCAATTCCACCTGCAGCATTGGTTACAATAAGATTCTTAATGCCAAGTCTTGAAAACACCCTTATAGGCAGGGTAACAATTTCCATATCGTGACCTTCATAGTAGTGAAAACGTCCGTTCATTATAAGAACTCTGCGGTCTTCAATATTTCCGATTATTAATTCTCCTGCATGTCCCGGTACAGTTGAAGCCTTAAAATGAGGGATTTCTTCATATTTTAATATTGTTGCGTCAGTAACATGGGTTGAAAGTGCCCCAAGACCTGACCCCAGAATGATTGCAATTTCCGGAAGCGTTCCAATGCGTTCACGGATATAATCGGTTGCTTCGTTTATTATTTGGATATAATTAGTCATATAATACCTCCTATAAGCTATTAATCGTAACGTTAATTCAACAAACTCTTATTCGATTATAAAATATCCCCGCTTCATTTGCAACTTTACACTAAAACTTATTGGTGTTATAATTCCAACAAATACCAAAAAGTATTCATATGAAAATAATATTGGGTTTAAGGGAGGATTTGAAAATGCTGATATGCGATGAAGTTGTTAAAAGATATTCATCCTGTGTTGCAGTGGACCATGTCAATATGCGCCTTGAAGAGGGTGGGGTATATGCCATGCTTGGACCGAACGGAAGCGGTAAAACAACACTTATGAAGATGATTATGGGACTTATTTCACCAACAGAAGGCATAATAACAATTAATGGCGAATTGATGACCGCCAGAGATAAGGCTGATATCACATATATGCCTACAGAGAATTATTTTTATTCTTATATGACGATTAGGGATATAGTTTCCTTTTATAAGGATTTTTATAAAAACTTTGATGAAACACATTTCTATGATTTACTTAATAAAATGGGACTTTCTTTTCCGGACAAGGTTAAGAATATGTCCACAGGTATGCTTGCCAAATTGAAGGTTGCAGTTGCACTTGCAAGACATTCCGCGATAACAATGTTAGATGAACCGCTTAACGGCATAGATATACTTGCAAGAGAGGTTATTGTCCGTGCAATTATGGATAATGCAGATGGAAAACGCACATTTATCATTTCTAGTCATTTAGTGGATGAGCTTGAACATATTGTTAATGGTGCTCTTTTTATGAAAAATGGTAAGCTTGTTCTCGCAGGAGATGCCAACGAACTTAGAAGGACCAATGGAAAATCCTTAGTGGATTTATATAAGGAAGTATACGGATGGGGTATTCCTTATGGCCAGCAGATGAACGGAATGCCACCGATGTATGGAGGACAGATGAACGGAATGCCGCCGATGTATGGAGAGCAGATGAACGGAATGCCGCCGACGTATGAATGGCAGAATGTTAATGAACCGCAGTCGGCTTCTCAGTCAGATTACCAAATGCCGGATGCAGATAAATACAGTAATCCATATGATTTATATGTAAATAATAAGGGAGGTAACAGAAATGTTTAAGCTGATTAAATATGAGTATCGTAAGGATCTTCCTTTGTATATAATAATTGTGAGCGTTATACTTGCACTTGCAAGTTATCTTGCTTTAAGCATTGTTGCGGAAAGTACGACAAACATTGCGATAAGCTTGATTTTGTTTATATTGTGTGGGTGGGGCGCAGTTTTGTTTATTATGGTTATAGGTGTAATATCCTATGCCAGGGAGATTAATTCCAGAACAAGCTATATGTCCTTTATGGCACCCGTAACAACCTTTGAAATTGTAGGAGCAAAATATGTTTCACTCATAATTACAACGGTTGTTGCAACTTCCGTGTATGGGTTATGTGCATATTTGAACTTTACATTGGCTATGTCGCAGTTTAATGAGATACGTGATATGGCTGAGATGATTGATTATATACTTGTGTATTTTGAGACTGATCTCGCGACAATAATTATAACCTTTATTGTAACAGTTTTATCAATATGGTTAACGATACTTTTGACTGTAAGTTATGCATATCTT